>CAKUOD010000045.1 GCA_934668695.1 uncultured Collinsella sp. | reverse complement strand
AATTAAAAGAGGGGACCTTGTTTCCAAGATCCCCTCCCCTGTCTATATATAGGAATAGGCTTTTTAAACCTTAGGCCAGCAGCTTGCGGCCGGACTCCTCGATTGCGTCAAGCGCTGCATCCGCCTCGGCGGCGTCTGCGCCCTTGGCAAAGATATAGAGCTTGATCTTGGGCTCGGTACCGGAAGGACGGACAATACCCTTGTTGCCACCCTCAAGGTCGAACTCAATGACGTTAGCCTTCGGAAGACCGTTCACGCAGGTGTTGTAGTCAACGACGGCCTCGATCTTGGACCCGGCGAGCTCTGCGGGCGGGTTCTCGCGCAGACCGGCCATGATGCCAGCCATCTTTGCTGCACCTTCGGCACCCGGATAGCTCAGCGAAATCGTCTTGTTGTGATAATAGCCATGCTTCTCATACAGCTCATGCATAGCGTCGGCAAGGTTCTTGCCCTGCAGCTTGTAATACTGAGCCATCTGGCAAATCAGCAGCGAGGTGCTGACGGCATCCTTGTCGCGCACGTGATCGCCAGCCAGGTAACCATAGCTCTCCTCGAAACCGAAGATAAAGCGATCGACCTCGCCGGCGTCGGAAAGCGACGTGATGATGTCGCCAATGTACTTGAAGCCCGTCAGGCAGCGGCGGAGCTCAAAGCCGTACTCGGCAGCCAGGGCATCAACCATGGCGGAGGACACGATTGTGGTGACGGCGACCTTCTTGGTGAGGTCCTCGCCACGAGCGGCGCGCGTCTTGCAGATATAGTCGAGCAGCAGAACGCCCATCTCGTTACCGGTCAGCAGCAGGTAGTCATCGCCGTTCTTGACGGCAACGCCAACGCGGTCGGCGTCAGGATCGGTTGCGAGCAACAGATCGGGGTGAACCTGCTCACACAGGTCGATACCCTTCTGCATGGCCTGACGGATCTCGGGGTTGGGATACGGGCAGGTCGGGAAATCGCCGTTGGGCTCCTTCTGCTCGGGAACAACCGTGACATCGGTGATGCCAGCGCGCTCGAGCACCGTGGTAACAGGAATGAGGCCGGTACCGTTCAGCGGCGTATAGACAAGCTTGAGCGGTGCGCCGGCAATCTCCTCGGCAGAAAGGTTGGTCACGCCGCGAGCGAGAACGGCGTCGTAATAACGCTCGAGGCACGAGTCGTCGATCCATTTGACCAGACCCTGCTCAAGAGCCTCATCAAAGTCCATGGACTTCACGCCGGTGAATGTATCGGTCTCGGCGATAGCCTTAGAAATTGCATCGGCGGCCTCGCTGGTGATCTGGCAGCCATCGGGGCCATAGGCCTTATAGCCGTTATACGGCGCTGGGTTATGGCTAGCGGTCATGCAAATGCCACCGGAGCACTTAAGATCACGGACGGCCCAGGAAAGCGTCGGCACAGGAGAAATCTTGGGATACACGAGAGCAGTCACGCCGTTTGCTGCAAGAATGGCAGCCGTCGTCTTAACGAACAGCTCACCTTTATTGCGGCTATCGCGAGCGATGGCGACCGTCGGATGCTCAAAGGTCGCATTGAGGTAGTCAGCGAATCCCTGGGTCGCACGACCGACCGTATAGATATTCATACGGTTAGTGCCCGCACCGATAGTGCCGCGAAGACCGGCAGTACCGAAGGCGAGATCTTGGAAGAAAGCGTCGGTGATGGCGTCCTCATCACCCTGCTCCTTCATCGTGTTGAGCTCAGCGAGGAGCTCCTCGTCCTTGACATTGGCAATCCAAGTATCAAGCAGCTCATGAACATCTGCCATGTGAGTCCTTCCGTCATAATCAATAAAACGACCCGTGTAAAAACAGGACAAGCGCAGCAGTGCGCTAAAGCAAATATTAGTCCATTGAGAACAGAGAACCGACCAAAGAACGGTGAACGTCTATATTCAGCGGTGGATGATTAAATTGATTTAATTGCATAAGGAATGTTGCCCGTAAACGCAAAAAAGGGGGAGGCCGCGAGGCCTCCCCCTTCTTCAATCTCGACGACGGCTCGGTGCCGTCCACC
>CAKUOD010000044.1 GCA_934668695.1 uncultured Collinsella sp. | reverse complement strand
ATCACCGCGATGGGCGTGCGCAGCTCGTGGCTCGCGTCGTTGACAAAGCGCATCTGCTGCAGCTTGGCCTCTTGCATCTGGCGTAACAGGCGGTTGAGCGCGACCTCGATGCTCGCCAAGTCGGCGTCGCCGGTGGTGACGCTCGGCGAGTCGACGCTCGCGCGCTCGATGGCCTGCTCCAGCGTTTCCATTTTGCCGCCGGCGAGCTGCATGCGGCCGAGCTCGTCCACACGCAGCGCCAGGTCGTTAAGCGGCGCCATGGTGCGGCGCACGCGACGGGCGCCGCCGAGCATGTTGAGCACGCTGATGACCTGCCAACCCACAACGACAAGGTAGAGAGGCCATAGCGCGACGAGGTCCTGCGCGAGGGGGAAAGTCTTGGTGGTACGCGCAAGCTCGACGGTATAGGCGAGCGTTATCAGGTCCCAGCCGCGCGCGGGCTTCAGCGACATGCCGTGAACGGTGGCGCCGGGGATCCATCCCGCGGTAAACGCGCCATCGGGCAGCGTCTGGTTGTACCCATAGACGAGGATCGCCGCCGCAATAACCAACAGCAACAGGTCGAGCCAGACGTAGCTCATCAGGCGGCGCCACATATAGCTCCAGTTGATGGCGCGTGCGATGGAGGTGACGCGCTTGGTCTCGGCGTTACGCGCGGCAGACATAGCCCACCCCGCGCACGGTCTGGATGATGCGAGCGCTGCCGGCGTCTTCGATCTTGGCGCGCAGGTGCGCGATGTGCACGTCGACGTTGTTGGTGTCGCCCACGTACTCGTAGCCCAGCGCCTCGTGCGCGATGCGCTCGCGCGTGAGCACGGTACCGGCGTGCGCCATAAGCAGGGCGAGCACGTCGAACTCGCGGGCAGTCAGCACGATGGGCGAGCCTGTGACCGTGACCTCGCGGCGGTTGGGGTCGAGCGCAACCGAGTCAACGGTGAGCGTGGCGGGGGAGGGCGTGGCAGCGGTCTGGACCGTGTCGGTTGCCGGGGGCATCGCAACGGCGCTCCCGGCCGCGCCGCCCGCCATACCCGCCCCGGCGCGGGCGCCGCCAACGCCCGAAGCCGCCCGCACGGCCTCCGAGCGCTTCAGCGCCACACGGATCCTTGCGAACAACTCCTCAATCGCAAATGGCTTGGTCAGGTAATCGTCGGCGCCGGCATCGAGCCCGGCCACTTTGTCCATCACGGCATCGCGCGCGGTGACCATGATCACCGGCACATCCTTGTGCTTGCGGACACGCCGCAAGACCTCCATGCCGTTGAGCTGCGGCAACAGCACGTCGAGCAGAATCAGATCGTAGTCGCGCTCCAGCGCCAGGTCCACGGCAGTGCGGCCATCGGCGGCGTGTTCCACCTGGTAGCCCTCGTGCTCCAGCTCGAGCGTCACAAAGCGGGCGATTTTCTCCTCGTCCTCTACGATCAAGATCCGTGCCATGCGTGCCCCCCCGTCTGCGATTACTTGTCGTCGTTGAGATTTTGCTTGATGTCGTCTGCGGCGTTGGCAGCGCTATCCATAAGGTTGTTGATGCTGCCGGGCACGTCGCCGTCGCTGTCGATGCGGTAGCGCATGCCAAAGAACAGGCCAATCAGCATCAGCCATATCGTGGCGCCCCAGGCAAACAGCGCGACGACGGGGATCAGGATGGGAATGTTGAGGATGATCGCGTCGCGGCGCGTGGCAATAAACTTGGTGTCCAGGCTCAGGCGGAAGAGCTTTTTGAGGTACTCCCACACGCCGTCCATCTTCTTGGAGAAGTCGGTCTTTTCGCTCGACTTTTCGTAGGCTGCCTGCGCGGCGACCATCTCGGCAGAGGGCTCATCGACTGGCGCGGACTCGGTGGCGGCGTGCGCCGACGTGGTCTGGGTCTTGCCCTGCGACTCGAGCCAAATGATGGCATCCAGAACGTTACCGTCGGCGGCGTCGAGTGCGGCCTTGGCATCAGTGTAGCTCACGCTGCACTTGGTGCGGATGGTTTCAACTTTTTCGAGGTCGTCCATGACCTGTCCTTTCGTTCGATGGGCGCGACGCCGGGCGAACTGCCCGGGCGTGAGCGCTGCGTTCGGCGGCCTGCGTTGCGCGGCGCCGCCCCGCCCTTGGTCGAACTCTATAGTGCAGGTTATAGATTAAGCGATTCTTGAGCCAAGATTAATGTTGGATGAGTTTTTGGGTGG
>CAKUOD010000043.1 GCA_934668695.1 uncultured Collinsella sp. | reverse complement strand
ACGATGTCGATGAGCGTCAGGGTGCCACAGTCCAGGTCGCTTGCCAGCGCCGAGATGCTGCCCAGGCGGCGCTCGATATCGGGCACGCCGCCGCGGCTGAGCTCGCTGGCCGCCACGCCGGCGCGCTCCAGGACGGACGTCGCCACCTCGTAGCTCTCGGGGTGGACGCTTGTGGCGTCGAGCGGATTCTTGCCGCCGCTAATGCGCAGGAAGCCTGCGGCGTTGAGATATGCCTTGGGCCCCAGCTTGGGGACCTTCTTGAGCTGGCGGCGATCGGTAAAGGCGCCGTTTT
Source organism: uncultured Collinsella sp. (assembly GCA_934668695.1). The sequence continues at coordinate 4,464 of CAKUOD010000043.1, read as the reverse complement.
CCTCGCGGTAGGCAACGATGTTCTTGGCCACGCTCGGCGTGATGCCCGACACGTAGCCCAGCAGGCTCGCGCTTGCGGTGTTGACGTCGACGCCCACTCGGTTGACGACGTCCTCCACCACGTGGCCTAGCGTGCGCGAAAGCTCGGCTTGGTCAAGGTCGTGCTGGTACTGGCCCACGCCGATGGACTGGGGCGGAATCTTGACGAGCTCTGCCAGCGGATCCTGCAGGCGGCGGCCCAGGCTCATGGCGCCGCGCACGGTGACGTCCAGGTCGGGGTACTCCTGGCTTGCAAGCTCGGAGGCCGAGTACACCGATGCGCCGGCCTCGTTCACGATGGTGTAGCGAAGGCCAGGCGCCTGCTCGGCAATGAACTCCGAGACGACTTCCTCGGTCTCGCGGCTGGCGGTGCCGTTGCCGATGACGATGGTGTTGACACCGTCCTTCTTGACGAGGCGGGCGAGCTCGCGCTTGGTGCCGGCGACGTCGTGGCGCGGCTTGGTGGGGTAGACCACGCCGTGGTCGAGCAGCTTGCCGGTCTCGTCCATGACGGCGACCTTGCAGCCGGTGCGGTAGCCCGGGTCGAGCGCGAGCACGCGGGCGCCGCGGACGGGGCGGGCCGAGAGCAGGCCCTCGAGATTCTTGGCAAAGACGTTGATGGCCTCGGTCTGCGCGCGAACGGTGAGTTTGGCGCGGGCCTCGCGCTCCAGCGATGGGGCCATGAGGCGCTTGTAGCCGTCGGCGATGGCGGCATCGAAGATGGGAGCAAACACGCCCTGGCGTCGGGGCCAACGGCTGCCGAGGCGCGCCGTGGCGGCAGCGCCGTCGACGTTCACGCGCACGCGGAGTTTGCCCTCGCGCTCGCCGCGGTCAATGGCCAGTACGCGGTGGTTGGGGATGCGGCGCAGCGGCTCGTCAAAGTTGTAGTAGGGCTCGTAGGGAGTCTTCTCGGCGGGGTCGGTGGCCTCGACGACGATGTCGGCGGTGTTTTGTGTAAAGGCGCGCAGGTCGGCGACGTTCTCGGGATCCTCGGCCACCGTTTCGGCCACGATGTCGGCCGCACCCGCGAGCGCTTTCTCGGGCGTGTCGAAGCCGGCGTCCTCGTTGACGTAGGCCGCGGCGGCATCGAGCGCGCTGCCCTTGGCCGATACCTGCATGATGATCATGTTGGCGAGCGGCTCCAGGCCTGCCTCGCGAGCCTTCTGTGCGCGGGTCATGCGCTTTTTGCGGTAGGGCTTGTAGAGGTCCTCGACGCGCTGGAGCTGCGTGGCCTCGCGAATCTGCTGCTCGAGCTCGGGCGTGAGCTTGCCCTGGGCGTCGATGAGCAGGATGACATCGTCTTTACGCTGCTCGAGGTTGCGCAGGTAGGACAGGCGCTCATCGAGTGCGCGCAGGGCGACGTCGTCCATGCCGCCCGTGGCTTCCTTGCGGTAGCGCGAGATAAAGGGGATGGTGTTGCCCTCATCGATGAGCTTGACGGCCGCCTCGACGTTGGCGGCCTTAAGGTTGAGCTCGCGGGCGAGCTGGGCGATAAGATCCATGGAACTCCTTGCGTTTAAGGTGCGTTTGCAGCACAGAGCTACCAAGGATACCACCCGCCCCTCCACCCAAGTAGTCTTTTTGGGACGGGGCTCTTTTAGCTACCCCGGCTGATGAAGTGAACGGTTTGGCCGATTGACTGCCGGGGTAGCTAAAAGAGCCCCGTCCCAAAAAGACTACTCAAAAAGACTGTTTTTTAGGGCTGTGCCACGAAAACGGCCTATCTACTACGTTTGACCCGTATGGGTCGACCATACCTGGTTTTTCCGAAAATCGGCAAGCCGTCTACCTGCGGTTTTGATTTCGCGAAAATTGGCATGGTTGAGGGTAGTCGGCTAAACGTAGTAGATGGGCCCATTTCGTGGCGGACGATTCAAGCCGAGGCGCAAAATAGCCCCCGGGCCAAGAAAATCATAACCAACGTAGTCAAAAAAGCCCCGCGGCAGGAGGCTGCTCGCGGGGCGAAGAAGAGGGGCTTATTTGTGGCGGACCGAGGGGCTCGGCATGGGGTTTCTGCCACGGTCCGCTCTTAAGGCATTACAGCTCGACGAGCTGGCCGGTCTCGGCGGCTTCCTTGACGGCGTTGAGCAGCGTGAGCGTCTTGACGTTGTCGGCAGGCGTCACGACGGGCTCGACCTCGCGGCGGACGACCTTCACAAAGTGCTTGAGCTGCATCTTGTGCGGAAGCGCCGGGTCCACGGCCGGGATCTCCATCTGCAGCGGCTTGTGCCAGTTAGAGGCGCCGTCGTAGGAGAACTGGTGCAGGCGGGGCAGCGACAGGGCGCCCTTGGTGCCGCCGATAAAGTAGGCGTCGGCGTCGAAGGGACGGTACTGCGGGTCCTCGCGCGCGGTCGCCTCCCAGTTCCAGGGGCTGGCGGTGGCGTCGGAGATGGTCATGCTCGCAAGCGCGCCGTCGGCAAAGCGGACGTTGACCACGGCGGAGTCCTCGGTCTCAAAACCGCGGGCGGCGCTGGACTGCATGCCCTGGACGGCAACGGGCTCGCCCAGCAGGTAGCGGAGCAGGTCGACGTCGTGCACCAGGTTGACCAGGATCGGGCCGGCACCCTTCTTGCGGCGCCACTCGACATCGAAGTACTCGTCATTCTTATAGATCATGTAGTGGAAGCTCGAGACAGTGAGCTTGCCCAGCTCGCCGGACTCGATGATCTCCTTGGCCTTGTTGACGAAGGGGTTGTGGCGACGGTGCTGACCCACGAGTACGGGCACGCCGGCGGTCTCGGCCTCGGTGGCGAAGGCCTGGGCGTCCTCGAGGTCGTTGGAGATCGGCTTTTCAACCAGCGGAACGATGTTGCGCTTGACGGCCTCGCGGGCGACGCCCAGGTGCAGGTCGTTGGGCGTGGCGATGATGACGGCCTCGGGCTTGACTTCGTCCATCATCTGGGCGGGATCGGTAAAGAACGGCACGCCGGCGGCCTCAGCCGTGGCGCGGGCGCCCTCAAAGGCGTCGGCGATGGCGACGAGCTCGGCCTCGGGCTCCTCGGTGACAAAGCGGATGTGGTTGCGGCCCATGGCGCCGGCGCCGATGACGGCAATGCGGACGGGGTTGAGCTCAGACATTTCGACTCCTTACTGTTGGTGGCGGAATGTGACAAAGGGACAGTCCCTTTGTCACATCGGCAATTACTAGGCGGACTTCTTCTTGCTGTCGGAGACCATCATGTAGACGGTGAGCACGACGGCGATGGCGGCGATCACGATGGCGCCGTAGAAGGACTGCTGGTAGGCGGCGCTGCCGGCCTCGGCGTGATACAGCACGGCGGTGATGGGCTGGCTGATCCAGGTGGAAGCGGCGTAACCCAGGAACATGATGCCGTAGTTGACGCCGATGTTGCTGGTGCCGAAGGCGCCACCGGTGAGCGGCGGGTAGATGACGAGCAGGGCGCCAAAGCTAAAGCCGAGCAGGGCGAGCGCCACGAAGAACATGCTCTGCGTAAAGCTCATCGACATGATGACGAGCGCGACGATGGTGACGATAAGGCTGATGAGCAGCGACTTGTAGGCACCGAGCTTGTCGATGATCTGGCCAAAGGACAGACGACCGACCAGGTTGGCGCAGGTGTTGACGGAGACGACCACACCGCCGAGGGCGACGGCAGCAGCGCTCGTGGGGTCGGCGAAGAGCTGGACGGCGGCGATGGAGGCAACCTTGCCGACGAGCAGGGTGCCGGCGGTGGCGGCGAAGGCGAAGGTGATGATGAGCACCCAGAAGCGCGGGGTCTTGACCATCTCGCCCGGGGTGAGGTCGCCGAAGGTGCCGGCGTGGGCGCCGCCCTTGGGGGCCTCGAAGCCCTCGGGCAGCCAGCCGGCCTCGGGGGCCTTCAGGAACAGGGCGGAAGCGGCGATCATCACAAAGAAGATGATGCCGAGCGCCTTAAGGGCGCCGAAGATGCCAAGGCTCGGGATGAGCAGCGAGGCGAGCACCGGGGACAGCACGGCGGGGCCGGCGGTCGAGGCGGCCAGGGTGATGCCGGAGGCGAGGCCCTTCTTGTCGATGAACCACTTCTGGCCCGTGGTGAGTGCCGGGTTGTAACCCAGGCCGTTGCCGACGGCGGCGACGAGCGAGAACCACAGGTAGAACTGCCACGGCTCGGTGACGGTGCCGGACATGAACCAACCCACGCCGTAGCACACGGCGGCGGCAATCACGACGTTGCGGGGGCCGATCTTATCGGAGATGCGGCCGGCGAAGATGCCCGTCACGGCCATGATGGTCTGGAAGACCGGGAAAGCCCAGGTAAGGGCGCTGGACCACTCGGGATAGACGGCGAGCAGGTTCTTGCTCACGACGGAATACAGCGCGATGGAGCTGATGAAGAACATGGTGACGCACGCGGCGGAAAGCACGACGGCGCGACCCTTGTTGGAGTTGGTGGAAGCCATTGGACTCTTTCTAATCGATGTGGGG
>CAKUOD010000042.1 GCA_934668695.1 uncultured Collinsella sp. | reverse complement strand
TTCTCGGCGCGGAGCTCTTCCAACTCGGCGCGCTCCTCGGCAGACAGTGGTTGGGACTCAAGCTCGGCCATGGTACAGCCCTTTCTTTTAAAAAAAACCGCCGACACAATGTCAGCGGCTTATCAAATCCAAGGGTGGAGACGAAGGGAGTCGAACCCTCGGCCTCTGCCATGCGACGGCAGCGCTCTCCCAACTGAGCTACGTCCCCAGGACAAGTCGATATTTTACCTACGGCTCGCCAACTGTCAACGCCCAATAATCAGTCTTTTTGGGTCGCGGCTATTTTGACAACTTTTCGAGCAGGCGATCCTCTCGATGATTTTTTTAATCCCCGTTCCAGAAAAATCATCGGCGAACGCGCTACTTTGCGCTGGTGAGGACGCCGGTGGTGTCGAACGCCGGGGTAAAGCTCTCGTCTACCGCGCCGCCTTCTTGCCAAAACATCGTCGTAAAGCCCAGGTCGTCGGCATGGTCGAGCACCTGCTCATACTCCTCGCGCGTCACGGCGCGCGCCAGGTCGCCGCCTTGTTCGCGCATGAGCGCATTGGGCGTGTACTGGTTCATGACCGAGATCGGCACGTCGCCCACCGTCTGCCACACCAGGTCTAACACGCGGCACGAATCGTCGGCATGCCCCGGCAGCACCAGGTGACGCACGATCATACCGCGCTTCATGAGCCCGTCCTCGTCCACCAGCTCTCCCCCGCGGCGATCGATCTCGCGAGCCATCTGGGCCAGACCCGACACGGCCACGCGCGGGTAGTCCTTAATATGAGAAAGCGACTGCGCAAGCCCCGCGTCGGCATACTTAAAGTCGGTAAGCCACACGTCGACCAGATCGCCGAGCGCTGCCACGGCACTCGCCCGCTCATAGCCGCTCGTGTTGTAGACGATCGGGATGTCCAGCCCGCGCTCCCGAGCTGCGGCAATCGCGGCCGGCAGCAGGTGAGCATAATGCGTCGCCGTCACCAGGTTGATGTTATTGGCACCCTGCTCCTGCAGCTCCAGCATAATCTCGACCAAGCGCTCGGGCGAAATCTCAAGGCCAAAATTGCCCGTTGAGATTTCGTGGTTCTGACAATAGATGCATTTGAGCGAGCAGCCACTAAAGAAAATCGTGCCCGAGCCGGCCTCGCCCGAGATAGGCGGCTCCTCCCACATATGAAGCGCTGCGCGGGCCACCTTAAGCGTGTCGTTAGCACCGCACACGCCACGCGCGCCCTCGTCGCGCGCCGCACCGCAACGGCGCGGACACAAATGGCAGGCGGGCGAAAAAAGTTCGGTCAACGACGTCGGCATAAAAACATGCTCCAAAACAACGATTCAGCAGCTCAAACGTAAAGGGCCAGACCGCACAGACGGCTCCGTCCCTAAGGCGCCGTAATCGTCCGACACGATTTTTGTAATGTCAAGACTGGAATCGACAAAGTGCCGCTTTATGATGTAGGTATTCCGCCCCCCGCGGAGCAACTGGGTGAACCGTCGCGTTTATTTAGGGAGCCCACACAGTCGTACTTAGTACAGGTATCCTTCGTTGTTAAGGACGCTGGAACAGTCGATGAGGGCACCCACCTGTTTTAGGTGGGTTCATTTTCGTAACGTGGGGGGTGGTTTTCTTTTGCCGAAAATCACCATTACAGTCCACATGGATCCCCGCCGGCATCCCGACAAGCCATCGACAACATCCCAATATCTGGTAAGCGCGTGATTATCGCTGCGTGCAATTCCATGCACCCCCCTTGGTCGAGTATCATGATTCGGCTATGCCCTTTGCGCATGGCGTTCTTCTGACCTTTCCCTTCGACGCTTGGCGGTTTTTAGATTCATGGCTTCATCCCCGAGCTACATACCGTACCTATGCGTGGCAGCGGCGGCCTTTATCACGACCTTCCTCACGGTGCCCCTGGTCAAGCGCTTGGCAATTAAGCTCGACGCCGTCGACTATCCTTCTAAGCGCCGCATCAACACCAAGCCCATCCCGCGTTTGGGCGGAACGGCGGTGTTTTTGGGCCTGGTCGTTGCCTGCATTGTGCAAATCCTAGGCACCTGGCACCTAGGCTGGCCGCCCGTCCTGGTGCCGCACCCGCGCCTTCACATTAGCTATCCCATGCTGGCGCTCTCCTTTACCGTCATCTTTGCGACCGGCGCTATCGACGACGTCTTCCAGCTCAAGCCCAAACAAAAACTGGCCGGTCAGGTCCTCGCCGCGCTCATCGCCTGTATCGGCGGCCTGCGGATCGGCGTCATCGTCAACCCGTTTGCCCCCGGCGAGATCATGCTCGGATGGCTCGCCTACCCCATCACCGTGATCTATCTGGTGGCATTCACCAACATCATTAACCTCATCGACGGCCTCGACGGCTTGGCCACGGGCATCTGCGGCATCGCGTCGTTCACCATGTTTTCGATGGCCGTTCTCTCGGGCCGCATCGACGCCGCCGCGCTCTCCATTGCGCTCTTTGGCGCCTGCCTGGCCTTTTTGCGATACAACTTCAACCCCGCAAGCATCTTCTTGGGCGACTCGGGGTCGCTGCTTCTGGGCTTTGCGCTGGGCTCCATCTCGTTGCTCAACGTGAGCCGCACCGCCGCGCTCACCTCGCTTATCATCCCGCTCATCGTTGCCGGCGTGCCCATCATCGACACGTTTAGCGCCATCGTGCGCCGCAAGCGCGCCCACATTAGCATCGGGCAGGCCGACAAGGGCCACATCCACCACCGCCTGATCCAAGAGGGCTACAACCAAAAGCAGGCAGTGCTCCTCATCTATGCCTGGTGCATCATGCTTTCGGCCGGCGCCGCCGCGATTAACCAGGTCGAGGTCCCCATGCGCGTGCTCATCTTTACCGTGCTCGCCATTGGCTCGGCGGCCTTTGCCAAGCATCTACATCTGTTTGAGCCCGTGCTGCGCCACCATTACAACAAGCGCACGCACGAGGACGAGCTCGTCACCCCCGACGACCCCGCCTTTAAGCAGGAGGAGCAGGCGGCGGAAGAACGCAAGGAGGAGCGCCACCACAGGCGCTAGGGTAAGCTGCCGAGGATGCGCCCAGGCGCCGCCGGCCAAACGCGCAGCCACGCCGCGCCCATCGCACATGCCGCCGCTCTCCCGCCCCTCGCCTACTTACGACCCGCCCCTCCAATAAACGCGTTATCATCTTGACCCATGAACATACGTTAGGAGCAATCATGCCAAACGAGAACAGCTACGAAGTCGCGCTGCAAAAGAGCAACGCCATTCGCGAGGGCCTGGCCAAGACGCCCGAGAAGTTCACCATGCTCACCGGCGACCGCCCCACCGGCCGTCTGCACCTGGGTCACTACTTCGGCACCCTCAAGGGCCGTGTTGAGCTGCAGAACATGGGCGCCAAGACCAACGTGCTCATCGCCGACTACCAAGTCATCACTGACCGCGACACGACCGAGCACATCCAGGACAACGTGTACAACATGGTCATGGACTACCTTGCCTGCGGCATCGACCCCGACAAGACCATGATCTACGCGCACTCCGCCGTGCCCGCCGCAAACCAGCTCATGCTGCCGTTCCTGTCGCTGGTCTCCGAGGCCGAGCTGGCGCGCAACCCCACGGTCAAGGCCGAGATGGAGGCCTCGGGCCACGAGCTCACCGGCCTTCTGCTCACCTACCCGGTGCACCAGGCCTGCGACATCCTGTTCTGCAAGGGCAATGTGGTGCCCGTCGGTCGCGACCAGCTGCCGCACATCGAGCTCACCCGCACCATCGCCCGCCGCTTTAACAACCGCTACGGCAAGGTGTTCCCCGAGGTCGACGCACTGCTGTCCGAGACCCCGCTGCTGCCGGGCCTGGACGGTCGCAAGATGAGCAAGAGCTACGGTAACGCCATCAACATCTCGATGACCGCCGAGGAGACGGCCAAGCGCATCAAGAAGAGCCAGACCGACTCCGAGCGCATGATCACGTTCGATCCCGAGAACCGCCCCGGCGTGTCCGGTCTGCTTTCGACGGCCGCCATCTGCACCGGCCGTTCCGAAGTCGAGATTGCCGAGGAGATCGGCATGGGCGGCTCCGGCCAGCTCAAGAAGTACGTGACCGAGGCTGTCAACGAGTACTTCGCGCCGATCCGTGAGCGTCGCCAGCGCTACGAGAACGACCTGGATTACGTTAAGGACGTGCTGCACGAGGGCAACCGTCGCGCCAACGAGATTGCCGAGCAGACTCTGGCCGAGGTTCAGGACGCCATGGGTATGGTGTACTAGCCGAGAACAATAAACAGCAGTCAAACAAAACCGCCGCGATGAGTACAATCCTCATTGCGGCGGTTTTGTTTTCTTCAGAGGTCGGTCGCCGAGGTATTCAGCCGCTCGGCAGAACCCCTAAGTCGCAAGCACCCTAAGACTATATTCTGTTAAGCAATGACGCCCTATTGTTTTAACATGCGGCAGCGTTTTACAGCAGAGCCGACCGACTGGAAGGAGCCCCATGAGCTCAGTTGCGTTTTGCACATGCAACGACCGGAAATGCCCGTTTAACCCTGTCAACCACGACAAGGGCTGCACGCCTTGTATCGCCAAGAATCTGCACGAGCACGAGATTCCACCGTGCCTGTTCAACGCGATTTCTCCTGATCGGCTTGAGGCCGATAAAGACGAGTGGTCGTGGCAAGCGTTCGCGCGACATGTAGAGGCGTATCTGGGAAGCAACAGCCCAAGAATCCCCGCGGGCGAAGAGACGCCGCAGGGGCTTACAAAGATCGGTTGCTGCAAGCGGGACTAACAATCAAAGTTTGTGCCGCCCTAAGGCCAAACGTCGGCACCTCATTTTGGGATAACGGACCTGATGTTTTGTCCCATGATTACGGGAAAGCGCCCGCCGGCCATGGCAGCCGACGGGCGCTTTCCCGAAGTACACCGTTGAATCGCACAGAGGGGAGGAATGCGA
>CAKUOD010000041.1 GCA_934668695.1 uncultured Collinsella sp. | reverse complement strand
GCCTCGACGGGCGTGGATGCCATAGTGGTGATGCCGGCGTTGGCGTTCTCGGGGTCGTAGACCACGGTGAGCGAAATGGCGGGCTGTGGCGCTTCGGGTTCCGGCGTTGCTGCGGAGGTATCCTGCTCCGCTGGCTCGTCGGCCTGGTCATCTTCGGGGCCATCGCCAAAGACATCGCTGTTTTGGAAGGCGGGTGCCGCAGGTTGATCGGCGGGTTCCTTGGCTGCCGGCGCAGGGGTCTCGTTTGACTCCTCGGCGGACTCGGCATCCTGCTCGATAGCTGCTTCCTGCTCGGAGGCAATTTCGGAGTTTACTGCCGCGTCGGCGATGGCCTCAACTTCGGCCGTTGCCTCAACGGCGGCTTCGAGCTCTACCTCGGGTTCCGACGCGACCTCAACCTCAACAGCGGACTCGGGCTCGACGCGCTTGACATGCTTGGGACGTACGGCCTTGAGGTCCTTTTCGCCGCGTTTCTTCTTCTTGTAGGACTGCTTGGCACCCTTGGTAGCCTTGGGCTTGTCTTCACCCTTGGCAAGGGCGGCATCCCAGGCCTCGTTGGCGATGACGGTGGCATACAGGCGGCCACCCTTAAAGACGGTCAACTTAATGCAGTCGTCGAGCTCCTCGAGCAATTCGCGCGTGGACTCGAAGCCCAAGTCATAAGCAGTCATGCCGCCAGCGGCGAGAGCCTCTTCGACCTGCGTCATAAACGTTTGCTTGCCGCATCCGATTGCGTCGCGCAGCAGGCGATACAGATAGATGTGGTTGCCCAGCGAAAGCGTGGGCTTAACTATTGTCTTGCTCATGGCAAATCTCCTCTTTACACACGTAGAGCATCTTACCATCGCCCGGGGTTTGCCATGACGGCGCCTAAGGCAAACGGGCGCGAACCGTAGTCGATTCGCGCCCGCTATGCAGGTCGTCTATCAGTGGAGTGGAGCGTCTAGTTGCCCGATGTAGTGCCCTGGCTCGAGCTATCAGACGTCGTGCCGGATGCGGTGCCGCTTGAGCTGCTGGTGTTGCCGCTGTCGGTCGTACCTGCCCCCGATGTGTTGCCGCTCGTCTGGTCGCCCGTGCTCGGCTGCGAGCCGTCGGTCGTCTGACTTGAGTCAGTTGTGCCGGACTGAGTGCCACTACTGGCCGTAGAGGAATCGGCGTTCTGCGATTGGTTTTGAGTGTTTGAGGACGAATCGGCAGAGGTGGAACTGTCTTGCGTGTCGTCCGTTTGTGTCTGCTGATCCTGCGACTGCGCGTTGCCATTTGCATCGCTTTCGGTCGTGCGCGATGAAAGGATCGGTTCGGGGCGCGCGCCCAAACCCTCGCCGGCGGTGGTGATGAGGATGGCGCCGGCGCAGGCAATGACCGCAACGATTGCAATCGCGACCGAGAAGATGATGACCTTCTTTTGCGTCTGGCTGCGCTCTGCCGCGGCCTTAGCGCGTAGACTGTTGGGGGCGACGCGGGCCGTGGTCGCGCGTCCTGCAATCTGGCGCATCTCCTGCGTGGTCGCGGCGCCGCCTAGGTGCTCGTTGGCATTGGGCTCAACGGGCTCGTAGGTGCCGGCGGGGTAGTCGACGGCGGCGTGCGTTCCTTTGATAGCCTCGGCGCTGGCGGAGATAAAGTGGCGATAGACCTGCGAAGACACGACGGTGATGACCGAGCTCACGGCGGCACCGATCACCGAGCCGGCGATGCCAATCTTGGAGGCAAGCGCAACGCTTGTGGCCGCAGCTGCGGCACCGGCGATGATCTGGGGAATGGAAATGTCATCGAACAGGCCTTTTTTGGGCGCGATGGCCATGGTCTGGCCGATGGAGTGGTTCTCGTGAACGCCGTTGTTGAGTGCGGCGGGAGTCATGACACGCGTGCGTGGCGCATCGGTGTACTTGGTAGTCATACGGGGTCCTCCCGGTGTAAATCTGCTTCGTTTCATGCAGCCATCAGGGTACCCATTCAATGTGAAACGCATATGTCGTTTGTCAGATACCATCAAGTTATCAATAGCTCACCAAATCGGTGGGATGCGGTCGAGCATGGCGATTGAACTACAATGGGACTTGCTGATTATGTTTAGAACGGCGGCTACGCACGGGAGCGTTTTTATGGATCTTCACCTTTTTCAGTCTGATGGCTATTTGCGTGTTGCGGCGGCCTCGCCGCGAATTCGCGTGGCCGATGTCGAGGGCAATGCCGAGGTGGCACTGACGGCTGTTCGCGAGGCTTCCGAGCGCGGCGTTCGTGCGCTTGTGCTGCCCGAGCTTAACCTGACCGGCTACACCGCGGCCGACCTATTCCATAACCGCACGCTGCTGCATGCTTGTGAGGCCGCGCTTGTGCGTATTCTCGATGAGACCCGCGAGCTGCCGATTGTCTTTACGGTCGGTCTTCCCGTTGCGGTGGCTGAGAACATCTACAACTGCGCTGCCGTGTGCTGCGCGGGCGAGCTTTTGGGCCTTACGGCCAAGAAGCACCTGCCCAATTATGGCGAGTTCTATGAGCGCCGCTGGTTTGCTCCGGCACCCGCCGATCCCATGTGGATTGAATTTGCCGGCCAGGGTCCGGTGCCGCTTGGTTCGGGGCTTATCTATCGTTGCTGTGACGAGGGTGCCGAGGACATGGTGCTTGGCGTTGAGGTTTGCGAGGACCTGTGGGTGCCGGCACCCCCTTCGACCGAGATGGCGCTTGCCGGCGCGACGGTGGTCCTCAATCCGTCGGCTTCGGACGAGATCATCGGCAAGGCCGACTACCGCCGCAGCCTCATCTCCAACCAGAGCGCGCGCCTGTACTGCGCCTATGCCTACGCGGACGCGAGCGAGGGCGAGTCCACGACCGATATGGTCTTTGCGGGGGAGAACCTCGTCTACGAAAACGGCTCGAAGCTCGCCGCGACCAAGCTCCTCACCTGCGATATGGCAGTGGCCGACGTTGACCTCGATCGTCTGGTGGCTGAGCGTCGCCGCTCGACGACGTGGACGCGCCCGGATGAAGCACCGGAGGCCACGACCGTTGAGTTTTCGTTTGAGGGCACGCTCGCAGAAGAACCCGCCCTGCGCGATGCCTGCGATATTGACCGTGCCTTCCCGCGCGCGCCCTTTGTGCCGGCAGACCACGGCGACCTGGCCGAGCGCTGCGAGACCATCCTCGACCTGCAGACTGCCGGTCTTAAGACGCGCCTTGCGCATACGGGAACCAAGGCGGCCGTCATCGGTCTTTCGGGCGGCCTCGATTCCACGCTGGCGCTGCTCGTGACTGTTCGTGCGTTCGATGCCCTGGGCCTGCCACGTACCGGTATCACGGCCGTCTCCATGCCTGGCTTTGGCACGACGCATCGCACCAAGTCCAATGCCGAATCGCTCGCTCGCGACCTGGGCGTGAGCTTCCGTGAGGTCTCGATTCACGCGGCTGTGGAGCAACACTTCAAGGACATCGAGCACGACCCGACGGTCCAAGACGTGACCTATGAGAACAGCCAGGCGCGCGAGCGCACGCAGATTCTGATGGATCTGGCCAACCAAGCCGGCGGCTTTGTCATCGGCACGGGCGACCTCAGCGAGCTGGCGCTCGGCTGGGCCACCTACAACGGTGACCATATGAGCATGTATGCCGTCAACGCGAGCGTGCCCAAGACGCTTGTGCGCCATCTGGTGCGCTATGCTGCCGATGTCTTTGGCGGTCGCATCGCCGCCACACTGCTCGACATCCTCGACACGCCGGTGTCGCCCGAGCTCTTGCCCCCGACGGGTGATGGCGAGATCGCTCAGAAAACCGAGGATCTGGTGGGTCCGTACGAGCTGCACGACTATTTCCTCTATTACCTGCTGCGCTTTGGCTTTGAGCCGGGCAAGATCTACCGCATGGCGCTCAAGAGCTTTGAGGGCGTCTACGACGAGGCCACCATCCACACGTGGCTGCGCACGTTCTATCGTCGCTTCTTCGCTCAGCAGTTTAAGCGCAGCTGCCTGCCCGACGGTCCCAAGGTGGGCTCGGTCACGCTCAGCCCGCGCGGCGATTGGCGCATGCCGAGCGACGCCAGCTCGCGTCTGTGGCTCGCGCAGATCGACGCGCTGCGCCCAGTCGACTAACACTGCGCCCCGATTGGCTCAGGTTGGCTAAATTGAACCAAAACAGGGGATTCTAGCGTTACACTTTTGCAATCTGATGGCCCGTATCGCGCGGCGCTCTGGTCGGAGCGCCGCGTTTTTTGTATCGAAAGGTGGCACCATGCAGGCATCGCAGCGTCTCGACCGCTTTGGCGCGGAGGTTTTCGCCTCGCTCAACAACAAGCTTCTTGCGCTTAAGGCCCAGGGCAAGACCATTTACAACATGAGCGTGGGCACGCCCGACTTTAAGCCGTACGACCACGTGGTCGAGGCGCTGACCCAGGCCGCCCAGGACCCCGAGATGTGGAAGTACGCCCTGCGCGACCTGCCCGAGCTCAAGCAGGCCGTGTGCGATTACTACGAGCGCCGCTTTGGCGTTTCGGGCATTACGCCGTCCATGGTGCAGTCGTGCAACGGCACGCAGGAGGGCGTGGGCCACTTGGGTCTGGCGCTGCTCGACCCGGGTGATACGATTCTGGTGCCCGATCCGTGCTACCCGGTCTTTGAGGCGGGTGCCAAGATTGCCGATGCCAAGCTCGAGTACTACCCGCTGGTCGCCGAGCACAACTACCTGCCCTACGTGGCGGGCATCGATCCTGAGGTCGCCGACCGCGCCAAGTACATGATCGTGTCGCTGCCCGCCAACCCGGTTGGCTCGGTGGGCACGCCCGAGGTTTACGAGGAGATCATCGCCTTCGCCCGCGAGCACGACCTGTTGATCGTCCACGACAACGCCTACTCGGACATCGTGTTCGACGGCGAGCCGGGCGGCAGTTTCTTGCAGTATCCTGGAGCGCTCGAGGTGGGCGTGGAGTTCTTCTCGCTCTCCAAGTCGTTTAACGTTACCGGCGCCCGCATCGGCTTCTTGGTCGGTCGCGAGGATGTGGTCTCGGCCTTTGCCAAGCTGCGCAGCCAGATCGACTTTGGCATGTTCTTCCCGATTCAGAAGGCGGCTATTGCCTGCCTGAACGGTCCGCGCGATGAGGTCGAGGCGCAGCGCCTGAAGTATCAGGAGCGCCGCGATGCCCTGTGCGACGGTCTTGAGGGCTTGGGCTGGGAGCGCCCCAACGCGCATGGCTCCATGTTCGTGTGGGCCAAGCTTCCCGGTGGCCGCACTGACTCGATGGCGTTTTGCGAGGAGCTCATGGAGAAGGCCGGCGTTGTCGTGACACCGGGCGCGAGCTTTGGCCCTTCGGGCGAGGGGCACGTGCGCATGGCGCTGGTGTTGCCGCCCGATCAGATCGCGCTGGCAGTCGAGGCTATTCGTGAAGCGGGCCTGTATTAGGGATTCGCTTTCGTGAGTCAATAGCTCGAAACCGATTTCGTGCAGTTATTATACGAATTCTGCAAACATTTTCGGCAAACGGTCGATTTTTGGCTGCGAATAGGAGCATAATCAAAGTCCCGATTGGATGTATTGGGATTACGGCAAGCCGCTCGGGTCGCCCTGGGCGGTTTGTTTGTGGAGAGAGATGGGAGTTTGTAATGGTTAACGAGAAGAAGGTCGCTATTGTCGGCTGCGGTTTCGTCGGTTCGTCTTCGGCGTTCGCACTGATGCAGAGTGGTCTGTTCTCCGAGATGGTCCTCATCGACGTGGACAAGAACCGCGCCGAGGGCGAGGCCCTGGACATCGCGCACGGCATGACGTTTGCCGAGCCGATGAAGATCTACGCCGGCGATTACTCTGATGTCGCCGACGCCGCTATGATCGTCGTCACCGCTGGCGCTGCCCAGAAGCCCGGCGAGACCCGCCTAGACCTGGTCAACAAGAACGTCAACATCTTTAAGTCCATCATCCCCGAGATTAAGAAGTCCGGCTTTGACGGCATCCTGCTGATCGTCTCCAACCCGGTTGACGTTCTGACCTATGCCGCCATCAAGATGTCCGGCCTGCCCGAGGGCCACGTCATCGGTTCCGGCACCGTGCTCGACACTGGTCGACTGCAGCAGATGCTCGGCGCACACGTCGAGGTCGATCCGCGCGATGTCCAGGCCTACGTCATGGGCGAGCACGGCGACTCCGAGTTCGTCGCCTGGTCCAGCGCCCAGGTTGCCGGCGTGCCGCTGAGCACCTTCTGCGAACTTCACGGCCATCTGGAGCACGAGGCTGCCGAGAAGCGTATCGCCGAGGACGTCAAGAACTCCGCCTACACCATCATCGAGAAGAAGCACGCCACCTACTA
>CAKUOD010000040.1 GCA_934668695.1 uncultured Collinsella sp. | reverse complement strand
GTACGGTCGGACGAGAAGGTGCCGGCGTTGGCGATATTGATGAGCGCCTTGCGCATCCAGGCGTCCTGGTCCTCGTAGTCGGCCAGCACGCGCTCCTTGGTCTGGATGTACTCCTCAATGTCGAGCAGGGCCATAAACCAGTCCTTGCCCTTAATGTCGTCGTGCAGGCGCTGCAGGCGCTCGGCGTTGCCGGTTGCCATAAAGGCCGGGTTGGTGATGAAGTCCACCAGCAGTTTAATTCCAGGCTTGCGGTAGAGCGCACCGGCGTTGTAGGTGCCGTCGGCGTAGAGCTGCTCGACCTGTTTGGACGAGGCACCAAAGGTATAGATGTTCTCGACGCCCACGAGCTCGGCAATCTCCACGTTGGCACCGTCGAGCGTGCACAGGGTTAGGGCGCCGTTGAGCATGAACTTCATGTTGGAGGTGCCGCTCGCCTCCTTGGAGGCCAGGCTGATCTGCTCGGAGATGTCAGCGGCGGGAATCACGCGCTCGGCGGCGGTGACGTTGTAGTTCTCGATCATGACAACCTGCAGGTAGGGAGCCACGTCGGGGTCGTTTGCAATCCACTGCGACAGCGTCAGGATCAGATGGATGATGTCCTGCGCGATGGTGTAGGCAGGCGCCGCCTTGCCGCCAAAGATGATGGTGACGGGGTGCTTAGGTCTGTTGCCGTTCTTGATATCGAGGTACTTCCAGATGATGTAGAGCGCGAGCATCTGCTGGCGCTTGTACTCGTGGATGCGCTTGACCTGGACGTCGATGATGGCGTTGGAGGGAATGGTCACGCCCTGCTCGAGCGCCATGAACTGGCGCATGATGGCCTTGGCCTCGACCTTGGTGGCGGCCAGGCGCTCAAGAACATCCTTGTCGTCGGCGAACTTGGCGAGTTTGCTCAGATCGCCGGTGCTGCGCCAGTCGGTGCCGATCACATCGTCGAGCAGGCTGGCGAGCGCGGGGTTGGCCCCATGGATCCAGCGGCGGAAGGTGATGCCGTTGGTCTTGTTGGAGAACTTCTCGGGATAGATCTCGTAGAACGGATGAAGCTCGGTGTCCTCCAGGATCTTGGTGTGGAGGGCGGCTACGCCGTTGATGGAGAAGCCAAAGTGGATGTCCATGTGGGCCATGTGGACGGTGTCATATTCGTCGATGATGGCGACGCACGGGTCATCGTGCTCGGCCTTCGCGATCTCATCGAGCTTGACGATAATGTCGGCGATGGCAGGGGAGACCTTCTGCAGGCTGACGAGCGGCCACTTCTCGAGCGCCTCGGCAAGAATCGTGTGGTTAGTGTAGGCGACCATGGAGCGTACGATGGTCACGGCCTCGTCAAACTCGATGCCATGCTCGGTGGTGAGCAAGCGAATGAGCTCGGGGATGACCATGGTGGGGTGCGTGTCGTTAATTTGGACCACGGCGTAGTCGGCCAGATCATGCAGGTTGCTGCCGCGCTCGATGGCCTCGTCGATCAGGAGCTGGGCGGCGTTGCTCACCATGAAGTATTCCTGGTAGATGCGAAGCAGGCGGCCCTGCTCGTCGGAATCGTCGGGGTAGAGGAACAAGGTGAGGTTCTTGGCGATCTCGGTCTTGTCGAAGTCGATGGAGCTGCCGGGGACCAGGCCGTCGTCGACGCTCGCCAGGTCGAACAGGCGCAGGCGGTTCTTGGTGGGCTGGCCGTAACCGGGCACGTCGATGTTGACGAGCTTGGAGGTAACGGCAAAATCGCCGAACTCGACGGTGTAGGAGCGGTCATCGTCGACTAGGATGTCCTGCTCACCGAGCCACTCGTCGGGGACGGCCTTCTGCTGGTTGTCGACAAAGCGCTGACGGAACAGACCGTAGTGATAGTTGAGGCCCACGCCATCGCCGGTCAAGCCCAGCGTGGCGATGGAATCCAGGAAGCACGCGGCCAGGCGGCCCAGGCCGCCGTTGCCGAGCGACGGCTCGACCTCGAACTCCTCGATCTTGTTGAGGTCGTGGCCTGCGGCGGTGAGCTGGTCCTTAACTTCGTCGTAGATGCCGAGGTCGATCATGTTGTTGATGAGCAGCTTGCCGATCAAAAATTCGGCGGAAATGTAATAGAGCTTTTTCTTGCCGTTGTTGAGCGGGCAGGCGGCAGAGCGCTCCTGCACGAGCTTGACCAGCAGTTTGTAAATGCGGCGGTCATCGAGTTGCTCGAGCGAAGTTCCAAAGGACTGCTCGGCAAGATCCGCGAGATTGATGCGGGGCATGTTTCCTCCTGTGGTGAGTTGACTACATGTCAGAAATTCAAAAGAATCCCGCGCGAGGGGATTGGGGTGGCCTCGCGCGGGAAAAGCAAGCGCGTCCGCACGGTGGGGAGGGGTCGGGCGCGGTAGCTCCTATTGAGGAAGCTCGATTTCGGCCTCCGACGGGATGCGGAAGTAGGTCTCGGTCCAGTCGGTGAGTTTGTGCTCGAGCTCGCGGGTGATGGCGCCGTCGAGCATGCGCCAGGTCCAGTTGCCGCCCAGGGTGGCAGGGGTGTTGATGCGCGCCTCATTGCCCAGGTTAAGCAGGTCCTGCATGGTGTAGATGCACGTGTCGCTCACGCTGGCGGCGATGGTGCGATTGAGTGCATCTGCCATGGGTTCGCCGGCCTGCTGATGGGTGTACAGGGCTGCCTGCTCGCGCTGACGCGGGGTGGCCGTTCCCTCAAACCAGCCGCGCGCCGTCTCGTTGTCGTGGGTGCCCACATAGGCGACGGTGTTGGCGATGTAGTTATGCGGCAGGTAGTACGAGTTGGTGCCCTCAAAGGCAAACTGCAGGATCTTCATGCCGGGGAAACCCGAGTTGTCGCGCATGTCGATGACACCGGGGGTGAGGAAACCCAGGTCCTCGGCGATGATGGGCAGCGTGCCGAGCTTTTCCTCGAGCGTCTTGAAGAACTTGAGGCCGGGACCCTGCGTCCACGAACCGTAGGACGAATCGGGCGAGGAGAACGGCACCTCCCAATAGGCCTCGAAGCCGCGGAAGTGATCCAGGCGGATGACGTCGTACATGTCGAGGGCGGCGCGAATGCGGCCCTCCCACCAGGAGAAGCCGTCGGACTCCATGGCGTCCCAGTCGTAGATGGGGTTGCCCCAGTACTGGCCGGTGGCCGAGAACTGGTCGGGCGGCGTGCCGGCAACGCTCACGGGATTGCCGGCGGCGTCGATCTTAAAGAGCTCGGGTGTCGCCCACATCTCGACGGAGTCACGCGAGACATAGATGGGCAGGTCGCCGATGATGAGAATGTCGCGCTCGTTGGCATAGGCCTTGAGGCGGCTCCACTGGCGATCGAAGAAGTACTGCGTCATCTGGTGGTAGAGCATACGCGCCGGATGGTCGGTGCAGACCTTGGCGGAAGCCTCGCCGCGGGTGCGGAGCTCCGCGGGCCACTCCCAAAACGCCTTGAGACCGCACTCCTCTTTGACGGTCATGAACTCACAGTAGGGGATGAGCCAGTCCTCGTTGGCCTGGATAAAGTCATCGAAATCGGCCGGCTTGTCGGCAGCAAAGCGCTCGGCGGCGCGGTCGAGAATCTGACGGCGGCCGCCAAAGATAGCACCGTAGTCGACATTGCTGGGGTCGGATCCCAGATACACGCCATCGATATCGCGCTGCTCCAGATATCCTGCCTCGATAAGCTCGGCAAAGTCGATAAAGTTGGGGTTGCCTGCGCGGGCCGAGAACGACTGATAGGGCGAATCGCCATAGCTGGTCGTCGTAAGGGGCAGAATCTGCCAGTAATGTTGTTTGCACGAGGCGAGAAAATCGACGAAGTCGTAGGCATTCCAGCCAAAGCCGCCGATTCCGTATGGTCCGGGCAGAGATGAGACGGGCATGAGGACGCCGCTTGCACGCTCCATGAATGCGCTCACCAACCTTCTTGTTGTGGGGTCGGCCTGCCGATGGGTATGCAGTCCGCCTCCGATGATCTGATTCGATACGCCTATTGTAAAACATGTTGTTTAAACATGTACAGGCAAGATAAAAAAGTTGGTCGATTTTCGGCGAATGGCTACATGCCATGAAAAAGCCCCGACCTCACAACGTGAGATCGGGGCAAGAACGGTATGTAGGTTTTTGCTACTCGGCGTCGGCGAAGCCGTTGGGGTTGTGGCTCTGCCAGTTCCAGCTATCGCGGCACATGTCCGCGATGTCGTACTGGGCCTTCCAGCCCATCATGCGCTCGGCCTTGGAGGCATCGCACCAGTTGGCAGCGATGTCGCCGGCGCGGCGCTCGCGGATCACGTAGGGCAGCTCCTTGCCACAAGCCTTGGAGAAGGCGGCGACGACCTCGAGTACCGAGGTGCCGGTGCCGGTGCCCAGGTTAAAGATCTCGACGCCGGTCTTGCCGTTCATCCAGTTAAGGGCGGCAACGTGACCAGAGGCCAGATCGCACACGTGGATGTAGTCGCGCACGCCGGTGCCGTCGGGGGTGGGGTAGTCGTTGCCAAAGACCTGAACGGCCTCGAGCTTGCCCACGGCGACCTGGGCGACATAGGGCACCAGGTTGTTGGGGATCCCCTTGGGGTCCTCGCCGATCAGGCCCGACGGATGAGCGCCGATGGGGTTGAAGTAACGGAGCAGCACGACGTCCCACTCGGGGTCGGCGGCGTGGACGTCCATAAGGATCTGCTCGATCATCCACTTGGTCCAGCCATAGGGGTTGGTTGCGGGCTTCTTGGGATCCTCCTCGGTGACGGGCGGGTTGTCCGGGTCGCCGTAGACGGTCGAGGAGCTCGAGAAGATGATGGACTTGCAGCCATGGTTGCGCATGACGTCGATGAGCACCAGGGTGTTCTCGATGTTGTTGTGGTAGTACTCGACGGGCTTGCTCACCGACTCGCCGACGGCCTTAAAGCCGGCAAAGTGGATGACGCGGTCGATCTGATGGGTATCGAAGATCTTGTTCATCGCATCGCGGTCGAGCACGTTGGCCTCGTAGAAGGTGAGGTTCTTGGCGGCCTCGTCGCCCACGATGGTCTTGACGCGGTCGACGGCGACGGCGCTGGAGTTGGAGAGATCATCGACGATGACGACCTGGTAGCCACCCTCGAGCAGCTGAACGACGGTGTGCGAGCCGATAAAGCCGGCGCCACCGGTAACGAGGACGCAGGTGTCTTTGGGGTCGAGTGCTTTGGACATGTAGTCTCCTATCGAATCAGGAACACTTCTAGAGGGGAGTATAGCGCAGGCGGGGACGCCCAAATCGTGCGCTGAGGAAAAGCAGAGGATTATGTTAACGTACTCATAGAAGAGCTTGCTCAATTGTTACCTCAAATTTGACAATTGCTTACGAGCCGCCGACCTTGTAGTTTCCTGCCGTTCGTGGAAATCGTTGGGACGCGCCATATGTACGCTAATATGTATGAGTTGAGCGACATATAAATAAGCATGTAACGGAGTACATATGTCACCAAACAGCGATTCCATCCTTTCCCAGGAGCTCTCGCGCCGCACTGCCCTCAAGGCCCTGTTCGGCGCCGCTTCTGCGGCAGTTCTTTTTGGCCTGCCCACTCGCGCCCATGCGGCGGAGGCTTCCAAAGAAACCACCGATAAACTGAATGCCGCCCAAGCCCAGCTCGACGAGGTTCAGGCCCAGCTCGACAGCATCGCAAATGAGTATGCGGCGCTGGCCAACAAGAATGCCCGGACCCTCAACGACATCGAGAATGTCCAGGGCAAGATTGACGACACGCAGGCCCAGATCGATGAAAAGAAGGCCGAGCTCAAGAAGAAGCGCAACGACCTTTCCGATCGCGTGGCCGCCAGCTACAAGTCCGGCGGCACGAACATCCTGTCGCTGCTGCTGGCCTCTGGCTCGTTTGAGGAACTCGTCGCCAACGCGCATTACGTTGAGAAGATCAACAAGAGCGACCGCGATGCCATCGAGGACATCCAGACGATTCAGGCCGAGCTCGACGCACAGAAGACCGAGCTCGAATCACAAAAGGCCGACCTGGAGAAACTCAAGGACCAGCAGACGGCTCAGATGCAGGATATGCAGGCCAAGCAGCAAGAAGTCCAGACCGTACTGAACGGTCTTTCCGACGACGTCAAGGAGCTCATGGCTCAGCGCGATTCCGAGATCCTCGCTGCCGCCCAGGCTGAGGAGGCCGCTAGGAAGGCGGCTGCGGCAGCCGCGGCCTCTGCGAACACGGGCTCTTCTTCGGGTGGCTCGAGCTCGGGTGGCGGCTCGTATGCCGGCGGCATCCCGCAACAGACGGGCGGTTCGGGCAAGCAGCAGGCCGTCGTCAATGCGTGCTACTCGACGCCTTCTCCCGGCCAGGGCTGGTGTGCTGCCTGGGTTACCAACGTCTTCCGCAATGCCGGCGTGGGCTATTTTGGCGGCAACGCGTGTGACATGTTCAACGCCTGGTGCTATAGCTCCGACCGCTCGGCGCTGCAGGTGGGCATGATCGTGGCCGATTCCTCGCACAGCGGCACGGGTGCTCCGGGCCTTATCTACGGTCATGTGGGTATCTACGTTGGCGGCGGCATCGTTATGAGCAACGAGGGTGCCATTACGTCTAAGTCGCTTGATTCGTTCATTAGCTTTTATGGTACTGGCTCTGGCGTGCGTTGGGGCTGGCTCGGCGGTATCGCGCTGTCGTAACGGCGGTTTGAAGTAAGTTGGTCCGTGGCTGCCCGGAAGGCATTAGGTTGCCTGCTCGGACAGTCCTGCTCGCACGGAGAGCACATTAAGTGCTCTCCGGCTCGTGCGGAACTCGCGATCAACCTAATGCCTT
>CAKUOD010000039.1 GCA_934668695.1 uncultured Collinsella sp. | reverse complement strand
AACGACGAGGACGGCAAGGCCAAGGACGGCAAGATCACCAAGAAGCGCAAGGGCTATACCGTCCAGCGCTACAAGGGTCTGGGCGAGATGGACCCCAAGCAGCTTGCCTCGACGACGATGGACCCCAAGACCCGCATTCTGCAGCGCGTGTCGATTGAGGACGCCGTGGTGGCGGACCGCGCCGTGCGCGAGCTGATGGGTTCCGAGGTCGGCTATCGCCGCGAATATATCGAGAAGCACGCCCACGACGCGCGTTTCCTTGATGCTTAAGAGGAGGTAACGTGGCAGACGATATCAACAACAACGAGGGTATGGGCGAGGCCGGCGACGCCGGCATGCCCGATGATCTGAAGCGCCTGCTTGCCCGCGCTGAGCAGGGCGAGGACGGCGATCCGGATGCCTATAACCCCGATGCCGATGATGATGAGGAGGAGGACGACGACGCCGAGCTCGAGGAGAGCTTTGGCGAAGTCGACCGTGGCGCCTCGGCCGGCGAGGATATCAACGGCGGCCAGCTCCAGATTTCGGAGTTCGGCCGCGAGATGAAGCAGTCGTTCATCGAGTACTCGATGTCGGTCATCACGGCGCGCGCCCTGCCGGACGTGCGCGACGGCCTAAAGCCGGTGCACCGCCGCATCCTGTACGCGATGAACGAGAGCGGCATCTACCCCAACCGCCCGCACAAGAAGTCGGCCTGGACGGTCGGCGAAGTTATCGGTAAGTACCACCCGCACGGCGATTCCGCGGTCTACGAGGCCATGGTCCGCCTGGCGCAGTGGTTCTCCATGCGTACGCCGCTCATCGACGGTCACGGCAACTTCGGTAACATCGACGGCGACGGCGCCGCTGCCATGCGTTATACCGAGAGCCGCCTGGCAAAGCCCGCCATGGAGCTGCTGCGTGACCTGCAGAAGGATACTGTCGACTGGCAGCCCAACTACGACGAATCGCTCGCCGAGCCTCAGGCGCTGCCGGCGCGCTTCCCCAACCTGCTGGTCAACGGCAGCCAAGGCATCGCCGTCGGTATGGCCACCAACATCGCCCCGCATAACCTCACCGAGGCGATCGAGGCCACCTGTTACCTGATCGACAACCCCGACGCCACCGTCGACGAGCTCATGCAGATCATGCCCGGTCCGGACTTCCCCACCGGCGCCATCATCATGGGCAGCGCCGGCATTAAGCAGAGCTACGAGACCGGCCGCGGCTCCATTACCGTGCGCGCCAAGGCCCACGTGGAATCCACCAAGACCGGCCGCAACCGCTTGGTCTTTACCGAGATTCCCTACATGGTCAACAAGGGCACCCTGCAGGAGAAGATCGCCCAGCTCGTCAACGACAAGCGCATCGAGGGCATCTCGGACATGCGCGATGAGTCCAACCAGAAGGGCATCCGTCTGGTCATCGAGCTCAAGAAGGGCGTCATTCCGCAGGTCGTGCTCAACAACCTGTATAAGTACACCTCGCTGCAGACGACCTTCGGCGCCAACAACCTGGCGCTCGTCAACGGCGTTCCCAAATGCCTGAGCCTGCGCGAGATGCTGCAGCACTACATCGATCACCAGGTCGACGTCGTCACCCGCCGCACCCGCTTCGACCTTAAGAAGGCCCAGGCCCGCGCGCATATCCTCGAGGGCTACCTGATGGCTCTCGACCATATTGACGAGGTCATCAGCATCATCCGCTCCTCGCAGACCGATTCCGAGGCCAGCAGCCGCCTGATCGAACGCTTTGGCTTTACGCCTGAGCAGACCACGGCCATCCTCGAGATGAAGCTGCGTCGCCTGACCGGCCTGGAGCGCGACAAGATTCAGGAAGAGCTGGACGGCTTGCGCCGCGCCATCGCCTACTACGAGGACCTGCTGGCGCACGAGGAGAAGATCCTGGGCGTCATTAAGGAAGAGATGCGCGAGATCTCCAAGAAGTTCGGCGATAAGCGCCGCACCGAGATCAGCCAGGTCGAGAAGGACCTGGACGTCGAGGACCTCATTGCCGACGAGGACATGGTCGTGACCATCACCCACACCGGATATGTCAAGCGCATCCCGGTGGCTGCCTACCGCGCTCAGAAGCGCGGCGGCAAGGGCGTGTCGGGCGTTAACCTCAAAGAGGACGATGTCATCGACGAGATGTTCATCGCGTCCACGCACGAGTACGTGCTGTTCTTCTCGAGCAAGGGCAAGGTCTATCGCCTGAAGGTGCACGAGCTGCCGGTGGGTACGCGCCAGGCGCGCGGTACCGCGATCGTCAACCTGCTGCCCTTCGAGGAGGGCGAGAAGATCGCGAGCGTCATCAGCTGCCGCGAGTTCCCTGCCGACGAGTATCTGATGTTTGCCACCAAGAGCGGCATGGTCAAGAAGACCGTGATGAGCGCATATGACCGCAGCCGTCGCGACGGCCTGATCGCTATCAACCTGCGTGACGACGACGCGCTGCTGAACGTGCGCCGCGTGCGCGAGGGCGACAAGATTATCCTGGCCACCACCGCGGGCAAGGCGATCATGTTCTCCGAGGAGCAGGTGCGCGCCACCGGCCGCGATACTAGCGGCGTTCGCGGTATCGGTATGAAGGACGGCGTGAGCGTTCTGGGCATGGAAGTCACTAACGGCAACGGCGATCTATTCGTCATCACCGAGCGCGGCTACGGCAAGCGCACGCCGGTCGCGGACTACCCGGAGCAGAATCGCGGCGGCCAGGGCGTCTACACCATCCAAATGACCGAGCGTAAGGGCAACCTCGCGGCCATGAAGACGGTGGGCCCGCAGCACGAGCTGTTCATCGTGACGGAGGGCGCGACGGTCATTCGCGTCAAGACCGATGAGATTAGCCAGACTGGCCGCGCTACCCAGGGCGTCAAGATGATGACCGTCGACGACAACGACCGCGTATGCGCCGTAGCCCGCATGACAGCCGCCAAGGAGAAGCCCGAAGGCGAAGGCGCCGAGGATGCGGCTGCAACTAGCACCGAGGAAGCCCCCGTCGACCTAGGCGACGGCAACGACATACCAGAGGATCTCCTCGACGAGTAAGAGGAACGAGCTGGTTAAAAACTATCAGACCCCTTATATCGGCGGTCGGCGCACTGCGCGCCGACCGCTTTTTGACAATCTTGGAACCCCGTGTCGGCCCTGGCTGCCCGGCGGCATGCGAAGTCGATCGCGAGTTCCGCACGAGCCGGAGAGCACTTAATGTGCTCTCCGTGCGAGCAGGACTGTCCGAGCAGGCGACTTCGCATGCCGCCGGGCAGCCAGGGCCGACACCCCCCCAAAGATTTTCAAAAAAGTTGTTGACGCGCGCGTAACGACTCGTCTAATATATCCCTTGCGCGATGGACCTGTAGCTCAGTTGGTTAGAGCGTCCGGCTGATAACCGGGAGGTCACAAGTTCGAATCTTGTCAGGTCCACCACTTTCTTTCGCAATAAACACCCCAGCGAGAGCCGAGTCGCCGCTGGGGTGTTTATTACTGTCTCCGTGGGGGTTTAGCTCAGCTGGGAGAGCGCGGGCTTTGCAAGCCTGAGGTCAGGGGTTCGATCCCCCTAACCTCCACCATGATGGACCTGTAGCTCAGTTGGTTAGAGCGTCCGGCTGATAACCGGGAGGTCACAAGTTCGAATCTTGTCAGGTCCACCATCAAAACTGTGAAGAGCCTCGGGGCAATTGCCTCGGGGCTTTTTCTTGTCTGCGATAAATCTCATTTTGGTTTTGTGTGCTGGGCGAAAGATTGGGTAGTATAGCTATTCAATGCGGCGGGCTGCCGCGTGTTAACCGCTACGTACCGGAGGTGTTCCATGGTTCGTGTCGACATAGAGACCATCGTCATGGCCGCCGGTCCCGTGCCATCGCTTATCGTACTTCGTGAGCGCAGCAGCAAATCGGACTCGCCCGCGCCGCTGCGTTCCCTTTCCATTCAGACTGGTTCGTTTGAAGCTGCTGCCATCAGCCGCGGCATCGATAGCGGCCGCGCCGAGCGCCCGATCACCCATGACCTGCTGCTCGATACCGTTGACGCCCTGGGCGCCAAGCTCGAGCGCATCGAGATCGTTCGCGCCGAGCCGCCGGTGTTCTACGCGACGATCGTCGTACTGGCCGATGGCGAGGAGCGCAAGATCGACGCTCGTCCCAGTGATGCCATTGCCCTTGCCGTTCGCAGCAATGCCCCCATGTTTGTGGAGGACGACATCATGAATCGCCTGGGCACTGTTTCCACCCACGCCGAGGAAGTCGACGACGAGCAGGAGTTCGAGAAGTTCGACGAGTTCGTCCATACGCTCTCCCCCGATGACTTCTAAATGCGGGGCGGCAGAGTTGCGGAGTGTTCGCTGATGGCCGGCGGTATGTCGGCTGAGGCGGCGGCCATTGCGCGCGAGGCCCAGATGCGCTCGGAGGCTTCTGAAGCGGCACGCATTGCCTATGTGACGCAGGCCCGCACGCTTCGCGAGCGCCGCGGCTCGTTTATCAAGATGGTTGTCGTCTCCGCCCTTGTCGCGGCAATCTGCTCGCGCCTTCGTGGTACAGTTGGTGCGCTTGGGTTTTCGATTTCAACAGGCTTGGTAATCTGGGGTGTGGTCGATGCAGTAATGCTGACCAACCAGATCAAGGTACTCGACAAGCGCGCGATGGATATGATGCGCGCCCGCGACGCTGCCGCCAAGATCGCTGCCGAGGCACAGGAACTGTAACGACGCCAGACTCGATGGGAAGGTCTAAAGATGGCACAGGATATGCAAGACGCCGGTAACGTCTCCGCCGAGCTCGACGCCATGGTGTGTGACCTGATTGGTGCATTCTTGGACGACCTTGCCGCCGGCGAGAATCCGGGCGTAGTTGTGGCGATCGAGGACGCTGCTTCCAACCGCTATCTGGCCGCGCTCGACGAAGATGGCGAGGAGGCATGCCTCGAGGCTGCCACCAACTTTATCTCCGAGCACAAGATGGGTCTTAAGGACGAGGGGCTGGGCCGCATCGCCCGCTATGCCATCGGCTACACCGGTTGTGTCGAAATTGACGGCGGCTATCACGACGCCCTGCTCGTGAGCTTCTTCGAAACCACGCTCGAGAGCGGTTTTTCGGCATACGTGCTGTATGAGGGCATGGGTGCCGGCGATGGTTTTATGTGGAGCGACCCTGAACCTGCAGGTGAGGAAACCCCTCTTATCTAAAATCGCTAAAATAAACGAGTTTTCGGTAAAAGGCTCAATATTCCCGCTGAGCGTTGTATCGCTGGGCGGGCCGCATACGCGTGCCGTTTGTATATGGATAGAAGATAGGGGAACTACATGCGCGTAGACAATCTGAGGAACATCGCCATCATCGCCCACGTCGACCACGGCAAGACGACGATGGTCGACAAGCTCCTGCGTGCCACGGACGCCTTCCGTGCCAACCAGCAGGTCGAGGACCGCGTCCTGGACTCTAACGACCAGGAGCGCGAGCGCGGCATTACGATTCTCGCCAAGAACATCTCTATCGAGTACAAGGACGTCAAGATCAACGTCATCGACACCCCGGGCCACGCCGACTTTGGCGGCGAGGTCGAGCGCGTGCTGCGTATGGCCGACGGCGCCCTGCTGCTGGTTGACGCTTTTGAGGGCCCCATGCCCCAGACCCGCTTTGTGCTGCGTCACGCTATCGACACCGGCCTCAAGATCATGATCGTCATCAACAAGATCGATCGTCCGGGCGCCAACCCCGAGAAGGCCTACAACGACTGTCTGGACCTTATGGCCGACCTGGGCGCTACCGACGACCAGCTTGAGTTCGCCATGGAGCACGTAGTCTACGCCAGCGCCATGAATGGCTTTGCCCGCCTTGACCCCAACGACGGCAACATGGACATGTATCCGCTGCTCGATATGATCATCGACGACATGCCCGCGCCCGAGGTTGACGAGAACGCCCCGCTGGCCATGCAGTGCGTGACCATCGACCACTCCAACTTTGTCGGCCGCATCGGCATCGGTCGCGTGTACTCCGGCACCATCCACCAGGGCGACCAGATCCTGGTCGTCAAGAACGACGGCTCCAGCGCCACCGCTACCGTCAAGCAGCTCTTTACCTTCGACTACCTGGGCCGCACCGAATGCCAGGAAGTCGGCGCCGGCGACATCGCCGCCGTCGTGGGCATCGACCGCACCGATATCGGCGATGTCTACACCGATCCCGAGAACCCCGTTGAGCTCGAGCCCATCGAGATCGACCCGCCGACTCTGTCCATCGTCTTTGAGGCTTCGACCTCTCCGCTCGTCGGTCGCGACGGCGACATCGTGGGCGCCCGTCAGCTCAAGGAGCGCCTGTTCAACGAGGCCGAGAACAACGTGACCATGAAGATCGAGGAGCTCGAGGACAAGAGCGGCGTCGAGGTCTCGGGTCGCGGCATCCTGCACCTGTCCGTTCTGATGGAGTCCATGCGTCGCGAGGGCTTTGAGTTCCAGGTTGGCCGTCCCCGCGTTCTGTTTAAGAAGGACGAGAACGGCAACAAGATGGAGCCCGTCGAGCAGGCCGTCGTCGAGTGCCCGGACGAGTACTCGGGCAAGGTCGTTGAAGTCTTCGGCACCTCCGGCGGCATCATGACAAGCATGGATACCTCGGGCATCGTGACGCACCTCGAGTTTAAGATCCCGACCCGCGGCATCATGGGCCTTAAGAACCGCATCATGAACGTCACCCACGGCGAGGGCGTGTTCTACCACACCTTCTTGGAGTATGGCCCCTACGCCGGCGAGATCGGCAACCGTCAGAACGGCGCTATGATCTCCATGACCACCGAGAAAGCCGTTGCCTACGCTCTGGGTACGCTGCAGGAGCGCGGCCAGCTGTTTGTTGAGCCGGGCACCGAGTGCTACGAGGGCATGATCGTGGGCGAGCGTAGCAAGGCTGGCGACATGGTCGTCAACATCGC
>CAKUOD010000038.1 GCA_934668695.1 uncultured Collinsella sp. | reverse complement strand
CCGCGCTCGTCTGTCCATACAGGATGCGCGACGCCGCCGTAATACCCAGCGCTATGCCCGCATAGCGCGCCAAGCTGCTCAAGCTGCCCGCAAAGCCAAGCGCCTCACGCGGAGCCGAACCCATATACAGCGAATTATTGGGACTCTGGAAGATCGACGTGCCGCACGACATAAACGCAACGCAGCACACGATCATCAAGATGGAAGAGTGCTCGTCAAGCGTGCTCACCGCAAAGAGACCGCACACGTACACGCCCAGGCCAACGGCCGTGGGCGCTTCACAACCAACACGGTCGGACACCGAGCCCGAAAGCGGGCCCACAAAGGCATTCACGACCGGCATCGCCAAAAACAACAGGCCGGAGATATCGGAGCTAAAGCCGTGGGCGTCCTGAAAGTAGAAAGGCAGCACAAACTCGGAGGCACCGATACCCACGAACACGATAAGCATGCAAGCCAGGTTAATCGTGAAAGCCGAGCTCGCAAAGCAGCGACGCGCCGCCTCTGTCAACGGCATAGGGCGTTCGCCAGCCTCCGGCTTCACATGCGGCAGCGTATAGAGTCCCACGATAAACGAGATTACGCCAATGGGCAGATTGATAAGGAAGATGCTCTCCCAGGGAAAGCTCGCCACCAGCACGCCGCCGAGCACGGGGCCGCACATCATGCCAAGAGCCACGAAGGTCGCTAGAATACCCATGGCACGGCCGCGCTCACGCGCCGGAAACGACTCGGTGATGATGCCCATATTGTTGGCCATCGCGGCGGCACAGCCAATGCCCTGCACGAAACGCGCCAAGATAAGCACCTCAAGCGAAGCCGAAAGCCCGCAAAGCAACGAGCCACCCGTAAAGACGATTACACCAAGCTGGAACACATTCACCTTGCCGCGCACATCGCCCAAGCGGCCAAACGGCAGCATGGCGACGCACGTCGCGAGCAGATACACCGAGCTCACGAGCTGAATGCGGTCGAGACCCACCCCCAGCTCCTTTTGCATCACTGGGAGCGCCACCGTCACGATGCTCGCATCCAGACACGCCATAAAGGTCATGACGAGCACGGTGAACAGAATCGCCCATTTATTCTTACCGTGGGTGTCGCCCTCTAGGGCAATGTGTTCGCGGCGCAGCTGCTCGGCAGTTTTCTCCATGTATATCCTTTCTATCGTGCAACGCAAAAACGGGACCCCAATCGCCTACAAACGGACACGATCGGGGTCCCGCCTACGGAATCGGAACTATGAGGACGTCGTCAGCCGAATAGCCGTCCCACGCCTCGCACGCACGCTAGCCTAGCACTGCTCGAGCGCCTGCTCAAGGTCGGCAATCAGATCGGCCGTGTCCTCAAGGCCGCACGACAGGCGCACCATGTCGGCGGAGATGCCGCAGGCGATGAGCTCCTCGTCGTTCATCTGGCGATGGGTGGCGTTTGCCGGGTGCAGGCAGCAGGTGCGAGCATCGGCCACGTGCGTGGCAATCTGGGCGAGCTTAAGACTCTTCATAAAGGTCTCGGCCGCCGCACGACCACCGGTAAAGCCAAAGCTCACGACGCCGCAGGTACCGTTGGGCATGTACTTCTGAGCCATGTCGTAGTACTTGTCGCCCTCCAGGCCCGGATAGCTCACGAAGCGCACCTTGGGATGGCCCTGCAGGAACTTGGCGACCGCCAGACCGTTCTCGCAATGGCGCGGCATACGCACGTGCAGGCTCTCGAGCGAGCTGTTCAGGAAGAACGCCGCCTGCGGGTTCTGCATGGGGCCGAGGTCGCGCATAAGCTGCGCAGTGGCCTTGGTAATGAAGGCACCCTCGCGACCGAACTTCTCGGCATACGTCACGCCGTGGTAGCTCTCGTCGGGCGTGGTGAGACCCGGGAACTTATCCGCATGGGCCATCCAGTCAAACTGGCCGTGGTCGACGATCACGCCGCCCAGGTAGGCAGCATGTCCATCCATGTACTTGGTGGTGGAGTGCGTAACGATGTCGGCGCCCCACTCAAAGGGACGGCACATCACGGGTGTCGGGAAGGTGTTGTCGACCATCAGCGGCACGCCGTGGTCATGTGCGGCCTTGGCAAAGCGCTCAATATCGAGCACGGCAAGGGCGGGGTTGGCGATCGTCTCGCCAAAGACGAGCTTTGTGTTGGGCTGAAAGGCAGCCTCCAGCTCCTCATCGGTGCAGTCGGGGGCGACGAACGTGCAGGTCACGCCCATGCGGCCCATGGTGTGGGC
Source organism: uncultured Collinsella sp. (assembly GCA_934668695.1). The sequence continues at coordinate 4,883 of CAKUOD010000038.1, read as the reverse complement.
GAGCAGGTTATACGTACCGCCGTAGATGGCAGAGCTCGCGACCACATGATCGCCGGCACCGGCCACGTTAAAGATCGCGAGGAAGTTCGCAGCCATACCCGAGCTCGTGAGCATCGCAGCGGTGCCGCCCTCCATCTCGCAGATCTTGGCGGCAACCAGATCGCACGTGGGGTTCTGCAGACGGCTGTAGAAGTAGCCCGACTCCTCCAGGTCAAACAGCTTGCCCATGTGCTCGGACGTGTCGTATTTCCACGTGGTGGACTGGTAGATGGGCACCTGACGCGGCTCGGCATCTCCCGGGTGATAGCCGCCCTGAACACATGTAGTACCGATGGTCTGCTCGCTCATATCCAACTCCCTTACTTGGGTTTTGTTTTTATTCGGTTCACGATACCGCTACCCCGCACCCCTCTCAACCCATCCCGCCGATAGGTTATGGGACAAATTAATCAGGTTTATTTGTCCCAAATCTTAAGAAAGTGTTCGATGGCGAAAAACAATGAGATATGCACTGCGGTTTCGATAAGCGAATGCGCCGGCAAGGGTACCATAGGCGGGTACACCGCAATCAAGGAGACACCGATGAAGCAGATCGATACCACCCAGCTCAACACTGCCGCCTGTCAGGCTCAGGCTGCCGAATACCACGCCCGCGGTTTTAACTGCGCACAGGCCGTCGCCTGCACGTTCGCGCCCGCCGTCGGACTCGACCCCCAGGTCGCCTTTACCCTCACCGAGGGCTTTGGCGCCGGCATGGGCGGCATGACCGAAACCTGCGGCGCCATCTCGGGCGCCGTGGCCATCATGGGCTTTGTGATGAGCGACGGCATGGAAAACCCCAAGACCAAGGGCCAGACCTACAAGCTGTCGCGCGAAATCGCCAAGCGTTTTGCCGAGAAGAACACGACGACCGTCTGTGGCACGCTCAAGGGCATCGGATCGGATAAGGGTCCGCTCCGCAGCTGCCCCGGCTGCATCGACGATGCCGTCGAGATTGCCTGCGATGTGCTAAAGCAGCTCGCCGAGTAAACAGCGGCAACAGAAAACGACGGCCGGCGCGCTTGGGATTCATCCAAAAGCACGCCGGCCGTCGCCGTTAGAACTCGGCAAATTCGGGAGCGCCGACCTCAATCTCCTCGCGCCCCGCCATAAGCTCGCGCATCTTAGCGCAAAACGACTTCTGCTCCCCCGCTTTAAACACCAAATGAAGTGTCACGGCATCCGCGTAATCGGTATCCGAAACCTTGGCACCCGAATCCTGCGCCAAACGAAGCACCTGCTCGTATTGCGGATAGGCCACACGCACATCAACCGGCACGACGCTCGTCATCTCAACGATCTGCCCGGCTTCCTGAGCCGCAGCCACCGCCGCCTGCGTCGCCGCAGTATAGGCGCGAACCAAGCCGCCCGGCCCCAACAACGTACCACCAAAATAGCGCGTCACTACGCAGCAAACATTTTTGAGCCCTGCGCCGCGAAGCACCTCGAGCGTCGGCATGCCGCTCGTACGGCTCGGCTCACCATCATCGCTCTGGCGCTCACGTCCATCGACCAAAATCCACGCGGGAACATTGTGTCGAGCGTCGTAATGACGCTTGCGAATCATCTCGATAAAGGCATTCGCCTCATCCTCAGACTCAATATGGACCAGCTGAGCAATAAACCGGCTCTTGCGATCGACAAACTCGCCCGAAGCCTCAATATTCGATTGCAGAGTAAAATAGCTGTCCAACAAAGCCCCTCAACAACAAGCAAAGCAACAAACAGCCTCAATAATACGGCAAAGGGTGTACCGTTGCCCTCGCCAACAAGAACGGAAACGCCAATGATGCCGTCACCAACAGCGAGAAGGCGTCAGCTGAGTCGATTTGGCCCGAAAGAGGAGGGAGCACGCCTTATGGCGGCGACCGACGAATGAGCGCCAAATCGGCCAGCTGATGCCGTCGCAGCGTCAACAAAGTGCTGAGTGGGCTTGTAAGCCGGGTTCTGTCGTGAACGGTCATTTATCTTGTCTGCACGTTACCGTGCAGCTCCACGCACGCTACCCGAACGCGGACCGGGCCGGCCCATAGCGTTCCTATTCGCGCTTGCTCCGGATGGGGCTTGCCAAGCCGCCGTGTTGCCACGACGCTGGTGGTCTCTTACACCACCGTTTCAGCTTTTCCCTTTACGCCTTGCGGCGCAGGTGGGAGTCTTCTTTTCTGCGGCGCTTTCCGTCGGATCACTCCGCCCGGCCGTTAGCCGGCATCCCGCCCTCTGGAGCCCGGACTTTCCTCACGCGTGCTGCAAGCAGCACATCGCGCGACCGTCTGGCCCACTCAGCAGTGCAAGAGTGTAGCACACCGCCAGCACACACAATGGCACAACGCAAGCGCTCGCACGATAAACCAAGAACCACCCATGCGCCACAATAGTCCCGTCGATGGGCAACGTCGTCAGTCGAGACGCGACCGCGCTCCGCACTCCTCCGTCTACTCGGTGCGTTCCCGCCTCCTCCCCGAGGCGGGATGTCGGCATTTTTTCATGCGCCGTCAACTCAATAGCAAGCGAATAACCCAAACAGCATTGCGCGCGGGCACTACCGAACACCTCAGCAGCAAATGCAAAAAGGGACCCGTCCATTGCGGACGGATCCCTTAAAACAAGTTGATCGTCAAACCGATTTACTCGGCGTCGGTCTCCTCGTCCTTCTTCTCGGAAGGCAGCGGAGTAACCTCGATCTCGACGCCCAGAGTCTCAGCAGCGGACTTCATGGACAGGGAGATACGACGACGGTCGAGGTCGATCTCCATGACCTTGACCTGAACCTTGTCGCCCACGTGGGTGACCTGAGAAGGCTGATCGACGTGCTTGTTGGCCATCTCGGAGATGTGCACCAGGCCCTCGATGCCCTCGCCCAGGTCGACGAAAGCGCCAAACGGGACAAGCTTGGTCACAGTGCCCTCGACGATAGCGCCGACGGGGTACTTCTTGACCAGTGCGCGCCACGGATCCTCGGTGGTCTGCTTGAGACCCAGGGAGATGCGCTCGCGGTTGAGATCGACGTCGAGAACCTCGACCTCGACCTCCTGGCCGACCTTGACAACCTCGGAAGGATGGTTGACGTGGTTCCAGGAGAGCTCGGAGATGTGGATGAGGCCGTCGATACCGCCGAGGTCGACGAAGGCGCCGAAGTCGACGATGGAGGAAACGGTGCCCTGGAGACGCATGCCAGACTTGAGCTTGGACAGGATCTCAGAGCGCTCGGCCTTACGGGACTCCTCGAGCACGACGCGACGGGAGAGGACAACGTTGTTGCGGTTGCGGTCCATCTCGATGACGCGAGCCTCGATGCGGGTGCCCATGTAGGAGGTGAGGTCCTTGACACGACGGAGGTCGACGAGGGAAGCGGGCAGGAAGCCACGCAGGCCGATGTCGAGGATCAGGCCGCCCTTGACAACCTCGATAACCTCGCCCTCAACGTTCTCGCCGGAGTTGAACTTCTCCTCGATGCGGTTCCAAGCACGCTCGTACTCAGCACGCTTCTTGGAGAGGACCAGACGACCGTCCTTGTCCTCCTTCTGGAGAACCAGGGCCTCGATGGGATCACCGAGTGCAACGATGTCTGCAGGGTTAGCGTCCTTGCGGATGGACAGCTCGCGGACCGGGATAACGCCCTCGGACTTGAATCCGATGTCAACGAGCACCTCGTCATGCTCGATCTTAACGACAGTGCCGTTAACGAGATCGCCCTCATCAAAGTCGGTAATCGTACCGTCGATGAGGTTGTTCATCTCCTCCTCGTTGACATCGTCAAGAGAGAAAATGGACGAGTTCTGAATCTCACTCAAAGGTGGACCCCTTTCGAACTACGGGGCCCCGATTGCTAGGACCTACAGAAGGGTGCGACAAGCACACAACGTTTAGGAACACTCGGGAGCCGACAGATACTAATGTGACGCTTATGCAATCACGTTCGTATAGATTACGGGGAAATTGCTTCGATTTCAAGCGCGAACTGCGATTTTTTACTCGTATGGAGACTTTTTCGCAATCTTGTGGACGACCGTCTCCGTAAGTTGACGATAGGCCGTTAGGCATACGGCTTTGGGGTAAAGTATCCGGAACCAACGATTCTGGAACGTTATTTCGAGAAAGGTGCCCGCGTGCTCAAAGCAGTCGTTTTCGATATGGACGAGACGCTTCTTAGCATCAACCTCAACGCGTTCATCCTTCGCTATTTTAAGGATGTCTCGTCGATGCTCGCGGATATCGGGCGCCGCAGCCGCGGTGGCACGATGGCACGCCTCGGCACCATCCTGGTCGACCTCAACGCCAACCGCCGAAGCGGCACGGACAACCGCACCAATCTTGAGTTTTACCGCACCGAGGTCGAGCGCAGGTGCGGCATCTGCCTCTCCGATCCTATCATCTACGAGGCATTTACCTACTACGACCGCGAAGTTCTTCCATACAAGAATGACGACGTCATCAACGCCCACGCCATGCCGGGCGCACACGCCGCGCTTCAGGCCGTACAGGACGCAGGGCTGCGCTGCGCGCTCTTCACCAACCCCAGCTTTCCGCAGGGGGCCATCGAGTGCCGCATGGGTTGGGGCGACCTGGCCGACGCCCCCTTTGAGCTCGTCACGCACATGGGAAACACCACCCGCTGCAAGCCCGATGCCACCTACTATCTAGAGCAGCTTCAGGTGATGGGGCTCGAGCCGCACGAGGTCCTTATGGTGGGCAACGACCCCAAGCGTGACTTCCCCAGCCCCGCCTGCGGCATTCAGACTGCCTATGTTGGTCAGGGAAAACCCGGCCGAGCCACCTGGCGCGGAACCATGGAAGACTTCGCCCGCGACTTCAACGCCGTAGTAGAAGCCTTCTACGAACACCAA
>CAKUOD010000037.1 GCA_934668695.1 uncultured Collinsella sp. | reverse complement strand
ATCGAGGACGGCGGCATCGATCTGGTGACGTCTAACAACCGCGAGCTCGTCGCCGGCCTGGTCGACGCCCTGGCTGCTGCGGGTAGCGAGCGCCTGTGCCTACTCACCGAGGCAAGCGATGACAGCCCCGTCCGCCGCGAGCGTGCCGAGGCCTTTACTAGCGAGCTCTCGCGCCGCGGTCTTGCCGGCGAGGTTGTCACTCTGGCCGACGGTGGCGCCGAGGGCATCAGTCGCCTGGACGAGACCATCCGCGATTACGCAGGTAAAAAGCTCGGCCTTATTGCCGTCAACGGCTTGGTCTTCTTGCGCCTGACCGAGGCGCTGGCCCAGCTTGGCCCCTCGCTGCCGGCGGGCCTTAAGATCGCGACGTTCGACGACTACCCCTGGAACCACGTGCTCTTTGGCGGCGTGACCACGGCCGCGCAGGACACCCTGGCCATCGCCGAGCGCGTGGTCGAGCGCCTATCCGAGCGCATCGACATCGTCACCACCACGGTAGGCGAGGCCGCAAGGCTTGCGCCCAAGCACATCGAGATCCCCGGCCACATCGAATCCCGAGCCTCCACTTCGCGCTAAGCCACCGACCCGCACTCGCCAGCCCTCGCGCGTTTTTTGAACGCCTGACACGCTTTAACCCTGCGGAAACATTTTTCTGCGATAGTATCTGCGATATAGAACAGTCGAAACCCGCCCGAAAGAAAGGGGAGCGACATGAACCAGCAGAACATCGATTACGTACTCCGCTCTGTAGAGCAGCGTGATATCCGCTTTGTGCGTCTGTGGTTTGTCGACATTCTCGGTCGCCTCAAGAATTTTGCCATCAGCCCCGAGGACCTCGAGGTCGCTTTTGAGGAGGGCATTGGCTTTGACGGCTCGGCCATCGAGGGCTTTGCCACGCCCGAGGAAGCCGACATGCTCGCGTTCCCCGATGCCTCGACCTTCCAGATCCTGCCGTGGCGCCCGAGCCACAACGGCGTCGCCCGCGTGTTCTGCGACGTGTGCACTCCCGATCGCAAGCCCTTTGCCGGCGACCCGCGCGATGCCCTGCGCCGCATGTTCCACAAGGCCGAGAAGGCCGGCTACCTGCTCAACGTGGGCGCCGAGCTTGAGTATTACTACTTCCCCGACGAGCACACGCCCGAGCCGCTCGACAACGTGGGCTACTTCGACCTTTCGGTGAGCGACGCCGCCCGCGACCTGCGCCGCAACACGGTACTCACGCTCGAGAAAATGTCCGTGCCCGTGGAGTACACCTTCCATGCCGCCGGCCGCTCTCAGCACGGCATGAGCCTGCGTCACGCCGAGGCCCTGAGCATGTCCGACGCCATCACCACGGCAAAACTCATCATTAAGCAGCAGGCCTTCGAGAGCGGCTGCCACGCCTCCTTTATGCCCAAGCCGCTGGCGGGCGAGGACGGCAGCGCCATGTTCCTGTGCCAGTCGCTGTTCGACCACGATGGCAACAACGTCTTTTGGGGCGAGGACGACGAGAGGTACCATCTCTCCGACGTCGCCAAGCACTACATGGCCGGCATTCTGGCGCATGCGCGCGAGATCAGCGCCATCACCAACCCCACCGTCAACTCGTACAAGCGCATCACCACCGGCGGCGACTCCGTGCCGCAGTACGCCACGTGGGGCCTGCGCAACCGCGCGAGCATGGTCCGCATCCCGGTCTACAAGCCCGGCAAGCAGCTGTCCACGCGCATCGAGCTGCGCAGCCCCGACCCCATGGCCAACCCGTACCTGGTCAACGCCGTCACGCTGGCGGCTGGTCTCGACGGTATCGAGCGCAAGCTGGAGCTCCCGCCCGAGGCCACGGCCGAGACGCTCAAGCTCACCGACCGTCAGATGCTCGAGGCCGGCTACACGCCGCTGCCGCGTTCGCTCAAAGAGGCGCTCGACGTGTTTGAGGACTCGCAGTTTATGAAGGATGCCCTCGGCGAGCACATCCACAGCTTCTTCCTTAAAAAGAAGCGCGACGAGTGGCATAAGTTTGAGTCCACGATCACCGAGTGGGAGATCAAGCATTATCTGGCGAACTCCTAATCGCGCCGGTTTGTTCCAGTACGATTGAGCTCATTTCCTTGGAGGCCGATATGTCCGAAAAGAGTGCCCTGTTCATGGCGCGCACGACGCGCTTCCACGAGTTTGCCCGCAGCCTGACGACCACCCTGGGTGTCGAGGTGAGCCTAGCCACCCCCGATTCGCCGACTGCGGCGCACGACTTTGACCTGCTGATTCTCGATTCCGATGGCATCCGCAGCGACCGCATCGATCAGATTGCCAAGTGGCTCGACGATCGCGGCGGCGTTCCCATGCTGGTGATCGTCGACGACGAGGCGCTCGGTACCCTGCGCCTGCCGAACCATGCGCATGCCGACTTTGTATGCCCCACGGCGACGCCCAACGAGCTCAAGGCTCGCGCGCAGCGCCTCATGGGCGAGGAGGAGACCGTCACCGCCGACGACGTGCTCAACATCGACAACCTCGAGATCAACCTGGCTACCTACCAGGTGACGCTCGACGATGAGCCCATCGACCTGACGCTGATGGAGTACTCGCTGCTGAGCTTTTTGGCAACGCACCCCAACCGCGCCTACAGCCGCGAAGTGCTGCTGCACCGCGTGTGGGGCTTTGAGTACTGCGGCGGCACGCGTACCGTCGACGTGCACATCCGACGCATCCGCTCCAAGGTGGGCCCGCAGATCGCGGCACACATCACCACCGTCCGCGGCGTGGGCTATCTGTTTAAGGACTAGATTTCCACCACAAAGGGGACAGGCACCTTTGTGGTGGTTTTGACGCAGGTGCGGGTTCCTCTCGAATCTGCAACAGAACTTAAGCCTTCCTAAAAGATTGCGTTCTCATACACTTGCGCCCGCATATTGGGGTACAACTCAACGTGAACAATGATGGCCCGCCACATGTTTGGCGGGCCTTTGGTTATTTGACGAAAGGATCGCAGCTATGAGCGAGTACGATTCCCAGCGTCCCCAGGATGCGGGCAACGCCGGCGAGACCCAACAGCAGCCGCGTGTGCAGGTAGAGTCGACGCCTGCCGATGGCAACAACATTCCCTACGTGCAGGCCTACGACACGCAGACCGGCAAGCCGCTGGGCGGCCAACAGGTCGTGAACAAGCACACGGTGGTCAAGACCAAGACCAAAAAGCTGCCGATCTTCATTACGGCACTCGCCGGTTGCGCATGTGGTGCCCTGCTGGTCATTGCGCTCATTATGAGCGGCACGCTCAATATTGGCGGTGGCAAGAATGCCGTGACGGCGGGTGCTTCGGGTTCGTCGACGCAAAAGATCACCATCGACTCCGAGGACACCACGCTGGCCGAGGCCGTCTCTGCCAAGGCACTTCCCTCCGTTGTTTCCATTACCGCCACTTCAAGCGGCAGCCAGAGTGGTTCGCTTTCGCAGTCCGCTGACGAGTCGGACAGCTCGGGCAGCGTTGGCTCGGGCGTGGTGCTCGACACCGAGGGCCATATCCTCACCAACAACCACGTGGTCGACGGTTACGACCAGTACGTGGTGACCATGGATGACGGCACCACCTACGAGGCCGAGTTCGTGGGCAACGATGCCTCGAGCGACCTCGCCGTCATCAAGCTCAAGGACGCCGACTCCTCCAAGCTCACTCCGATCGAGATCGGCGACTCCTCCAAGCTCAACGTGGGCGAGTGGGTCATGGCGATCGGCTCGCCGTTCGGCAACGAGCAGTCCGTCTCCACCGGTATCGTGTCGGCGCTCTATCGTTCCACGGCCATGAGCTCTACCAGCGGCAACACCATCTATGCCAACATGATCCAGACCGATGCCGCCATCAACCCGGGCAACTCCGGCGGCGCGCTCGTTAACGATAACGGCGAACTCGTGGGCATCAACTCGCTCATCGAGAGCTATTCGGGTTCCAGCTCGGGCGTGGGCTTTGCCATTCCGGTCAACTACGCTAAGAACATCGCCGACCAGATCATCGACGGCAAGACGCCGGTTCATCCGTACCTGGGCGCCACGCTTTCGAGTGTCAACGCGCTCAACGCCCGCACCAACAAGCTGAGCACCGATAGCGGTGCGTATGTGGCGAGCGTTGTGGAGGACGGTCCCGCGGCCAAGGCCGGCATCCAGGAGGGCGACGTCATCACCAAGCTGGGCGATGACGAGATCACGAGTGCCGATGGCCTGATCATCGCACTGCGTAGCCACGAGGTGGGCGAGAAGGTCGAGATCACGCTCGTGCGCGGCAAGGAAGAGAAGAAGGTCACTGTTGAGCTGGGCTCCGACGAGGAGCTGCAGAACCAGCAGCAGAACGACAGCTCGACTGATACCGGCAACGGCGGCATCACCGACGAGCAACTGCGCCAGTACCTAGAGGAGCTGCTGGGCCAGCAGGGCCAGGGCCAGGGTCAGGGCTACGGCCAGGGATTCTAGCGAGCCGTTTCACACACATTGAAGCCAGAGGGGCTGCCCCGCCATGCGCGGGACAGCCCCTCTTTCCATAATGATCCCCCAGGGACGGAGGAAAACGGATCACTTTGAGCTGGCGAGGAGCTCGGTTCGGAATGGTCTGGACAGTTAGTTCAGATACGTATAAATCTGGGGCAGTCCGGAATGCGTTTCGAGCTGTTTTGGGATGGAAATGAGGTTCGGATGGGTGCTCGGAAGGAGAAATAAGCCGATCGGGCCGCTCCGGGACGACCAAATGGGGTGAAATGGCGCCATTTGAGCTCGATTCGGTTCGCAGATTTATACGTATCTGAACTAACTGTCCACCCCGGTCCGACGGCTGCCGATTCGGTGCGGTTTGAGACCACTATTCGGCCCCATCGCGACCGGTGGTACTCTTGTATCCGTTTGAAATCGAGCGAAGGAGTGCCGCTATGGAGCAATCGAGCCTGTTTGGTGACGGCGTGGACATCGATACCGAAACGCCCGCGAGCGCGGATGCCGCTGCACCGACCGATGCCCGCGCCAAGGCGGCGGCGCGCGCGGCAGAGCTGCGCCACGAGCTCGACTACCATGCCTACCGCTACTACATGCTCGATGCGCCCGAGATCACGGACGCCGCCTTTGACAAAATGCTCGTTGAGCTGCAGGAAATCGAGGCTACCTACCCTGACCTTGTGACGCCCGACAGCTATACCCAGCGCGTGGGTGGCTACGTGAGCGAGCAGTTTACGCCGGTCACGCACATGGCGCGTATGTATTCCATGGACGACGCTATGGATCTTGATGAGCTTGACGCGTGGCTCCAGCGTACCGAGGACGCACTCGGTGCCGGCAGCGTCACCTATACCTGCGAGCTCAAGATCGACGGCTTGGGCGTGGCGCTTACCTACCAGAATGGAACCTTCGTGCGCGCAGCGACGCGCGGCGACGGCACCACGGGCGAGGATGTGTCGCTTAACGTGCGCACCATCAAGGACGTGCCCATGCACCTGTCCGAGCCGGCGCTTGCCCACATGGGCGCCGACCGCGAGCGCGCCATCGAGGTCCGCGGCGAGGTCTACATGCCCAAGGGCAGCTTTGTGCGCCTGAACGATGAGGCCGATGCCGAGGGCCGCGATCCCTTCGCCAACCCGCGTAACGCTGCTGCCGGATCCTTGCGTCAAAAGGATCCCAAGGTCACGGCGCGTCGCGACTTGGCTACCTTTATCTACGCCATCGCCGATACCGACCCGTTGCACGTCCACAGCCAGCGCGAGTTCCTCGACTGGCTTCGTAGCGCCGGCTTTAGCGTCAACCCCAACGTGGCACGCTGCGCCACGCCGGCCGAGGTCCACGAGTTCTGCGCCCAGGCGCTCGAGCACCGCGGTGACCTGGATTACGACATCGACGGCGTGGTCGTAAAGGTCGACGGCTTCCAACAACAGCTCGACCTGGGCTTTACCGCGCGTGCGCCGCGCTGGGCCATCGCCTTTAAGTTCCCGCCCGAGGAAAAGCAGACCATCCTGCGCGAGATCCGCATCCAGGTGGGCCGCACTGGCGTGCTGACGCCGGTCGCGGAGTTCGATCCGGTGACGGTCGCCGGTTCCACCATCGCACGCGCCACGCTGCACAACATCGACGAGATCCGCCGCAAAAACGTGCGCGAGGGCGACACCATCATCGTGCACAAGGCGGGCGACGTGATTCCCGAGGTCGTGGGTCCAGTGCTCGATAAACGCCCGGCCGATTCGGTCGACTGGCACATGCCCGAGGTCTGTCCCGTGTGCGGCAGCCCCGTGGTCCACGAGGACGGCGAGGTAGCCTACCGCTGCGTCTCCATCGACTGCCCCGCGCAGCTCAAGGAGCGCCTGCTCCACTGGGTGAGCCGCGGCTGCATGGACGTTGACGGCCTGGGTGACGAGATCGTCGACAAGATGATCGCCGCCGGTCTGATTCACGACGTCGCGGATTTCTACCAGCTTACGGTCGATGACATCGCCGGCCTGGACACGGGCCGCGTATATGCCAGCTCCAACAGCAAAAAGGGCGTTAAGAAGGGCGATCCCATTCCGGTTGGTCTTAAGACGGCCGAGAAGATCATCGCCGAGCTTAACAAGTCCAAGAGTCAGCCGCTCGGGCGCGTACTGTTTGCCCTGGGTATCCGCCATGTGGGCAAAAGCGTGGGCGAGGTCATCGCCGAGCGATTCTTATCGATTGACAAGCTCATCTTGGCGAGCGAAGAGGACATCGCCGAGTGTGAGGGCATCGGTCCCAAGATCGCGGCGAGCGTCAAACAATTCCTGGCCGTGCCCGAGAACCTTGCCGTGTTGGAGCGCCTGCGTCAGGCGGGGCTGTCGCTCGAGGTCGACTTGGGAGCTGCGCATGCACAGGCCGCAGCCGATGCCGGCGTAGCGGGCGAGCTCGCCGACGCGCAGCCGCTTGCGGGCCTGACGTTTGTGCTGACCGGTACGCTCGTAAACCGCACGCGCGACGAGGCGGGTGCCGCGCTCAAGGTGCTCGGCGCCAAGGTCTCGGGCAGCGTGTCGAAGAAGACGAGCTACCTGATTGCCGGTCCCAAGGCGGGCTCCAAGCTCACCAAGGCCGAGCAACTGGGTGTGCCCGTGCTGGACGAGGACGCGCTCGAGCAGATTCTCGCTACCGGTCAGGTGCCCCAGGTTTAAGGCATCGATAGACAAATTGAAGAACCGCCCGGAAAGTTCGACTCTTTCCGGGCGGTTCTTATTTGGATGTGATAACAGGTACTGTGACCTGCGTTACGTAGGTCGCCGGGTCGTCGCTGATGATGTCGTCAATGAGGGCGATCTCGCGCGAGGGGCCGGCGGGGGCCAGGTTGTGCTCGTGCATGTAATCGAGTAGGCGCTCGTAGTG
>CAKUOD010000036.1 GCA_934668695.1 uncultured Collinsella sp. | reverse complement strand
TAAAAGAAAAGCCCCCGTTGCCGGAGGCTTTCAATTTCAATTGGTGCGGCGTATAGGATTCGAACCTATGACGTTCTGATTCGTAGTCAGACCCTCTATCCAGCTGAGGTAACGCCGCAGCGCAAGACATATAAAACCACTTTAGCTTATTGGAGTCAAGCACAATCTCAAACTTTTTTGTGGAACGCAGTTTTGTCATGCTGCTCCGCATATACCGCCGTTCCCCGTACGATCGATTGGCTTTTCGATCACGTCAAACTTAGCATCAAGTTCCCTCAGGAGCGATCTCACCCGCTGGGCACAATCATAATCGGCAAACGAGATACTCAACATGCGAGCAACCTGGTTAGATGTCCGGACCCCATAGAAATGCTCCAGGGCCACCAGCCCCTCGTGCGCCACAAACGTCTCAACCACATGCGGCGACTCCTCGTAGCACCATTGGGTCAACGGGCCCTCGCTCGTCTGTCGAACCACCAGGCCACCCATGCCAGACGGCTCACACGTTACAAGCAGGTACTCCCCGCCCTCGTCGCTCTCAAACAAAACCACCCGATCATCAAACAGCTCCATCGCGTCCCCTTTCTCTCGCTCTTATTTAGTAAAAGCATAGCAGGTAGATTGCTGTATACAGAACAGTTGTTCGTGTGTTTTCTATTGAGCTGTCCGCACGGCATGGTATGGACCTGCGCACGAAATAGGGCGCCCCCGAAGGAGCGCCCTTGCATATCGCCTATGCAGCCAAGTTACGCGACCGGCTCAATCTTCTCGAGGCCGCCCATGTAGGGACGCAGGACCTCGGGGATCGTGATGGTGCCGTCGGCGTTCTGGTAGTTCTCCAGAATGGCAGCCATGGTACGACCAGCCGGCAGGCCGGAACCGTTAAGGGTGTGCAGGTAGCGCGAACCCTTGAAGTTCTCGGGGTCGCGATACTTGATGTTGGCGCGGCGAGCCTGGAAGTCACCGCAGTTGGAGCAGGAGCTGATCTCCTTGTAGGCGTTGTAGCTCGGCAGCCAGACCTCGACGTCGTAGGTCTGACGGGCAGAGAAGCCCAGGTCGCCGGTGCACAGGCTAATCACGCGATACGGAAGACCCAGCTGCTGCAGCAGGTACTCGGCCTCGGCGGTCATGCTCTCGAGCTCCTCGTCGGACTCCTCCGGCTTAGCGAACTTGACCATCTCGACCTTGTCGAACTCGTGCTGACGGATAATGCCGCGGGTGTCGCGACCGGCGGAACCGGCCTCCTCGCGGAAGCAGGGAGTGAAGGCGGTGTAGCGGCGCGGCAGGGTGTCGGCGTCGAGGACCTCACCGGCGTGCAGGTTGGTGAGCACGACCTCGGCGGTGGGGATCAGGAAGTTGTCGCCCGAGACGTGATAGGCGTCGTCCTCGAACTTGGGCAGCTGGCCCGTGCCGAACATGGTCTGACGCTTGACGACGATGGGCGGCCACCACTCCTTAAAACCACGGCTGGTGTGCGTATCGAGGAAGAAGTTGATGAGGGCGCGCTCAAGACGGGCGCCGGCGCCACCGAGAACGGTGAAGCGGCTGCCGGAGAGCTTGTTGCCGCGCTCGAAGTCGAGGATGTCGAGGTCGGTGCCCAGATCCCAGTGCGGCTTAAAGTCGAAGTCGAACTCGCGCGGGGTGCCCCAGCGGCGGCGCTCGATGTTCTCGTCCTCGTCCTTGCCGTACGGCGTGGCCTCGCAGGGAATGTTGGGCAGGTGAGCCATGAAGTCGTACTGCTCCTGCTCGAGAGCAGTGCGGCGCTCGGCCAGACCGTCAATCTTCTCGTTGACGGCGCGCACGGCCTCCTTGGCGGCCTCGGCCTCGTCCTTCTTGCCCTCCTTCATCAGGGCGCCGATCTTCTTGGACTCGGCGTTGCGCGTGGCTTGAAGTTCCTCGACCTCGGTGATGACGGCACGACGCTCGTCGTCGAGCTCAAAGAACTTCTCGCGATCCCAAGACGTCTGGCGGTTAGCCATGGCGACATCGATGGCATCGGGGTTCTCGCGAACAAACTTGATATCAAGCATTAGATCCTCCGGCGATATACATTCCATTTAGGTTGCAACCTTGTACATGTATGGGCAAGTATATACTTATGAGCGTTTACGACCCAACTCAACTACGCAAGAAGGCACCCAATGGACGCAGTTTTTTCCTTTTTGTTTGGCACCCGCACCGGTTTTGCCATCCTTTTCGCCGGCGGCATCCTGCTGTTTGCGATTCTTGCCTTTGTAATGGAGAAGCGCACCCATAAGATGTATGTCGACCGCGGCCCCAAGTCCGAGGACGAAGAAGACAGCTTCTGGGACTAACTCGCCAAAAAGGGACAGGTTTATTTTGGTCGGTTTTATCTGGGCAAACGCAAGCGCCCCGCAACTGGAATTGAACCAGTTGCGGGGCGCTTTTCGCTAAAAGGACAAAACAGCAGGAAAAACCTGCCAAAATAGACCTGTCCCTAAATAGCAAGTTTTACTGGAGGGTTGCGTCGATTGCCTTGACCAGGGCGCTGCGCATGCCGGCGTCCTCGAGCGCGACGACGCCCTTGATGGTGGCACCGCCGGGCGAGCACACGGCATCCTTCATCGCTGCGGGATGCTGACCGGTTGCGAGCTGCAGCTTTGCCGTACCCAGCACCATCTGGCTCACAATGCGATAGGCATCGGCGCGCGGAATACCGTGTTTGACGGCCGCATCGCCCAGGGCCTCGATCGCCATGGCGACAAACGCCGGAGCGCAACCACCCACCGTGCCGCCCACAAACAGCAGGTTCGTATCGAGCTCGACGACAGCGCCAAGCTTTCCGAGCAGACCGAGCACCGTGGCACGCTGTTCATCACTAAGCGTGGAAGCTTTCTCGCAGGCGATGACACCCTCGCCCACCGAAACCGGCGTGTTGGGCACCGTCGAGATATGCGCGACGCCCGGCAGGACCTGCTCCCACTTGGCACTGTCCCAGGTCCAGGCAACCGACAGAACGACCTTTTTGGCAAGAGCATCCTTGAGCGGGGCGAATACCTTCTCGATCATGTACGGCTTGACCGCAGCGACCACGATATCGGATGCGGCGACAACCTCGGCGGCATCGTGGCAAGCGGCCATCCCGCGCGCCTCACAGCGCTCAACCAGTGCGTCGTAGCGACCCGCACAGGCGCACATGTCGCTCGCAGCTACACCGGCAGCGATCCAGCCATCGGCCATAGCGCTCGCCATATTGCCAAAACCGACAAATCCAATCTTCATATCACATAGTCCTTTCAGACACATTCCTCAAAACGAAAGCTATTGTCCCACGCCATTGTTTCGTATTGCCGACCTATTTGTGATACGGCTCGCCACGGCTGATCTTGCAGGCGCGGTAAATCTGCTCCAGCAGCACCACGCGCGCCAGGTTGTGCGGCAAGGTGATGCGTCCAAAGCTGAGCATCTCATCGGCACGGGCGCGCACGTCATCGCTCACGCCGTCCGAGCCGCCGATCACAAAGGCGATATCACTATTTCCACGCAGCATAAGATCGTCGAGGCGCGCCGAGAACTCCTCACTCGAACGCTCCTTGCCCTCGATGGCAAGCAGAATCACGTGTGACCTCGGCGGCAAGGCGGCAAGAATTGCCGCCCCTTCCTTATCGCGCGCAGCGTCAACGCCACCCGCCTTAGCCGGATCGATATCGGCCACCTCGCGCATATCCACCTTGGCATAGGCGCCCAGTCGCTTGGTGTACTCGGCGCAGGCATCCTTCCAAAAGCGCTCCTTGAGCTTGCCGACGCAAACCACGGTGTACTTCACGCGTGTCTACTCCTTCGACTCGTTCTGGACCTTGCCCGCTGCCAGCATCTGCTCGAACATCGAGGCCGACTGAGAAAAGTCGCTCGGCAGCACGACCGTCGAGTTTTTACCCGTACGGGCGAACTCCGTCATCATCTCGGCCCACTGCGTAAACATGAACAGTTGGTTGGCCTCGTCGTTACCGACGCCCGTCTCCTGGATAATCTCGAGCGAGTCCTTGATGCCCAGCGCGATGGCCTTGCGCTGATTGGCGATGCCCTCACCGGCCTTTTCCATAGCCTCGGCCTCGGCGGTCGCCTCGGTGACGCGCTTGATGCGGTCGGCCTCGGCAAGCTCCTGTGCCGCGGCGCGCTTGCGCTGGGCTGCGTTGATGTCGTTCATGGAGTTCTCAACCTCGGTCGGCAGCGCGATTTTGGTGATGAGCGTCGACACGAGAGTGAAACCGTAGGCGGCCATCTGCTCGGAAACGGTGGCGTTGACGTCCTTGGCAATGTCGTCCTTCTTGGCAAAGACCTCATCGAGTGTGTAGACGGGGATGGAGGAGCGCAGGGCATCGGTGATGAAGTCGCGCATCTGGTCGACGGGCTCCTGCAGCATGTAGTAGCTCTTGTAGATGCCCGAATCTGCCGGGCCGGCGCCCATGTCGTAGCTCACGTGGTACTGAGCGGAGACCTCGAGGCCGATGGTCACGTTGTCCTGGGTCTTAACGTCGATGCCAAAACCGTTTTTCATGGTGCGCAGGCTCACCGTGGCGGCCTTGCGGTCGATTACGGGCACCTTCAGGTGGAAACCCGCGTTGACGATGCGGTTGAACTTGCCCAAGCGCTCGATAATCACGGCATGTTGCTGCTCGACGACATAGCAGGCGTTGGGAAGCAGCAGCAACAGGATGATGACAGGGATCAAAAGACTGGTAAGGGCGGCGATGATACCGGAAAACAGCATGGCTTCTCCTCTATTGGGCATACATTGGCACTAGGATACCCGTCCAAGGCGACCGCGCATAACAAAAAAGCTCCCATTGCTGGGAGCTCTTTCATTTAATGGTGCGGGCGAAAGGACGTCCGCGTATCCGCTCCGCGGATCCGCACCGGCTTCGGCCGCCTGCCGGCGTCCTCGCCAGCTCGCTAAAAACGCTCCGCGTTTTCTTAACGCTCGCTCCTTCGCAGGTTCAAGTCCCTGCGATGGGCGCATAACAAAAAAGCTCCCATTGCTGGGAGCTCTTTCATTTAATGGTGCGGGCGAAAGGACTTGAACCTTCATGGGGTTGCCCCCATACGGACCTGAACCGTACGCGTCTGCCAATTCCGCCACGCCCGCGTGCAGGAATTAGAATAACGGAGCGCCACCGCGAACGCAAGAACTATTTTTGAAAAAGTTTGCAGGCATTTTCCCAAGCGGCATGCGCGATTGTCTCGGCGTCCTCACCAGTGCGATCGACACGGTCGTTAACCAGCGCGTTTGCCGTAATGGAGATCATTGCGGGCTCGCATTCAAGACCGCGGATGGGCTCCGGAGCCATATACGGGCAATCCGTCTCGAACAAAATGCGGTCGAGCGGGGTCGCCGCAAATGCCTCGCGCACGCCTTCGTTGCGCTTAAAGGTGGCCGCACCACCATAGGCGATATAGCAGCCCAGCTCCACAAAGCGCTCCATCGTGGCGCGGTCCTCGCCAAAGCAGTGCAGCACACAACCGGCCTGGGGCACGCCCACCTCACGAAGCACGTTGTAGGCGTCCACGTGCGAGGTACGCTCCTGGTCCATGTCCTCGTGACGCAGATGCAGCTCCACCGGCACATTGCGGCGCACGGCAACTTCGAGCTGGCGCGCCATGCAGTCAATCTGCACGCTGTGGGGCGCCGGCGCGATGTCGTCGTCGTAATCCATGTGGTAGTCCAGACCAATCTCGCCGATACCGGCGCACAAAGGGTCATCGAGCGCGGCAACGACCTGTGCGTGAACGTCGTCGGTATAGTCCGGCGCGCCATACGGATGCACGCCGGCAAGATACTTGATCTGCGGAATATCCCGCATCGGCAGAATCTCGCGCGTCAGCCAGTCGCTGTAGTCCGTCACGCTGCGTTTGTCGGCGATGGGATCGAAGATCGTCACCAACAGATCGACGCCTGCGGCCTTGGCACGCACGAGCGTCTCGGGCACCTCCTTGCCCCAAAACGAGAGCAGGTGCGCGTGCGTATCGGCCAGCGGCGCCAGCGGCTCCGGACAGGCGACCGTTTTCTTTTTCTTGGTAAACGTCACACGTTCGGCATTAGGCGTCATGGGAAAGCTCCTGAGCCAAGCGGACAAAATCGGCAACGTCAAGCGTCTCGGCGCGCGTGGTGGGTGCAATACTGCAAGCCTCAAAAGCAGCATCGAGCACGTCCTTGGCAAAGCCGTTGGCGCTCATGGAGTTGCGGATGGTTTTGCGACGCTGGGCAAATGCGGCGTCGATCACGCGGGCCACGAACTCGCGATCGAGCCCCTCGGGCACCACGCCGTCAACGCGATCGATGCGCACCACAGCAGAGTCCACGTGCGGCGCCGGCATAAAGCAGCGCGGCGGTACCTCAAAGCGACCCGTCACCTGCGCATACAGGCCGAGCTTTGCCGTGTAGCCGCCATAGGTCTTGTTGCCAGGAGTCGCGGCAATACGGTCGGCAACTTCCTTTTGCACCATAACCACGGCACGCTTGAGCGCAGGCATCGTCTGGAAGAACTGCAGAATGATCGTCGCTGCCACGTTGTAGGGCAGATTCGCGACAAACACCGTGGGCTCGCCGCCGGCCGTCTGCTCAATCTGCTCCGGCGTCACCTTGAGCGCGTCACCCATGATAAAGCGGAAGTTGGCATAGTCGGCAGCGTGGGCATCGAGCACCGGCTCAAGCTCGGGATCGGCCTCGATCGACGTGACGCACGCCGCCTCCTGCAGCAGGGCCAACGTCAGCGTGCCGCAACCCGGACCGACCTCGAGAACGCGCTCATCGCCCGCAAGCTCAGCGAGCTCGCAGATGCGCTCAATCACATGGTTGTCGATCAGGAAGTTCTGGCCCAGGCGATGCTTGGTCGCAAGGCCAAACTCCTCCAGCAGCTCCCTGGTTGCCGTAGGGTTTGCCAAAGGCGAAGTTGTCATGGTTGCCTCCTTAACATGGTGGCTGCATCGTAAAGCAAAAGGGCATGGACCGTTGCGGCCATGCCCTTACCGTCAAACAGCAAATTGCCGATATGGCGCTCGCGCGGTCTTTACGCCAGGCGCGGGAACAGCGGGTCGCCCTTCTCGACGGGCTGACCACCGGCAAGCAGACCCCAGGCACAGATACCCTTAAGGTCGTCGCTCGCAGCCTCGTCCTCACAGGATAGGCGGCGCAGGGCCTCAGCAGAAGTCTGAGGCATGAGCGGCATCAGCAGGTGGGCGGCGATGCGGATAGCCTCGAGCAGGTTGTAGATCACAAATGCCAGCTCGTCAGCCTTGGCCTCGTCCTTGGCAAGCGCCCAGGGCTCGGAATCCTCGATGTAGTGGTTGGCGGCGTGGATGAGCTCCATGACCTCGTCCTTGGCTC
Organism: uncultured Collinsella sp.; assembly: GCA_934668695.1. The sequence goes on along the minus strand of CAKUOD010000036.1, from coordinate 1,330 downwards.
CGCCGTAATCGAGCGCATCCATCTTGGCCATGTAGCGCTCGACCAGGCCATCGGCAATCTTTGCCAGCGGGTTATCGAACGCGTCGAACGATGCGGGCTTGGCGGGCGCGCAACCGTCGAAGTACTTGCCGCTCATGTTGAGCGAACGCGAGATGAGGTTACCCCAGCTGTTGGCCAGGTCGGCGTTGTAGACCTGTTCCATGCGCTCAAAGCTGATAGCGCCATCGGTACCGGGCACCACGTCGGTCATAAAGTAATAGCGATAGCCCTCAACACCCAACATGTCGATAACATCCTGCGGAGCGATGGCGTTGCCGCGGCTCTTGGACATCTTCTCGGCCTTGCCGGTCTCGGCGTTGCGCACGGTCAGGAAGCCGTGGGCAAAGACGTGCTCGGGCAGGGCCTCGCCGATGGCCATGAGCATGGCGGGCCAAATGACGCAGTGGAAGCGGATGATGTCCTTGCCCACGATGTGGAACTGTGCAGGCCAGCGATAGGCCAGCTCGGCACGGGCCTCGTCGGTGTCGACACCGTAACCGACAGCCGTCATGTAGTTGAGCAGCGCGTCGAACCACACGTAGGTCACGTGGCCCTCGTCGAACGGAACCTGAATGCCCCAGTCAAAACTCGTGCGGCTCACGGAAAGGTCGTTGAGGCCGCCCTCGACAAAGCTGCGCACCTCGTTCATGCGGAACGCGGGCTCAACAAAATCGGGATGCTCGTCATAGAGCTTGAGCAGCTTGTCCTGGAAGGCGGAAAGCTTAAAGAAGTAGGACTCCTCCTGCACGCGCTCGAGCGGGCGGTGGCAATCGGGGCAGAGGTGCTGGCCGACGCTGCCGTACTCCTCGTCACCCTTCTGGACCTGCGTGTCGGTGAAGTAGGTCTCGTCGGGCACGCAGTACCAGCCATCGTAGCTGCCCTTATACAGGTAGCCGGACTCCTTCATGCGCTCCCACAGATACTGCACGGCGTGATGCTGACGCGGCTCGGTGGTGCGGATGAAGTCGTCGTTGGAGATCTCGAGCTTGCTCCAAAGCTCCTTGAAGTGCGGAGCCTGGCTGTCGGTCCACTCCTGCGGCGTCATGTCGTGCTTGGCTGCGGCCTCGGCGACCTTCTCGCCGTGCTCGTCCATACCGGTCAGGAACTTGACGTTATAGCCGGCAGAGCGGCGATAACGAGCCTGAACGTCGGCAATGATGGTGGAATAAGCCGTGCCCAGGTGCGGATCGGCGTTGACGTAGTAGATGGGCGTCGTGATAAAGAACGAAGGCTTGGTTTGATCCATGGGGTCTGTCCTCCAGAAAAACGTTGCATACAGGGGATGATTCTA
>CAKUOD010000035.1 GCA_934668695.1 uncultured Collinsella sp. | reverse complement strand
AGCGAGCCGGCTAGACCAACAAACTGACGACGAGACATATCGGTATTCATGGTATCCCCCTTGATAGCACTTTAGTTAAGTAAAGTGAGTCATGTAACGTTCAGAATCATACACTTTAGCGTGATGGAGCACAAGGTTGGCGCGCCCGGAATGCCGGCGGCCGTCGCGGTATTTAATTTGCTGCTCTACAGTCCTGCTCACGACGGAGAGCACATTAAGTGCTCTCCTGTTCGTGCGGAACTCGCGACAAATTAAATACCGCGACGGCCGCCGGCATTCCGGGAGACAACGTGCTCGGGGTCTGAAATAGCTCCCCCTCCAAACGAGCACTTTAGATGCACGGTACAATGCTTGTGGCTTTCAATTTATAAATTAGTGGGGTTAATTCATGGCAGAATCTCGTGCTGAGCGTAAGGCTCGGCGTGCTTTGATCCAGGCGGCTGAGGGGCCGGAGGAGACGAAATCTTCTAAGAAATCTAAGTTGTCTAAGGATGCGAAGGTTAAATCTAACAAGGGCAAGGCAAAGGGTAAGCGTTCTGGTGCTCGTCAGGCTGGAACCAAAGATTTCGAAGCTCGCTCTAAGCGTTCTTATAAAGACTCGGCCAAGCCTGCTCGTAAAACTGTGGATCCCAAGTCGCCTTGTTCCATCATGAAAGCTTGTGGTGGGTGTACGGCGCTTAATCGTCCTTATAAAAAGCAATTGGCTGCTAAGCAGGCTGCTATGGAGGAGTTGTTTGCCGAGCTTTGTGAGCGCGAGGGCATCGTCGTTGATCCCATTTGCGGCATGGGTGTCACCTTGGGCGACCCCGGTAAGTATCCTGCGCCGCGTGGTTTTCGCCATAAGGCTGCCACTCCGTTTGCCCCTGGCAAAGAGGGCGCCATGCGCTGCGGCTTCTTTGAGCGCGGCACGCATAGAATCGTTGCCGTGCCCGAGTGTCCTGTCGAGGCGCCGGGGGCTCGCCAGATTCTCAACGGCATCGCTCGCGAGGCCGAGCGCCTGCATATTCCGGCCTTTAATGAGGATAAGCATCTTGGTCTGCTTCGCTACGCCGTCGTTCGTTGCGGCTGGCGTACCGACCAGATCATGGTTACGCTCGTGACCGCCCAGCGCGATCTTCCGCATGCGCAGGAGTTCTTTGAGGCCGTCGCCACACTCGATCCGCATATCGTCACCGTTGCCCATAATATCAACGGCCGTCCCGGTAACGCCATTCTGGGCGAGGAGACCCGCATCGTCCATGGCGCTGAATGCATGCGCGATCAGCTGCTCGGCTGCGAGTTCGATATCTCCCCCACCGCGTTTTACCAGACCAACCCGCAGCAGACCGAGCTGCTCTACCAGCTCGCCATCGATGGTATGGACCTGCACCAGGGCGACGTGCTTATGGACGCTTACTGCGGCAGCGGCACGATCGGCCTGTGCGCAGCAAAAGATGCCCAGGACAAGGGCGCCGGCATTATGCTGCTCGGCGTTGAGCGCAATCCCGCCGGCATCGCCGATGCACGTCGCAATGCCGAACTCAACGGCCTCACCCGAAATGCCTGGTTCATGGCCGACGACGCGACCGATTACATCCTGGACGCCGCCGATAACAACGAACGCGTCGACGTTCTCTCCATCGACCCGCCGCGCGCCGGCTCCACACCCGAGTTCCTCGATGCCGCCTGCGCACTCAAGCCGCGCCGCATCACCTATATCAGTTGCAACCCCGTCACCCAAGAGCGCGACTTGCACCAGCTCCTCGACGGCGGCTACCGGCTGCTCAAGATTACGCCAGTCGACATGTTCCCCCATACCGACCATACCGAGACCGTCGCGGTTCTCGAGCGCCGCTAACCCGCCCCGGTAGATTTTAAGGCATGTCCCAAAAATCTACCGGCACAAGAAAAGGGGCGGCCCGTCTGGACCGCCCCCTTTTTCATTACACGTTGGCCTCTCGTTACATGCGTTTGCGAAGGTCGCACACGCCGGCGGCAGCCATCTCGCGCAGCAGCGTGTCACGGTCGCGCGTCACGATCAAATCCAGCGGGAAGTGAATCTCATCGAGCATCTTGCGGGCATGGTCGAGCTTGCCAATGGCCATGCCGATGTGCGCATCGGTCGAAACGCCAATGCCCACGCCCAGCTCGGCGCAACGCTCGGCGATCTTACGGCACACGCCCCAATGTTCAGCATCGTTGCCGTGCTCAAGGCTGTGGTTATTGATCTCGATAATCTTATGCCTGGCCTTGGCCGCCAGCAGCACCTCGTCGATATCAAAGGGCACGCCCGAACGGCCCGCATGGCCCAGCATGAACACCTTGGGGTGCTCCAGGGCATTAATGTACATCTCGGTCGTCTGGGCAAGCGTCGCGCCCTCGGCAAACTGCGGATTATGCACACTTGCCACCAAATAATCCAAATTACGCGTCACCAAATCGAACAGCGAATGCTGACGGCTGTACGCATCGCCGGCGATATCGAGCGAAACGGGAATGTCTTCGCCAAACAGGCTGCCGTCCAACGAAACGATATCGGCCTCGGCGCCGCGGAGCAACAGCACGCCGCTCCAAATGCGCGGCCAGATATCCTGGTTGATAAAGAACTGGAAACTACGCAGGTCATTGGGGCAAGGTGTAACCATCGAGCTTAAATGATCGGCGGAGCCGAGCACCTGAAGGCCGCGCTCGGCCGCCCAATATATGTTCTGCTCAATGGTCGAATACGCATGCGCAGAGAACATCGTATGAGTATGGATATCACAAGAAAGCAGGTAGGGCATCAGGTCTCCTTATCCAGTATGGCCGTCGCGTATATTCATTGTACGCATAGCCTTCGACAGTCGTAAAACCACTCCATCCCAATGACACAACGTCCATGACAACGGGGTCCGGCTTAACACCAAACCCCGTTTCACGTAAAACATTGTAGGCAGAGCGCTTTACTTTGGACGATACTCGTCGGCCAGTAGCTTCCAGGCGGGCAACGAATTGACGATGGTCTCGTGACTCACACAGTAGCCCAGACGGAACCAGCCCGTCATGCCAAAGCTATCCGAGGGCACCGCGAGCAGTTCGTACTTCTTCGCGCGCTCGCAGAAAGCGTTCGCATCGGGCTCCAGCGCTTTCACCCATAGGTAGAATGCGCCATCCGGCTCAACATACGTGTAGCCGTACTCCGCCAGTGCATCGGTAAGTGCTCTACGATTGCGCGCATAGGCCTCGACATCGCTCGGCTCATCGATGCAGTCGATGATCACGCGCTGGAAGAGCGCCGGCGTGCACACAAAGCCCAGCGTACGGGCGGCACCGGCAACGGCGGGCATCAGGCGGGCGGCCTGCGGATTCGTATTGGGAACAAGAATCCAGCCCACGCGCTCGCCCGGCAGCGAAAGCGACTTAGAATACGAGTAGCACACGATGGTGTGTTCGTAGATCGAGGGCACCCAGGGCACTTCGGCACCATAGACGATCTCGCGGTACGGCTCGTCCGAGATCAGCATGATCGGGTTCTCGGGATCGCGCTTGGCGTTGACCTCGCGCAAAACATTAGCCAGGCGTGTCAACGTATCACGCGTATACACCGCACCCGTCGGGTTGTTGGGCGAGTCGATAATAACAGCAGCCGTCTTGTCGGTAATGGCCTTAAGAACGTTGCCCACGCTCAGCTGAAACGTGTCTTCGTTGGCAAGCGCCTCGACGCACGTGCAGCCCGCCTTCTCAATCCATACGCGGTACTCCGGAAAATACGGCGCAATGACGATAACCTCATCGCCCGGATTGGTGATGGCATTGAGCGTGCAGGTGAGCGATGCGGCCGCACCCACGGTCATAAAGACGTCTTTGCCCTCATAGCTCGTACCAAAGCGACGGTTGAGCGACTCGGCAACAGCCGCGCGGCACTGAGGCAGGCCCGGTGCAGGCGTGTATCCGTGCAGCTGCTCGCTCGGCAGCTCAAGCGCCTTCTTAATGGACTCCGCAACGGCCGCAGGCGCCGGAACACTCGGGTTGCCCAGCGAGAAATCGAACACGTTCTCCGCGCCGATCTGCGCCTTGCGCTCAAGGCCATAGCTAAAGATCTCGCGGATGATGGAACTCTCCGCGCCGCGAGCATACATGGTTTCGTTAATCATCTGTTCCCCTTTCGCATAGGCGGTATTTTACGCTTTAGTTGAGCAAAGTACGGCAGCAATGCACGCTGAAATGTAGCGGCTTCACCTATAACCGACAAGCAGACCCCATATCGCCCAAAACAAAAAGCCCCCGCAGGTTTCCCCGCGGAGGCTTTCGTAGCAGAACTATTCGTCGGCGTCGGTATTGCCGTTGTCGGCATCAGCGGCATCATCGGATGCGGATTCGGCATCCTCCTGCATGGCCGCCTGCGCAAAGGCCGCGGCATCTGCCGCCAACTCCTCCTCGCTCATGCGAGGCGCGCGCTTCTTGGTCGGCATGCCGGCCGCCTTGGCGTTGCGCTCCTCCTTGGCCGCCAGGATATCGCCCTCGCGCTCAAGGTAGGAATCCCACTCGTTGTCGAGCAGGGCATTCACGGCATCGCCTTCAACGGTCTCGCGCTCAAGCAGCACCTTGGCCATCAGATCGAGCTGATCGCGACGGGCATCAAGAATCTCGACCGCACGGCGATGGGCCTCACGCATAATGCGCTGAACCTCGATATCGATGCGACGCGCCGTTTCCTCGGAGTAATCCTGGTGATCGGCGTAGTCGCGGCCCAGGAACACCTGATGCTGCGCCTCGCCAAAGACCTGGGTACCCAGCTCCTCGCTCATGCCCAAGCGCGTAACCATCTCGCGCGCCATCTTGGTTGCACGCTCCAGGTCGTTGCTCGCGCCCGACGTAATGTCGTCGCACATAAGCTCCTCGGCAACGCGACCGCCCAAGAACACGGCAAGCTCGTCGAGCATCTCGTTCTTGGTCTTGAGGAAGTGATCCTCCTGCGGCAACTGCAGCGTATAGCCCAGCGCCTGACCGCGGCTGACGATCGAAATCTTGTGGACCGGATCGGAGTGTTCCAGGATGTGACCAACCAGGGCGTGGCCGCTCTCGTGGTAGGCAATCGTGGTGCGCTCGGCCTCGGTCATCACGCGACCCTTGCGCTGCGGTCCGGCGATCACGCGCTCCATCGATTCCTCGACCTCGTCCATCGAGATCACGGAACGATGACGGCGGGCAGCCAACAGTGCAGATTCGTTGAGCAGGTTTGCCAGGTCGGCGCCGGTAAAGCCAACGGTCATCTGGGCGAGCTTCTCAAACTTAACGTCCTCGTCCATCGGCTTGTTCTCGGCGTGCACGCGCAAAATCTGCTCGCGGCCCTTCACGTCCGGACGGTCGACCGTAACTTGGCGGTCAAAACGGCCGGGGCGAAGCAGTGCCGGGTCCAGAATGTCGGGGCGATTGGTGGCGGCGATCAGGATGACCGACTCGCTCTCCTCAAAACCGTCCATCTCGACCAGCAGCTGGTTGAGCGTCTGCTCGCGCTCGTCGTGGCCGCCGCCCAAGCCGGCTCCGCGCTGACGTCCCACAGCATCGATCTCATCGATGAAGATGATCGACGGGGCCTGGGACTTGGCCTCCTTAAAGAGGTCGCGCACGCGGCTGGCGCCGACACCCACGAACATCTCGACAAAGTCGGAACCCGAGATGCTAAAGAACGGCACGCCCGCCTCGCCGGCAACGGCCTTGGCCAGCAGCGTTTTACCGGTGCCCGGAGGGCCCACGAGCAACACGCCGCGCGGAATCTTGGCGCCCAGCTTGCGATAGCGATCCGGATCGCTCAAGAAGTCGCGGATCTCCTCGAGCTCCTCGACTGCCTCGTCCACGCCGGCAACGTCCTCAAACTTGACCTTGGGGCGTGTGGCCTCGTTGGTCTTGGCGTTGGTCTTGCCAAACTGCATGTTCCTGTTGTTGGCGCCCATCATCTGGCGCATAAAGTAGAACATGATGGCGATCAGGGCGATCGTCGGAAGCACGCTCATCGCCAGGTCGCCCCAAAAATCGGGGTCATTGGTGTTGACGATGTACTTGGTATCGGGGTGCTCCGCCATAAGCTCGGCAAGTGAATCGGAGCCGACATAGGTCGAGGAAAAGCTCTTGAGCTCGCTCGTGTCGCCCTTGTCCTTTTTCGTCTTCCAGTAATGACCCGTCACGCTTCCGTCCTGAACCGTATAGGTCAGATCTTCGACGCGATCCTGCTTGATGGCGCTGACCATCTCACTCGTCGCGAGCTTTACGGTATTGCTGGAGTTGGCAAAGCCGGAACCCATATTAAAGAAGGCATAGCCCAGAAGCGCGCAAGCCAAAATAAAATACAGCCAGCCCGTACGCGTGGGCTTCTTGCCTCCGGGCATCCCCGGGATCTTAGGCTCCCGGGGAGTCTGGGAATTGTTATCGTTACGGTCGTCGGGCATCTTACGAATAAACCTCCGGTTTCAAAATGCCCAGATACGGAAGGTTACGATAGCGCTCGGCATAGTCGAGGCCGTAGCCCACCACAAAGGCATCGGGGCAATGGGTTCCAACATACTTGGGCGTGACGGCCGAGACGCGGTCCTCAACGTCCTTCCACAGGAAGGCAGCGACCTCCAGCGAAGCGGGCTTGCGGCTCTCGAGGTTCTTCATCAGGTACTTGAGGGTCAGGCCCGAGTCCAGAATGTCCTCGACGATCAGCACGTCGCGACCACGGATGTCGATATCCAGGTCCTTAATGATACGCACGATGCCCGAAGACTTCACACCGTCGCCATAGCTCGAAACAGCCATGAAATCGATATTGGTCGGCAGCTCGATCTTGCGCATCAGGTCGCCCATAAAGACCACGGCGCCGCGCAGGACCGCAATCAGCACCAGATCCTTACCCGCGTAGTCGCGAGTAATCTCCTCGCCCAGGCGAGAGACGATACCGTCGATATCCTCCTGCGTAAACAGAACCTTCTCGATATCCGGATGTTGAGAAGCCATGACAACCCTTTCTTGTGCTTATCGTCCACACACCGCCGTATGGACGCGAACTACACATTCTAGCAGCGCACGGGGTAAATTTACCAGCCCGTGCGCCATCAGCGCGGGAATAGCGTCAACGTCGCACAGAATAGCTGGCGCAGGGCGCTATTCCGCATCGACCACACGGAGCAGATACGCCACACGCGTTGCAGCCGTGCATTTAAAGCGCTCGTCCGCGCGAACGCCCGCAACCCACACCACGGCACCTCCCGGAGCCGTTCTTACCACCGGGACGCCGGCGCGCTCAGAAACAGGAATGCGCGCCTCATTGAGCAAATCGGATACCTTCTTGCTTCGACCGCTCATGCCCAACGGGCACATCACATCCCCTGGCGCGGGGCCGTCAACCCACAGACGCGCCGAACGTGCCTCGGCGGGAATCTCCCCGCGTGAGCCGGCGAACATTCGCTCGCTATCACGGTCGGCAAAGCCCAGAGCCGCCGCATCCACCATAGCGGCCACCTCTCCAGCAGCCGCAAGCTCGCGGGCACGGCGCACAATATCGCATCCGGGCTCGACGGCCAACGGCTCTGCCACCAGGATGCGTCCCGCCCCCAGTGGCAAACGACCGGGAATGGTAATCCAATCGGCAAGCAACCCCTCACGCGCCACAGGCGCCTTAAAAGCCAGCATGCCAAACTCCACGCGTGCATCAATTCCCGCCGGCAGCGTGACCGATCCTGCACCTTCGGCGACGCAGGCGAGCACACGCTCCACATGCCGCATCTCCGGGCGAGCATCCGGATCGATACGCTTAATCGCCAACCGCACGATACGCCGCGCGATCACAACCTCGGCAGCCGCAAGGCGACGCGCGTCAAGGACCAGCGCGCCCGCCGCCTCTTTGCGCAGGCAGCTTCGAAAGGCTTGCGCCGAAAGCTGAGACAGAAACGCGTCCTCGTCCCCCAGGATCTCGCAGGCAGCGCCGATCGTCTTGCAAACGCTCGCGTTGCGCTGCGCCACCACTGGCATAACGCGATGGCGCACATAGTTGCGCAAGTACGATACGTCCTCGTTGCTCTCGTCCTCTCGCCACGGCTGACCATGTACCTGCAGATAGCTCACGAGCTCATCATGAGTCAGGTCGAGCAAGGGCCGCACCACGATATTCCTCCGGCGGGGAATGCTCGATAGGCCTGCGGGCCCCGATCCTTTAATGGCATTCATCAAAAACGTTTCCGCGCGGTCCGAAGACGTGTGCGCGGTGCAGATACGAGCTGCCGTTCGCGGTGCCCCCGTCTGGGCGCAGAGCTCGCGAACATATCTGCGTGCCGCGGTATAGCGCACTTCGCGCGCCGCGGCCTCGATATTGCCCGACTCGTCGTCAAAATAGGCATGCTCGACACACAGCGGCAAGCCGTATTGTGCACACAGGTCGCGCACAAAGGCTTCGTCGCCATCGGATGACTCGCCACGCAGATGATGGTTTACATGCAGCACATGCAGCCGCTCGCGCGCGATGGGGGCTACGCCACGTCCATCCTGTATATCCAGCTTTGATGTGCAAGCCATGAGGAGCAGCGCCGTCGAGTCCGCACCACCTGATACCATGAGCACCACGGGGGCAGCCGTCTGCCGCGTTGCCGGGGCCTTATCATCAGCCCTCAACGCAGCATGGTGTCCATAATGCTGAGATACCGTTGGCATTCGCTTCCTCCTCTATTCGACCGCACCCATTGTATCCTTTGGAATCTTATGTCTCGTCTGCACCTTCATATCCTCGGCAGCGGCTCAAAAGGCAACTGCGCGCTCATCGAGGGACCGCAAGGCCTCATCATGATCGATAACGGCCTGTCCCGCCGCGAGACACTTAAACGCATGGCGGAGCTTGGCCTCTCGGCAGACGACGTCGCCGCTCTTGTAATCACTCATGAGCATGGAGACCATATCAAGGGGCTCGATGTATGGTGCAAGCACTGGCATGGTCCCCTCTTTGCCAGCAGGGACACCCTTTCATGCAAAGAAAACCTCGCGCACCTGCGCGTAGAGGAATTTGACCCCGGCGACACGCTCCCCATTGCCGGCATCCACGTGCAAACCTACTCAACATCGCACGATGTCATCAATCCTGTCGGTTATCGATTTAATGCTCTCGATGATTCCATTGGGTTTGCCACCGACACCGGAGAGTTATCGAGCAAGGCCATAGGCATCCTCAAAGACTGTCGAGTTCTCGCGCTCGAAAGCAACCACGATGTAACTATGTTGCGCGAAGGACCGTACCCACGCTTTCTTCAGGAGCGCATCCTGTCCACAAAGGGGCATCTCTCCAACAACCAAGCCGCCGAAGCCGCGCGAGAACTTGTTACCGATCGCACAGAACAGCTCATCGCCATGCACATCAGCCAAGACAATAATCGTCCAAGCCTTACCGTCAAAAGCTATGCCAACGCGCTTGATGCAAGTCTCGATGATGAACTCGGCAGCTCAGCCACCTGTCTTCAAGGGCCACGAAAGCTCTCGATACGCCCTGCAAGTCAGTATCAACCAACAACTATTCAATAGCCCACTCGAGACAACAAAAGGGGGCTGGGAATCACTTCCCAGCCCCCCTTAATTCATGCTCTCGATTGAAGCAGAGCCATCGTTAGTCGATAGAAATCTTCGTGACGTTCTTCTTCTCGACAATCTTGGGAACCGTAACGGTCAGGATGCCGTCAGCATACTTAGCCGAAAGGCCCTCGCTCGAAGCGTCCTTCAGATACACGCCGCGCGTCGCGCTGTACGAGCCGAACTCCTTCTGGAGGAAGTTCTTGCCCTCGTTTTCGGCGCTCTCCTCGACGTTCACACTGATCGACAGGCGACCCTCATTGAGCTCGACGTCGATGTCATCCTTGGCGACACCGGTCAGATACGCCTTGACCTCGTAGCCATCGCCCTTGTCCTCAACGTCAACGGGGAACGCCTTGGAGGCAATCGAGCTATTCGCCAGGTCGGTCATATCATCAAACAAATCGAACAGCGAGCTAGCAGAAGGACGAACGCCAAAAACCGAACGATAAGGAACCATGCTTGCCATGTTTACCACTCCTTTTAAGGACTGCCGAGCCATCTTCTAGGTGGCTGGGACTTCTTTTGACGCTCATATATATGCCCAGCCGCTTCTTATATATACATCGACTATAAAGTTTTTTGAGTCTATTGATATAAGCATATCTAAGTCTGGTTGACTAAGGTTTTGTCTAATAAACGAAATTTTGACGAAGGCTTAAATAATGTATGCAATCCCATCAAAACTAGACGGCTGGCTTACAATGGGCGCATACACGATATTGATGACGAACTAAGGGCATCATGAACGATCAAAAACAGGACAACACGTTTATGCCGGAGCAGGACGAAGCATCCAGCCTGCAACCGATTCGATTCCATCGCCCCCACATCTCGCAAGAGCCCATCAATGATCCAGAGCCCAAATATGTGACAAGAAACCGATATCAAACACTCGAAGAAGCACAAACGGGGCGCAAACATATGGGCGTCGCCTCGGGAGACCCTGTATATCTGAAAGACGCACCATTATCTAAAAACAGCGTAGCTAGTGATGAGCCGATGAAAGCATCCGCCGCTCATCAACAAAGAGGGCCTCGACCCAAGCAAACCTTGACGCATTCGGCTCGCTATCTCGAAACGCCAAAACAGGGAAAATCAATCTTCGTTTCGTCAAGTAAACGACGCAAGCAGCATCAGCTGACAATTCTGCTTTTGATCATTGCGGCCATAGCAGTTGCCCTTGTTATACGATTTATTTTCTTTAAATAAAGGCTCAATACCAAAAACAACAAGATCGTCTCGTGTAAGTGAGTCAATTACGCCCCGTAAACGCAAAAAAGGGGGAGGCCGCGAGGCCTCCCCCTTCTTCAATCTCGA
>CAKUOD010000034.1 GCA_934668695.1 uncultured Collinsella sp. | reverse complement strand
CCCAGCAGGTTACGAATCGCCTTCTCCTCCTTGACGCCCATCAGGCGCAGGAGCTTCTCGGCCTTCTCATAATCGAGCTCGTCGATCAGGTCGGCAGCGTCGTCCGGGTCCATCATGGCCAGCATCGACGATGCGTCCGTGTCGGACAGGCCCTCGAGCATCTCGGTCATAAGCTCGTCGTCATCGAACTCCGAGATAGCTTCGGCGGCCTGGGCGGTATCGAGCTGCGCAAACACCTGCGCACGTAGGCGCGGGTCGAGCTGCTCGATAATGTCGGCGATGTCGGCAGGGTGCAGCTCGCCGAGCGTCTTGTGCGACACCGAGAGTTGAATGTTCTTGGTCGAGCGGTCGAGCAGGTCCATGTAGGACCAAGCGATGATGTCCTCGCTGAGCGGCTTGCCCAGGTGCTTCATAAAGCCCTCGACGACATGCTCGAGCGCGGGGCTGATCGCGCGTAGCAGGCCGCGGGCGCCGACCTCGGCACCCAGCAGACGTAGCTGGTTTTCGCCCGACATGGAGAACTTGATGTCGTTTACGCGCACGACCTTCATGCCCTGCGTGTCGACGATCTGCTTGTTGAGAACGTCGCGCGCGAGCAGCAGCTCGGTCGGCTGCAGGTACGAAAAGCGGATTTCGGTGGCCGACGTCTTGAGGTACACGCCCGTCTCGTCGATACGGTCGACCCATTTGCGCCAGCTGATCATAAACGGCGTCTTGCCGGGACCGCGAAACGCGAGCGACGTCACGTGCGGAAAAACTTCGCCGGTAGCAATGCCAAAATCGTTGACCACGCCGAGCTTCTCGCCGTCGACGTCCAAGACCGGCAGTTTGAGCATCTCACTCAGATAATTCAATGGTGCTCCCCATCATTATTCCTGCGGACCGCGGCAAAACGGGCACGCCATCCGTGGACAATTGGATATGTATACGCATGCGCGGGCGGCACGCCGCTCGACGCTTACACCCCGTGCATGCGCAAAAAGCACCTGCATGGGGTCATCGACTGTATGGTCGAGGTTTGGATTTCACCTGCAACCTTTCTCTTGACCCTCATTAACCGCAGTAACTATAGCATCAGCATCGCGCTGCGGCACCGAATTTATGCGCTGCACATTGCAGGCATACCAAACGCTGACGTATCCGTGACATAGCCGTTGGGGATTACTCCGTGGTTTCGTCGTCCTCGGCGAGTTGGGGGAACACGGCGTTCTTGGGCATCGTGACCTTCGTCAGCGAGGTGAGCTTTTTGCTCAGCGACGTGTCCGTCTTGACCAGGTCGCTCAGCGTCACAATCTTGTAGCCGTCCGCAACGAGGCCGTCGATAATCTGCGGCAGCGCCTCGAGCGTCTGCTCGGCGCACTCGTCGCTATCGGTGAGCAGCACGATATTGCCCGGCGTCACCGAGTCGAGCACCGTCGAGACCTGCTCGTCGGCACCGTTGAGCAGCCAGTCGCCCGAGTCAATATTCCACGAGACCACGGCGGAGACCAGGTCCATCACATCAATCCAGTTTTGCTCGTCAAAGGCAGCGTAGGGAGCACGCAGCAGCATCGTCTTCACGCCGGTCGCCGACTTAATCGCATCGGTGCCTTTCGTAATCTGCTCGCGTACCGCCTCACGGTCCTGACCCTTGAGCGAATCGTCGCTGTAGCTGTTGGATCCGATCTCGCACCCGGCATCGACAATCGCCTTGGCCGTGGCGGACGAGGCCTCGACCGCATCGCCCGACAGGAAGAACGTCGCGGTGACGCCCTTTTCCTTGAGTACCTGCAAGATCTGTTTAGTGGCACCGCTCGGTCCCTCGTCAAACGTCAGCGCCACGACCTTCTCGTTGCCCTTGGGCGCCACGCTGGCGCAGGCAACCACGCAATCGGCGGCGGGCACAACCTCGCCACGGTCCTGCGTCTTGCCCGACTGCTCGCCGACCCACACCTCGGAGCGACCCTGGACGCCCCATGTCTGCACATACTCGATGGCGCCCGTGCCCTCGACCTTCAGCTTGGGCTCGATGGTCGTGGCCTGCACCTCGTGCTTCTCGTAGATGTTGCGGCCGTCTTTGACCGTCACCTTCTCGCCGCCGGCAAGTTCGCGGCTATCCCATTTGCCCTGCTTCACACGCTTGCCGTCCACCTTAACCGACAGCTTTTCGCCGCCATGGCGCTTGAGCACGCTGTCATCGACGGCCAGCAGGTCGCCTGCGTCGTAGGTGTCAGTCAACTCCTGGTCGTCGATAAGATTCTGCAGCGTAGAGCCCACGCGCACCGCGGTCTTTTGTCCGTTGAGCTCCACGTCCACGCTGCGGTTGACGTAGCCCACGACGGCAGCGATAAACAGCACGAGCGCGCAGCCCACGGCGATGAGCGCATAGGGCAGACGGGATGGACGGCGGGGCGAGCGCCCGTTGCCAATGCGCGCGCTGCGGTCGCTAAACCCGCGGCTATGGTTGAGGTACATCGCGCCGGGCTTACGACGGCGTTTGCGCTGGCCGCTGGGCAGCTGCCCCAGGTCGCGGCGAGCCGTCGGACGCGCACCGGAGTGCCCGTTTAAGTTGGATCCGTTTTGGCGCATGTGCCCTCCCCCATAAACACGGCGAGCCGGAGCAACATGTCTCCGGCTCGCCTCCCATCATTTGGTACGTCGCTATTTGCTAGCTTTTGACGAGCCCCCGCTCGCCTTTTGGTATTCGTCCTTAAAGGCCTTGAACATGCCGCGCGTCTTGCCGAGCTGCTTGCCCAGCGCGCGACTGCCCTTGTCCACGGCGACCGATCCCTTGTCATCGAGCACCTTGGCGCCCTTTTTGACCTTATCGCCCACCACGACACTGGCCTCGGCAGCCTTTGCAGCGGCGCCGCCCGAATACCCGAGCGCCTTGACCTCGTCCGAAACGATCATCGCGCCGTTCTCGTAGCCGCGCAGCATCGTCGGCGGCACCTGCGTGTCACCGACAAGCACGCTCGAAGCGGCACCGGCAGTCACATAGAACATCTGGACGATGCCCGAGCGCGGCTTGAACTCCACGTCCGAACAATAGCCCACGACGTCGCCCGATTCCGTGCGCACGTCCATACCGACCCAGATGATGCAATCGTCCAGGTTAATGTCGAGGCGCTTGGCGGCGGCGGCATCGTAGGTGTCCTTGGCGTCATCCACCGCGATAGCGCCCTCATAGACGCCGATGGCATCGAGCGCCACAAAACGGTCGGGGCGCTCGATCATGCCCGCAATGTCGGACTGGCGAACCATAAAGCCCACCACGCGCGTTCCGCCCGGAGTAAAGACCGGAAAGTGTATCTTTCCGAGCTTTTTAGGGCTACGTGGCGTGCCGTCCTTTTTAGTGCGCTTGTCCTCGGTGGGCTTGCGATAGATCTTGGCGCCGACAAAATCCCCGGCGCGCATTATGCCTCGGTCGAGGGCTCCGCAGCCTCGGTGTCGGCCTCGGCGGCGTTCTCGACCACGACGTCGGCAGCGGGCGTCACGTTGCCGCCCGAGATGGCGTCGTTGAGCTGCTCGCGCAGCTGATCCATACGCTCGCGGGCCAGGTCGACCTTGGCGCGCAGGTCATCGGTCTTGGCATCGACCATCGGGCCGAAGTCGTTGACCGCGGCGCGGGCCTCCTCGGCACCGTGCTCGTAGGTATCGCGCATGTTATCCCAAGCGTCGTTGGCGATATCGGCAGCCATGGCGCGGGTCTCGGCACCCGAGCGCGGGGCCAGAGCAACGCCGATGATAGCGCCGGCGGCGGCACCAAAGAGTGCACCGGAGATAAAGCTAAAAGTCTTACCCATGATCATTCCTCTCCTGCGGGCACGTCGGCGCCCACCGTTTGAATGCTGTCCATTATACCCGCAGCGCAACACTTGCCGCCCCGCTCATCTGCATACGGTAAAGACGCAGGCAATACGGCCTATCGAATGTGTTACGAATCTGTCTATTCCACAGGCAGGGCCGGCATGGCCGTCGTGGCCGCCGGATCCTCGCCGGCACCGTCTACGAGCGGCAGCGCGCTTTCGTGCGCCGACCCAGTCGGAGCCGTTGCCGCGCCGCCGAAGACGGCCGCGGAGGCCTCGTGGTTCTCGACAACCGCGCCCTCGGTATCAATCGCTACCTGGGGCTCGTCTTCAAAGTTGGGGACGCCCTGGGGCTCAGCTGCCGGCTCGGCGGTCGCATCGGCAACGGGCTCGGCGTCGACCGGCACATCGCCCTCGTCAGCACCCTCGTCCTCGGCAACGTCCTCGCCATTCGCGGCGGCGACAGCCTCGTGCGGATCCTTGCCCTCGGCCTCGGCACGCATACCCAAAACCAGGTTGCGCAGGCCCGCGACCGTGCCCTCCACATCGGGGGCGGGCTGGTCGGCGTGCAGGTAAGCCCAATCCATCATGAAGGTGGCAGACGACAGCGCGCCGATGGCCAGCGCATCGTCGGGACACGAAAGCTCAACCTCAAAGACGCGCTCGTCGTGCTCACTCACGCGCGTGCGACCGCACGAGATGCTGCCGGCAAGGCCGGTCTCGTTCATGAGCTCGACCGTCACGTGCTCCAGCAGGTGGCAGAGCTCGGTCTGGCCCATGCAGTCCTGGAACTCGCGGCCCGAATCGCCCAGGCACAGATGCTTGGCAATCGCCGGCACCAGGTAGTACACGCGCGCCGTGGCCTCGATATCCTCCGAGGTCATGAGCGGCATGCCGGGGTTCACCAGCACGTGCGCGCAGATCTTGTCCTCGCTGACGGTGACCTTCAGGATGTTGAACAGGCCTGCCATAACTCTCTCCTACTCGCCCTTGTCCTACTCGTCGCCATCGTGCGGATCCGCAGAACCCGCACCCGACGACGCCGGCCCATCTGCCGAGGACTCGGAATCCTTCTTATCGGTTTCGGCCGGAGCGATCACGCGAATGAGCGAGATGCGCTGGCCACGCATCGACTGTACCTTGAACTTGTACCCCGCGACCTCAAACACCTCTCCGATGTCGGGCACCGAGTCGCAAAGCTCCAAAATCCAGCCGGCGATGGTCTCATAATCATCGCTTTCCTCGAGCGGCCATCCAAGCTCAATCGCATCATCGCACGAAAAACGCCCATCGACGAGCCACTCGCGGCGCGAGAGGCGCGTGAGGTACTTGTTATCGGGGTCGAACTCGTCCTCGATCTCGCCGACGATCTCCTCGACGATGTCCTCGATGGTGATGATGCCGGCCGTGCCGCCGTACTCGTCCACGACCACCACGATCTGGTCGTGCGAGGTCTGCATCTCGGACAGCAGCGGCAGAATGTCCTTGGTGTCGGGCACAAAGGTGGCGTCGCGCAAAAAGTCGGCGATGGGCTGATCACCCTTGCCGTCGAGCGCGGGCTGAATCAGGTCCTTGATGTGCGCGATGCCCGCCACGTTGTCGGGATCCTCGTGGTAGACGGGGATACGGCTGAAGCCGGTCTGGCGCATGGTGGATAGCACGCTGGCGACCGTCTCGTCGTCCTCGCACATGGTGGTGTCCACGCGCGGCACCATGACCTCGCGGGCAACGGTGTCGCCCAGGTCGAAGATCTCGTGGATCATGCGCTTTTCCTCGTCGAGCAGGTCGTCCTGCTCCGAGACCATGTACTTGATCTCTTCCTCCGAGACGTTCTGACGGTCGTCGGCGCTCTTGATGCGCAGAATGCGGGCCAGGCCGTCGGAGCAGGCACCGGTCAGCCACACGAGCGGGCGGGCGATCTTCTGGAACACGGAAAGCGGCCCCACGACCTGCTTGGACACGCCCTCGGCGTTGGCCAGGCCGATACGCTTGGGCACGAGCTCGCCAATCACGATGGACACGAAGGCGACGGCGACGGTAATGATGACCGGTGCCAGCCCGCGCGCGATGGCGGAGAGCGGCGCGATGCCAAAGCTCATGAGCCACGTGGCAAGCGGGTCGGACAGGCTCGTCGAGGCGACGGCTGACGAGGCGAAGCCCACGAGCGTGATGGCGACCTGAATGGTGGCCAGCAGCTGGTCGGAGTCGGCGGCGAGCTTAATGGCGCGCTCGGCACGCTTGTCGCCCTCCTCGGCCTCGTGCTCCAGCACGGCGCGCTTGGCCGTGGTGAGGGCCATCTCGGACATAGAGAAGTAGCCGTTGATGAGGGTCAAAACGAGGGTGGTGATGAGGGAGATGGTTATGTCCATCGGGAGTTTCTCGAACCTCCAAGATTCGGGACGTCAGTGGTAGGCGTAGATGGCGGATAAGGCAGTTGCGCCCGACGGCCACCTGGGTGGATCCGCGGGCACAGGCTCGGTCGTTAGATTACGAAGAGAATCACCGCCATGAACTGGAAGATGCTACCGGCGAGCACCCACAGGTGAAACACGCTGTGCAGGTAGCGCACGTTTTTGGCGATGTAGAACGGCACGCCCACGGTGTAGCACACGCCGCCGACAGCGAGCAGGGCAAGTGCCACGGGGTTGAGCAGCGCCACGAGCGCAGGCAGCTTAAAGACGACGAGCCAGCCCATTAGCAGGTAGACCAGGCCGCTTACCCAGTGCGGCTGACGCTCGCGCAAAAAGCACTCGAGCGCGATGCCAATAATGGCGATGGCCCATACGGCAAAGAACAGTACGGCACCGCCGTCGTCTGCGAGCGTAATAAGGCAAAACGGGGTATAGCTGCCCGCAATGAGCAGGTAGATGCAGCTGTGGTCGATGATGCGGAATACGCACTTGGCGCGCTCGGGCTGAATCGCGTGATAGAGCGTGGAGGCCAGGTATTCGAGGATGATGCTGACGCCGTAGACGATCGCCGCGGCCATGTGTGCCGGCCCGCCGCCGCGCAGGGCAGCGAATACGATCAAAAGTACGAGGCCTGCGATACCCAGCAGGCAGCCGACACCATGGGTGACGGAGTTCATGACCTCCTCGCCCACCGTGTACTGCGGAACGGCCGCGGCCTTAGGTCGCGGCTTGGAACTGTCGCTCGAATCGGACATGCCGGTTACATCCTCCAACATAAATAGTTCTCAACACTATATCAAAGCGTCTGGGTACGTGCGAAATTTGCACCTTACGTGACCTTTTGTTTACCCATTCTTTGCTTGTTGACGCATCAACGG
This sequence comes from uncultured Collinsella sp., assembly GCA_934668695.1. The sequence continues at coordinate 4,659 of CAKUOD010000034.1, read as the reverse complement.
CGAACATCCATAATGCGCTTGCATTAAATGTTGACATATAAACATCTTATAGGAGAGCGGTTTATGGCTGAAAATAAACGTCCTCATCGGGGCCTTAAGATAGCCTGCATCGCCGTGGCGGTGCTCGTTGTCGCACTACTCGGATTTGCCGGCAACTTCTTGTTCGACTTTGCCCTAAACCCCCAGGCGCCTTACACCATGAAGATGATGCAGGACAGCAAGAACGCCGAAAAGGGCGAGCAGATGGATGCCGAGGAGACCGAAGCGCGGGCTTGGTTTAAGCAGAACCGCGAGAGCAGCAGTCTTACCGCAGATGACGGGACTGAACTAGCTGCCTGGTATTTCGCGGCATCGGAGAACACGCACGATTGTGCCGTCTGCCTGCATGGATATACGAACGAGCCCATCGGCATGGCCCGATACGTCAAGCGATTCCACGACCGCGGTATGAACGTGCTCGCGCCCGCCGCCCGCGCCCACGAGCGCTCCGGCGGTGACTATATCGGCATGGGCTGGCCCGAGCGACTCGATGTCGTCGCGTGGATCGGGCGGATTGTTGCAGCGGACCCCAAGGCGCGCATCCTGGTCTTTGGCGAGTCGATGGGCGCGGCAACCGCTATGAACGTGGCGGGGGAATCTCTACCGACAAACGTGAAGTGCATTATCGAGGACTGCGGCTATACGAGTGTTTGGGACGAGTTTTCCCTGCAGCTCAAGGACGTATTTGGCTTGCCCAGTTTTCCGCTGCTCGATGTGGCCAATCTGGTGTGCAACGTGCGCGCGGGCTACGATTTTCATGAGGCCAGCAGCGTGGAGCAGCTCAAGCACGCAAAGGTCCCCATGCTATTTATCCATGGTGACCAGGATACCTTTGTGCCGTACAGCATGCTCGACCAAAACTACGACGCGTGCGCCAGCAAGGTTAAACAGAAGCTCACTATCCACGGCGCTACCCACGCCAAGAGCGCGCAGGTTGACCCCGAGCTCTACTGGAACACGGTCAACGACTTCCTCGACAAGAATTTTTAGGCAAAAAGCGGCGTCTACGGCCTCCTCCAGCCCCATGATTTCGGAAGTATGCGGCAAACTCTGGAACTGCCGACCAGACCGCGGTTTTACCAACAATTTATCAGGGGTTTTGTTGGCAAAAAACGCTGCGTGCTCGGCGGTTTCGAAATTTGCCGCATACTTCCGAAAAACCGCCCGCGAGCGTTGTGCTCGAGAGCGGTTTATTCTTACGTTACGCTACAAAAGCGCTTGATTTGTCCAATAGCCTAGAGCTACTTGACCTCGATGAGCTCGTACTCGCTCGTGCCCAGGCCGATCTTCTCGGCGTGCGCGATGCAGGAGCGCCAGTCGGTGTCGGGATGCGTGATGCAGAAGGGATCCTTGGCCTGCTCGCCCTCCAGATGCTCGTGGCTGTGCTCCATCTTGGCGGCGCTATCAGTGAGCTCGGTGTTGGGCAGCGGCTCGGATGCCATGACGGCGTCGGCGCAGGCTTGGTCGATGGCAACTGGATCGAAGCTCGCGAACATGCCGATGTCGTTGACGATAGGCGTATCGTTTTCGGGGTGGCAGTCGCAGTTGGGGCTGATGTCCATGGCCAGCGAGATGTGGAAGCTCGGGCGGCCGTCGACGACGGCCTTGGTGTACTCGGCGATCTTACAGTTGAGCACGTCGGCCGCGGCATCATAGCCGGGCTTGATGGCGTCCTGGTTGCACACGCCGATGCAGCGGCCGCAACCCACACAGCGATCGTGGTCGATGGCGGCGACGTGGACCGTGCGGGTGTTGCCATTGGCAAGCTCGCGCTCACGGGTATCGTCAAACGAGATGGCGTTGTGCGCGCAGATCTTTTCGCAGGCACGGCAGCCAACGCAGTGCTCGGTCGCGACGTTCGGCTTGCCGGCGGCATGCTGCTCCATCTTGCCGGCACGGCTGCCGCCTCCCATGCCCAGGTTCTTCATGGCGCCGCCAAAACCGGCCTGCTCATGGCCCTTAAAGTGGGTGAGGCTGATCACAATATCGGCATCCATAAGTGCCTGACCGATCTTTGCCTCGCGCACGTACTCGCCGCCCTCGACCGGGACAAGCGCCTCGTCGGTGCCCTTGAGGCCGTCGGCGATGATGATCTGGCAACCCGTGGCATACGGGGTAAAGCCGTTCTGGTAGGCGGTGTCGATGTGCTCGAGCGCGTTTTTGCGGCTACCGACATAGAGCGTGTTGCAGTCGGTGAGGAAGGGCTTGCCGCCCAGCTCCTTCACGACGTCTGCGACGGCGCGGGCGTAGTTGGGGCGCAAAAAGCTCAGATTGCCCAGCTCGCCAAAGTGAATCTTGATGGCGACAAACTTGTTCTCGAAGTCGATCTGCTCAATGCCGGCGCGGCGAATGAGGCGCTTGAGTTTGTCGAGCTGGCTCTCGCGAGCATGCGTGCGCAGGTTGGTGAAGTACACCTTTGCCGGTGCTGCGGGTGCGGTTGCGGTCATAGATCTATCCCCTCGGTCTATATGGCGTTACAGACATAGAGGATGGTACCCGGTGAAGTGGGGTTGAAGTCAAGCACGGCCACTCATTGGGGACAGACTTAAATGACTGAAACCACTCATTGGGGACAGACTTAAATGAGTGCCGCCAGGGACAGTCCCTGCCAGCCCGGCCGGCGAGCCGGCGATCCGACAAAGACTGTCCCCAACGACTAGTCGTTTAAGAACGTCCCCAATTGCTACTCCTGCACCTTGAGGGCTTCGGCCAGACTGACGCGCTTGATAGAGCGCGTGTGTAGCAGCGCCACGACCAGGTAGGTCGCAAAGCCGATGCCGACGCATGCAGCCATGGACCAAGCGGGCACGTAGATCTCGATATTGCCGTTGTAGGCGAGCAGCATCGAGCGGAAAATCGCGGTCAGCGAGCCAATAATGACCGGCAGGCTCAGCACGAGTGACACCGCCACGCACAGCGTAATCGAGCGGATGTACAGATGCGAGATCTCGCTATCGCGATAGCCAAAGACTTTCATGTAGCTGATCGAACGGGCGCTGTGGTCGATCACAGCCTTGGTCAGAAGATACATAAACAGCAGGAAGATAAACACCGCGAGCCCAATCATCATGCCGATCATTTTGCTCATCATGCCGATGAACTGGTCGCCCACGGCGCGCATGTCGTCGGGCGTGGTGTCGCCGGCAAAGTAACGCGCGTCGAGGTCGAGCTTCTCGTCGCTCACATAGCCGTTGAAGTAGGCAGCATCGTTGCCGAACAGCTCGTTAAAGTCGTCGATACTCATATAGACATTCATGTCCGACTTGGAGCCCCAGGCACAGTCCTTACCCGCGTACTCAAGAGAATAATCCCGAGCCTCGTACTTGTCGCGAAGCTCGACCTTCTGGCCCTCGCTCCAGCCAAACTTATCGAGCAGGCCGCCGCCAAAGACGACGCGCCCATCGCCGACGTTGAGGTCTTTCCAATAGCGCGAATCGGGCGAGATGCCGTAGACAGAAATCGTCTCCTCGCCATTACCATCGCCGCGGTCGTATTGCAGCTGGTAAACGGCATATTTCTCGGCCTGCGCGATTGCGCCCGCGCCGTTGTCGGTCGTGTTGACCGGGTGAATGTCGTCGTTGTCCGCGTCAATTTTCGAGGCCTTGTCGATCAGGTCGATAGCCTCGTCGCGGTCGCAGCCGAGGGCATCGGCAAGGTCATCGAGGCGCGCATAGAGCACATCCTTCTTGTCCTGGACCTTGGCAAGTGCATCCTGCGCTGCGGTCAGGCTCTCGGCAGACGGAGATGCGGTCGCGGCAGCGGCTGCCGTCTGCGCCGCATCGGCCGCGTCGTCAAGTTCGTCATCGGCATCCTGGGCGGCAGAAAGCAGCGCGCCGTCAACCGACTGCAAGCGCTCGAGTGCCGACCACTGCTCGCGCTCCTCGGCAGTGCCCTCGAGCTCCAGCGGCGCCTTGAGCGTGTACTGGCGCTCGGCGACCAGGCTCGTCTCGAGGTTGTCCGCGTAGTGCGTCATCGTGGGCAGAATCGCCAGGCCAAAGAGCAGCAGCAGCGAGGCAAACGCAATGCCCACGAAGAGCGTGGCGAAGTTGCCCAGGTTGCGCAGGAAGACGCGCAGGCGGAAGCGGGAGACAAAGCCCATGCGTTCCGGCAGCTGCAGACCGCGCTTGGTACCCGATTTGCCGCTCGCCTCGTGACGAAGGAACTGCAGCGGCGTCTTGCCCATTTTGCGGAGCAGACCCACCAGCGTGATGAGGATGAGCGCGGCGGCGGGGACCACAGCGCACTTCACAAAGATTTCCCAGCTCCAGTACACCTGGAAGGGCGGCAGGCTGTACGAGCCGTAGTAGAGACCGCGCATGGGCTCGGTAAAGAACGCAACGCCGAGCGCGGTGCCCAAAAGTGCCGCGACCACGCCCACGATGGCGGGAAGTGCCAGGTAGTGCAGCACGATCTCGCGGCGGCGATAGCCGCTGGCGAGCAGCGTGCCGATGATGGCGCTCTCCTCCTCGATGGTGGCGTCGGTGAGCACCACAAAGACAAACGCCATGATCACGATGATGATGTCGAGCAGCGTCGTCCACATCATGGAGTCGCCGTCCACATCGTCGCGCGCATAGCCGATGCCCTGGTTGGAATCGGCATCGGTCAGGTCGTCCACGC
>CAKUOD010000033.1 GCA_934668695.1 uncultured Collinsella sp. | reverse complement strand
AGGCCAAACTGCTCAAACTGCGGTGCGTAGAGCTCGGTTATGTCGGTCGCTGCCCGCCGTATTTGCAAAAGCGTCCCCTTCCTTTGCGGAAACGTCCACGCCTGGCTTGATTGTGAGCCATGGCTAACACGTCAATGATAAGTTGATGGCGGTTAACTCTCAAGCCGTTAGAAGGGAATCTCATGGCAAAGGGATCAAAAAAGGAAGGTGGCGGAATCGGCGAGTTGCTCGCGTATGCCGGTGACCGTAAGTTCCTAACGTATTTGGGCATGGCGCTCTCGGCGCTCTCTCAGCTGCTGAGCTTTGGCCCGTACGTATGCATTTGGCTTGTCGCGCGCAACCTTATCGCCGTGGCTCCCAACTGGAGCGAAGCCGGCGATATCGCGATGTATGGCTGGTGGGCCGTGGGCTTTGCCCTGGCAAGCATCGTAGTCTATTTCGCGGGACTCATGTGCACGCATCTGTCCGCGTTTCGCTGCGCGTCCAATATCCGCAAGGCTACGAGCGAGCATCTGCTTAAGCTGCCACTCGGCTACTTTGACACGCATGCCACCGGCGAGCTGCGCCGCATCGTAGACGGGTGCGCCGCCTCTACCGAAACGCTGCTCGCGCACATGCTGCCCGACATCGCCGGCGCCGCCGCCATGGTCGTGGGCCTGCTCGTGCTGCTTTTCGCCCTCGATTGGCGTTTGGGCGCGGCGTGCCTTATCTCGGTCGTTATTTCGCTTGGCGCCATGGCCACCATGATGAGCGGCAAAGGCGCCGAGTTTATGAAGGCCTACATGGGCGCGCTGGTCAAAATGAACAAGACTGGTACCGAATACGTGCGTGGCATCCCCGTGGTCAAGGTGTTTCAGCAGACGGTCTACTCCTTTAAGGCGTTCCACGATGCGATTGCCGAGTACGCGCACATGGCGCAAAGCTACGCGGGTACGTTCTGCCGCGGTCCGCAGGTGCTCAACCTTACGGCGCTCAACGGCCTCGTGGCGTTCGTGTTGCCTGTGGCGCTGCTACTGGCACCGGGCGAGACGGACTTCGCACGTTTTATGACTAACTTCACCTTTTACGCGATCTTTTCTGCCGTAGTGCCGACGGCCATGACCAAGCTCATGTTTGTGGGCGAGGCGTCCCAGATGAGTGCCGATTCACTGGCCCGCATCCGGAGCATTATGGAGTCGCAGCAGCTTCCCGTGCCCGCCCAGCCCAAGCACCCTGCCGGCGGCGACGTACGTTTTGACGACGTGAGCTTTACGTACGAGGGCGCCGAGGCGCCTGCCGTCGATCATGTGAGCTTTAGCGTTTCCGCTGGTAGCACCCTCGCGCTGGTGGGCCCCTCGGGTGGCGGTAAGTCGACCTGTGCGAGCCTGATCCCGCGTTTTTGGGATGTTACTGCAGGCCGCGTGCTCGTGGGCGGTGTGGATGTTCGCGACATGGACCCGCACGAGCTCATGGACCAGGTCGCGTTTGTGTTCCAGACCAACCAGCTGTTCAGGCAGACGCTTGCCGACAACGTGCGTGCATCCAAGCCTACGGCCACTGACGACGAAGTGCTCGCGGCCCTCTCTGCGGCCCAGTGCGATGACATCGTGGCCAAGCTTCCGCACGGCATTAACACCATGCTCGGTGCCGGCGGGGCGTATCTTTCGGGCGGCGAGGTTCAGCGCGTGGCGCTTGCCCGCGCCATCCTCAAGGATGCGCCCATCGTGGTGCTCGATGAGGCTACGGCTTTTGCCGATCCCGAAAACGAGGCGCTCATCCAGCGCGCCTTTAGCAAGCTGGCGGCGGGCCGCACGGTCATTATGATCGCGCACCGGCTTTCGACCGTGGTGGGTGCCGACCAAATTGTGGTGCTCAATCAGGGCAGCGTGCAGGAGACGGGCAACCATGCCGAGCTTTTGGCGGCAGGCGGCCTGTACGCCAAGATGTGGGCCGAGTACGAGCAGGCCGCAAGCTGGAAGATTGCCGCTGCGGCCACAGATGTTGCCGCCGCGAAGGGAGGCGAGGCCTAAATGTTCGCCTCATTCCAAAAGAAGTATTTCCTGTCCGACAAAGGCATCGCCGGCGTAAAGCGCGGCATATTCTGGACCACGCTTACCAATCTCATCACCATGGCCGGCATGGGCTTTCTGTTTTTGGCCATGGCCGGCTTTGTCGGGCATCTCACCAGTGGGGCCGACCTGCCGGACGCGCTGCCTATCGTGGGCGGGCTTGTTATTTTCTTTGTGCTGCTCTTTGCCTCCAATTGGCAGCAGTACTACTACACCTACTGCATCTTTTACGAGGAGTGCGGCAAGCAGCGCATGGGGATTGCCGAGCGCTTGCGCAAACTGCCGTTGTCGTTTTTCGGCCGTCGTGATCTGGCCGATCTAACCGAAACCATCATGGGCGACGTTCAGACTATGGAGCATGCCTACAGTCATGTGCTGGGAGAACTCTGGGGCGCCATCATCGCAAGCGCCATCGTGTTCGTGGCGTCGCTGTTCTTTTGCTGGCAGCTGGCGATTGCGGCGTTTTGGAGCGTGCCCGTGGCCTTTGCCGTGCTGTATCTGACACGCGGGCCCATGACCCCGGTTTTCGACCGTGTTCGCGCCGAGAAGGTCAAGGTTACCGAGGCGATCCAGGAGACGCTCGATTGCGTGCGCGAAATCCGCGCCACCAATCAGGAAGCCCATTATCTTGGGGGTCTCAACGCCGTGATCAATGCCGAGGAGCGCGAGATCACCAAGGGCGAGCTCGCTAACGGGCTTTTGGTCAACTCCGCTTTTGCCATCCTGCGCCTGGGTATCGCCACTACGCTGGCCACGGGTGCCGCGATGGTCGCCTCCGGCCAGGTCGACTTTTTGGTGATGTTTGCCTTCCTGCTTATGGTGAGCCGCATCTATGCGCCCTTTGACCAGGCGCTGATGCTGATGTCCGAGCTGTTTGCCGCCGAGTCGTCGGCCAAGCGCATGCGCTCCATCATGGAGGAGCCCGTGGCGCAGGGCAGCGAGAAGTTCGAGCCTATGGGTCACGATGTGGTGTTCGATCACGTAGCGTTTGGTTACGGCGCGGGCGACGACGGCCGCGCCGGCGAGAAAGTTCTTGCCGATGTGAGCTTTACCGCTAAGGAAGGCGAGGTCACGGCACTGGTCGGTCCTTCGGGCTCTGGCAAGTCTACGGTGAGCCGACTGGCCGCGCGCTTTTGGGATGCCACCGCGGGCAAGGTTACCGTGGGTGGCGTGGATGTTGCGGGCGTGGACCCCGAGGTACTGCTGCGCGACTACGCCATTGTGTTCCAGGACGTGCTGCTCTTTGACGACACGGTGATGGGCAACATCCGCCTGGGCCGTCGCGAGGCCACCGACGAGGAAGTCCTCGCGGCCGCGCGTGCCGCCAACTGCGACGAGTTCGTAAGCCGCATGCCGCAGGGCTATGACACCATGATTGGCGAGAACGGCTCCAAGCTTTCCGGCGGTGAGCGCCAGCGCATCTCCATCGCCCGTGCGCTGCTTAAGGATGCGCCTATCGTGCTGCTGGACGAGGCGACGGCGAGCTTGGACGTGGAGAACGAAACCGTGGTGCAGCAAGCGCTTTCTCGCCTGCTCGCCGGCAAAACGGTCATCGTAATCGCCCACCGCATGCGTACGGTAGAAAATGCCGACAAGATCGTCGTGCTCAAAGATGGCGTGGTCGCCGAGCAGGGCGCCCCGGCGCAACTCAAGGCGGCAGGCGGAGAATTCGCTCGCATGGTCGCCCTGCAAAAGGAGGCGGCAACCTGGCAGCTGTAAGAGTGTGACAAAGGGATAGTCCCTTTGTCACACTTCATTGAATATGGTGAAAGTGTGGCGAAACTGCCATAAAACTTCCGTAAATGTGATAAATATCACGTTTTACCCGGGGTAAAATGTGATAAATCTCACATTTACGGAAGTTTCTTTGCGGGAGGTCGGTCATGCAGCGTGATATCATCGTCAAGCTTAATACCTGGAAGGCGTCGGAGTATCGTAAGCCGCTCATCCTTAAAGGAGCGCGTCAGGTTGGAAAGACGTGGGCGCTCAAGGAGTTCGGCCGCGCCTCGTATCGCAACTGCGTATACCTGACGCTGGAGGAGCCGTCTCCCGGGGTTCAAAGCGAATACGCGCAGTTTTTCGAGGGCACGCGTGATCCGCGGCGCATTATTTCAAATCTATCCTTGGCGTTTGGCCAGCCCATCGATCCCGGCGAGACGCTGCTTATTATTGACGAGATCCAGGACTGCCCCTCCGCAGTCGGTGTTCTCAAGTATTTTTGCGATGAGGCCCCCGAATATCACGTTGCGTGCGCAGGGTCTTTGCTGGGTGTTCGTCTGTCCCGCGAGACGAGTGCCTTTCCGGTGGGAAAGGTCGAGTTCATGGAGATGCACCCCATGAGCTTTTCTGAGTTTTTAAAGGCCGAAGGCGCGTCAAACTATGATGCGTATCTTGGCGGTCTGGATCAGATCGAGGCGGTACCGGATTTCTTTCATGTCCGACTCGTCGAGCACCTTCGCCGCTATTTTGCATGTGGTGGCATGCCGGAGGCTCTTGGCCGTTGGATCGAGACGGGCGACATTGCTCAGGTTGATAAAGTGTTGTCCGACCTCCTGGATTCCTATGAGCGTGATTTTGCTAAGCACGGTGGCCGTGCGCAGTTCGCCAAGCTTTCGCAAATTTGGAACTCAATTTCAACGCAGCTGGCGCGTGAGAATAAAAAGTTTGTTTGGGGTGCGGTTCGCGAGGGGGCCCGTGCCCGCGAATATGAGGATGCCCTGGAATGGCTCGCCGATGCCGGGCTGATTACATCGGTGCGGCTTAATACCGGCGGCGGGATACCGCTCTCGGCCTACGATGATCTCAAGGCCTTTAAGGTCTACTGCCTTGATGTTGGCTTGTTGCGCCGTATGGCAAGGCTCGATGCATCGGCATTCGCCATCTCGGACGCGATTTTTTCTGAGTTCAAAGGATCGTTTGCCGAGAACTACGTGCTTCAGGCGTTGCTTCCGCAGCTGGATGCCGCTCCGCGCTATTGGACTAACGAGAAACCAAAGCATGAGGTCGATTTTTTGATTCAAGTCGGAAACAATATTGTTCCCGTTGAGGTCAAATCGGGGGAGGTCATTCATTCCAAGAGTCTGAAATACTATGCCGACAAACATGCGGAGACGACCCCGTTGAGAGTCCGTTACTCCCTTAAGAACCTGAGGCTTGACGATGGGGTGCTCAATATTCCGCTGTATTTGGCCGACCGATCCGTCCCTCTTATCAAGAAAGCGCTCGCAGCATGACAAAGGGATAGTCCCTTTGTCATGCTGCGGGGCAGTGCGGATCGTTGTCTAATACTTTTCCTAGAAGTGAACGACCTTATTTGGACCCCCGAAGCATCGACACTTTTTGGTCTCGCTTTCCTGCGGTTTTGTCGAGTTTTTCCTGCGGTTTTGCTGCCGAAAAATGCGGATGCTTCGGGGGCCTGATTTTACTCGTTCACTTCTCAGGAAAGTATTAGACCTCGATCAGTGGGGCGGAGGAGGGGAATTCTCTGATGCCACGGATGTGTGTCGCGACGAGTGGTTTGTCGTAAGCCGGAGATTTCCCGACTATAAATTTCCAAAAAGTTAGTTATGGCTGACCATAATTGTTGGATAAACTATTTTTCGATAGTGTGCTCGAGCAAGTTTGGTAACTCGGGTGCGGAGGCACCACGCCGCAATTCGTGCGGCAAAAGGGAGACGCAACATGAAGAAGTCCACGTTCAATACCCTGCTTGTCGGTGGCGGTTTTCTGCTCGGCACGGCCGGCATCAAGCTGCTCACCAGCGCTCCGGTTAAAAACGCCTGCGTGCAGGGCATCGCGTGCGGCATGCGCATCAAGAATGGCTACCAGGACATGGTCGAGCAGGCCAAGGCCAATGTCGACGACATGGTTGCCGAGGCTGCCTACATCACCCAGAGCGAGGCTGACGCCGACAACGCGGCCGAGTAGCGCTCCCAGGCGCAAACTATGAGATTCTCGATTATCAGCGAGATCCCCGGCAGGACCCGCCTCCAGTTGGCGGGTCCTGTGCCAGAGAGCGATCTCGATGCGCTTCTAAAGCTCGGCGGCGAAATCGACGGCGTGCGCAAGGTGCGCGTCTACGGACGCATCGGGCAGATGGCGCTCGAATACGACGAGCCGCGCCGCGACGCCGTGCTGGCCGCCGTCGGCGCGCTCGATGCCCGGGCCATCGCCGATGCCAAGTCGGGCTACGTGATGCAGCTCGAGCCGCGCAAGCACAAGCTTGTCATGGATCTGGCGACGCTTGTCGGCGTCCACTACGCGCGCCGTTGGTTTTTGCCCACGCCGCTGCGTGCCGTCTTTGTCGTTGCCGGCTACATGGCTTTTTTGCGCGCAGCCCTCCACGAGCTCGCGCAGCCGCGCCTGACCGTTCCCGTGCTCGACGCGTCGGCCATCGGCATCTCGTTCGTCAAGCGCGACGTCGACACCGCGGGCCAGACGATGTTCCTGCTCAACGTGGGTGAGCTGCTCGAGGACTACACCCGCGCCATGAGCGAAAATGAGCTCATCAACTCGCTGCTCGACGTGCCCGACAAGGCGCAAAAGGTTGTCGGTGACACCGAGGTGAGCGTCGCCGCCACCGAGCTTGAACCCGGCGACCTGGTCGCCGTGCGCACCGGCATGTCCATCTGCATCGACGGCGTAGTCGAGCAGGGAAGCGCCATGGTCAACCAGGCGACCCTGACCGGCGAGCCGCTGGCCGTCGAGCGCAGCGTGGGCGACGACGTGTTTGCCGGCACCGTCGTCGAGGACGGCAGCATCCTGGTGCGCGTGCGCGCCAACACGGCCCAGACCAAACTGCGCTCAATCGTCTCGCTCGTTCAGACGGCCGACTCGCTCAAATCCGAGGGCCAGTCGCACATGGAGGACCTCGCCAACAAGATCGTTCCGTGGAACTTCCTGCTTGCGGGCCTGGTCGCGCTCACCACGCGCAGTCTCATTAAGACCTCCGCGGCGCTGATGGTCGACTACTCGTGCGCGCTCAAGCTCACGGGTTCGGTCGCCGTCATGACCGCCATGAGCGACGCCGCAAAGATGGGCGTCATGGTTAAGGGCGCCAAGTACTTTGAGTCGTTTGCCAAGGCCGACACCATTGTTTTTGATAAGACCGGTACGCTGACCGAGGCCCAGCCGCGCCTGGCTTGCGTGCTGACAACCGACGGCTGGAGCGAGGACGAGGTCCTGCGCCTTTCCGCCTGTCTGGAGGAGCATTTTCCGCATCCGGTGGCGCGCGCCGTCGTCAACGCCGCGGGCGAGCGCGGGCTCGAGCATCGCGAGCGTCATGCCGCCGTCGAGTACATCGTGGCGCACGGCATTGCCTCGTCCATTGAGGGACGTCGAGCGATTATCGGCTCGGCACACTTTGTATTTGAGGATGAGGGCGCGCAGCTCGAGTCCGACATCAAGGAGCGCATCGAGTCCCAGATGCAGGGCCTGTCGCCGCTCTACCTGGCGGTCGATGGCACGGTCGTGGGCGTGCTCGGCATCGAGGACCCGCTCAAACCTGGGGTGCGCGAGGCCATTGCCGACCTGCACGCGCTGGGCGTCAAACACGTCGTCATGCTTACGGGCGACTCCGAGCGCACGGCAGAGCGCATCGCGCGCGAGGCGGGCGTCGACGAGTTTAAGGCCGAGCTGCTGCCCGAGGACAAGTACGCCTATGTGGAGAAGATTAAGCGCGAGGGGCGCCGTGTCGCCATGGTGGGCGACGGCGTCAACGATTCGCCGGCGCTTGGCTTGGCCGACGTGGGCCTGGCGATGGGCGGCGGAAGCGACATCGCCAAAGAGGTCGCCGACATCATCCTGGCCGACACGGACCTCGCGGCGATTGTTCGCCTGCGTCGCATGAGCCAGGGACTCATCGACCGTCTGACGAGTTCGTATTCTAAGGTGATGCTTACCAACTCGGCGCTTTTGGCGCTCGGCATTACCGGCGCGATTACCCCGCAGGCGTCGTCGCTCCTGCACAACGGCTCGACGATTGCGTACAGCCTGGGCAACGCGAAAGCGTATCTGCGGTAGCGTTTTCGATTGAGCCTATGGCCTGTACCCTGGCGGCAACCACAGCCGCCAGGGTACAGGCCTTCTTTTGTTTGACGATAGGCTAGCAAGGATATAAGCTAGTGCTAGCACGGCTAGCATTTGTCGGAGGTGAGGTTGAGATGGGTGCTGTTAGCAGTATGGCACAGGTGAATGTTCGTGTGGATCGCCAGGTCAAGAACCGTGCCGAGGAGGCGCTGCGACTCTCGGGCGGGTCACTGCCCGAGCTCATCAAAAAGGTTGTGGCTAAGGTCGCGCAGGGCGGCGGCCAGTGCGAGGAAGTGCTCGCGGCCGTCGACGACCGGCAACAGGCCATCGCACCCGGGTACCCGTTTGCCGCGTCGTGGGCGGCCGCGGACCAGCTCTATGCGGACTTGGGTATCGTTACGTTGTCTGGGTCCGACGACCGCGATTGGGAAACGGTCTATGCGGAGGCCATGGACGAGCACTATCGTAAAAAGGGGATGATCCTGTGAGCGGGACATCTCTCAAGATCATGGTGGATGCCAACGTATGGGTCGATTCGTTTTGCGCCGATCATGTAGAGTCGCTTGCCGCGCGGGCTTTTATCGGGCAGGCCGTGGAGGCGGACGCGTCGCTGTTCTTCCCCGTGCACATCGCCAAGGACGTGCTGTACGTTGTCCAGCACGAATTAAAGCGCAGCGTTCTTGCCAGCGGGGGATCGCTCGGCGAGGCGTCTGCCCGTGCAATTGGCGATGCGGCGTTGGCGTTTGTTCGGAACATGACCGAAAACGCCACGGCCGTGGGTGCAGATGCGTCGGACCTTTGGCTGGCCGACAAATACTTAGCGCTCCATCGCGATTACGAGGACAACTTGGTACTCGCCGCGTGCAAGCGCGCACAGGTCGATTACTTGGTGACCAACGATCGCAAGCTGCTCGAACATGCTGATCTTGCAGCAAAGACCCCGCGTCAAATGATGCCGATTTTGGCCTTGGCCGAACGCGGCGGCGCGGCAATCGGTTGACGCGAACTGTTTGCGGGCCTCTTGGGCGACGATGCACCAAGGGACCCGCGTCTGCTATTTACAAAAGCTCGGCCTTGATGGCGGGACTTTCTGCGAGCAGCTCGGCTGCCTTTTCGTCGGAGCTGTCGAGTGCGGCCAGACTGCGGTAGACCCACTCGTTGACCTGGGTGTTCTTGACGCCTGCGGTCTGCATAAGGGCGCCTACTTCGCGGATTGCTGCGAACAGATTGGCTTTGGGACCCGCGAGCTCGACCTCGATGCCGTGGTAGGCGGCCACGCCGCGGTTCTCACTCACGTGGTCGATAAAGCCCTCGACGGTCTCAAGCTGCTGGGCGAGAGTTGCATCATCGTCAGCGTCCAGCGCGACGAGTGCGTTCGATACCGTGAGGGCGGGATGTCCGCAGGGGACAAAGCCCTCGATGACATCCATAGCTTCGGTAATGGTCGAGCCCAAGCCTGCAAGGGCATTGACGAGTTGCTGTTTGGTATCCATAACGGTCCTTTCGACGGGTCAATGTTGCTTGGCGAAAATATACGTGACGCGATCGGTAACAAAAGTGCGAAGTGCGGCGCACATTGGGGTCTTCACAGCTCGTGCATAGAACAGCTGTCCGCTTTCAGAACGTGGTAAGATAACACTCCACAAGTGGGGCTCGCCCCGCATGTTCCTTGAAAAGTCGACGGTTGTCGGGTACTCGTGCCCAATGCCATCCAGACTTTCCCGACATTCGGGGGCGACTGGTTTCGACACGATAGCTCTGAGAGAGGAAGCAAGCCGAGGTCTCCTCGCCTCGTTAAACAGGGGTACCGTCAAATTGAATTGACAACAACTCTTCTTTTGAGCCTATGGCTCTCGCTGCTTAATTTATTGCGGCGCGTCAACCCGGTGATTTCCCCGACACCGGCGCGACGTCATTTTAGGGGAATGCTCCTGCGCACGTAATCGGTATGGCGCAGGCTAAGACCGAACCGGTTAGGACGTCGCGAGCGTGTCGCTGCGCGCAAAGCGTCCGAGACAAAACCAGCGACTGAGCTTGGAGATGCCAATCAGGGGGCTTTCGTGGACCGGAGTTCGATTCTCCGCGCCTCCACCAATAGTTACAGGCAGGTAGGTATTCGTATCTACCTGCCTTTTTATTTCTAGTCCGTACCGCGGAGAATCGAACTCTATGCAGGGCGCGGGCGTAAAGAAAACGCGTTAGCGTTTTTAGCCCGCGGGCGAGGGCGGCGGCAGCCGGCCGAAGCCGGTGCGTATTTGCGAAGCAAATACGCGGATTCTCCGCGCAAACTTTCGACTCAAAACGGATGCGATGTTTATCGAATTTCAGCTGGCCTTGCCTCGCATCAGCGAATCTCCGTACCGCGGAGAATCGAACTCTATGCAGGGCGCGGGCGTTAGGAAAACGCGTTAGCGTTTTTAGCCCGCGGGCGAGGGCGGCGGCAGCCGGCCGAAGCCGGTGCGTATTTGCGAAGCAAATACGCGGATTCTCCGCGCAAACTTTCGACTCAAAACGGATGCGATGTTTATCGAATTTCAGCTGGCCTTGCCTCGCATCAGCGAATCTCCGTACCGCGGAGAATCGAACTCTATGCAGGGCGCGAGCGTAAAGAAAACGCTACGGCAACGCAGGGTGGGACGCGCTTTCCTAACGGTCGTCCAACGGAAACTGCGTCCCAGAATATCGGCTCAGAATGGGATGCATTTTCCGGATGGGTTGCTAGCGGAAAGTTCATCCCGGAATCCGCGCTCAGAACGGGACACGCTTTTCCAATGGCGGTCCAAGCGGAAAGTTCATCCCGAAATCCCGCCTCAAAATGGGACGAGCTTTCCGCTCCCGCCCCTCAACTCCAAAACCTGCGCGCCCTCCATTCCAAAACTGGGTAGAAGAAAGCCAAAACGCAATCGCAGGAGGTCAATATGACTGCAGAAGATAAGGCAAAGAACGCCGGTAAGGTCGCACTCGTTTTGGAGGGCGGCAGCTTCCGCGGGCAATTTACCGCAGGCGTGCTCGACGTTCTCATGGAGGCCGGCGTCGAGATTCCGGCGGTATATGGCGTATCGGCCGGCGCCCTCAACGGCGTGAACTACAAGTCGCACCAGATCGGCCGTGCCAACCGCATCAACCTGGCTTTCTGCAACGACAACCGCTTCATGGGCGCCGCATCGTTTGCGTCCACGGGTTCTATTGTGGGTTACGACTTTATCTTCAACGATGTCCAGGACCGCCTGGATCCCTTTGACAACGAGACGTTCGACGCGAGCCCCATCGAGATGTACGCCGTCGCTACGGACATGCTCTTTGGAACCGCCGCGTACCTGCCAGTCAAAAGCGCCGTACTTGACCTCGACGCCGTGCGCGCCTCGACGTCGCTGCCGCTGGTGACGCCGCCGGTTGAGATCGACGGGCACAAATACGTCGACGGCGGCGTGGCCGATTCGGTCCCCATCGAGCACGTGCTGGAGGAGGCGGGCTTCGATCGCGCGGTTGTCATTGTCACGCAGGACCGCTCGTATGAGAAAAAGCCCTACGAGTTTTTGCCGGCCGCGCGTGCGCGTTATGCCGACTACCCCTATCTGCTCGAGGCTATCGAGACGCGCCACGACCGTTACAACATCCAGCGCATGCACCTGTGGAAGTATGAGCGCGAGGGCCGTGCGTTGGTCGTCGCTCCGCAAAAGCCGGTCGAGGTCGGCCATGTCGAACACGATCCGGCAAAGCTCCTCGACCTGTATATTCAGGGCCGCCAGGAGGCAAAGCGCCTACTGAGTGATATCGAGGCATTTGTCGAGCGCTAGTGTCGCGACGTCATGACCCATGGATGACATGTGCAGAAACTCTGGTCGGAGCCAAAATACCTGTTGACTCGGGCGGCGAGCGGGGTAATATGGACGGGTTACTTGCAGAGCCCCGTGAATCTCTGTAACAACACGTACTGTACATGGAGG
>CAKUOD010000032.1 GCA_934668695.1 uncultured Collinsella sp. | reverse complement strand
GCCTTGGCATAGGTGCTGTCGGCGTCCTTCCAGGTGCCCTTTGAGCTATCCCACTCATCGCCGGCAAGGTTGATGATGTAGTCGGCGTAGTCCTTACTCGCGGTCTCCTCGTTGCCGTCAGCAGGCTCGGTCGGGGCGGTCGGCATGCTTGCGGAGCTATCGCCGACCTTCTTCTTATAGAGCTTCTGCAGCGTCGCAGACTGGCGGACGATCTGCTTGGCCTGGTCCTTGGAAACACCGTACTGCGTGGCCATGGTCTTGTAGTCGGAGGTGCCGATGGAATCCTCGGCGTACTGCTTCATTTCCTTGGAAGAAACGGTAATGCCCTCGTCCTCGGCAGCGTCCAGCAGAATCTGGTTGCGCACGTAGGACAGGATAACGTCGGCAGACGGAGCGGTGTAGTTGCCGTCGCTATCCTTGACGGTGTCGAGACTGTACTGGCTCTCGATGGCCTCGCGCGCGGTGATATCGCTCTTCTTGCCGTTGTAGCTATAGCTTGCCACGGTCGAATCGAGCTGGTCCTCGGTGAGGGTCGCCGAGCCGACACCCTTGCCGCCAAAACCACCGTTGCCGATAAAGAAGCCGACCACGGCAGCGATCACGATGGCGACCACAAAGGCGGCGATCATCGTCTTCTTGTGCTTGGACGCATGGTCGTCCTCGTCGGTATCGACGTCGTCGTCCTCGTCCTGCGTCTCGGGCATGAGGTTCTCGTCGGCGGCGTCCGCGGCGATCTTTGCCTCCAGGCGGGCGTCCTCCTCCTCGGCGGTCGTGCCAGCGGCGATATGTTCGGCAGACGTGCCGGCGACCAGGTCGATCTTCTCGTCCTCATCACCGTCGGGGCCTTCGCCGCGCTCGATGATCTGGATGCCGTCGATCTCGTCCTTCTCGTCCTTCTTTTGAATCAGACCCATATCAATTACTCCTTGTTAGGAAACATAGTCCCCAATAGAATACGCCCGACGAGGCGCCGGGCGTATTGATTCTTAGGTTATACGCAAACACTTAAGTACTATTTAGGCGTTTGCAGCGTGCATACCTTAGGCCAGGTGCGCGATAACGGCATCGGCAAAGGCCTGCGTGCCCACAGCGCCCTCAACGGAGCCGGTCTGGGCACGACGCACGTCACCGGTAACCTGCTCGCCCTCGTCGAGCGTGGCAGAGACGGCGGCGCGAATGCGATTGGCAGCATCGTTCTCGCCCAGGTGATCGAGCATCATCGCAGCAGAGAGGATCTCGGCCGTGGGGTTGGCGATATCCTGACCGGCGATATCGGGCGCGGAGCCGTGCGTGGCCTCGAAGATGGCGCAGTCGGCACCGATGTTGGAGCCGGGGGCCATACCCAGGCCGCCCACCAGGCCGGCGCACAGGTCGCTGACGATGTCGCCGTACAGGTTGGGCAGTACCAGGACATCGAAGTCGTTGGGGTTCTGGACCAAGCCCATGCAGGTGGCGTCGACGATCTTGTCGTTGAACTCGATATCGGGATAGTTGGCGGCCACCTCGCGCGCGACGCGCAGGAACAGGCCATCGGTCGCCTTCATGATGTTGGCCTTGTGCACGGCCGTCACCTTTTTGCGGCCGCAGCGGCGGGCATACTCAAAGGCGTACTCCACAATGCGGCGGCTCTTGGCGATAGAGATGGGCTTGATCGAGATGGCGGAATCGGCGGCGAAGGTCTTCTGGCCCGAGCGCTCGACGAGCTGCGAGAGCTCCTCGACCTCGGCAGCGCCCTCGTCAAACTCGATGCCGGCGTAGAGGTCCTCGGTGTTCTCGCGCACGATAACCAGGTCGACGTCGCGAAAGCGAGAGCCGTCGCCCGGCTGCGACAGGCAGGGGCGCACGCAGGCGTACAGGTCAAAGTGCTTGCGCAGGGCAACGTTGACGCTGCGGAAGCCCGTGCCGACCGGCGTGGTAATGGGGCCCTTGATGGCAACCTTGGTCTCGGCGACCGCATCGAGCACGTGCTGGGGCAGCGGCGTACCAAACTCATCCATGACGCCAGCACCGGCCTCCTGGACGTTCCAGTTGATCTGGACACCGGTGGCCTCGACCACGCGGCGCATGGCCTGGGTGATCTCGGGACCGATACCGTCACCGGGAATCAGGACTACATCGTGCGCCATAATCTGTTACTCCTCGTCTTCGGCGTCGTCAGATTTTTTAACGCTAGCACGCTTCTTCTTTTTGGAGAGATCCAGGCCAAAACGTTTAACAAGCATTTCGCAAATCTCGCTCGAGCGGGCCTTGAGATAGCTGCCCTTGCCGTTCTCGGCGTCGAACTTAAGGCGCAGCGCGAGCTTCTCGGCAACCTCGGCGTCGATCTCGCCCTGGCCAAACTCGTACAGGCAACCGAGCATGTCGCGGTACTCGAGGTCGCCGTGGTAGCACTGGATGGCCTCGTCCAGGATAGGCCAGGCCTCGCGCGAACGCTCGACGCTCGTGGCGCCCCACACGCACAGCAGGCGGAAGGCGGCGTAGCGCAGCGTGGACGAAAGCTCGTCGAACAGCGCGGTCTCGGCGCCCTCAAAGGCGTCGCCCATCTGCTCGGGGCAGGTGGCGGCGAGCGCCGTCAGGGCATCGAGGGCCTCCCAGCGGGTCTGAGCCTCGGGGCGGTCGAGCGCCTCGATCAGCGCGGGCACGCAGGGCACGACGCGCTGCGGATCGCGCTCGGCCAGCAGATGCAGCACGCGGGCGGCAAACTGGCGGATGCGGCGCGTGGGGCAGCCGAGCTCCTGGACCAGGCGGTCGACGGCGTTCTCGTTCTCCTCTGCCAGCTGAAGCTGTGCCAGCTCCTCGTCGGTAAGCTGTTCGTCTTTGTTTTCTGCCATAGTTACCTCTTCTTATTTCTTGGTGTGCTTGCCAGCACCCTTGCTGTCATCGGTGACCGAGATGAGCTGTCGGTCGGCAGCGCCGTTGCGACGCGCGCGGCGGCGGTCCTCGGCGTCGCCCGCATCGGCGGCGGCGCGATGGGCCTTGTTGACGTTAAAGACCTCGTCATGCTTGCGCCACGGGCCAACAGACTCGCCAAAACTCATCTTAAGGCCGGCGATAAAGCCGCCGAGCCAGCCGATCGGCGCAAACTGCACCAACGGGAACAGCGAGAACACCCAGGTCAGCAGGATGACGGCCGCCGCACCTGCAAAGTTGGCGATCCAGTAGTCGCGCTTGGTGATCACGCGCTTTTCGCAGGCCCACTGGCCGCACAAAAAGCCAATGTAGATCGCAAAGATAAAGAGCACCAGCGCGAGCACCACGAACGTCCAGCTCATGGGCGCTACTCCTCGTGATGGTGGCCGCAGCAGCACTCGTGGCCGTCATCGTGGCCGTGGCCGCCGCAGCACTCGTGATCCTCGCCGTGGTGGTGGCCGCAACCGCACTCATGGTCGTCGCCGTGCTCACCGCAACCGCAGCCATCCTCGTGAGCGCCGTGCTCCTCGGGGCGATACTGCGACCAGTCCAGACCGGCGGCGATGGCGTCGGCCTCCTCCTTGTAGAGCACCGTGATGGCCTGGGTGCCCAGCTTGGCGCCACCGATGGCGTCGAGCATGTCGTAGAGCGTAAAGGCCACGTCGGCGCCGGGCAGCGCGAGCTCGCGGTCGTCGGCGTAAGCGAGCGCCAGGCGCAGGTCCTTAATGAAGTGCTCGACCATAAAGCCGGGCTTGTAGTCGCCGTCGAGCGCCTTGGGCGCCAGGCTCTCCATGGCGCCGGACTTGCCGGTGCCGCCCAGGATCATCTGACGGGTCTTCTCCAGGTCAAGGCCGCTCAGCTCGGCAAATGCCATGGCGTCTGCCATGCCGACCATGCAGGCGCCCAGCGACACCTGGTTGGCGAGCTTGGCAGCCTGGCCCTTGCCGGCGCCGTCGAAGCAGCAGATATTTGCCGCAAAGGTGGAAAGGATGTCGCGGACCGGGGCGATGTCGTTCTCGGTAGCGCCCACGATAGCCGTGAGCGTGCCGGCGATAGCACCCGACTCGCCGCCGGTGACGGGGCAGTCAAACGCCATGCGACCAGAAACCTGGGCGGCCTCGGCAATGTCGCGCGCCAGCTCGGGGGAGCTCGTGGTGAGGTCGATCAGCACCGCGCCGGGCTTAGTGCACGCGAGCAGGCCGTCGCCCGCCAGGTAGAGCTCCTCGACCTCGGAGGGATAACCCACCATGGTAAAGACGACGTCGGCGTTCGCCACGGCATCTGCCGGCGTATCGGCCCAGACTGCGCCGTGCTCGATAAGCGCGGCGGCCTTGGACTTGGTACGGTTGTTGACCGTGACGGGATAGCCGGCATCCAGGATGTGGCCGGCGATGGGGGCACCCATGATTCCGGTGCCGATGAATGCGACGGAGAGCTTGTTTGCCATGAAACCTTTCCTTTTGGGTTGGGTGTTGTTACCAGGTTAAATACTCGGCGCCAGCGTTTGAGCCGTGACTTGAGGGCGCTTGTGGGCGTAGCGTCTGTCTACTCGCCGCGCACGCGACGCGCGATGCGATCGGAAAGTGAGGCCTTCTCAGCGCGGTTCTTACCCCAAAACGCGCAAGCCACCATGCCGGGTCCCACGTGCGAGCCGATGGTGGGGCCCACGGAGCTGCGAATGATCGTGACGTCGGCGCAGCCCTCCTCCTTGCGGATGGCGGCTTCGAGCCAGTCACCGTCTTTCTCGGCATCGGCCGTCATGATGGCGATGGGCATGGTTCGATCGGGCACGTAGTTCTCGCGGAACGACTTGAGAATGGACTTGAGCGCCTTCTTGCGGCCGCGGTTGACGCCGATTAGCGACAGCGAGCCGGCCAGGTCATAGGACAGCTCGGGCTTGACGTCGAGCTTAGCCGTGAGCTGCGCCGCCGCGGGTGGAATGCGGCCGCCGGCCGCCAGCGCGTCAAAACTCTCGAGCGTAAAGTAGCCATGGACGTAGGTCTTGGCCTCGTTTGCCCAGTCGACCAGCTGCTTGGCGGTCAGGCCCGCCGAACGCTGGCGCACGGCCTCAAGCGCCAAGAGCTCGCCGGTCGCGCAGGGCAGGGCGTTGTCCACCACGTACAGCTCAAAATCGGGATACTCGGCGCGCACGGCATCTGCCGCCTGGCACGCGGAGTTGTAGCTCGACGACAGCGCCGAGGTAAAGCACAGGTAGACCGTGGGCGTGCCCTCTTTGGCGCACTCGGTAAAAAACTCGATATAGCGACCGAGCGACACAGCCGAGGTGGACACGCGGGCGCCGGCGCGCATGCGGTCGTAGAACTCCTTGGGCGTGATGCTCGACCAGATGTCGTCCGTGCGCTCCTCGCCATCGATGATGAAGGGGAAGCCCAAGATATCGACATCGAGGTTCGCGGCGACCTCGGGGCTAAAGTCGCAGCAGGTATCGACGACGATGCGGCAGCGGTCAGAATGGCCAGCGGATGCAGCCTTGTCCATCAAAGCGACTCCTTACGTAAAAAGGCGGCCACCCGCATGGGATGGCCGCCAGCCGTTAACTCATGCAAGTTAACGTATTTTACTCGTCAAGTGTTTCGATACGGGGCTTGATGATGCCATATCCACCATTCTTACGGTGATACACCACATTGATGAGGCCAGTCGTCGAGTTCTCGAACACGTAGAAGTCGTGGCCCAGCAGATCGGTCTGCACCAGCGCCTGCTCCTCAGTCATCGGGGTGACGTCGATGACCTTCTCGCGGACGAGCAGGTCGTCCTCCTCCTCGGGCAGCAGCAGATCGGCCAGATCCTCAACGCGCTCAACCGGCGCGACGTCCGCGGCGCTGGCACCACCCTGACGGTTGTCCACGACCTTGGTCTTGAACTTGCGCAGCTGGCGGGTGACCTTATCGGCGGAAAGGTCGATGGCGGCGTACATATCGGCACCGTGCTCGGCAACGCGAATCACGGAACCACGAGCGCGAACCGTAACCTCGACGATTGCCGGGTTGGGGTTCGAGGGGTTCTTCTCGTAGCGAAGTACAACGTCGACCGTCATGGGCTCGATATCGAAAACCTTGAGCGCCTCGCCGATCTTCTCATCCACATGCGCACGCAGAGCATCGGTTACCGTCGTCTTGCGTCCAGAAACCTTGATATCCATACGTGGCTCCAATCTGCCTCGGGGACTTACTGTACTGGCTATGTACCCATTGCCGTGCATTTAATCACGCGGATTCCCAAAGACCCGAATAACGATTGCTTGATACCGCATACCGAAGTCTCGCACTTTTCTGTGGCAAAGTGCGCTATAGGAGGGAGCCGGCGACTTTGTATTTGGTCCAGAAAATTGGCTTTGACCTGATGGTTTTATAGAGATGAAAAAGCCGGGCTCCCCTATTGGGGAAGCCCGGCAGTGCGTGTTGAAACCGTGAAGAGGCGTCTCTCCTAGCGCATAGGAGACGCCACCCCTAGCAATAACTAGCTATTAAGCTTGTTAATGTCGTCGTCGGTGATGGTGTCTTCCTGGCTGGACGATTTGTCTTCGGAGGATGCGGTCTCATTGTTGGAATCGGAGGACTCGCTGCCGGAGGATGCGGAGCCAGACGACTGAAGGTTGACACCAGATACTGTCTTAGTGGTGAGGTCGTAGGGCATCGTGCCATACCAGACGCAGTGGACCGCCTCGAGCGTACCGTCGACCGTGATGCCGTCGAGGGCATCGCTCACGGCACGACACAGTTCGTCATTGGACGAGGCGCCCGCAACACCAAGCGTCGAGGGCGCCTCGAGCGCACCGACATAGGAGATCTCGCTCATCAGGCGTGCAAGGTAGCCGCCGGCCGTGGAGTCGCAGATCACATAGTCGACTTCGCCGGACTCGAGCGCCTCAAAGCACTCGTTGATGTTGGGGTAGGTCTTTTGGTTGGCGGTGATGCTCTGCTTAGCAAGCGCCTCCTGCGAGGCCGAGGACATCTGGACACCCAGAGTAGACGTGTTAAGGGTATCGGTGGAAACGTTTAGCGACCCACCATCGCTGGTTCTACCGAACACAGAAGCGGCATCGTACAGGCAGGTGCCGAGCGAGCTAACGTCCCCGTCCGTGGAGTTGATCTCGCCGATAAAGATATCAGCCTTTTTGTCGCCGAGCGCGGAACCTGCCGAGGACGCATCGACAAAGGCGACCTTAAGGCCCATGCGGCTTGCGAGGGCGCGGGCAGCGTCGACTGCATACCCCGTGAGCTCGCCGCCAGCGCCCTGCATGGCCTGCGGCGCATCGGAGGTATCGAGGGCGACCGTCAGGGTACCGGGAGTGACCAGGGCATCATCCGACACCGTGGGCGTGACGGTCTCGTACTCGATCTGGTCGATCGTGGGAGTCGTGAACGTAGACAGCGGGTTGAACGCGCATCCGCTCAGGCCCAAAACGGCGATGACCGCTGCGGTCCCAGCACCTAACCGAGCCGCGTGCATCAAGCTGCCCCTCACCATGTCCACTACCCTGCCTTCTGTGTCGTATACGATCCGTGCGTTGCGCGGAATATCAGATTGTTCCCACCAGCTGACCTGGTATTTGACCCCACACTTGCGCACCGGGGTGTTTGCTCGGGAGGCCGCAGCCACCTTCACGACTGGCCCGCTCGTCCGCGAGGCGGTATTGCCCCAAAGAAAGTAGAACGGACGGTGCGGCTTACATCTAGGACGCGCCATGATCGCGCCGCGCGCACGCGGTCGCTTACGTGGATCCCTTTGACCGCGTCTGTCTTGGACTAGGACGGGCATTTCGTCCGTCCGCAACCACAGCCTGGTAGGAACGTAGCGCATTATAGCTAAGTTCAAGCTAAAGTTTAAGGTTAGGGGCGTCATTCGCATCGCGAGTACAGATTTCGCAGGTCGGAGTGGGCTATTCGTGCCCCTGTGAAGCCCGGAGCTCCCCTATGGGGAGCTCCGGGGCACCCTTCCTAGGGTGCTGTGGCCAAAAAATGGCAAATATGAGTACTGTCACCAATTTAGTAACAGGCAATTTTGGCCTCTCGGACAGATTTTGCGCTCAGTGTCGCCAACCTGATGCTTAGTTATTCTACATTTGTATATTATCTTCTTACTTTATGCCGCCCCCGAGTCCTAAATTCCTTGATTTTGCTGTTACTGATTTAGTGACAGTACTCATATTTGCCATATTTTGGCCAGGGCATATGATTAACCCCCTAATTTCGACGTGAATTAGACCGGCTTAAGCCCAAAACACGCCCGCAGCGTGTTAAGCAACGCCTCTTGCTTCTTCCTGCGGGCATCGACACGATTCCGGTACCGCTTTCGCATACGCTGGTGGATGCGCCATGCGAGCGCTTCCATCGCTTCCATGTCGCAGAGCATTTCGTTGTTGACCGTCGCGACCTCGATTCCCATAGTAATCAAGCCCGTGTTGCGCTTTTCATCATGGATACGTCCCCTCCGAGAGGAATGGCCCAGCTCGCCGTTGTATTCCAGGTCAAACCGGGCTGCCTCTTGATACGCATCGCAAACTGCATGGGGCATTCCCGAGATTGCCTGCGCACGATCGTTGAACTCGATTTTGCAGTCGGTCTTAAAGGGGCCACAGGAAAAGCCGCCATAGGAAAACGGAAGAGAGAACATGGCAAGCATGATGCACTCCATGGGTGAGCGCAGGTTTTCTGACAGGTAGGGGCACAGGCGCAGCAGCCGTTTGGCATCGCTCCCCTTGCATACCGCGAGATAGTCCATCAGCCGTTCGGGCGTCAGCACCGGCTCGACTTCGAAGTAACCCACGTCTGGTGGCTGGTCCTTGTCCTTTGCAAGTTTATTCGTAACAGGCGAGGTATAGGGAGGCAGATACTTCCCGCGGTCGCTCAGTGAAATCTTAGAGCACAGCTCCTGGGCCAGGGCAAACGCCTGGATGCAGCCGACCTCGCGCGCAACGGCAACACAAAGGGCCTCGGGAGATAGGCTGTACACCCCCGGTTCCACCTCTAGAATCGAGCCGGCGGGCAACCCGGAACATACGGACCAGCCTACGCCAGGCATGCGGCGGCGCTGCGCCGCAGATCCCACCAGCAAGCACAGATCTTCTTGCACCTCGCCACTTTTGGCTCCAATTCGCACCAAGTCGGGAAGATAGATATCCTCGGCCGAGGGCGACGACGCATGCAATATACGGCGCTCTTCATCGGGATCGAGGTCCCTCCAGCCGATATAACCCATTTGTCGACGCTCGGCGCGCATCATGCGCAGCGCTGAAGCGCCTGTTAGGATTACGGAAGCCGCTAGCTGTTCGCCTGTCGGCTCGTTGCGCCGCTCAATCTTCACTGCCACAAAACCACCCCTACCAAACGCGTGCGATAGCGAGGCCATCGACGGCCGCGGCACCGGCGCGCTTGAGTTCTGCTGAAGCCGCCGCCATCGTCGCGCCCGTGGTAATAACGTCGTCGATGAGCAGCAGGCGGCGGCCCCGCACGTCCTCGACTGTCTCGTACATGCCCCGGGCGCGCTCTCGGCGCTCCTCGCGACCGAGTTCACGTTGGTCGCCATGACCGTACTTAACGAGGGCATCGAGCAGCGGCACACCCGACAGCTCGCAAAATGGACGCGCAATGGCCTCCATGTGATCAAAGCCGCGCCGCCGAAACGCCGCCGCTGTCGCAGGCACAAACACCACCGCGTCCGCACCGGACAGCACGCCGCCATAGCGATCGGGAGCTGCGACCTGCGCATGCAGGACGGTGTCGTAGAGCAGCTCCGCCAGATACGGCGCCAGGCGTCGCTCGCCCGCGTCCTTGTACGCTTTAATGATGCGCGGCAGCGGATGCGCATAGACGGCGCACGCCAGGCACCGATCGAGCGCTTCAGCCATTGCCGAGGACGCACCCTCGACCGAGCACTCGGTGCACAGCAGATCACCAAACGGGGCGCCGCATCGGGTACAGCTATGACGTGGGTCGATGAGCGTGAGCGCGGCCAGGCAGTCTTGGCAAATAAGCGCACCGGCGCGCTCGCAGCCGGCACATCGTGTTGGCGACAATGCCTCGAGCGCCTCGCGTGCCGCCCGCTCGGCAAACGGTAGCAATTCGTCCGCAGACGGCAGGGCACTGGCACCCTGCAGACGGCTCAATATGTTCAGATGGCTCTTCAAGACACAACCCTCCCTACGTTCGGTCGCAGGGAGGGTTGTTGATTCAGCGCTATGATACCCCGATGCCCTCGGGGCAAGGCGGGCTAAATCCGCTCGCGGGCGTTATTCGCCGGCGGGCGGTTGTGGTGCGAACGAAGACGGGGTCGAGCCCTCGCCACCATCCTGGCGCGGCTTGCGGGAACGGCGACGGCGACGGCGCTTTTGACCCTGGTCGGCCGAGCCCTCGCCACCGCGATCCTCGCGCGGCTCGCGCTCGTCGCGAGCGGCGCCACGCGCGGCCTTGGCAGCCGCACCTCCGCCGTCACCGGGACGACGACGCGTGACCTTGACCTCGCCATCCGACACCTGATCGGCCACGGAAGGCACCGAAGGCTTCTGCTGCGTGCCCGAGGAATGGCGACGGCGTGGACGCGGAGCGCGCTCCTCCTCGCCACGCGGCTTGCCGCCCTTGTTGGCAGGTGCGTCGGAACCCGAGCCGCCCTTGGGAGCGGCACCGGCCTCGCGAGCGGCTGCGGCGCGGAAAGCATCCTCGCGCTCCTCACTCGACAGATGACGGCGACGACGACGCGTGGGATTCATGCCACCGCCGCGGTTTTGCTGCTGGGGCTGCTGAGCCTCGCGCTCGCGTGAGGCATTCTTGCCTGCAGCCGCAGTCTCGCCGGCATCGCCCGAGCCCGCACGCTTGCGACGGCGGCGGCCACCGGCGGCCTCCTCGGCCTCGGACACCTCGGCCTTACCGCGACCCTTACCGCGGCCACGGCCCTCGCCCTGCCCCTGACCGGCGCGGGCATCGGAATCGGCATCGCGACGACGGCGCCTGGGCATCGACGTGCCAGCAAGACGGTCGGCGCTCGACAGGCCATCGCCCACGTCGACGCCGTTCTCGCGGTCGAGCTCCATGAGCGCCAGGCGCATCTCGGGCGACTCGATGCGCTCGAGCACATCGCGCGTCACGCAGTCGGGGCGGCAGTTGCAGCCCTGCTCGGCAGCTTTCTTCTTGCAGCCCTCGGAGCAGGTCATGTCGGCCAGGTTGACCTTAAAGACCTTGCCGTTCTCCAGGCGCAGCACCAGCTGTTCGCGCGGGGTGTCGTATTCCTGGATACGCGCCTTGCCGAGCGGCGTATCGATGAGCGTCTTCTTTTTGGGCGCGCGGCTCTTAAAGTCCTTGTACGCCTCGAACTCGTAGCGCAGGCAGCACATCAGGCGGCCACACACTCCGCTGATCTTGGACGAGTTGAGCGGCAGGTCCTGCTCTTTTGCCATGCGGATCGAAACCGGCTCAAACTGTCCGCCAAAGCGCGTGCAGCAGAGCTCCTGGCCGCACTGGGCATAGCCGCCCACCAGGCGGGTCTCGTCGCGCACACCGATCTGGCGCATGTCGACGCGAATGTGCAGCGTCGAGGACAGATCCTTGACGAGCTGGCGAAAATCGACGCGCTCCTCGGCCGCAAAGTAGAACACGGCCTTCTCACCGCCAAACAGGTACTCGACGCCCACCGGCTTCATCTCGAGGTCGAGCTCCTTGACCAGGCGACGAAAGTCGACCATAGCCTCGTCGCCCTGGATGGCCAGGTCGTCGGCAAGCTGCAGGTCGATGTCACTCGCCACGCGCAGCACGGGCTTGAGCGGCTGGCCGATCTCGTCCTGCGGCACCTCGAAGGGATCGGCCGTGACCAGGCCGATCTCGGTTCCGCGCTCGGTAGAGCAAATGGCATAATCGGCCTCGAGGATATCCAGGTCCTGCGGGTCAAACCACAGGTCGCGCGAGGCGTAGGTAAACTTAACGGGTACGACTAACGGCATTTCAGTGCCTTCCTGATATCGAACAGCATGACCTCGATGGCCAGCTGGGGAGTAACGTTTCTGGCGATGTTGCGCTCAGCGGTGGCAACCGCCTCGAGCGCCTGGGTGGCACCCGCAACATTCGTCGCGGCGGCAAGCCGCCCGATCGTGTCGCGCACGTCCTCGTTCACTACGTCGGCTGCCTCGTCCTGAAGCGTCAGCAGCACGTCGCGCATGAGCGTCCGCGCGCTCGCCAGCGCTTCCATGATACCCGAACGCTCGCGCGCGTTGAGTTCGCGCTTGTTGCGGTCCTCAAGCTGCTTCAATGCTCCACGCGACAGGTAGTCGGCGTTTTGCTCGAGCACCTTTTCCTGCGTGGACTTGACCTCGGCGAGCGGCGCCTT
>CAKUOD010000031.1 GCA_934668695.1 uncultured Collinsella sp. | reverse complement strand
TTGGGACAGGCGGGCCTTCGAGGCCGAGCGCAAAATGGATTCTAAAAAACACCTTGCCAAATAGGAGCGTCAGGACGGAGGAAGCCCCGCAGCGCATAGCGCGCGGCGGGGCTTCCGACATGTCCGAGGACGTTCTGAGAGATAGGCCCTTTTCCGTTTCCGGACGGCCCGGTGGGATCAGAGTACCCTTGCTGTTACTCTGCTTTGCCCACAGAGTTGAGGTTGGTCATGCGGATCTTAACCAGCTCGGTAATCTCGCGCATGCCCTCCTTAGCAGGCTTCTTGGGATCGAAGCAGGCGGGGTTCTCGGCCATGTAGGCCATGAAGCCCTTGGTGTAGGCCTGACGCAGCTCGGTGGCGTAGTTGACCTTGCAGATGCCGTTCTTCACAGCCTCGGCAACCTGCTCGTCGGGCACACCGGAGGTGCCGTGCAGGACCAGCGGCACGTCGACGGCGTCGCGGATGGCCTTGACCACGGACTGCTCGATGTGCGGATCGCTCGTGTACACGCCGTGGCTGGTGCCAACGCCAATGGCAAGGGAGGTGCAGCCAGTGCGCTCGACGAACTCCTTGGCCTCGGCGGGGTCGGTGTAGGGGCTCTCGCCCTCAACCGCGGGACCGTCGTCCTCCTTGCCGCCAACCTTGCCAAGCTCGGCCTCGACGGGCACGCCCATGGCGCGGCCGGCGTCGGCGACGGACTTGGTCAGGGCGATGTTGTCCTCGAAGGACTCGTGCGAACCGTCAATCATGACGGAGGTGTAGCCAGTGCGGAAGGCCTGCATGCAGCGGTCATAGCCATCGCCATGATCGAGGTGCAGGGCGACGGGCACGGAAGCGCGCTCGGCAGCAGCCTTGACCATGCCGTAGAAGTAATCCAGGCCAGCGGTCTTGATGGTGCCCGGGGTGGTCTGCATGATGACGGGGGACTTGGTCTCCTCGGCAGCGGCCAGAACGGCCATAACAAACTCGAGGTTCTCGACGTTGAACGCGCCGACGGCGTAGTGGCCGGCCTGAGCGTCCTTGAGCATCTTTTCGGTGGTAACAAGTGCCATGAGCGTTTGCTCCTCTCCCTCGCCCGCATCTGGACATCGGGCGTAGTTGTTCACAAGGCGTTTTACCTTGCGTTTTGCTGCGCTCATTGTATGAAATTCAGCGGGTATGCATGTGCGGGATGTTGTCGCTCGGCAAGGCAAGGCCCTCATTTTTGAAAAGCAAACGGAAGGGATCGAACCCGAGCGTGCGTGTTCGAAATTGAGTTTTGAGCCTTGATCATCTTTCTTTTATAGAAAAAGTAAGTATTCGAAAGGCGTTTTCTTACTCAAAAAGAAAATGAACGAAAATAGAGTCAACACAATTCCTGCAAATTTTGCCGAGAATGGAGTTGCCATGGCCCACACAACAACCCGTGCTTTCGCCGACGAACGCCGTGCCGCCATCATGGAAATGCTCGAGCACAATGCCTCGGTGCAGGTGGCAGAAATCGCTCAGACCTTTGGCGTGTCCTCCGTCACGGCCCGCGCCGACCTGGACGCCCTCGCCGAGGCTGGCAAGCTGCGCCGCACGCACGGCGGCGCCGTGTCGCTCCACAAGCGCCTGACGGTCTCCACGCAGGACCGGCGTATTAACGTCAACGTGGCCGCAAAGCAGGCCATCGCCCAAAGCGCCATTGAGCTCGTCAGCGACGGTGACACGCTGCTCGTCGACTCGGGCACCACCGCGCTCGAATTTGTCCGCCTACTCGACCAACGCGACGGCATCACCGTCATCACGGCCGACATTACCATCGCCGATTACATCGACGAGAGCATGCCCTCGGTCGACGTCGTCATGCTGGGCGGCGCGCTGCGCAAAGGCCACCGCTATCTGTACGGTCCGCTCACCATGCAGGCGCTGCAGATGGTTCATGCCGACCTCGCCATCATGTGCCCCGGCGCCTTTGTCCCGGGTTGCGGCTTTACCACGGACTTTCCGCAAATGGCCGAAACCAAAACGGCCATGATCGTCGCCGCGCGTAAGAGCGTGGCGCTCATGGACGCGAGCAAGGTCAACGGACGCGGCATGTACCGCTTCGCCGAACTCACCGATGTCAACACCATCGTGATGGATCGTGACCCCGATGGCTCCATCGCTACCTCAATCGCCGAGATCGCCGACGTCGGCACCCCAACCCTCATCATCGCCACCGCCTAAAAACAAAAACCACCACGAAGGGGACAGTCCCCTTTGTGGTGGTTTTGACGGTGAAAGTGGAGTGTTGTTACTTGGACAGCTCGTCGGCGAGGGCTTCGATCTGGGCGCGCGAGGCGTCGTTGAGCGAACCCAGGACGGTCACCTTGTTCTGCGCCAGGGTGATGTCCTTCATGCCCTCGAGCTCCTTGGTCATAACCTTGGCGGCCGCGGGTGCCCAAGAGCCGGCCTCGACGAGCGCCACGGTACGGTTCTGGTAGGCATGCTCGGCGAGCGTGTGGATGAAGGTGCTCATGAACGGGAAGACCTCGCCTTGATACGTGATAGAGGCGAGCACCAGACGGTCGTAGCGGAACGCGTCCTCAACGGCCTCGGCAATATCGTCGCGAGCCAGGTCAAAGACGGAAACCTTCTGGCCGCGAGCCTCGAGTGCTGCAGCGAGCTCCTCGACGGCAGCCTTCAGGTGGCCGTACACGCTCGCGTAGGCAATCGTGATGCCCTCGTCCTCAGGCTGGTAGCTCGACCAGGTGTTGTAGGTGTTGAGGTAGTAGCCCAGGTTCTCGGTCAGCACGGGGCCGTGGAGCGGGCAGATAATCTGAATGTCCAGGTCGGCAGCCTTCTTGAGCACGGCCTGCACGAACTTGCCGAACTTACCCACGATACCAAAGTAGTAACGACGCGCCTCGCAGGCCCAGCCTTCCGGGTCCTCGATGTCGTTGGCGCCGAACTTGCCAAAGCCGTCGGCACTAAAGAGCACCTTATCGGTAGCCTCGTAGGAGAACAGCACCTCGGGCCAGTGCACGTTGGGGGCGCCGACAAACGTCAGGCTGTGGCCGCCCAGGTCGAGCACGTCGCCCTCTTTGACGACCATCTTGCGCTCGGGGTAATCGGTGCCAAAGTAGTTGACCATCATGCGGAAGGCGCCCATGCTGGCCACGATCTGGGCCTGGGGATAGCGCTCCATAAAGGCGGCGATGCCAGCGGAGTGATCGGGCTCCATATGGTGAACGACCAGGTAATCGGGCGTGCGACCGTCGAGCACGGCTTCGATGTTACCGAGCCACTCGTCGACAAAACCGCCGTCAACTGAATCGGCGACAGCAATCTTTTCGCCCAAGATAACGTAGCTGTTGTATGCCATACCGTTCTCGGACACATCGTACTGGCCCTCGAACAGGTCAATGTCGTGATCGTCGACGCCAACGTAGCGGATATCCTTGGTGATCTCCATCAGGCAAAGCCTCCTAGATAGACAAAAGAGCCCGTCTATCATAGCACTCGGCTACATCCCAACAGCTATCTGCCGGCATCCTTACCGATTGTTATTGAAATGCGATAAATCGCCGTTTACCAGCACAAACTATGCGCGCGGTATCGCCGTGCTATGTCGAATGATGAGCTGGCCGGGAATACGAATGGCAACGGTTTTGCCCACCGTACCCGCCTCGGGAACCGCATGCTCAAACACCTCGCGTCCGCGCTGATGCAGATCGAATCGCACGGTCGTGAGCTCGTTGTGTGCGACAAAGTCGTCGAGCGAGTCATCGACGCCCACCACGCTCACGTCCTCGGGCACGCGTAGACCGCTATCACGCAGCGCTGCAATGGCGCCGTTTGCCATCTGGTCGTTTGCCGCGTAAATCGCCGTCATGGTGCGGTCGTGCTCGGCCAGGTACCTGCCGGCCTCGTAACCGCTGTTGGCAGACCAATCGCCCTCGAGCGGCGCCTGCGGCTTAATGTGCCTACGCTCGAGCGCGTCCTGCCAGCCGGCGCGACGAAACTGTTCATCGACCGAGAACGACGGGCCGCCGATATAACGAATCTGCTCGTGTCCCAGCTCAAACAGATGATCCATGAGCAACAGCGAGCAGCCGTAATGGTCGGAATCGACCGTGGTCACGCGCGGATGCGCGTACATGGTAACGATGACCGTGCCAATGCCCGGCAGTGGATCAAACGTCTCAAAATCGGGTGCCATGCGACTCATGCCGATAATGATGCCGTCCACGGGCAGCGCGGCCATACGACGCGTGGCCTCGGCAAGCGAAAACTCCTCGGTCTTGGACATCTCGACCAGCGTGATGGCGCAATTATGCTCGCGAGCAGCACTGGCGATGCCGTCGATCATTGAAAGGTTGCCAAACTTGGTGACATCGTTGACGCACAGGCCGACCGAATGGTAACGGCCGTCGCGCAGCGAGCGACCGGCATAACTCGGACGAAAGCCGAGCTCTTGCATAGCGGCCTGCACGCGCTGACGTGTCTGCTCGTTAACGTTGGGCAAGCCGTTGGCGACGCGCGAAACCGTCTGCTGCGAAACGCCAGCAGCGCGGGCGACGTCGGCCATGGAAACCGGACGCGAGCCTGTATCGTTGGAGGGGCGCCTTGCCACAAGATCACCTTCACCCTTGCGAGATCAAAAGAGCGTACATACCAGCCCGTGCAGGAATAGAGCCCGCGCGGAGGGCCGCTATCGTCGGACGCATGTTAACGTACTCTACTTTTTCTAGCTGCAGCTCTTCTGCTCTATAAGTCCATACGGCACTACCGTTCACGGCCGAATTTCGACCGATTACCAGATTCTCAAAAAGTGACAAGCAATGCGTTATGAGTACGTTAACATAACCCGTAACGTGCGGCATCGTGAACGCTTGGTTCATGCCGCTTCAAGTTGTTAACGTACTCATAACGACGCAAAACTCACCCGTGCGCGCCAAGGAAAGGACTCCCATGACCGCCCCCGACGAAAAGACACTCGCCACGCTCACCAAGCTGTTTGAGGAGGAGTTTGGACCCATCGGCGACCGCCAGGTGCTCTACGTGCACGCGCCCGGCCGTTCCGAGATCAGCGGCAACCACACCGACCACGAGGGCGGCCACGTTATCGCCGGCTCTCTCGATGTCGCCGTCGATGGCATCGCCGTGGCAACCGATTCCAACAAGATTCGCGTTGCCGACGAGGGCTATCCCACGTTTGAGATCACGCTCGACACGCTGGATATTCAAGAGTCCGAGAAGGGCACGTCCGCAAGCCTCGTGCGTGGTATGGCCCACGAAGTCGCAGCGCTCGGTGTTGAGCCCCAAGGCTTCGACTTTGCCTTCACCTGCTCCGTCCCCTCGGGCGGCGGCCTTTCCAGCTCTGCTGCCGTCGAGGCCGCGTACGGTCGTGCCATGGAGACGCTCTGGGGCGCGCCCGCCATTGAGCCCGTCACGCTCGCTCAGATGAGCCAGCGCACCGAGAACAACTATTACGGCAAGCCCTGCGGTCTGATGGACCAGGCCGCCGTGTGCCTGGGCGGCCTCGCCTACATGGACTTTGAGGACCAGGCTCAGCCTAAGACCCAGAAGCTCGAGCTCAACTTTGAGGATCATGGCTATGCGCTCGTGCTCGTTAAGGTCGGTGCCGACCACGTGGCCGCCACCGACGACTACGCCGCCGTCCCGCGCGAGATGCAGGACGTCGCCGCCGAGTTTGGCAAGGAACGCCTGTGCGAGGTCGATGTTGCCGACTTTGACGCCAAGCTCCCTGAGCTGCGCGCCAAGCTGGGCGACCGCGCCTGCCTGCGCGCCGTTCACTACTGGTACGAGAACGGCCTGGTCGACAAGCGCTGGGCGGCCCTGAACGCCGGCGACATCGATCAGTTCCTGGTCCTGACGCGCGAGTCCGGCGCCAGCTCTGCCATGTACCTGCAGAATGTCGTTGCCAAGCTGGGTTCCGAGCAGCCTTCGATGTATGCCCTGGCACTGGCCGAGCATGTACTCGACGGCCGTGGCGCCGTTCGTATTCACGGCGGCGGCTTCGGCGGTACCATCCAGGCCTTCGTGCCGCTCAATCTGGTCGACACCTTCATCGCCAAGATGAACGGCTGGCTGGGCGAGGGCTCTGCCCGCCACTACGCAATTTCTGACAAGGGGGCTTACGCGGCATGGCTGTAATGACTGACGTGCGCGAGGCTGCGCAGAACCTGATCGAGTACGCCATCCACCGATCGATGATCGGCCAGGACGATCGCATCTGGGCATACAACACCATTTTGGAGTGCATCGGCGCCACGGGCCCCGCACTCGACATGGCCTGGGCGCTCCAGGTCGAAAAACTCTCGCTCTTGCACCCCGATACCCTGCCCGACTTTGACCTTGAAGGCACGCTTGCCGCGCTTGCCGAGGCTGCCGTTGCCAACGGCGCCGCCGAGGACACGGTGTCGGGCCGCGACCGCATCGCCATGCGCATCATGGGCGCGCTCATGCCGAGGCCTTCGGTTGTAAACGAGGAGTTCAACGGACGCATGGGCGTCAACGAGCCCCGCGCCGCGACCGACTGGTTCTACGGCCTGTGCTGCGACGCCGGCTACGTGCGCCGTG
Source organism: uncultured Collinsella sp. (assembly GCA_934668695.1). Next base: position 5,915 of record CAKUOD010000031.1, on the reverse strand, counting down.
CCGCCATCGCGCGCAACATCAAATGGAGCACCCCCACCAACTGGGGCGATCTTGAGATCACCATCAACCTGTCCAAGCCCGAAAAGGACCCGCGCGATATCGCCGCGGCAGGTGCCGCAAAGAACACGGGCGAGAAGTATCCCGCCTGCCAGCTGTGCATCGAGAACGAGGGCTACCCTGGACGCTCCGCCGCAGCCGATGGCGGCGCCCACCCCGCCCGCCAGAATCTGCGCGTTATCCCCATCCAGCTCGACGGCGAGCGCTGGGGCTTCCAGTACAGCCCGTACGCGTACTTTAACGAGCACTGCATTGCCATGAGCTCCGAGCATCGTCCGATGCACGTCGACCGCAAGGGCCTGACTTGCCTGCTCGACTTTGTGGACCTGTTCCCGCATTACTTCATCGGCTCTAACGCCGACCTGCCCATCGTGGGCGGCTCGATCTTGTCGCACGACCACTTCCAGGGCGGCGCGCACGAGTTCCCCATGATGCATGCCACCGAAGTCTCGCAGTTTAGCGTGCCCGGATTTGACCAGGTCACCGGTACCGTGTTGCAGTGGCCGCTTTCGGTGCTGCGGCTGCGCTCGCACGACCGCGCCCAGCTGCTCGACGCCGCCGAGAAGATTATCCTCGCCTGGCGCGAGTGGACCGACGAGTCCGTGGGCGTTATCGCGCACACAGCCGACGGCGTGGCGCACAACACCGTGACGCCCGTCATCCGCCGCGTCGACTCCCGCGGCAATGCCGGCGGCGAAATCTACGAGGCCTACCTGGCGCTTCGCTGCAACATCACGACCGACGAGCATCCGCTGGGCGTGTTCCACCCGCATGCCGAGTATCACCACATTAAGAAGGAGAACATCGGCCTGATCGAGGTCATGGGTCTGGCCATTCTGCCGCCGCGCTTGGTTCCCGAGCTCGGGGCTGTCCGCGAGCACTTGCTGGCAGCCAAGGCCGATGCCAGCTACGATCTTGCCAGCGCGCTCGAGGGCGACGACCTTTGCCGCAGCCACGCCGCATGGGCCAAGGACGTCTTTGCCCGCCGCGCCGACGAGCTTACGGCCGACAACGCCATCGACATCCTGCACGAAGAGGTCGGCGTGGTGTTTGGCCACGTGCTCGACAACGCCGGCGTTTTTAAGTGGGACAAAGCCGGCCGCGCTGCCCAACGGCGCTTCATCGACTCGCTATAGAGCGCGGGCCCGAACGCACGCACTCAACAAATAGCGCCTACACGACAGCGGCGCCCGCCGGCAACATCGCCGACGGGCGCCGTTTTTGGTGCAGGGGTAGCTAATTTGGGACGGGGCATTTTTGACTACTTTTAAATGCCAAGTAGTCAAAAAAGCCCCGTCCCAAATTAGCTACCCCAAGGAAGTAGACGAGCGTGGAAAATCTCCCACTTTGGGCTCGGATGGGCACCAAAAGCGGGAGATTATCCACGTTCATTTTGTTAGGCGGCGTAACGCTTAAAGTTCGGTTACTTCCACGCTGTTGTAGATCTCGTCCCAGCGATCCATGACCAGGTGGCCGGTCTTGGGATCCATGGCGTTGAGCTTGCCGCAGGTATTGGCGGTCTTGAGCACCGTGACGTCGTCGGCACCAGCAGCAATGGCATGCGCAAAGCCGGCGATGGTCGAGTCACCGGAACCCGTCGCGTTCACAGCCGCAATCGCGGGCGTCTTGGCGCGGAACGCGCGGCCCTCATGGAAGCCCACCGAACCGGCAGCACCCATCGAAACGACAACCCAGGGAATACCGGCAAAGCGGCCATCGGAGGCAAGCGCCTCGCGCAGGGCATCGACATCATCGGTCGTAAAGGACGTACCCAGCAGGCCGTTAATCTCGGTCAGGTTGGGCTTTACGAGCTCAGGCTTAGCGTCGGACTCCAGCGCGGCCTCCAGCGATGCACCCGAAGTGTCGAGCAGCACCTTGGCGCCCGCCTCCTCGGCGATCTTGACGAGCTCAGCATAGTAGCCGGCATCGACGCCGCGCGGAAGCGATCCCGAAAGCGTCACAACGTCCGCCTTCGCTGCAAGCTCGGCGAACTTGGCCGTAAAGGCCTCGAGCTCGGCCGGGGCGATCTGCGGGCCGCTCTCCAGCAGCTCGGTCTGATTACCCTCGTGCAGAATATTCAAGCAAATGCGCGTCTCACCGGCGATGGGCACAAAGTCGTTCTTGACGCCGTCGGCATCCATAAGCTCGGCCATATAGGCACCCATGTGGCCGCCGAGCAGGCCGGTCGCGAGCACATCGTCGCCCAACTGCAGCAGCACACGGCTCACGTTGAGGCCCTTGCCGCCAGCGGTCTTTTCGGGCGTCACACGGTTAACATCGTCGATGATCAGCTTGTCGAGCTGATAGCGCGTATCAATCGACGGGTTCATGGTAACGGTCAGAATCATATTGAACTCCTGTTTCCGGGGCACGACGTGTGCGACCCCAAACATACGATAGCTCGTTAAAGGATCTCGATCTTAAAGCCGCGGGTGACGGTCTCCCCCGGCTTGGCAACCAGACAGCCACGCTTGTGCTCCAGAATATCGTCCTCGTCGGAGCAAGTAGACAGGCCACCCCACGGTTCCACGGCCACAAAGTCGCCCTCGGACTTGCTCCATACAATCAGGTACGGCATATCCGGGAACGTCAGGCGCACGCCCTTGTCCTCGGTTTTCTTGGTCAGCGTAACCACGCGGCTGTCGAGCACGTCAAAGATGGTCTCCGCGAAGTCGAAGAGTTCGTGGGTCAGCGGCAGGTCGTGGCCGACCATCGGGTTTTTGCTGCGATGCTCGACATCAATCAGGCCCGTCGAGGGAACGGCAGTACAGAGCTCGGCGGCCTCACGCTGCTCAAATCGAAGCTCGTAATCGTCGTAGGACTCGCCCTCGTCGAGTGGGCACTTAAAGCCAGGATGGCCGCCCACAAAGAACGGCATGTCCTCGGTTCCCTCGTTGGTCACCTCATACGACACGGCCACCTTTGCCGCATCGATCGTGTAGCGTGCAACGATCTTAAACGGATACGGATACTGCTCGAGCAACTCGGCGTGGTCGGCAGAGCTGAGGCTCAGCGCAACCATGCTGTCGCCCTGCTCCTCGAGCTTCCACTCCTGCTTGCGGGCAAAGCCGTGGCGGGCAAGCTTGACCTCGCGGCCGCCCATGGTCATCGCGCGACCGTTACGAAGGCCGCCGCAAATCGGAAAGCAAATGGGCGCCTGGCCCGACCAGACCGAAGGATCGCCCTGCCACAGGTACTCGCGACCGTTGGCTTTAATCGAAGTGAACGATCCGCCAGCCGTGCTCAGTGCCACACGAACAGAACCGTTATCAAGAACAAACTCCATAGGAGCCTTCCCTTTCTTACGACAGCCCGCCAAGTCAATAGGGCTGATAGAAAACCGGCCCGCGCCCCCTCACAGAAACGCGAGCCGTCAACGGACTAGTTAATTACGCCGGATACCCGCTAATCATGGTATTCGCCGCGGTCCCACTTCTCCAGGAACTCGTCAAAGAAATGCGGGTCGGCCTGGGCCTCGGCGTCGGCCTTGTTGCAGGCGTCGATCTTGGCGATCAGGGCGTCGTGCTCGGGAGTCTGCTCGTAGGGCTCCTCCAGGAAGGCGAGCATAATGTCGGCCATCAGGAACTCGCCGGTGATCTTGCCGCCAAAGCCTACGATGTTGGCGTTGAGCTCGCGACGGGCATAGAGGGCAGAGGTCATGTCGCGAACCAGGGCGCAGCGGGCGCCGGGAACCTTGTTGACGGCGTTGGTGATGCCGATGCCGGTGCCGCACAGGGCCACGCCAAAGTCGGCTTTGCCGCTGGCAACGGCCTCGCCCACGGCCTTGCCGTAGATGGGATAGTGCGTGCGGCTGTGGCTGTAGGTGCCGCAGTCGAGCACCTTGTAGCCGGCCTGCTCAAGACGGTCGGCGAGATAAATCTTCTCGTCCGTAACGATATGGTCGCAACCGATTGCGATGGTCTTCTTCATCAGAACGTCCTTTCGTCTGAATTCACAAGTTGAGATAGAAGTTCGAGTTCTCGGTGGCTCTCGTTAGGCCATCTTGTTGAGCATGTCGACACGAATCTGGTGACGACCGCCGGCGTACTGGGCGCGCAGGAACTCGCGAGCGATCTTCTTGGCGACCTCGGTGCCAACGACGCCCGGGCCCATGGTGACCATGCGCGAACCGTTGTGCTCGCGGGTCATGTAGGCGGAGCGCTCGTCGGAAATGTTGGCGACGACCATGCCCTTCATCTTGACGGCGGCCATATAGGAACCGACGCCGTACTTATCGAATGCGAAGCCCTGGGAATCCTTGTGCTCCAGCAGGTCCTTGGCAACGGCGGTCGCAGAGTCGACAAAGTCCGCGGCAGGGGTCTCGGAATAGTCGACGACCTCGTGACCGTCGGCGATGAGCATCTCCTTGATGGACTCCTTCATCGACATACCGTCGGCATCGGAAGCGATTACAACCCTCATGACATCCTCCTTGAGAGATACGCAGGTGCGTAGTTTCTGTTTGGAAGTGTTGAATCGCGTTCAGGTCCGGGCATCTGAATGTGCGGTTCTTCACTGTTCATGTTTATTTGAACACATTCGAACAGCAACTGCAACAACTATTTGTTTATCTTTGTTCTTTTTTGAACAATTACCGTTCACGGGTGTTTGCCGACCGTTTGGGCCTGACGGAGGCATGGACGGTCACGCGCTCAACAAAAAGGGCGACCGAGAACGCATCTCGGTCGCCCTTTCGGAGATATGGATCAGCAAAACGATCCTTTTAGCTACTCAGTCTGCCCGCCCTTCTTAGCATGCTTGGAGGGGGCACTCAGAAAACGACCCGTCAGATAGTTCGTGGGACCGGAGATATCGATCCCCAGCAGTACGTGCCCAAGCCACAAGAATGCAGCAAGCACCAGCAGCGGAATCACGCACGAAGTCACAATCATCACGATGACACCTTCGATGAGATCAGTCACCTGCTGGACAACTTCGTCGGTCATCGACTTGGCGCTATCGGTCACCGAAGTCAGCAGACTCGAGGCGCCTTCGGTCAGTTGCTCAAGCACGTTTTTGTCAGTCTTTGCTTCAGATTTCTTTTTGCTCTTTGACGAGCTCGCCTCAGCCGCGCCTGTCGCCTTTTGCTCGGCCTGCTCGATACTCACCTGGTACGTCTCGTCAACCTTTTGCGATACCCACACGCTCGCGGGCACCAACGCCATGCCGATCATGGCGACCACCAGCACGCGCGTCGCCACGCGGCGCAGAACGGCGCTGGTGCTCCAGCGTCCGTGGATGCCAAGCGACACCGCGAAGAGTACGAGCGAGAACGGGATCAGGATACCCAGCCCGACCGACCATAAGATAGTGAGCAAGTATTTCTCGAGATACAGTACGGCGAGCACGATGCCCAGGTTACCCGAAAGTTGTGCGAGCTGCTCGGCCACCGGCGTTCCCGTGTCGCCCGGCAGCGCGGTGATGCCCGCAGACAGCGCCACGCACGAGGTCGTGAGCGCCAAAACGTTGCCCTTCTTTTGATCGATGACCTCGATGGTGGAGTCCCAGGTCTTGGTGTCGGCAAAATGCGGGCGCGCGACAAAACCCGACAGAAGCGCCAGTACCACGAGCGCAACGATGAGCCCGATCTGCAGCTTTTTGTTTGCACACACGACATCGGACAGGCTAGGCTGCAGTTCGGCCACCGTCGTATGCTCGGTAATTTGGACGGGGCGCCCGTGAGCCATCTCGCCCGCATCTCTCTTTTGAATCGATCCGTTGTCCGGCATTTGGATACCTCCTCATTCCGGCCTGTATTGCGGATGGAAGTATACCCACGAAGCAAAATATCCAACAGCGCCGAATAAGTTGCGGTGAAATAGGGACTGTTTTTGCTGTTAGAAGGCCCATTCAGTCCC
>CAKUOD010000030.1 GCA_934668695.1 uncultured Collinsella sp. | reverse complement strand
CAGGTGGCTTCCCTTGTGGACGGGGTCGCCGCAGACGGTGCCTTCGCCGTCGATGACCGACAGGCACATGAAGGGCCAGCGCTGGTCGAGGGTCTTGCTGCCGTCGACGCGCACGCGATCGACGGTGTAGCAGGGGTTGGACTCGAGCTCGGTCACGCCATCGACCTCGGGCGCGGTCACCGTGCCGTCGGTCGGAGCCTGAACGTCAAAATCGATGCAATCGAGGCTCTGCTCAATGTGCAGCGGGCGCAGCTTGCCGTCGGTGCCGGGACGATCGTAGTCGTACAGGCGATACGTCACGTCGCTCGACTGCTGCGTCTCCAGAATCAGCGTGCCGGTCTTGATGGCGTGCACGGTACCGGAATCAATCTGGAAAAAGTCACCCTTGTGAATCGGCAGCACGTTGAGCATGTCGTCCCAGCGGCCGTCTTCGATCATCTGTGCGGCCTCGGCACGATCCTTGGCGCGCTGCCCGACGATAATCGTGGCGCCGGGCTCGCAGTCCAGCACGTACCAGCACTCGGTCTTGCCCAGGCTACCGTTCTCATGCTCGGCGGCGTACTCGTCGTCGGGGTGAATCTGGATCGAAAGGTCGTCCTTGGCGTCCAGAATCTTAATGAGCAGCGGGAACTCCTTGCCCTCGCAGTTGCCAAAGAGCTCGCGGTGCTCGGCCCACAGCCACGACAGCGTGTGGCCGGCGTACGGTCCCTCGGCAATTTGGCAGTCGCCGTTGGGATGGGCCGAGATGGCCCAGCACTCACCGATGGGACCCTCGGGAATGTCGTAGCCAAACACGGTCTCCAGCTGGCGGCCGCCCCAGATCTTCTCGTGGAAGATCGGCGTGAGTTTAATCAAATCGGACATGTGCATACCCCCATAAGGTTGTGCGGGTGCCGCGTAAGACAGCTCAAAACGAGCACCCACCGGATGACAAAACTAGGCCAGCGTTACGCTGTGCAGCTCAAAGCGGTCGCCGACGTTGCGCGAAATCGAGTACTCAAAGGCGTTGCCGCTATCCAAAAAGCCAATCTGGTTGAGCTCGAGCAGAGGGGCGCCGGGCTTGGCGTCCAGGCGCTCAGCTTCTTCCTCGGTTGCCGCCACGGCGCGGATGGTGCGGTGGAAGCTCGAAATCTTCAACCCGCATTGCTTGCGGATAAAGCTATAGACCGACGCGTACAGGTCCTTCTTTTTAAGGCCCGGTATCAGCTCGAGAGGCATGTAGGTGTACTCGATGACGATGGGCTTCTCGTCGACCTGGCGCACGCGCACGATGTGATAGGCAAAGTCGTCTTCGGCCATTCCCAGCTGGGTCGCAACCTCTGCCGGCGGATTGACGATCGAGAAATCGTAGACCACCGAGGTCACTTTTTCCCCGCGATGCTCGTACGAAAAGCCTTGGGCACGGTCGTTCTTGCCTTGGAAAAACACCTGGCCGGGAAGCCCCGCCGTGTCCTTGACGTAGGTGCCCGTTCCGCGCCGGCTGGTAATAAGGCCTTCCTCGGTGATCTGCTCAATCGCGCGCTTGACGGTGATCTTGGAAACGCTATACAGCTCGCAAAGCTCTACGACGGTGGGCAGTTTGTCGCCCGGCTTAAGGGAGCCGTCCTCGATGCTTCGACGGATATCTGCAGCTATCGCCTCGTATTTGGGAATCATGGAACCTCCTTTCCGGCTTGATTGAGTACAGAAGAAAGTATAGTCAACACCTAAGCATCCCTATTGCGTTTTTGAAAAGTTCGAGAAAGGTTTAATTAAAAAACGCTTCTCTTCAAAAACTAGAGCGCTCTAAATGAATATGCATTCGAATATGCATTCGAATAATGTGGTATTGAGCAAATTGATCGACTCGAGGATGGGGTTGAGCCGTTTTACCGCCCAACGAACCAAATTCCATGCCCTGCGTTTTCACAGATAAAACCTGCCAAAACAAACCTGTCCCTTTTTGGCAGGTTTTTGCCTTGGGAGCGGTACCATACAGGCAATGTTTAAACGAGAAAGGCGGGCTCCCATGGAACCTAAGCAGTATTACATCGGCATCGACGTCGGCGGCACTTCGGTTAAGGAGGGCCTGTTCGACGAGGACGGCAACCTGCTGGCCAAGGCCAGCGTGCCCACGCCGCCCATCGTTGACGCTGCGGGCTTTGCCGCGGTGACCGAGGCTATCGACCAGGTGGTCGCCAAGGCCCAGATTCCGCGCGCCTTTGTGGCGGGTATTGGCCTGGCCGTTCCGTGCCCCATCCCGGCATCGGGCGATGCCAAGGTCAAGGCCAACATTGCCATTAACCTGCCCGAGCTAAGAGTCGCCATTCAGGAGCACTGCCCCGACGCGGTTGTTAAATACGAGAACGATGCCAACGCCGCTGCCATGGGCGAGGCCTGGCTCGGCTCTGCCAAGGGCGTACAGAACGTGGTGATGGTCACCATTGGTACCGGCGTGGGTGGCGGCGTTATCGTCAACGGCGACGTGGTGTCGGGCGTTGTGGGTGCCGGCGGCGAGATTGGCCACATGTGCCTGAACCCGGCTGAGGAACGCACCTGCGGCTGTGGTGGCCATGGCCATCTGGAGCAGTATTCCAGCGCCACCGGCGTGGTGAGTAACTACCTTGCCGAGTGCAAGAAGGCGGGCGTCGAGCCCATCGAGCTCACCGGGCCTTCTGATTCCAAGGACGTGTTCCAGGCCTGCCGCGAGGGCGACAAGCTCGCGCTGGCAGCTGCCGATACCATGGCCGACTATCTCGGCCGCGCCCTGGCGCTTATTGCCAACGTGGTCGACCCCGAGATGTTCCTGATCGGTGGCGGCGCGTCCGCTTCGGCCGATGTCTACCTCGACAAGGTCCGCGAGCACTTTAAGCAGTACGCGCTCTCCGCCTCGCGCGAGACGCCCATCAAGGTCGCTTCGCTCGGAAACGACGCCGGCATCATCGGTGCCGCCTACGTAGCCCTGCGCGCCGCCGGTAAATAGCTGGTGCAAAGTAACCTGTCCCCCGTGCCTGCCCCAAAATATGCCGTGGCCCTTCCGTCTGCGAAGGCTCGGCATCGGCGTGCTACCATAGCTACGTCCAAGTACACATATCAAGTGGAGGATATCCATGGCAAACGTTCTTGTCTTTGGTCACCAGAACCCCGATAACGACGCCATCATGAGCGCCGTCGTCCTGTCCCAGCTGCTCAACCAGGTTGAGTATGCCGGCAACACCTACGAGGCCTGCGCCCTTGGTCAGCTTCCGGCCGAGTCCGCCAAGCTGCTTGCCGACGCCGGCATTGCCGAGCCCCGCGTGATCGAGTCCGTCGAGGCCGGTCAGCTCGTCGTCCTCACCGACCACAACGAGTCCGCCCAGTCCGTCGCCGGCCTTAAGGACGCTACGGTCTTTGGCGTCGTCGATCATCACCGCATCGGCGACTTCGAGACCGCCGGCCCGCTGCACTACATCTGCCTGCCCTGGGGCTCCAGCTGCACCATCGTCACCAAGCTCGCCGGCGTGCTCGGCGTTGAGCTTTCCGACGTCCAGGCCAAGCTGCTGCTCTCGGCCATGATGACCGACACGCTCATGCTCAAGAGCCCCACCACCACCGATGTCGACCGCGCCGTTGCCGCCAAGCTCGGCGAGCAGGTGGGCGTCGACCCGGTCAAGTTTGGCATGGAGGTCTTCCTCACCCGTCCGTCCGGCTCCTTCACCGCAGCCGAGATGGTCGGCAACGACATCAAGATGTTCGAGCCCGCTGGCAAGAAGCTGCTCATCGGCCAGTACGAGACCGTCGACAAGAGCCGCGCACTCGGCATGATCGACGAGATCCGCGAGGCCATGCGCGCCTACGCCGCCGAGAAGGGTGCCGACGGCATCGTCCTGTGCATCACCGACATCATGGAGGAGGGCTCGCAGGTCCTGCTCGAGGGCGAGACCGAGGCCGCTCAGAAGGGCCTGGGCATTGCCGACGAGCACGACGGCGTTTGGATGCCGGGCGTCCTCTCCCGTAAGAAGCAGGTCGCTGCCCCCATCATGGCCGCCTGCTAGGTTCTTTTGACCTAACACCGACGACCGGATCGCGGACACTCCGCGCTCCGGTCGTTTTTTGTGCACGCGCCGCGTCGTCTCTTGGACAGGCGCGCCCGTGCCGTTGAGCAAATAATGTTCAACCTGTGGTTCCGCTTTTCGGCCACGCCTGCGTGCTTGTCGTGCAGGGTAGGCTAGATGCAAGCGTAATACGTTAGAGCGCGGCGCCGCCACTTGGGCGGGCCGTGCTTTTTTAAGACGGGAGCTTTCCCGTGAAAGGAGCCGCCCATGGCAGCACCCGAGCAGCTGTTTAACGTTCGTGAGCGCAAGCGTTTTGAGCGCCACGACATTTGGGAGCGCATCGCCGAGAACGGCACGATTTCCGCCGCCGTCATGGTCTTCGCCGCTATCGCCGCCGTTATCTGCGCCAACACCGATGCCTACGAGGCCATCCATCACTTTTTGGAGACCTCGCTGTATGTGGGCTTGGGCAACCTTACGGCCGGTCTCACCGTTGAGCTTTTCGTCAACGACTTCCTCATGGCGATTTTCTTTTTGTTGGTGGGCATTGAGCTTAAGTACGAGATGACGGTCGGCGAGCTCAAGAATCCGCGTCAGGCCATGCTTCCCATGCTGGCGGCCGTGGGCGGCGTCGTCGTTCCCGCCTGCATCTACCTGATCTTTAACCATGCCGGTGCCCGCAACGGTTGGGCCATCCCCATGGCAACCGATATTGCCTTTGCGCTGGGCGTGCTGTCGCTTTTGGGCAATCGCGTTCCCAACGGCGTGCGCGTGTTCTTCTCGACGCTCGCCATCGCCGACGACCTCATCTCCATCGCCGCCATCGCTATCTTCTACGGTCAGAGCCCCAATCCGTTTTGGTTGGGCGCCGCCGCGCTTGTGACCTGCGCGCTCGTATGGCTCAACAAGACGCAGCATTACCGCCTTGCCCCGTATTCGGTACTGGGTCTGCTGTTGTGGTTCTGCATGTTCAAGAGCGGCGTACATGCCACGCTTGCTGGCGTCATCTTGGCCTTTACCATCCCGGCCAAGTGCGGCGTTAAACTCGATAGCCTTACCGATTGGCTGGGCGAGTGCCTGCCGTTGCTCGACGACCGTTACGATGACGAGGCACACATCCTGGGCCAGCATGACTTCACCGTCTCGACAACCAAGGTCGAGCGCGTCATGCACCGCGTGACCCCGCCGCTTATCCGCATGGAGCGTCTGATCTCCACGCCGGTCAACTTTGTGATCCTGCCGATCTTTGCGTTCGTAAACGCTCAGGTTCGCTTAGTGGGCGTGGACATGAGCACGCTGCTCACCGACCCGGTGACGCTCGGCGTGTACTTTGGCATGCTGCTGGGCAAGCCGATCGGCATCTTTGGTATGACGTTTGCCCTGGTTAAGCTTAAGGCCTGCGAGCTGCCGCACAATGTCAACTGGCACATGATTGCCGGCGTGGGCATTCTGGGCGGTATCGGCTTTACCATGTCGATCCTCATCAGCGGCCTCGCCTTCCCGACGGCCCAGTTCGAGGTCCTGGCCGCCAAGGCCGCCATCCTTGCCGGTTCGGTCACCGCCGCCGTGCTCGGCATGATCTACATGAGCGTGGTCTGCAAACATCCCGCGTCCAAGGACGAGTAAGAGCGCAAAACTAGGTTTGGCACCGACTCGAGCGCGTGCAAATGCGGTTTAGAGCAGTGTTTGGTATCCGCCGGAAACCCCTGTGGTCAAAAAACGCCGTTTGTGAGTACTGTCACAAACGGCGTTTCATTTTACGTGCGAAAAATAATGAACAAATCTGTAAATACTGTACGTTAATAAGCGGTCATCGGCTTTCAATTAAGCGCCGGTTGACGGTGAATAAGGAGTTTCGGGCCCCAGTTTGTCGGTTTTAACCAAAAATCGCTGTTACTAAAAAGATAACAGTACTCATATTTGCCCTTTTTTGACCACAGCACCTAGAACGGACCTCGCCAGAGCCGGGAAATGGGTTAGATGACGGGCATCGAGGCCTATTCCACCGTTCCGTAGACGGCGCCCCAGCCGTGGGCGGCCAAGGCCGAGTTGAGCTGGTTGCAAAGTGACTGGCGATCGTAGTAGCCGGGCGGCAACAGGTTGACGATCTCCATGAGGTCGGGCGCCAGGTCCAAGATCTCGGCCTGCACAATCAGATCCAGGCGGTCGATGGCGTGGCGGTCGTAAAACAGTCCGTCGACCAAGCGCTGCAGGTCACCGAATTCCTCTGCCTGAAACGAGCCGTACTCCATAGTGCCTCCTTGGGCGAACCGCGCCGCCATGTGGGACGCACGCGGCGATGTCGTAATTCATTGCGATGGACTTAATCTATCACGGCTTCATAACGTTGCGGCGATGGCGGTCTATACTTAGAAGAATTGCAACGTACCGCTTCGTGAAAGGTCGCACCCATGCAGACGATCTACCAGAAGATGGAAACCACCGAACTCGATGCCGCCATCGAGGCGCTCAAAGCCGAGGTCGCCGAGGTCAAGGCCAAGGGCCTGGCGCTCGACATGGCCCGCGGCAAGCCGTCGCCCTCCCAGGTGGACATCTCGCGCCCCATGCTCGATATCCTCAACGCCGACGCCGATCTGCACGACGGCAACGTCGACTGCTCCAACTACGGCTGCTTTGAGGGCATTCCCTCGGCACGCAAGCTGGCAGGGGAGTTCCTGGGCTGCCCCGCCGAGCAGACGCTCGTGCTGGGTTCGTCGAGCCTTTTGATCGAGCACGATATCGCCGGCATGTTCTGGCGTTGCGGCTCGTGCGGTAGCGAGCCCTGGGACGCCTACGAGGCCGCGCACGACGGCAAGAAGGTCAAGTTCCTGTGCCCCGTTCCCGGCTACGACCGCCACTTTGGCATCACCGCCGATCTGGGTATCGAGAATGTTCCCGTTGCGATGACCGACAACGGCCCCGACATGGACGAGGTCGAGCGCCTGGTTGCTGCCGACGACTCCATCAAGGGTATCTGGTGCGTGCCCAAGTATTCCAACCCCACGGGCATCACCTTTAGCGAGGACACCGTGCGCCGTCTGGTCGAGATGCCCACGGCCGCGCCCGATTTCCGCATCTTCTGGGATAACGCCTACTGCGTGCACGACCTGTACGACGAGACCGACGAGCTCGCCAACATCTTCGACCTCGCCCGCGCGGCGGGCACCGAGGACCGCGTGGTCGCCTTCGCCTCGACGTCCAAGATCACCTTCCCGGGCGCCGGCATCGGCTTTATCGGTGCGAGCCCTGCAGTCATCGCCGAGTTCTCCAAGCGTCTGAAGGCCGGCCTGATCAGTGCCGACAAGCTCAACCAGCTGCGCCACGTGCGCTTCCTTCCCACCATCGAGGCGGTTAAGGAGCACATGAAGAAGCATGCCGAGTTCCTGCGTCCGCGCTTTGAGGCCGTTGAGCGCAAGCTCACCGAGGGCTTGGGCGACACGGGTTGCGCCACCTGGACGCATCCCCGCGGTGGCTACTTTGTGAGCTTTGATGGTCCCGAGGGCTCGGCCCAAAAGGTCGCTGCGCTTTGTGCCGACCTGGGTGTCAAGCTCACGCCGGCTGGTGCCACCTGGCCTTATGGCAAGGATCCGCGCGACACCAACATCCGCATCGCGCCGAGCTATCCCACGGTCGAGGACCTGGAGGCCGCGCTCGATGTGCTGGTGCTGGCTGTCAAGCTCGTCGCTGCCGAGCTTGCGCGTGCCGAGCGCGCCTAATGCGCGGCTTCCCGTACTATCCGCACTTTCGATACGTAAAGGAGCGTATACATGGATTTGGGTATTTCCACCAACCCCACGCCAGAGCTCTACACCATTAAGGTAACCGGCGAGATCGATATCTCTAACGCCGATAGCCTGCGCAACGCCATCGACCTGGCGCTCGAGCAGCCCACCGAGGCCGTTGAGCTCGATTTTGCCCAGGTGAGCTACATCGATTCGACGGGCATTGGCGTGCTCGTGGGCGCCGCGCACCACGCGGTCGACCACGGTAAGCGCTTTAGCTGCACTAATGTGCAGCCTCCGGTGATGCGCGTGGTTCAGCTGTTGGGTGTCGACCAGGAGATTTCGATCACCGCTGCATAATCTTTGTCCCCAAAAGGGCGTGCCGTTTGGCATATGTTTGTGATGCGCTCGGACGTTTTGGCGTCCGGGCGCTATACTTGACCGAATGAATAGACGAGTTCCGGCCGAATGGCGCGGTGCGGGCTCGACTCACATCGAGCCTTGGAGGTATGTGTGTTTGGTATTGGAGAGGGTGAGCTCGCGATCATCGTGGTCTTCGGCTTTTTGCTGTTTGGCCCGGATAAGCTCCCGCAGATGGGCCGCACGATTGGCCGTGCCATCCGTCAGTTCCGCGAGACGCAGGAAAAGATGACGGCCGTTGTTCAGTCCGAGATTATCGATCCGGTAAGTGAGGCCGCGTCGGTGCCGGTCAAGCCCAAGAAGGCCGCTGCGACCGACGACGATTCCGATGCGGACGAGGATGCCGCCGAGAAGGCAGCACCCGCCAAGAAGGAGACCTTTGCCGAGCGTCGCGCCCGTCTTGCCGCCGAGAAGGCCGCGAGCGAGGCTGCCGCCGAGGGCGAGGGTGCTGCTGAGGAGTCCGAGGCCGAGAGCGCCGAGCCTGCCGCTGCCGCCGAGCCTGTCGTCGAGCCCGAGCCTGCTGCAGAGCCGGAGTCCGAGCCCGAGCCGGCAGAGCCCACGACGGCTGACCTCTACGCCCGTCGTCCCCGCAAGCGCAAGGCCGTCGTCGACCAGCTTGCTCGCGAGCTCGAGGCCGAGGACGACACCGCTACCGCCGACGCCCCGAAGGGAGGCGATGAGTAATGCCTATCGGACCTGCGCGAATGCCGCTCTTCGATCATTTGGGAGAGCTCCGTCGCCGCTTGACCATCGTGGTCGTGTCGGTATTTGCCGCAGCCATCGTGCTGTATTTCGCCACGCCCGTGGTGCTCGACATCTTGGAAGACCCCATCCGCTCCTTTGTGCCGGACGGTAAGTTCTACATCACCACCACGCTCGGCGGCTTTGGACTGCGCTTCTCGCTGGCCATCAAGATGGCCGTGGTCATGTGCACGCCCATGATCATCTGGCAGATCCTGGCATTTTTCCTGCCGGCACTGCGCCCCAACGAGCGCAAGTGGGTTGTGCCCACGGTGCTCGCCTCGACGGCGCTGTTCTTCCTGGGTGCCATCTTCTGCTACTTCATCATCATCCCGGCCGGCTTTGAGTGGCTCATCGGCGAGACCTCGGCCGTCGCCACCGCGCTGCCCGACCTGGAGAACTACGTCAACATGGAGCTGCTCTTTATGATCGGCTTTGGCGTGGCGTTCGAGCTTCCACTCATCATCTTCTACCTGTCCGTTTTCCACATCGTGTCCTACGCCGCCTTCCGCAGCGCTTGGCGCTATGTGTACGTGGGCCTGCTCGTGGCTTCGGCCGTGATCACGCCCGACGGCTCGCCCGTCACCCTGGGCCTTATGTACGGCGCCCTGCTCTCGCTCTACGAGATCTCGCTCGCCGTCGCCCGTGTGGTCATTACCGCGCGCGAGGGCAAGGAGGGCCTGTTCGTGAGCCGTCTGGACCTGTTCTCGGACGACGAGGACGACGAGGAGTAAATCGGTATGCACGAGGTTGGCATTGTCAACGGCATACTCGATACAGTGATTCGCGCGGCGCGTGGGGCGGGGGCCTCGCGCGCCGTTTTGGTAACGCTGCGTATCGGGGATATGACCGAGGTCGTGCGCGAGGCGCTCGACTTTGCCTGGGAGACGTTTCGCGATGAGGACCCGCTCACGCGAGGCTGCGAGCTTGCCGTGGAGGAGGTCCATCCACAAAGCGAGTGTCTGGACTGCGGTGAGGTTTTCGACCACGATCGCTTCCACTGTCGCTGTCCCCAGTGTGGTGGTGCCAACGTGCGCCTACTGCACGGCCGCGAGCTCGATATCGCAAGTATCGAAATCGAAACCCCCGACGATTAGCCCGCTAGCCATCTGGTGATGGGGTATAAAGGGGCAAAAGTAAGGAGCGCCGAGTATGGCTGAGAAAACGATTGATATTGCATCGCCGATTCTGTCGCGCAACGAGCGCCTGGCAGATCAGCTGCGTCAGCGATTTGAGCAGACGAACACCTACGTGATCAACGTGCTGTCGAGCCCCGGCTCGGGTAAGACCACCACGATTCTGGGCACCAACGAGCGCCTGCGTGACAAAGCCGGCCTGCGCTGCGCCGTCATCGAGGGCGATATCGCCTCGGATGTCGACGCCATCACCATGAAGGAAGCCGGCATGCCCGCCATCCAGATCAACACGGGCGGCCTGTGCCACCTCGAGGGCAACATGATCATGGAGGCCGTCGACGCTTTCGACCAGGCTGTGGGTTTGGAGAACATCGACGTCATCTTTATCGAAAACGTGGGCAACCTGGTCTGCCCGGTCGACTTTGACCTGGGCGAGAACCTGTCCATCATGATTCTCTCGGTGCCCGAGGGCGACGACAAGCCCATCAAGTACCCGGGCATCTTCCAACACGCCGGCGCGCAGCTGCTCAACAAGGTCGACGTGGCTCCGGCTTTCGATTTTGACATGGATAGGTATACTAAGACACTCGATGACCTCAATCCGCAGGCGCCGCGGTTTGCCGTGAGCGCGCGCAAGGGCGAGGGCATGGATGCCTGGTGCGATTGGCTCATCGGGCAGATTGAGCAAGCAAGGGCGTAAGTCGGCCGCCATACGGGCGGGCGTAGCCGCAGAGATACGAGATAGGAGCCTCTTTTGAAGCTCATCATCGCCGAGAAAAACGACGCCGCGCGTCAGATCGCCGAGCGTCTGTCCACGGGCAAACCCAAAAAGGACAAGGTGTACAACACTGCCATCTACCGTTTTGAGTGGAAGGGCGAGGAGTGCGTGACCATCGGCCTTGCCGGTCACATCCTGGCGCCCGATTTTTGTGACAGCGTGCTGTTCGATAAAAAGCTGGGCTGGTATTCGGTCACGGAGGACGGCGAAATGCTGCCGGCCGACATGCCCGATGGCCTGGCTCGTCCGCCCTACGACACCAAGCGCAAGCCGTTTCTTGCCGACGGTATCTCCATCAAGGGCTGGAAGCTCGAGAGCCTGCCCTATCTCACCTGGGCACCCGTCATTAAGCTGCCGGCCGAGAAAGAACTCATTCGTTCGCTCAAGAACCTCGCTAAAAAGTCCGACAGCGTCATCATCGCCACGGACTTCGATCGCGAGGGTGAGCTGATCGGTTCGGACGCTCTCAACAAGGTGCGCGAGGTCGCGCCGGACTTGCCGGTCGCCCGCGCCCAGTATTCTTCATTTACCAAGGCCGAGATTACGCAGGCCTTCGACAATCTTGTCTCGCTCGACCAGAATCTGGCCGACGCCGGCGAGAGCCGCCAGCACATCGACCTCATTTGGGGCGCGGTGCTCACGCGCTACCTGACGCTCGCCAAGTTTGGCGGCTTTGGCAACGTGCGCTCCGCCGGCCGCGTGCAGACGCCGACGCTCGCCCTGGTGGTCGAGCGCGAGCGCGAGCGCATGGCGTTTGTGCCCGAGGACTATTGGCAGATTCGCGGCATGGGCGCTGCGCAGGGCGCCGCCGAGGACGATCGCTTTAAGATCGCGCACAAGACGGCGCGCTTTACCGACAAAGACGCTGCCGAGACGGCGTACGGCCACGTCGACGGCGCCACGACGGCAACCGTCGCTGCGGTGACCAAGCGCTCGCGCAAGCAACAGCCGCCCACGCCGTTCGCGACGACCTCGCTGCAGGCTGCCGCCGCGGCCGAGGGCATCTCGCCTGCGCGTACGATGCGCATTGCCGAGTCTCTCTACATGGCGGGCCTCATCAGCTACCCGCGTGTCGACAATACCGTGTACCCTGCGACGCTCGATCTGGGCGCCGTGGTGAGCGACCTGGCAAAGATCAACCCGGCGCTGGCGCCCGTGTGCAAAAAGGTGCTTGCCGGTCCCATGAAGCCCACGCGCGGCAAGGTCGAGACCACCGACCACCCGCCTATCTACCCCACGGGCGAGGGCGATCCGTCCACGCTCGACGGCGGCCAGCGTAAGCTCTACGACCTCATCGCCCGTCGCTTCCTGGCGACGCTCATGGGTCCCGCGACCATTGAGAACACCAAGCTCGAGCTCGACGTCAACGGTGAGCCGTTCGTGGCCTCGGGTGACGTGCTCGTGACCCCGGGCTTCCGCGAGGCCTACCCGTACGGCCTTAAACGCGACGAGCAGATGCCACCGCTGGAGCAGGGCGATACGGTCGACGTGTTCGACATTAAACTCGAGGCTAAGCAGACTGAGCCGCCCGCGCGCTACAGCCAGGGCAAGCTCGTGCAGGAGATGGAAAAGCGCGGCCTGGGCACCAAGTCCACGCGCGCGAGCATCATCGAGCGCCTGTACGCCGTGCGCTACCTCAAAAACGATCCCGTGGAGCCAAGCCAGCTGGGCATCGCCATCATCGATGCACTGACGCAGTTTGCCCCGCGCATCACGAGCCCCGATATGACCAGCGAGCTCGACGGCGACATGACTCGCGTCGAGCGCGGCGAGGACACCGAAGAGCATGTCGTGACGCACTCGCGTGCGCTGCTGGCTGGCGTGCTCGACGAGCTGCTCAAGCACACGCAGGAGCTGGGCGACGCCATCAGCGACGCCGTCACGGCCGACGCGCGCGTGGGCGCCTGTCCCAAGTGCGGCAAGGACCTGGTTATGAAGACGAGCGCCAAGACCCGCGGCAGCTTCATTGGCTGCATGGGCTGGCCCGACTGCGACGTGACCTATCCGGTGCCGAGCGGCGTCAAGGTGAGCCCGCTCGAGGGCGAGGCGGCCGTGTGCCCCGAGTGCGGCGCCCCGCGCATCAAGTGTCAGCCGTTCCGCCAGAAGGCCTTCGAGATCTGCGTGAACCCCACGTGTCCCACCAACTACGAGCCCGACCTTAAGGTGGGCGAGTGCGAGGTGTGCGCCGAGGCCGGACGCCATGGCGACCTGATCGCGCACAAGAGCGAGAAGAGCGGCAAGCGCTTTATCCGCTGCACCAACTACGACGACTGCGGCGTGAGCTATCCGCTGCCGGCGCGCGGCAAGCTCGAGGCGACGGGCGAGACCTGCCCCGAGTGCGGCGCCCCCATCGTGGTGGTCAACACGGCGCGCGGCCCGTGGCG
>CAKUOD010000029.1 GCA_934668695.1 uncultured Collinsella sp. | reverse complement strand
CTCGGCGGCCTTGCGAAAAACAAATCCAAGTTAGACCATTTCAAATGGTTCGATGTCTGCCCGGATGCGACACTGAATGTGTCCATCCTCGCAGTATCCGGTTCTCAAGGTGCACGCCTGGCGGCTGATCCGGTCCGACCGGGCCGCGCGGCAAGGAGATATATTGCCAGACCGCGAAGCCATGTGGGACGTCAATTCCACTCTTCACAAGTCCTACACAATCTATCACTTTCTATATAGGTAATAGAAAGTCGGGTGCAGCAAGACCGCACGTATCAGATGATGACCCTTCGGTTAAGAGGTATATAAAGATCGGTCACCTGTAAATGTCTATCTACCCGCGCTTTTAGCTATATATGCCAGCGCCTTAGATAAAAAGAGGGAGCGCCGCGTACAACGCGACACTCCCCTAGCGATTCAAGAGAATCTATTAGGCCTCGAGAGCCTTCTTGGCGATGGTAGCCAGCTCGTTGAAGGACTCGATGTCCTCGTAAGCCATCTGAGCCAGAACCTTGCGGTCGAGCTCGATGCCGGCAACCTTCAGGCCGTGCATGAACTGAGAGTAAGAAATGTCGTTCAGGCGAGCAGCAGCGTTGATACGGGTGATCCAGAGAGAACGAATCTCGCGCTTCTTGTTGCGGCGATCACGATACTGATACTGCAGGGAGTGCTGGACCTGCTCTTTAGCATGCTTGTAAGTACGCGAAGCGGCACCGTAGTAACCCTTCGCACGGTGCATAACGGTACGGCGCTTCTTCTTGGCGGCAACAGCGCGCTTAATACGTGCCATGTTCTATCAACTCCTAGACGGTAAAACGAAAAACGGGAACGCGAACTTAGGCGAGACGCGACTTGATGACCTTGCGGTCGGCAGCGGCGATCTCGGTCTCCTGACGGAAGCCACGCTTACGCTTGGTGGACTTCTTGCTCAGGATGTGGCTCTTGAAAGCCTTGGCGCGCATAAGCTTGCCGGTACCAGTCTTGCGGAAACGCTTCTTGGTGCCGCTGTGGGACTTCATCTTAGGCATGAAATACTCCTTAATCGGTTACAGAACACTAGTTACTTGGTATCGCTTGCCGCTTTTTCCTCATCGAAGGCGCCCTTGATCGGGGCGAGCAGCATAAGCATGTTACGGCCTTCCATCTTAGGCTTGGACTCGACCGTAGCGTAAGGCTTGAGATCCTCGGCGAGACGCTCGAGAACGTTAAGGCCCTGCTCCGGGTGAGCCATCTCACGGCCGCGGAACATGATGGTGATCTTAACGCGTGCGCCCTTCTTGAGGAAACGCAGAACGTGGCCCTTCTTGGTCTCGTAGTCGCCAACGTCGATCTTGGGTCGGAACTTCATTTCCTTGACCTCGACTTTGGACTGGTTCTTACGAGCAGCCTTGGCCTTCATGGCCTGCTGGTACTTGAACTTACCGTAGTCCATGACCTTGCAGACCGGCGGCTCCGCGTTGGGAGCGATCTCGACCAGGTCGAGACCCTGATCGTCAGCGACGCGCTGGGCATCGCGGATGGCGAACAGGCCGAGCTGAGAGCCATCGACGCCAATCAAACGGCACGAAGATGCAGTGATCTCGTCGTTGATGCGGGTGTCATCAGACTTAGCTATTTTCCCTACCTCCATTCATAAAAAAATAACCCGGCGCTTCTCAGCAACCAGGTCGTACACATAGACATCCTCGATACGAGGAAGGGAATCTAAGTTGTATGACCAGTCAGCTGCTCATTGGCGCCAAAAGGTGGGAACCCTCGGGTTCCTCTTTAGGGCATTGCGGGAACAACGCCTTGGCGATAATAACACGTTCGACGCGTTATCACATTACGTACACGAAAAAGGGGCCTTGACCCCCTTGAAGCGCAGGTGCATGTATGGTGCCCGGGGCGAGACTCGAAGGGCCTTCGCTTCGCGAAGTCCCGGGCTTCGGGCGCACGGCGCCCTCGCCACGCTCCGCTACAAACAGGCCACAGGCCTGTTTGCTTAACGCTCCGCGCGCTCACGCGAGTTCGGCACGAAAAAGGGGGCCTAAACCCCCTTGAACGCTCACTTGCATGTATGGTGCCCGAGGCGAGACTCGAACTCGCACGTTGTTGCCAACGGTGGATTTTGAGTCCACTGCGTCTGCCAATTCCGCCACTCGGGCACGTAATGCGTGAGTTAGTTTATCACAGCTTGCTATCGATTAGCCCGAAAATGGAACTTCGAGCATTTCGACGAGTTCGACCGTACGGAGCATCTCACGCTGGCGGCATCCGCGACCGTCGACTGAGGCCTCGCCCATCTGGTTGTCGTAGGGGTCCTCGCGCATGCCGTCGAAAACCGGCTCAAACTCGGCCTGGAACCGATTGTTTGCCACCATGCGCCATGGATCGAGGTTGCCAAAGTAGTGGCGGCGACGCCACTCCTCCCCCATCCTGCGCGCCGAAGAGCCAAACGATACGTCGGCGTTGAGCCAACCGGTCTGCGGCGTATAGAACTCTGCCCAATCATGCGGCCCGATCGAATCGGGTGCAACATACAGGCCGCTCTGCCAACGGGCGGGCACGCCGGCGATGCGACACATGGTGATAAACGTGAGTGCCATAACACCGCAATCGCCGCGGAGCGAATGCGCACAGTCGTCGGCAATAGATCCCAAAAGCAGATACGGCGGCTGATAGCGATAGTCGATATGCTGCGTCAGGTAATCATAGATGGCACGGGCGCGATCGAGCGGGTCCTCGAGCCCGTCAATAACACGGGCCGTCAACTGCTGGAGGTACGGCGTAAACGCAATGTGCGGACGGTCCTCGGAAGTGTCCTCGGGCAGCGGCGTGTCCATGCACGGATGAGACGGAAGCGTACCCCCATAGACGTCGCAATAGGCGGCATCGATGTGATAGCGATAGGTCGCCGAGAATGAACGCTCAGTCGAAGATGTCCATGAGGTAATACGAGCCGAAACGTCTTCGGGAGCAACGGCGCCCTCCGACGTCATATCGAGAATCTCGACCTGAGACTGTTGGCGGCAGGCGGCGGCAACGGGAAGCCACGCGCGAACGGTCTCCCCCTCCAAAGCCCCAGGGACAGATACGGACGCCTTAAGCGTGATGACGCGAGTCAACCCGTTTTGCGACTCCATCTCCTTGAGCATCTGGTTGCGCAGCGCTATGCCGTCCGTAGGATCGGGACGCAAGCCCGGAACCTCCTTGGGATACACGCGAAGCGAATCGAGGAAGTTATCGAGAACAAACAGCTCGCCATCGATAAAACGCCAGTCAATACGCTTACGGTCGATCAGATCGTCAAACTGCTCCTCGGTAAACTCAGGCCACTCCTCGCGAATCATTGCGATAGCCCGATCACGAGAAACGGAAAAGTGCAGCGGCGTCTCAAGCATGCGATACCGCTCGGCACGAACACAAGCAGCCAGCGAAGGCTCAGGATTCTGCTCCAATAGACGATCGCAAGCCGCAACAGCCTGCGTCAAATACCCAGCGTCCTTGAGACGAAGAATCTCGGGCGGCAGCCCAATATCAAGATGACGAAAATCATCACAACAAACATCAACAGAGCAACCAACAGGACCCTCGGTAACAACCTTCCCATCCGAAGGCAACACATCAACAACAGCCATAACCACTCCCACACCGAACGACAAACCAAACCCATTGTACCGAGATAAAAACAAAGCCCCAACCAAGGAGCCCCCAAAAACACCGCTAAACGGTACCTATTTAATTATCTCAGCCTCGTAACCCTGCGGCGGAAAACGAAGGAAGCCCCGTCCCCCGGAGCTGTTTCCTCGGCGCGACTTCTGGCGAAGCCAGGTGAGCGCAGAGGAAACAGTGTAGGGGGACGGGGCTTCCGGCGGGATAAGTTTATCGACGCTTACGCCTTGTTGACGGAGCCAAACTCCTCCATGAGCTCCTTGGTGCGGGCAACGATGGCGTCGCGACCAGGCTTGAGGAGCTTGCGGGGGTCAAAGCCCTTGCCCTGCTGATCCTTGCCAGCCTCAACGTACTCACGCGTGGCAGCGGCGAAGACGAGCTGCAGGTCGGTGTTGACGTTGATCTTGGAGATGCCCAGGGAGATGGCCTTCTTGATCTGATCCTCGGGGATGCCGGTGCCACCGTGCAGAACGAGGGGCAGATCGCCGGTCTGGGCCTTGATCTCGCCCAGACGCTCGAAGGAAAGGCCAGCCCAGTCGGCGGGATACACACCGTGGATGTTGCCGATGCCGCAGGCGAGGAAGTCGACGCCCAGGTCGGCAATCTGCTTGCACTCAGCGGGGTCAGCGAGCTCGCCGTTGGAGGTCACGCCGTCCTCGGTGCCGCCGATGCCGCCAACCTCGGCCTCGATGGACATGCCCTTGGAGTGGGCAAGCTCAACGAGCTCCTTGGTGCGGTCGAGGTTAAGCTGGAAGGTCTCCTCGTGAGAGCCGTCATACATGATGGACGTGAAGCCGGCCTCGATGCACTTGAAGCAGTCCTCGTAAGAACCGTGATCGAGGTGAAGGGCGACGGGAACGGTAACGCCCGTGGCCTCGACGGCAGCCTTGACCATGTCGGCGCAGACCTTGAAACCGCCCATCCACTTAGCGGCACCGGCGGTGCACTGAAGGATCAGCGGAGACTTGGCCTCCTCGGCGGCCTGGAGAATAGCCAGGGTCCACTCGAGGTTGTTGGTGTTGAAGGCACCGAGAGCGTACTTGCCGGCCTCGGCCTTCTTGAGCATGTCTGCTGCGTTGACGAGCATAAAAGAAACCTCCTGTAAGGTTGCTCCGATAACGCCTGTGATTTTACCACGGCATACCGCAGCATAAACGTTCGTTTGTTCACGAATATCATCCGATTGGACAAATTTTGACCGTTTGCCCCACAGAATCGACCCGTTGGGGAAAATTACTTGACGATTGAACGTTCTTCGTGATTCGAAAGACGGTCTCTAAGCTACATCTGCATGAACGGATTCTGCATGAGCTCACGCGCGACGGTGGTCGAATCGCCATGGCCCGTCAGGCAAACGGTATCGGGCGGAAGGACCTTGGCAAGTTTGGAGAGTGAACGCATAATCGCCGCCTCATCACCGCCGGAAAGATCGGTGCGACCGTGGCCGCCCGGGAACAAGGTGTCACCCACAAAGGCAATATTTCCCTGCTCGGTCGCGGCGAACAGGACGATGCCGCCCGGCGTATGCCCCGGCGCCTCGATCACCTGCAGGCAGACGTCGCCCACCTCGACCGTATCGCCCTCGGCAAGCAGGCGCGTCGGCTCACCCGGATCGGGCGTCTCGATACCCCACATGGAGCGTTGCTCCTCGATATTCGCATGCGGTACCGTTACGTCCTGAGCGCACAGCTCGTACAGACAGTCTTCGCCAACGGCGGCACGCACTCCGGCGACACCGCCAACATGGTCGGCATGACCGTGCGTACAGACGGCGCCGAGCACGCGCACCCCGGGATGTGCGGCGAGAATATGTTCCACAAGTCGCTCGCCTTCCCACGCGGGGTCGACGATCAAGCACTCACCATTCGACATCACGGCGTAACTGTTGGTCTGAATCGGGCCGTTGACGAGCGTCTCAATCGAAGCCGCGCCTCGGGGCGTCAGGTCCAAAGTCGTATCGTCCATATGCACACTTTCCTTCTAAATACGTCGAGGCACCAAACGATGCCTCGAACGTAGACAATATCTATGATGCTGCAAGACTCTCGCGCCTACACGCGACGCTTGAGTTGTGCTCCGCCCTCGCCGGGCATGAGGCGGCGGGCGTCGTAGACCGAGTCGACGCTGCTGATAGAGGCCAGCAGCGGATCCAGACCGCTCGCGTCCGAAATCTCGACCATGAAGCGCAGGGTTGCGATGCCCTCGCGGTTGGTCGACGTGGCAGCCGAAAGGATGTTGCCGCCTGCATCGCCGATGGCGATGGTGACGTCCTTGAGAAGGCCCATGCGGTCCAGGCACTCGACCACGATCTCGACCTGGAAGAGGGTGTCGGCAGCGCCGTCCCACTCCACTTCGATCATGCGCTCGGGATGCTCCATAAGACCCTTGACGTTGGGACAGTTGGCGCGATGCACCGAAACGCCACGACCGCGCGTGATGAAGCCGACGATGTCGTCGCCCGTCACGGGGTTGCAGCAATGAGCCAGACGGACCAGTAGGCCGCTGTTGCTCTCACCCTTGACGATAATGCCGTTACTGGCGCTCTTGCCGCGCTTTTGCGGCTTGCGGTTGGAGCCGCGAGCAGGCTGCTTCACGACCTCGGCAATAGCCTCGGCCTTGGTGAGCTGTTCCTCGGGCTTGGGGTCCAAGATTTGCTCGACCTTATTGCCCACAGCGCGCGGGGCAACCTTGCCGGCGCCGACGGCGGCAAACAGGTCCTCGAGCTGCTTGAAGTTAAACTGCTCCGCCACGGCGTTGAGCGCACGCGTCGAACGCGGCGTAGAAATGCCATAGCCACGCTTACGCAGGTCCTTGGCCAGCATATCGCGACCAGCAGCAGCGTCGTCGTCCTTGGTCGCAGCGGCAAAATAGCGGCGGATCTTTGACTTGGCGGAAGGTGTCTTAACGATCTTGAGCCAATCACGCGACGGCTTGGAACTCTTGTTAGTCAGAATCTCGACACGGTCACCCGTCTTAATCTCGTGCGTGAGCGGAGCCACCGCACCGTTGATCTTAGCGCCGACGCAATGGTTTCCCACCTCGGTGTGAACGGCGTAGGCAAAGTCGAGCGGCGTGGAGCCGGCACGAAGCGCCATGACCTCGCCCTTGGGCGTAAAGACAAAGATCTCCTGATCGAAGAGGTCGACCTTCAGCGAATGCAGGTATTCCTTGGCGTCGGTGATCTCGTCGGAGGCGGCCCAATCGAGCGAGTGCTTGAGCCAGTTGATCTGGTCGTCCAAGCGCTGGGCGTCGTTGGTCTTGGAGGCAGACGATCCGCCCGACTTTTTATACAGCCAGTGGGCGGCAATGCCGTACTCGGCCTGCTCGTGCATCTCGTAGGTTCGAATCTGAATCTCGAGCGGACGGGCCGTGGGGCCGATAACCGTCGTATGGAGCGACTGGTAGTTATTGACCTTGGGCATGGCGATATAGTCTTTAAAGCGGCCGGGCATGGGGTGCCACAGTGTGTGCACCGCGCCGAGCGTGGAGTAGCAATCGCGCACCGAATGGGTAATGACGCGCAGCGCCACCAGGTCGTAGATCTCGGAGAACTCCTTGCCCTTGCGCTTCATCTTTTGGTAGATGGACCAATAGTGCTTGGAACGACCGTTGATCTGGAAGCCCTCAAGACCAATACGGTTGAGCTCGTCGGTGAGCGTCTTGATGGTCTCGGCCAGATAGCGCTCGCGAACCTCGCGCGACTCCGCCACCATGCGCGCGATGCGCTGGTAGGCGTCGGGCTCCAGATAGAAGAAGGACAGGTCCTCGAGCTCCCACTTAATGGAACTCATACCCAGACGATCGGCTAGGGGCGCATACACGTCCATGGTCTCGCGCGCCTTAAACAGGCGACGATCCTCGCGCAGGGCCGCCAGCGTACGCATGTTATGCAGGCGGTCGGCAAGTTTGACGATGATAACGCGGATGTCCTTGGACATGGCGAGGAACATCTTGCGCAGCGTGAGCGCCTGCTTCTCGTCCATGCTATCGACTTCGATGTTGGTGAGCTTGGTCACGCCATCGACAAGCTCGGCCACCGTATCGCCAAACAGGCCGGAGACATCGGCGAGTGAGGTTTCGGTATCCTCGACGGTATCGTGCAGCAACGCGGCGCACACCACGTCGCAGTCCATCTTGAGGTCGGCCAAAATGATGGCCACCTCGACGGGATGGTTGATGTACATCTCGCCCGAGCGGCGCTTTTGGTTGCAGTGCTTCTCGGCGGCAAAGCAGTAGGCCTGCTCCACCTTGGAGAAGTCGTCCTCATTCATATATTTGAGGCACAGGCGCTCCAGCTTGTCGTAGCTGTCCGCCATAATCTCGGGCGGCAGCTCATCGGCATGCTTATAGTGCTCCATCTCCGAGAACGGCTGGAGGGTGGAATCATGGGCGGTACGGGCTGCGGCATCCATCGAGGTCCCCTTCCCCTAGGCCCGCGGTACGATCGGGCGGTTAACTTTGGCTAGCATATCAGAAGCGCACGAATCGAGCGCCCAGCTCCGGAAAGCCGAGAACTCCATGCGCGAGCGCAAGCCCTCCAAATAGCGAATTGACCTGCTCAATTGCACGCGGCCGGGGTTTTCGGCCATCACGATGCGGCGCGTGTCGCCAAGCCCCGAAACGCGGCAGAAACCAAGCTCTTCGAAGATTCCCAGGCCGCTTGCCACCGAACGTTCGTCGACCGGGGTGCGGGCATCGATGGCAAGGCACATCTGCGCGATGTCGATATCGCTTGCGCAGAATGAATCATCCCCGGTCTTACCGCGGTTGGAGCGCCACATGGTCTGCAGCGCGCGATAGAGTGTGACGAGTTCGTCGCGCTCGGGTGCGTAGCAGTCGAGCAGGCGCTCGTTGATGCGGGCGTCGCGCGACGAATAGAGCAGGTGGATCACGGCGGGCTGTCCGTCACGACCGGCACGCCCGCTCATCTGGTTGAACTCAATGGCGCCAAACGGCATGTGGTAGAGCACGACATGGCGGATATCGGGCAGGTTGACGCCCTCACCGAAAGCCGAAGTTGAAACGATGCAGCTGAGGCTTCCGTCTCGGAATGCTTCCTCCACACGGCGGCGATCGGAGCGCGCAAGCCCCGCGTTATAGAACGCGATATGGGTTGCGTAATCGGGCACACGCTTGCGCAACGTCTTGGCGAGCGCCACGGACTGGTCGCGCGAATTGACGTAAATGACGGTCTTCTCCCCCGTCGCCACGATCGACACCAAACGGTTCTCGCGGCTCGCAAGGTCGCGGTCGTCCTCGAGCTGCAGGTTCTCGCGCACCGTCTCGTCGACCACCGTGCGAGTAATCGGCAGCATGCGGGCAAGCTCGGCCACGACCGGAGCCGTCGCGGTGGCCGTCGCAGCCATAACAACCGGGTCGCCCAGGGCTTTGAGGATATCGGGCATGTCAAGATAGGCGCTGCGGTCGCCGCCCTTGGCAAGGCCGGCGTGGTGCGCCTCATCGATGACGACAAAGCCGATGCGGCCCGAACGCGCGAAGCGATCGCGGTGAATGGACAGGAATTCGGGCGTCGTGAGCACGATGCCGGTGCGGCCCGAGGCCAAGCTGGCAAACACGTCATCGCGCGCGGCCTCCACGGTCTCGCCAGTCAGCACGCCGACGCCAATGCCGAGCGCGGCCATCGTCGACGAGAGGTGATAGGCCTGGTCGGCGACGAGCGCGCGCAACGGATAGACGAAGATGCTCGCCCGCCCGCGAAGAACCGCCTCGCGTGCGGCATGCACATGGAAGATGAGGGACTTGCCGCGTCCCGTTCCCATAACGGCCAGAACACTTTGGTGATCGGCCAAGGCATCGAGTGCCTCGACCTGTGCGCGGTGCGGCTGGTTCGAGCCGATAAAGCTGTGGATGAGCGAGCGCGTGAGCTCAGTATAGGAAAGCTGGGCGAGCGTCTGGCGCTTACGAGACTCCAGGCGCAGACCAGAGTCTGCAGGCTGCACGCCACGGCGAAGCTCGCATGCCGGGTCGTCAACGCCGGGCGACGTAGTATCGCGGACCAAAACATCCTTGATCATGAGCTTGGGCTTTACGCGGCCCTGCCAATGCTCGGCCACGGCCTCGAACACCAAGTCGACCGCGCTATCGCAATTGATGAGCTTATCGATCTGCGGCACGCGGAACATGATGGCCGGCACGCTCGCAGCACCATCTGTCGCCACAAAGCGCATGTGCTCGCCGGTTTTGCCCACCACGGCGCGGTCGCACATCGTCACACCCTCGGCGGCCAACAGAGGCACTTTGTTGCCCTGGCCAAACGGCTCAAGGCGAGAAATCTGCTCGATGGTCTCGATATTCAGTTCGGAAAGGTCGACAGTAGCGGCAACCTCGTCGATGTCTTCAAAGTCCTCGGCAGGAAGCTCGGACAGTACGGCGGAAAGACGGCGGCGGAACTCATCGAGCTTGGATGCCTCGATAGTCACGCCCACGGCGCCCGCATGCCCGCCGCGACGAATCAGCAGGTCGGAGCAGCGCTCGACGGCGTCGAACAGGTTGACCTTGCCCACCGAGCGACCCGAACCGCGCGCGATACCGTCCTCGATCGAGAACAGCAGCGCCGGCACGTGATAGCGGTTGGTCAGACGGCTTGCCACGATGCCCTTGACGCCCTCGTGCCAGCCCTCGCCGCCCACGACGATTGCGCGGCCGCCGTCATAGGTCTTCTCGACCTTTGCCATGGCATCGCGTGTGAGTTCCGCCTCTATCTCGCGGCGTTGACGGTTGATCTCCTCGAGCTCGGCCGCCAGCGCGCTTGCCTCGATGGGATCGCGGGCAAGCAGCAGGTCGAGCGCCAGCTTGGGATCGGCCATACGACCGGCGGCGTTCAGGCGGGGAATGAGCGAAAACGACAGGCCATCGGCTGTAATGCTGGAAAGGTCGGCCTTGGCGAGCGTGGCGAGCGCAATATAACCGGGACGGGCGGTCACGCGCATCTGCTGGATGCCCTCGGCGACCAGTGCGCGGTTCTCGGGCGTCAGCGGCATCATGTCGGACACGGTGCCCAGCGCCGCGACCTCAATCAGCGAACGCCAATACGACGGCTTACCCAGGCGCTCGCCCAGAACCTGAACCAGCTTGAGCGCCACGCCGGCACCGGCAAGCTCGCGCGAGGGACCCTCGTCCTCGAGCTTGGGGTCGGTCAGGGGCACACCCCGCGGCACCTGGTCGGACGGCTCATGATGGTCCGTGACCACCAGATCGATCCCCAGGCTCTCCAGATAGGAAACCTCTTCCTTGGCGGCGATGCCGTTGTCGACGGTCACGATCAGCTGGGGATGAGCGAGCTCATTAACGCGATCGAGAGCCGCACGCGACAAGCCATAGCCCTCGTCAAAGCGATGCGGAATAAACGGCGTGACATCGGCGCCAAACGCGCGCAGCGCCTCGGTCAGCAGGCAGGTCGACGTAATACCGTCAACATCGAAGTCGCCGAAGACGGCGATGTGCTCGTGGTTGCGAATAGCACACTCAACGCGGTCGGCAACGACCGACATACCCGGAATAATGAGCGGGTCGGCCCAGTCGCGGTCGAGCGAAGGCGTCAAAAACAGCTGGCCCTCCTCGATGGAGCCAATGCCGTGCGCGACCATGATGCGCGCCACCAACCCGGGAATGCCCAGACCGGCCGAAAGCTCTTTTTCGAGCTCGGGATTTTGCTGGGCGACCGCCCAGCGATGCGTCGTCTTAAGCGATGACATAGGCGCCCACCCCCGATAGGGGCAGGTCGCCGCGATACCTCTCACGGTTCATAGCGATGAGTCCTCTGTGTATGCCCGCTTCGGCAGGCAGATCTGTTGAACGGATTTATTATACCGTGCAGCACGGACGCAAAACGCCGCGGTACGCCCCGGTTTCGGCAAACGAAGGCGGTAAAATCCTCGAAATAATCGAGCGTTTCTGCCGCACGAACGTATGCAAGCGTCTAGCATATCCATTCAAATGCATTTATGGGCAAAGGGAGTCACAGGGCTATATGAAGCAATGGGTTGGACTGGGCAAGTTTCTCGCGGGTCACATGCAGATCATCGTTCCGATTTGCGTGGCGCTTGGCGTACTCTTTCCCCATCAGATCGGCGTGCTCAAGCCCATCGTTCCCGCCCTGTTTGCCTTTATGACGTTTCAGGGCGCGCTGAGCAACACTTTCCATCAGGTGGCCGAGGTATTCCGCCGTCCGCTACACCTGATTCTGGCGCTGTTGGTCTCGGCGGTACTCATCCCCATCGCGGCGTATGCCATGGCCTCACTGTTCTTTGGTTCCAACCCCAACCTCGTCTGTGGCATCGTGCTCGAGTACAGCGTGCCCGTAGCCGTCACCGCTTTTATGTGGATCAGCATGTTCGGCGGCAACGGCCCGCTCGCGCTCACCATTATCCTGACGTCCTCGGTCATCTCGCCTGTGACGATTCCGCTCACGCTCAAGCTCCTGCTGGGCGCCACCGTTTCGATCGATGTGCCGAGCATGATGCAGAACATGGCCTTTATGATCGCCATCCCCGCCGTGCTCGGCATCGTCATCAACGAGCTCACGCGTGGCTGGGGTCACGAGAAGCTCTCCCCCGCGCTCTCACCCGCTTGCAAGTTCATGATGATGGGCGTCATCGCGTCCAACTCCACCGCCATGAGCGAGTACGTGCTGCATATGAATGTTGAGCGCTTGGAAGTCGCCCTCTTTATCCTGGCGTTCGCCATCAGCGGCTTTATCATCGGCATTCTGGTCGCACGCGCCCTGCAGCTGCCGTATAGCGAGACGACCACCATGTGCTTTACCTGCGGCATGCGCAACATCTCTTCGGGCGCCGTCATCGCCACGCAGTATTTTCCCGGCGAAGTCGTGTTCCCCGTCATGTGCGGCACGCTGTTCCAGCAGGTGCTGGCCTCGATTATCGGACATCTCTTTGAGCGCCTGACCGGCGAGGAGCGCGGCAAACAGCGCAAACGCGTCGAGGCCGGCCGCGACGCAATGACACGCTAGGCCATCCGCATCGCGCGGGCACTCGCTTTGCTACGCGAGCGCTTCCAGATGCGCGCGCAGGCGCTCCGCATCGATATCGAGCGTGGTCTCGGCATTGACCTGGGCCAGACGATAGCCCACAAAGTAGGGCGATACCACCCAACGCGGAAGTGCCTTGGCGATGGTTCGGCCGTCCATGTGGTAGAAGAACAAGTTGTACGACTCCGCGCGACCGCCGTGGTGCTCGTGAAGGATATAGCGTAGGACCACTTGAATCGCATCGGCGAATAGACCGGCCTCGGCTTGGTCGTGCGCGTCATCGCTGGCGGCGATTCCCTGTGGGGCCGAGACGTTGACCTCAAAGAATCCCATGATCGGCTCGGTCGAGATATTGACCGCGACCCTTCCCCGCCGCCAAACATCGATGCCTTCAAAGTTGGCTGAGGTCAGTGCCGCGTAGCCGTCCTCCTGCTCCAAGCCCACAATCTGCACGTGTGGATGCGCCAAGCTTCCGCCCGAAAGCGGGCCCTTGTTCTTGTACATGAGCACACTGCGGTACTGTTGGGAATCGATCATCTGCTGCCAACAGCTCAGGGCAAA
>CAKUOD010000028.1 GCA_934668695.1 uncultured Collinsella sp. | reverse complement strand
GTGGGTTCGTCGATTTGCGGCGGTTCTGCCATCGCCGCGACCGCACCCGTCATCGATGCCGACGATCGTGAGATTGCCCAGGCCATTTCGGTTATCTTCCTGTTTAACGTTATCGCGGCGCTCGTGTTTCCGACGCTCGGTGGCATGCTCGGCCTGACCAACGAGGGCTTTGGGCTGTTTGCCGGCACCGCCATCAACGACACCTCGTCCGTAACGGCTGCGGCGAGCGCTTGGGACAGCATGCATCCCGGCGCCAACGTGCTCGAGAGCGCCACGGTGGTCAAGCTCACCAGGACGTTGGCCATTATCCCCATCACGTTGGTCCTTGCGTGCTGGCAGATGCATCTGGCGCGCAAGGCCGGGGGCGACGCCAAAAGCACGTTCTCGTTGAAACGCGCGTTTCCCATGTTTGTGCTGTTCTTTGTGCTGGCGAGCGTAATCACCACGGTGCTTCAGCTTCCCGTGTCCATCACGGCGCCCATCAAGGAGCTGTCGAAGTTCTTTATCGTGATGGCCATGGCGGCTATTGGCTTTAATACCGATATCGTCGAGCTGGTCAAAAAGGGCGGCAAGCCCATCGCGCTGGGCTTTTGCTGCTGGATTGGCATTGCGTGCATGAGTTTGGGAATGCAGCACGTGCTGGGAGTCTGGTAAAGAGGCAACTGATTTGCGTGCTGCGTGCTGGTGCGCGCATGCCTGCGGTGGAGCGATAGGAGCTCTTGCGGGTATGGCTTGTCCGCAGGTTTATAAGTCCCGAAGAGCTCTTATCGCCCCGCCAGGATGGCGATGCGGGGCAACACCTATACTCGCAGGACGGCGCTTTCTGTCCTATAGTGTTTGGTGAGCAATATCGTTCAATTTTGAAACACTCGGTCGTGCGACTGTTGGCGGTTGCACGTCGCCGCGGACAGGGGCAAATCATGGATAGCGATGTCAAGCTGAACATCTTGACCGAGGCCCTGGCTGCTGCCGGGGCCTCGGCATTGGCAATTGATGCGCGTGGGGACGTCGCGATTTCGACCATGAATGACGCGGCGCTTGAGCGGGGTGTGGCGGCTTTTGTTGCCGAACGCCTCGACCGTATAGGAGACGGCGCGCGTCTGGTTATGGGACGTGCGGGTACGCGCCTGAGCCTGACCGTTCGCCCCACCGACAAAGAGGGCGGGGGCCTTTGGGTCGTCGTGGTCCGCGAGGTGCGTGGCGCCGCGGCACATGCGGGCATCGAGTGGCTCAACGCCGACGAAGTTGAGGCCCGCTACGAATCGAGCGCGTACGGCATCGTTGAGGGGGCGGCCCCGGTGGCTGCGCCGGTCGCCGAGAGCTATGCGCGCGGTGTGCCCCTCATGCTCGAGGGCGAGCTGGGAGCGGGTCAGGTCGAGATTGCCATGCGTCTCTATCTGGACGGTCCTTTTGTCGACCAGCCCTTTGTTGCCGTTGCGCTCGATGAGCTTACCGATCGCGGTTGGCGCCACGTGCTCAAAAGCGCCGAATCGCCGTTGTTCCAAACGGGGCTGACACTTTGCATTGAGGGCTGGAATGCGGTTGGCCCTCAGCGCCTCCGCGAGCTCGTTTCCACGATGGCCGACACCGCGTTGGCGACGCGCTGCCACGTGGTACTGACGGCAAATGATATGCCGGGCGGCGGTGAAAGCGATCAGGCGGCCTTTGTGACCGAACGCTTGGCCTGCGCGGTGAGCGTGGCGCCGGCAATCGCCGAGCAGGGAGCCGCGTCGACGAAGGTCGCGCGCTATCTGGAATATCTCGCTGATGCGTTTGGAACGGCAGCGCCCATGCTGTCCGCCGCGGCGGCGAAGATGCTCGATGCTTACCGCTGGCCACGCAACTATCTGCAGCTTCGCGAGGTCTCGGAACGACTGTATATATTGGTGGGGGCGGGCACGGTGGACCGCGCTGTGGCGGAGGAAGTGCTCGCCCAAGAGGACGTGATTAAGACCGCAACCTTTGGCGCCCCGACACTCGAAAGCGACCTGTATATCCTGCGACCGCTGGCCGATACCGAGCGAGATATCGCACATCTGGTTGTAGATCATCTCCACGGCAACCGAACCCGTGCGGCGGAGGTGCTGGACATAAGCCGAACAACGCTGTGGCGCTTGCTGAAGGACGATGACCGTTGAGCGAGGCGCCCGTGACCGCGCGCGACGCGTGTGCTACAGTCCAAAGCGTTATTGTTTCGATTTGGTTACGGCGTGCGGGGGCGTATGGCTGAGACTACAAAACCGAGCCGCAGAAGGCGGAGTGCCGCGCCGGTCAACCGACGCACGACATCGGTGACGTGGGGCAAACACGCCTCGGGGTTTGATGGCTCGTTCAAACGCACTAAATACGGCTATCCTTCGGCAAGCGCCCGCTTGGCCATGCAGGCAGAGTCCTCGTTGTGGGGCCGCAAACGCGTGGTGGGCTCAAAGCTCAAGCACGACGGAACGCTCGGTTACATCAGCCGCGGGGCGGCTCGTCGCAGCGGACTCAATCCGGCTGGTTGGCATCGTTATGTTCCGATCGCAGTCGTCATTGCGGTGGTCGTTATCGCACTCGCAGCGCTTGGCTACGCCGGCGGTGGCGCCAACTTGGACGCAGTGTTTAAATCGCCCGAGCTCGCGCATGCAGGCACAGAAATTGTCGAGGGCGCTCAGACCCAGACGGGCGTCGCGCCCCAGCGCGGTATCGTTGCGGCAGCCTCCACCATCGCCGACGCTCAAAAGGACGACGGCGAACAGGGCGACGGCGCCGAAACGACTCAAACGAACGAAACGACGACAACTCCACCGGCAAGATAAGTTGCGAGCGGGTCCGCCGTTCGCTAGAACGGCGGAACTAATTACTTTACATACACCACGTTGTCGCGGCGGGGTTTGGGCTCGGGTAGCGTGTCTTCGGCATAGCCCAGAATGCAGTGACCGACACCGCGCAGGCTGCCGTCGGCGGGCAGGCCCCAGCTGGCCAGCAGTTCCAGGCCCTCGGGCGAGTCAAAGACCTCATGCGCGCGGTGAATCCAGCACGAATCGACACCCAGTGCATAGGCGGCGTTGAGCAAGTTGCCCATGGCGAGCGAGCCGTCTTCCAGATGCGTGGGCACGCTGCGGTCGACCAGCACCACCACAACGGTCATGGCGCCATAGAAGGGGTCGCCGTTGCTGCCCATGACTTGGGCGTTGAGCTGTGAGAGACGCTCGACGGTCGCGGGGTCGGTGACGGCGACAAACGTCACCGGCTGGCGGCCCATGCCGCTCGGTGCATATTGGCCGGCTTCGATAATACGTGCAAGCTTTTCGGCCTCGACGGGACGATCGCTGTATTTGCGGCAGCTGCGGCGGTGGATGAGCGCTTCGATAGTCTCCATGGTGTCTCCTTGTAGTGGCGTTGCAGATGCCCCGTTCATACCCGTCGGGCTCAAACGATAGACGGTCAATTGCTCAGCCAAAAGGATAGATTCCAATTGGGAAAGTAGGTTTGCATAAAAGTAGCTTCAGAATGTGACAAACAAATGGGATGGTTAAACGTTTTATCCCGTCTACCCTGCGGTTTTTTACCACTTGCCTAAATGACGAACGCATAACCTCTGATAAAGGTTTTACTAAAGGAGTACCAACGTTTATCAATGCGCCGTGGTGGCGCCGGGCCAGGAGGTAACATCATGTTCCAGGCTGGAGATGTCGTCGAGACCGACTTCGAAGGATTTCTGAAGCTGCTGCGTTCCAAGACGCGCGCTTTTGTGACGATTGACGATCACGAGTACTACATCACGCACACCGATGGCTATTGGCGTGTTCAGGATTGCGAGGCCCTCAACGATAAGGGCCACTTTACTGACTGCTCCGAGCTGGTCAACACGGTCTGCGAGGTCGTCGAGCTGCCGTGGATTGCCGGCAAGAGCCTGCATGACAGCTTCTCGGGCGCTACGGTCTATGAGGCCGTCGCCGCTTAACGGGCGATAAAACCCGATTTTCACGTGACCGCTGGCGCTGCCCCCGCGCCGGCGGTCTTTTTCTGCCGATAGGCCATAAAAGTGCAAGCATTTGCGGAGAGCCTGTTGACGATAGTCAAAACTCGGACTAATCTAGAGATACAAAATTGGTCAAAAATCGGACAATCGAATGGTGGGATAGATGAATAGTGCGGTTACGCTGGTCGACTTCGACCGGTTGCTCAATGGACTCGACCATATCTATTCGGAGTTCTCGCGCGCCTGCGGTCTTTCGGACTGCGCTTACTGGATGCTCGTCGATACCAGCACGGCGGGTGGCAGTATTGCCGTAAGCCGTCTGACAAGCGAATGGTTCTACAGCAAGCAGACCATCAACTCGGCCATTAAAACCTTGACGGCGCGGGACTTTGCAACGCTGGAGTTTGCCGAAGGCAGCCGTAAGAACAAGGTTGTGCGTTTGACCGAAGCGGGCATGCGGTTTGCCGAGCGTTATGCGCTGCCGGCACTCAAGGCCGAGCAGCGAGCCTTTGGCGCGCTTGAGCCGTGTGAGCAACGCGAAATCATGCGCCTAATCGGAAAATTTTCCCATGCGCTCGGCGATGAGTGCGATGCCTTTAAGCAGCATATCGCTGCCGAGAGCCAGGCCGAGAATCAAGGTGAGGGGGAGTCGTGCGACTCTTAATGAGGTTTATGAAGCCGTATCGCGGGCTGATCGCGGTGACGCTACTGGTGCTGCTGATAGACAACGTCGGCACGCTGCTGGTGCCCACGATGCTGGCGAACATGGTCAACACCGGCATTACCACGGGCGATGTCGACTACATTTTGCGCAATGGCTTCTACATGCTTATCGCGACCGGCATGGCCAGTGGCGGCGCGGTGCTGGGCTGCTATCTATCGGCGCGCCTGGCGGCAAACGTGGCCTGCGATATCCGCAATGCCGTCTACGACAAGTCGCTCGAGCTGTCTGCCAGTGACTTTGAGCGCTTTGGCACGGGTTCGATGATCACGCGCTCGCTCAACGACATCAACGTGATCCAGCAGGCGATCCTGCAGACGATTCAGTTGGTGCTACCGGTGCCGTTTTTGGCCGTGGCCGGCATCGTCTTTGCTTGGTGTATCGACCCTGCCATGGGCATGCTTCTGGGCGTCGTGGTTGCGATCGTGCTGGTTGCGGCGGTCTTTACGGTTGCCAACGCGGCTCCGATTTTTATGCGCTTGCAGAGCTTTATCGACCGCATGAACGTGGTGCTGCGCGAAAACATCGTGGGCGTGCGCGTCATCCGTGCGTTTAACAAGGAGCGTCATGAGGAACAGCGCCTGGACGAGGTGTTTAGCGACTACGCCGCCAACGCCATAAAAGTCAACCATCTGTTTGTGGGCCTCGACAGCTCCACCTTCTTTCTGATGAATATCGCTGAGGTGGCGGTACTGTGGGTGGGCGGCAACCGCGTGGGCGCCCACGCCATGCAGATCGCGAGCATCTCGGCGGTGCTGGAGTACGCGCTTCTGATCCTGTTCTTTGTGATGATGGCCCAGATGGTGGTGCTGACGCTTCCGCGCGCCGCTGCGTGCCTAAGTCGCGCACAGCAGGTGTTGGAGATTGAGCCGAGCATCGTGGACGGAGAGCGTATGCTGGGTGACGGGGCGCCTGCCTCCGAGGGAGATGCGGATGCGGTCGCTGAGTTCGATCACGTGTCGTTTCGTTTTGACGATGCCGATGAGGACACCCTGTGCGACCTGAGCTTTGCCTGTCGTCGCGGTCAGACGACCGCGATTGTGGGCTCGACGGGCTCGGGCAAGTCGACGGTGGCAAAGCTTCTGCTGCGCTTTCACGATGCCACCAAGGGCGCCATTCGCTTGGACGGCGTTGACCTGCGCGATCTTTCGCAGGACCAGATTCGCAGCCGCATTTCCTACGTGCCGCAGAAGGCGTGGCTGTTCTCGGGCACCGTGGCGAGCAACCTGCGCTATGGCAACGAGGACGCGACCGAGGCGGACATGCTTCATGCGCTGCAGGTTGCCCAGAGCACCTTTGTGCTCGATCAACCGCAGGGGCTCGATACCCCGGTTGCCCAGGGCGGTACGAACTTCTCGGGTGGTCAGCGCCAGCGCCTGGCCATTGCTCGCGCGCTCATGAAGCGCGCCGACCTGTATATCTTCGACGACAGTTTTTCGGCCCTGGACTTTAAGACCGATGCGGCCCTGCGCCATGCGCTGCAGGACGAGACGCGCGACGCCGCGGTGCTCATCATCGCGCAGCGCATCTCGACGATTCTGCACGCCGACCAGATTGTCGTGCTCAAGGACGGCGAGGTCGTGGGCTTGGGCACGCACGAGGAACTTATGGAAACCTGCGAGGTGTACCGCGCCATCGCGGAATCGCAGATGAAGGGAGGTGAGTAGCATGACCGAGGAGCTCAAGAAGCGCGGCGACGCTATCGATGCCGCCGCTGCGGACGCGGCCGAAGCGGTCAAGCAGGCTGCCGCGCCGACCGAGCTGGATGACGCCGCCAGGGCCGCGGCCGAGCGTGAGGCTCGCCGCCAAGCGCTGTACGAGGAAAACGAGCGTGCCGAGGACGAGCGTGCCCGCGCGGAAGCAGAGCGCATGCGCGATGTGGACGACGAGGATGAGGACGAGAAACCCCGCGATACCTGGGCGACGGTGCGCCGCTTGTGGGGCGAGGCCGCCGGCGACCATTGGCGCTTCTACATCGTGTTTGCGAGCATCGTGTTCTACGTCATCTTTAACACCGCCGCGCCGGCATATAGCGCTCATGTTATCGACGAGCTGTGGGGCCATATACAGGTGGCGTTTGCCAGCGGAACCACCTTCAGCATCACCTGGGACCAATGCGGCAAGACCATCTTTGTCTACTTCTTGATCTGGACGGCCGCCGGGTCGTTCTATGCGTTGCAGAGCTTTTTGATGTCGAGTGTGGCCGAGCGACTCAACCTGCGTCTGCGCAACCGCATCGCGCAAAAGCTCAGCCGCCTGCCGCTCGCCTACTTTGACGCGCATCGCCCCGGCGAAGTGGTCAGCCGTGCGACCAACGACTTGGACAAGATGTCCGAGAGCATGCAGCGCGGATTGCTGCAGCTGCTGGTATCGATCGGTACCGTGACGGGCGCCATCATCATGATGTTCGTCTATAGCGTTAGGCTCACGTTGATCTTTTTGGGTTTTACGGCGGTATCGCTGCTGGTGACCAAGGTGGTTTCGCGCCGTACGCATGATGTGACGGGCGAGCGTCAGGAGTGGGTGTCCAAAATCACGAGCGCGGTCGAGGAAGGCTATTCGGGCCGTTTGGTGATTCGCGCATTCAACCGTGAGCACCAGAGCTCTGCCGAGGTGCACGAGGCCTCGGGCGAGCTGGCCCGCGTGAGCACCAAGGCCGACTTTATGATCAACGCCGTCGGACCCGCGGTCCGCTTTATCGGTCGCCTGGCGCAGATCGTGATTGCGCTCGTGGGCTGCAGCATGCTGGTCGCCGGTCACATGACCGTCGGCGTGTTCCAGGCGTTCTTCCAGTTTATCTACGAGGCGTCCGAACCCATGACGCAGCTGTCGTTCACTTTCAACTCGCTGCAGAGCGCGCTAGCGAGTGCGGAGCGCGTGTTCGACCTGCTCGATGAGCCCGAGATGGGGGCCGATCCACTGCCGGACGAGGCCGCCAAGCTGTCGGGTCGCGTGGAGGGCCGTGTCACTTTTGAGCATGTGCGCTTTGGCTACACGCCCGAAAAGCCGCTCATGCGCGACGTGTCGTTTACCGCCGAGCCGGGCCAGAAGATTGCCGTGGTGGGAACCACGGGCGCAGGCAAGACGACGCTCATCAACCTGCTCATGCGCTTTTACGAGATCGACGGCGGCCGCATTACGCTCGACGGTGTGGATACGCGCCTCATGAACCGCGGTGAGCTCCGTCAGCAGTTTGGCATGGTGCTGCAGGACGCCTGGCTGTTCGACGGCACGATTGCCGAAAACATCGCCTATGGCTGTCCCGAGGCAACGCGCGAGGAGATTGTTGCGGCCGCTCGCGCCGCGCAGGTCGACTTCTTTGTGCGCACCATGCCGCAGGGTTATGACACGCGGGTGGCCAACGATGTCGAGAGTATCAGCCAGGGCCAGCGTCAGCTGCTGACCATCGCGCGCGTGCTGCTCAACAACCCGGCGATCCTCATCTTGGACGAGGCGACGTCGAGCGTGGACACGCGTACCGAGCTTGCCATCGGCCGTGCCATGGACGCGCTCATGCATGGGCGCACGAGCTTTGTGATCGCACATCGCCTGTCGACGATCGTGGATGCCGACCTGATTCTGGTCATGGATCACGGCAACATTATCGAGCAAGGCACGCATAAGGAACTGCTGACTGTCGAGGGTGCTTACGCTGACCTCTATCTGAGTCAGTTCGCATAATGTGACAAAGGGACAGTCCCGCATGTCACATTGGAAACAAGGCGCGCCGGGGATGAATTCCCTGGCGCGCCTTCTTGCGTTGATGCCGATGTCGTTTTGTGCTGCTTGCGTTCCTAGCGTTCGTCCACGAGCTTGGCGACGAGGGCCTTGAGCTCCGCCACCTCTCGCTCGAGTTCCTTGACGCGGCGGGCGTTCTCGGTGATGCCCTGGCGGTTGAGGGCGGACTGCTCGGCGGCGTCATCGGGCATGTACTCGCGATGCTGCTTGGCGTCGAAGCTCTCCTCGAACACGCGGCAGCCGTTGCGCTTGATGATGCGTCCCGGCACGCCCACGACGGTGCAGTTGTCGGGCACGTCCTTGACGACAACCGAGTTGCCGCCGATTTTGACGTTGTTGCCGATGCGGATGTTGCCGAGCACCTTGGCGCCCGTGCCCACGGTGACGTTGTTGCCCAGGGTGGGGTGGCGCTTGCCGGTCTCGTTGCCGGTACCGCCGAGCGTGACGCCCTGGTAGAGCACGCAGTTGTCACCCACAATGGTGGTCTCGCCGATGACGACGCCCATGGCGTGGTCGATAAAGAAGTGCTTGCCGATCTGTGCGGCGGGATGAATCTCGACGCCGGTGATGTGGCGGGTGATTTGCGAGAGCACGCGGGCGAGCGAGCGATGACCGTGCTCCCAGAGCCAGTGCTCGGGCACGTGGTTCCACTTGGCGTGCAGGCCAGGATAGGAAAGGAAGATGACCAGGCCGTTTTGCGCGGCGGGGTCCTGCGCTTGGACGGTCTTGATGTCCTCGCGAATGGTATTGATAAAGCTCACCGGCCGCCCTCCCTTAGCGCCATGGCAATGCGATTCAATAAAGTATAGCGATTCGCTAGGGATTAGGAAGAACAATCTTGGCGGCATTGCGCAACAGGTGTCAGTTATGCAAACTTGCTGGTAATGGGGTCATGCTTTTGTGGGGTTGCGCACGAGGGGGCGCCGCAACCGTATACTGGTCAACTTGGACGTATCCGCGCCCACAACTGAGAGGTTTTACTTCATGGGTTTCATCAATTTTATCGCCGAGCTGCTCAAAGACCCGCGCACCGCGATTGCCAGCTGGATCGCCGCCGGCCCGCTTATGGCCTACGGCTGCGTGTTCCTGATCATCTTTATCGAGACAGGCGTGGTGTTTTTCCCGTTTCTCCCTGGCGATTCGCTGCTGTTTGCTTCGGGCTTTTTTGCCCACAACGGTGGCTTTAACATCGTGGCCCTGCTGGCCGTCGCATGGGCGGCTGCCATTTTGGGTGATCAGTGCAACTTTATGATCGGTCACTTCTTTGGCAAAAAGATCATCGCTTCGGGTAAGGTCAAGGCCATGACGCCCGAGCGTATTAAAAAGTCCGAGGACTTCTTGGACAAGTGGGGCCACCTGGCCATCTTCCTGGGCCGCTTCTTCCCGTTTATTCGCACCTTTGTGCCCTTTATCGCCGGCATGGGCGGCATGCACTGGCGTAACTTCGTTATCTTTAACGTGCTGGGCGGCATTACCTGGTCGACGCTCTTTACGCTGCTGGGCTACTTCTTTGGCGGCATCCCCTTTGTGCAGGAGCACTTTGAGCTGCTGATTGTAGGCATCGTTGCCGTATCGATCATCCCGACTGTGGTCGGTTTGGTTAAGGCTAAGCTGGGCAAAAAGAACGCTTAGCTCGAGCCAGCGCGCAAACCGTGCAGTTGAGGCCCGTCACCGCTTACGGTGGCGGGCCTCTTTAGTTTCGGTCAAATGAAAATACTTTAGTTAGTTAAAGAAAAACGTTTTATCCGACGCGCGTGCGGAGTACAATCTCGTGCATGCGAATCGACGTGCCATCGGCTTTGATGCTGTTTGCGTGTCCCGTCCGGCTCTACGCTCCGGGCGTGCGACGTTGCGACGCGGTCGGCCTCGGTCCTTGCGTGCGGGTTCGCGAGTTTGCAACTGTGTATGTAAGGAGCGACATATGACTGTCGAGAAGAAGGATATCGATTGGGGTAGCCTCGGCTTTGGCTACATGAAGACCGATTACAGCTACGAGGCCCATTGGAAGGACGGCGAGTGGGACGAGGGCGGCCTGACCACCGACCACACCCTGCATGTCTCCGAGTGCGGTGGCATCTTCCATTACTGCCAGGAGGTCTTTGAGGGCCTGAAGGCCTACACCGCCGAGGACGGCAGCATCGTTTGCTTCCGTCCCGACATGAACGCCGAGCGTATGTACAACTCTGCGCAGCGCCTCGAGATGCCCCCGTTCCCCAAGGACAAGTTCGTTGAGGCCGTCAAGCAGGTCGTTTCTGCCAACGCCGCCTGGGTTCCGCCCTTCGGTTCCGGCGCGACCCTGTACGTGCGTCCGTTTATGATCGGCTCCGGTGACGTGATCGGCGTGGCTCCCGCTCCTGAGTACACGTTCCGCATTCTCGTGACCCCGGTCGGTCCGTACTTTAAGGGTGGTCTCAAGCCCGTCAAGCTGCGCGTTTCCGAGTACGACCGCGCCGCGCCGCACGGCACCGGCAACATCAAGGCCGGCCTGAACTACGCCATGTCCCTCAAGCCCACGATGGAGGCCCATCGCGAGGGCTATGCCGAGAACCTGTATCTCGACTCCGAGTCCCGCACCTATGTCGAGGAGACCGGTGGCGCCAACGTCCTGTTCGTGAAG
Source organism: uncultured Collinsella sp. (assembly GCA_934668695.1). Next base: position 2,369 of record CAKUOD010000028.1, on the reverse strand, counting down.
GAGGACGGCACGCTCGTCGTTCCGCAGTCGCACACCGACTCCATCCTGCCCTCCATCACCCGCCGTTCGCTCGTTCAGGTTGCTCAGGACCTGGGCATGACCGTCGACCAGCGTCCCGTCGAGTGGGCCGAGGTCAAGGCCGGCACCTTTGTCGAGTGCGGCCTGTGCGGCACCGCTGCCGTCATCTCCCCGGTTGGCGAGATCGACAACAAGGTTTACGGCGCCGACGAGACCGTGACCTTCCCGGCTGGCTACACCGAGATCGGCCCTGTGATGAAGAAGCTCCGCGAGACTCTGACTGGTATCCAGTCTGGTGCTGTTGAGGATAAGCACGACTGGGTTTACACCGTCGCGTAAGCTGCCATAGCTGTTCGGCCCGAGGGCAACCTTCCTTTCCGGCGCGTCCTCGGGCCTGCGTTACCTCGGCGCTGCCGTTACGGGCAATATAGATCTGAATTAAAGATGGTGCGCGGCCTTTTAGGCCGCGCTTTTGTTTTGGTTCGCGCCATGTGGGGGTGATGGCGACGTGCATTTTTGCGAGTATTCTGCAATCGAAGGCCCCTGCATACCGACCTCGGGAAAAAATCGGGATTTCTCGATGTTTTCTACGAATGATGGGCGGGGTTATGGGCTGACAGCGGGTGATTTGCAGGGATATTCGCGGTCTTTGGCCTTTGTCGTGGCGCCCGATGCTCTTGGTTATGTTGAATACTCCCAAAAATGCACGGCGCTTAGAGGGGGACCTACGCGAAAAAGGAAACCGCCCCGTCGAAGTATGCATTCGACGGGGCGGTTTATGCATATACCCGATTAAGACTCGGTCGTGATTGTTAGAACTTGACGGTCGGGGCCTGGCGGGCGGCTTCAGCGGCCTCGAAGCCCTGGCGCTCCTTAAACTGGAAGATGCCGGCAAAGATGACAGCCGGGAACGTCTGAATGGCGTTGTTGTAGCTGAGCACGCAATCGTTGTAGCTCTGGCGTGCATAGCTAATCTTGTTCTCGGTATCCTCGAGTGATGCCTGCAGCTGCGTAAAGTTGGAATTTGCTTTAAGATCGGGATAGGCCTCGGCTACGGCAAAGAGCTGGCGCAGCGCACCGGTCAGCACGTTGTCGGCTTCCATCTTGGCCTCGGGCGTGGTGGCCTTGACGGCGGTGTTGCGCGCGCTGATCACGGCGGAGAGCGTCTCTTGCTCGTGCTTGGCGTAGCCCTTGACGGTCTCGACCAGGTTGGGGATCAGGTCGTTGCGACGCTGCAGCTGCGTATCGATGTTCTGCCAGGCGTTATCGATGCGGTTACGCTTGGTGACCATGTTGTTGTAGATGCCGGCGATGGCGCAGACAATCACAATGACAACAACGATGCCGATGATGACGGTAATCATGATGTCTCCGTTTCGAATGGCCGCGGCGGCATGCGCCAGCTGCCGTTGGTATAACGCTACTAGTATACCCGCAACGTTTTGCCGTGCCGAACTTTCCGGTAAGCGTTGTGTTTTCGGCGGGGTTGGCACCGGGGCAAAGCGCGCGAGGTACAGGTGTAAGATATGCGACAGATTGACGAGTGTTGTCTTTGCCCTGAGGATGGCGATACCAGTGGACCTTCGCATCAAGAAAACCTACCGCGCCCTGTTTGATGCCTTTACCGAGCTTCTCGAGGAGCATCGTTTTGAGGACCTGACGGTTGCCATGCTGTGCGACCGCGCCATGATTCGCCGCACGACGTTCTACAAGCACTTTCGCGACAAGAACGATTACTTTGCCTTTTATATCGATGAGCTCATGTCGGGCTTGCCGCAAAAACAGCCCGATGAGGCCGGCACGGTATCTGCCGAGGACGTGCGCGCGCTTCGGCACGCGATTTTGGACGATGCCATGGATTTGATTCTGACGCACGAGCGGCTCATGGATAACATTTTGGCAAGCAGCATGTCGGGCATGTTGACCAACGTAATTTGCGACCGCATTGCCCGCTCCATTCGCGAGCGTGTGATGAACGTGCTTGCCGAGGATGCCCTGGCCCCCGTGTCACTCGAGACGACGTCTGAGTTTGTCGCCGGCGGTATTATTCGACTTTTCACGATATGGTGGGAATCGGGCCACGATCTTGAGCGTCGACCCGAGATAGCCGACGTGGTCGATGCGCTGTTCGAGCGAACCATGACGCCGGTGCATCACTAAAAGTGGCGGAGAGAGGGGGATTCGAACCCCCGGAACGCTCTCGCGCTCAACGGTTTTCAAGACCGCCGCATTCAACCGCTCTGCCATCTCTCCGTGAGTCGTAATGATAGCATCGTTTTGAATTTGCAACAGGGAAGGCGAACGATGACGATCACCGAAATCGACGAGAAGTTCATGCGCGAGGCGCTGGC
>CAKUOD010000027.1 GCA_934668695.1 uncultured Collinsella sp. | reverse complement strand
CGACATCGCTTGGCTGGAGTCGCGCCCCTATACCGTGCTGTTCGTCGACGGCAACCACGAACGTTTCGACCACTGGGCTGAGCGCCCCATGGAGCTGTGGCATGGTGGGTTGACGCAGCGTCTGTCGGACACCTCGCCCATGCGGCGCCTGACGCGCGGCGAGGTTTTTGAGCTCGACGGCTCAACGGTCTTTACCATGGGCGGCGCCACGAGTGTGGACAAGGAATACCGCATTCCGTATTCCAGCTGGTGGCCGCAGGAACTGCCGGACGAGCGCAACTTTGAGGAGGCGCGGACAAAGCTCGACGGCGTGGGCTGGAAGGTCGACTACGTGATCACCCACACCTGCTCCACGCGCATGCTTTCGCCCACGCTCTATCCGGGGCCCGGCTGGAATTGCCCTGCCGTTGATCGGCTTACGGCATTTTTCGATGAGCTGGAAGATCGCTTGGACTACAAACGCTGGTATTACGGGCATTTTCATCGAGATGCCAACCCGGCCGAGTGTCATACCGTGCTCTACGACTGCATCGTTCGCTTGGGCGACGAACTCCAGCCCTGGGATGTTGCGTAGGGGTGGGGTGCCTGATTACTCAGCCGTTACGGTGATGTTCTCCCTGTGCTTGCGGATAACATCCCAGCTAAAATGCTCGACCAGCTGCTCGGCAGAGCGCGGCGTGGTGCCCGGCGCGATGCCTGTTTGTCCGGCGAGCCAGCCCAGCAGCGCTTCGGGCGTGCCAAAGCGGGCGCGGAGTTCGCCCAGGTCCAGATCGCGGTCTCGTTTGGAAAGGCGGCGGCCGTCCGGTGCCATGAGCAGCGGAATATGTGCGTAGTGCGGCGTGGGCAGTCCCAACAGGTGCTGCAGATAGATCTGGCGCGGCGTGGACCCCAGCAGGTCGCATCCGCGCACGACCTCGGTGACGCCCATGGCGTCGTCGTCGACCACCACGGCTAGCTGATAGGCAAACACGCCGTCGCTGCGGCGGACCAAAAAGTCGCCGCACTCGGTGGCGAGTGCTTCGCATTGGGCCCCGTACGTGCGGTCCACAAATTCGATCACGTCGTCTGCGAGGTCGTCGACGGTGGGCACGCACAGACGTGTGGCCGGGGCGCGCAGGGCGCTGCGGCGGGCCACCTCCTCGGCCGAAAGACTTCGGCAGGCGCCACGGTAGATGGGCGTGCCGTCGCTCGCGTGCGGTGCACTCGCGGCGTGGAGCTCGGCGCGTGTGCAAAAGCAGGGATAGGTGAGGCCGGCGTATTGCAACTGGCGCAGGGCGTCCTCGTACAAGTCCAGGCGGTCGTGCTGGTAGTAGGGGCCTTCGTCCCACTCCAGCCCCAGCCAGGCCAGGTCGTCAATCAATTGAGTGGCAAGTTCCGGGCGCTTGCAGCGATCGTCCAGATCCTCAATGCGTAACACGATGCTGCCGCCCTGGCTGCGGGCCGAAAGCCATGCGCACAGGCAGCTGAACACGTTGCCCAGGTGCATACGGCCCGAGGGCGACGGGGCGAAGCGCCCCACGACGGGCGCGGGAGCGGCCGGCGTCGTTGGCGCGTCGGCGGCGGTTGTTGCTATGTTGCGTGCGTTGATGTCCATGCGGACGAGTATAGCGCGGGGCGCGGTGGGGGAGACGCCGCCGTGGCCTGCAAGTTGCCGAGGCCGCGCGTTGCGCGTGCCGGACCACCGGCTCGACACCTTAATCGTCGTCAATCAATCTAGCCCTCAAACGACAGAAACCCCGGCAGCTCTTCGCAACTGCCGGGGTTTCCGCGGAAAAGGGGGACATGATCCTCGAGCGGACGGCAAAGGGGCAAACCGTTTTCGCTCAACTGCTTTATGCCCCTCGCTCGTCGGCTTAATCGGCTCACGCCGCGCCCACACAAAGCCGCTACACCTGTGATGGAGCTATGAAGTGGTATCTATTGCCGGAGCGGGCTATGCCAAGGAGTGTCCCAGATTGCCGGCAGATAAGGAACGTCCCCAGGTGCCGGCGGCGGGCGTGACTTTCGTCCCGTTTTGACGCTCCGCTGACCTAGATGTTCGTCACATGAACCCGCAAACGTGGGACAATGACGCTACTGGTACCACAGACAAAGGATGTGCCTATGAACGCCCCCGTTGCCCAGCCCTGTCGGCAGCGCCGCCTGTTTGCGCGGTTCGCTTCCGTCTGCGTACTCGTCGCGCTTGCGTTGTTGCTGCTGCCTGCCGTCGCGCACGCCGACGGCTACTCCATGAGCCAAACCTACATCGGCGCCACGGTTGAGGCCGATGGATCGCTGACCGTTGTCGAGGGGCGCCAGTTCGATTTCGACGATGACATCAACGGCGTGTATTGGGATATCAATACAGGCTCTAACCAGCAAGGCGGCTCGGTGGTCGTCAATGTGCTGAGCGTCGAGGAAGACGACACTGCGTTTAACAAGGTCGACAGCGCAAACAAGGGCGACGACGGCGTTTACACGGTGGAACAGTCCGACGACGGCGTAAAGATTAAGGTGTTCAGCCCTCACGAGAGCGGCGACAGCGCAATCTACTACGTGAGTTATTCCATGACCGGTGCGGTTATGAACTGGGCCGATACCGCCGAGCTCTACTGGAAATTCGTCGGCGACGGCTGGTCGGCGGACTCCGATGACGTCGAGATGGAAGTCTACTTTGCAAATGCCGCTGCCGGGACGGCTGCCGTCAAGGGCGATAACTTCCGCGCATGGGGCCACGGCCCGCTGACGGGCGACGTGTCGCTCGATGCGGACGAGCCCATGGTCACCTATACCATTCCCTGCGTGCATGAGGGCGAATTCGCCGAGGCACGCATCGCCTTCCCCAGCGACTGGGTGCCGCAGCTTGCCGTCTCGGGCGAAAAGCGCATGTCGACGATTCTGAGCGAAGAGAAGGAATGGGCCGACGAGGCCAACGCTCGCCGTGAGCACGCGCGTGCGGTTGCCGGCGCGATTGCCGTGGTGTGTGTTGTCGTGGCGGTTGCCTATACCGGTGTGATCGTGATGCTTAAGCTGCGCAGGCCCAAGCCCAAGCCGCTCTTCCAGGACGAGTACTTCCGCGATGTGCCCTCGGCCGACCATCCCGCGGTGCTTGCAGCTCTCATGAGCTGGAACGACGTGCCCGATCAGGCATATATCGCCACGCTTATGAAGCTCACCGACGACCGTGTGATCAAGCTGGAAGAAGCGACCGAGACCAAGAAGAAGGGTCTGCTCCGTCGCGAAAAAGAGGAGCAGACGTATCGCATCACAGTGACCGACGAGGCCTGGAAGGCTGCCAAGAAGGACGGCATCGACCGCGACGTGCTCAAGGTCTTCTTCGCTGGCGTTAAGCCCGATAAAGACGGCGTCCGTTCGCGCACGTTTAGCGAGCTGGAGGAGTATGCCAGCGAGCGTACTGCATCTGTTGGTGACAAGCTCGAGGACTATCAGAGCACGGTTAAGGGCAAGCTGGAGGCGCGCGAGCTAATCGCCTCGGACGGCACCATCGCCCTGGTTGCCGGCTTGGTTCTCGGCATCATCATCGTCTTTGGCATTCTGGGCTCTCTGATCTATACCGACTTTGCGGATGCCAATGTCGGCGCCGCTATGATCTCGATCCCCGTCACGATCGTGGGCTTTGTCCTGAGCTGCACCTTCCGTCGCTACACGCCGGAGGGCGCCGAGGTGGCGGCTCGCTGCAAGGCGCTCAAGCATTGGCTCGAGGACTTTACGCGTCTGAAGGAGGCCGTTCCCAGCGACCTGATCTTGTGGAACAAGCTGCTGGTGATGGGCGTTGCCCTGGGCGTTTCGAAAGAAGTGCTGCGACAGCTGGCCGAAGCCGTGCCTGCGGATCTGCGCAACAGTGACGATTTCTACGACAACTACCCCTGCTACTGGTGGTATTACCATCACTACGGCAACGAGTCTCCGCTCGATTCGTTCAACGATGTGTATCACGAGACCATCCGCGAGCTGGCTTCGAGTTCCGATAGCTCGAGCGGCGGCAGCGGCGGCGGCTTTTCCGGTGGCGGCGGTGGCGGCGTCGGCGGAGGCGGCGGTGGAACGTTCTAGCGAGCGCTTGCTTTGGGGTGGATCTTTCTGGGCGGTTGCCAGGGAAGATTCATCCCATTTTTGTGCATCGAAACGGGCCAAACTTTCCGCTGCGGACCTTCGCGCAAGGGGCAGTGGACAAAAAATGCCAAATATGAGTACTGTTGCTGCGTTGGTCACATATGTTTGCACATAATAATGGGTTCCTAATGAGAGCACTTCTCGTTAGGGGCCCATTTTATTGAACATTTGAGGAGCTACGTCAGCTCGTGCAGCTGGTCGTCATGCCTATAAGCATCAAAAATGCCCCGAATCGCTGCTACTAAAAAGGTAACAGTACTCATATTTGATGTTTTTTGACCACAGCTATTTGCAGACCACCAAGGCTACTCATTGGGGACACTCATTGGGGACAGACTTAAATGACTAGTTGTTGGGGATCAGTCATTGGGGACAGACTTAAATGACTAGGTGTGGCTGCTTGGGCTAGGCTGTTAGGTCGAGTTCGTAGAGAAAGCTTTCACGCGGCATGTCGTGACGGCGCTCTTCGCGGTTGGCGCGGTGCGTGGCCGTGCGCTTAAAGCCGTGCAGCTCGTAGAACTTCCACGAGCAGTTGGAGTCGGTGTACAGGTGCGCCCTTGTCGCCCCGCGCGAGGACAGGTACGAGACCGCGGCATCGAGCAACACTGAGCCTACACCCAGGCCATGGACGTCGCGATCCACGGCAAGCAGCGTGACCTCGTTGTCGTGGGGCAACGGGCTGCTCTCGAGCAGGCGGTTGTTGGTTCGGATGGTTGCGCGCACAAACGAGAGATACTCGGCGCAGGCATCGGGCTCCAGCTCGCGCATTTGCGATAGCAGAGCGCGTTCGGTGTCCATCCAATGTTCCTTGACGGTGGCGCCGGAACTCTGTCCCGCGCGCGCGAGCGCAATGCCACGCGCCTCGCCGTCAATCACCGCAACCTGCGAAAACGTCGAGGACGAAAGGCAGTAGGCGAGGTCGCACGCGGCCTCAAGGCGGTTGTACTCATCGTTATCCGAATTGTTATGCCAAAGCTGCTGCAGAATCAGCGCGATGGCGTCGAAGTCTTCGGTATCAAACGGTCGGTAGAGAACCCGCGAGACCATGGTGCCTCTTTCTTTTGCGGATGCATATCGAGCACAGTTCTACCACGCCATTGGCATCTAATTATGGTGCCCCTGTGTTCCATGAACTCACCGTGCCCAGTGCCGTGCCCATCCCCTCTGCTCGCAAACTTTTTCTGCACATGCGCCCGTTGCGGGGTGCATCGATGCGCTTGATGCGCTACATTGAATCAGTATTTTCAATGCCGCTGCGCGAGCGCTGCAGATCGACGTATCACCGACTCACAGAGCACGGCGGCGTACCAGACAGGAGGACTGCATGGGATCTGATGTGAAGATCGCACGCGCGTTGATCTCGGTTACCGATAAAACGGGTGTCGTCGATTTCGCACGGACGCTGGTCGATGACTTTGGCGTCGAGATCATCTCTACGGGCGGTACGGCCCGTGCCATCGAGGACGCGGGCGTTCCCGTAACCCCCATCGAGGAGTTCACGGGCTATCCCGAGATGATGGACGGCCGCGTTAAGACCCTGCACCCCAAGGTTCACGGTGCGCTGCTGGCCCGCCGCGATTCCGAGCAGCACATGCAGGAGGCCGCTCAGCACGGCATTAAGCTGATCGACCTGGTCGTCGTCAACCTGTACGAGTTCGAGAAGACCGTCGCCAACCCCGAGGTCACCTTCGCGGACGCCATCGAGCACATCGATATCGGTGGTCCTTCCATGCTGCGCTCTGCCGCCAAGAACGCCGCAAGTGTCACCGTCATCTCCGACCCGGCCGACTACGACGCCGTCCTGGCCGAGATGCGCGAGACCGGCGGCTGCACCACGCTTTCCACCCGTCGTCGTCTGCAGGTGAAGGTCTACCAGACCACCGCCGCCTACGACACGGCCATCTCCCGTTGGCTTGCCGCCCAGGCAAGCGACGTGGCGGACACCTCTGCCAAGCTCGAGATTTCGCTGGAGAAGGTCGACGACCTGCGCTATGGCGAGAACCCGCAGCAGAAGGCCACGGTCTATCGCTTTGCCGAGGGCTGCGAGAACACGGCGAGCTCTCAGTTCCCGCTCGTGGGCTCCGAGCAAATCCAGGGCAAGCCGCTCAGCTACAACAACTATCTGGACGCCGATGCCGCTTGGAACCTGGTCCGCGAGTTCGACGAGCCGGCCTGCGTGATTCTCAAGCATCAGAACCCCTGCGGCTCTGCCGTGGCCGAGGACATCACGTCCGCCTACGACCGCGCCTTCGCCTGCGATCCCAAGAGCGCCTTCGGTGGCATCATCGCCTGCAACCGCGAGGTTCCCTATGAGCTGGTTGAGCACTTCGCCGACCAGAACAAGCAGTTCGTCGAGGTCATCATCGCCCCGGGCTACACCGATGATGCGCTCGAGCGCATGGCAAAGCGCCCCAACCTGCGCGTGCTAGCTACCGGCGGCGTGGACCACGGTGCCCAGGTGGAGCTGCGCTCCATCGACGGCGGTATGTTGGTGCAGGAGGTCGACCACGTAACCGAGGACCCCGCGACCTTTACGTTCCCCACCGACCGCAAGCCCACCGACGCCGAGATGGCCGAGCTTGAGTTTGCCTGGAAGGTCTGCAAGGGCGTCAAATCCAACGCTATCCTGGTCTCCAAGGGCAAGGCCGGCATTGGTATGGGCCCGGGTCAGCCCAACCGCGTGGATTCCGCGCTGCTGGCCTGCGAGCGTGCCGAGGACTTCTGCGAGCGCGAGGGCGTTGAGAAGGGCGGCTTTGCCTGTGCAAGCGACGCGTTCTTCCCGTTCCGCGACAACGTGGACGTGCTTGCCGCGCACGGCGTGACCTGCATCATCCAGCCCGGCGGTTCCAAGCGCGACGACGAGAGCATCCAGGCCTGCAACGAGCATGGTATTGCGATGGTCTTCACCGGCGCCAGGCATTTTAGGCACTAGGGCTTTCCCAAGCACCCGACCTTGCCCCTCAAACCGTCGCTTGCGTACATTTAGTACGCGGCGCTCCTCTTTCGGGGCAATCTCGGGCACTTGGAAAACCCTTAATGGGATGTTGTTCTATCCCATTAAGTTGATCGGTCGCCTGGCCATATCGTCAAAATAATCTCTGCAAAAGACGGCTGCTCCGTTTGGAGGGCCGTCTTTTTGGTATAAGAGGACGGAATGACTAACACGAAAGGTATGACCATGCCCCAGATTGATGATGCCGAGCTGTTTGGCAATGCCGAGGATCAGCGTGCGTACGAGGACTTTTGCGCCAATCAGGAGGCGGTCGAGAAGTTTACGCTCGACAAGCCCGCGCTTGTCTGCCGTTGGCGCATGTCCAACAAAAAGGTGCCCATGCTCAACCGTCACATCCGCGCGCTGTCCGAGCGACTGGTGCAGGGCGAACCGCTTACCCATAACATGCTCAGCTGGGCCAAACAGCACGTTGAGTGGTCGCTTGCCGAGGGCGATTACACTGCGCGCGACGGCGTACTCATGCTGGTGATCGACATCAACGGCAACGCCGCCATGACGGTGGGGGAGTACGAGCCGCTCGCCGATACGTCAGCCAAGGCGCTGCGTGCCCGCTCCGCCGAGGCGCGCTCCGAGGCCGACGAAACCGGCGTGGCGCCCGAGCTGCTTGCTGCCGTCAACGACGGCGAGCTGGCCTTTGTGGCGCCGGCGGACGAGTGCCTGTGCGGCACGGCGACGCTTATCGAACAGCTGGCGCAGACCAAGGACATGCCGGTCACGCGCGTGGATATTCCCGCGCAGCTCAAGGGCGCGCTGTTCCTGGTGAGCGACGAGCACGGCGTGGTCCCAGCTACCGACGCCGATGCCGACGAGGCAGACGCCGCCACGGTCGCCTTCTTCGCCGATGGCTACGAAAAGCTCCGCGCCCGTCGCTAAATGATGTTTCTGGGACGGGGATTAAAGAATCATTTTGGTCCCCGCTCCCGTCGCGAGCGCGAGGCGGGTCAAACGCCACCGCTCGCGAACAGTTCTGTCACCTTGGCGCCGCGCGCGGCACACGCCTGCGGCTTCGCAGCCATAATGGTGGCAAGACAACCAAGAGGGGAGCGGAATCCATGGCGCTGATCTATATCGTTGAGGACGACGAGCCCATCCGTCGCGAGCTCGCCGACATTTTGGCGCGTGCTGGTTTTGAGATCGAGGCCTGCGAATCGTTCGAGCACGTCTCGCGTGACATCCTGGCCACCGCACCCGACTTGGTGCTGCTCGACCTCACACTCCCCGTCAAAGACGGCCAGCATATCTGCCACGAAGTCCGCCGCGAGTCCGAAGTCCCCATCATCGTCCTCACGTCGCGTACGACCGAGATTGACGAGGTCATGGCCATGACGCTCGGTGCGGACGACTTTGTCCCCAAGCCCTACAGCGCCCGTGTGCTTGTGGCGCGCATCAATGCGCTGCTGCGGCGCACCACGGCGGCCGGCGAGCGCAGCACACTCGTCCACAAGGGGTTGGAGCTCGACCTCGCCCGCTCTGCGGTCACCAACACGGCGACCGGCAACAGCACCGAACTCACCAAAAACGAGCTGCGTATCCTCTCGCTGCTCCTGAGCCGCGCGGGTAAGATTGTCTCGCGCACGGCCATCATGCAGGACCTGTGGGACTCCGATGCCTTCGTCGACGACAACACGCTCACCGTCAACATCAACCGCCTGCGCACCACGCTCGAAAAAATCGGCATCAAGGGGTATCTGACCACACACCGCGGCCAGGGCTATTCGGTCTAGGGGCCGGCCATGTCGTTTGCCAAGTTCTTTAAAGACGCGCTGCTCCCCGTCGCCGTGTGGACGTGCGGCGTGCTGCTGAGTTGCTTTGTGCTGACGGTCGCCGGCGCGCCCGTCTCCATCGTGGTCGTGGCGGTCGGCGTGTCCTTCATCTTTGGCATGCTCGGCATCGTGATCGAGTACGCGCGCCGTCGTTGTTTTTTGCATCAGCTGGAGCGCGCGGCCGAGGAGCTGGAAAGCCCCGCATGGGTGCAAGAGATGGTGCAGTGCCCGACCTATGCCGAGGGCGAGCTCGAGTACGAGGTCTTGCGCCGCGTGGGCAAGGCGGCTTGCGATGAGGTGGCGGAAGGGCGCCGTCAAACCGACGACTATCGCGACTATATCGAGAGCTGGGTCCACGAGGCCAAGTTGCCCCTGGCGGCAGCCCATCTGATTCTTGAAAACCTGGATGGCAGCGAAGACGACCTGTCGCGCGTAGACGACCTCGGTCGCGAGCTCGCCCGCGTGGAGCGCTATATCGATCAGGCACTCTACTATGCGCGCTCGGAAGTGGTGGAGCGCGATTACCTGATTCGACGCTGGAACCTCAAGGCCCTGGTGACGGGCGCGATTAAGGCCAACGCGCGTGAACTCATCGCGGCGCACGTGGCGCCGGTGTGCGAGAACCTCGACTTTGCGGTGTTCACCGACGAGAAATGGCTCGAATTTATCCTAGGCCAGCTCATCCAGAACAGCATTAAATACGCGTGCGAGGACGGCGCGAAGATTGTGTTTTCGGGCGCGCTGCTGGACGAGGGCCTGGCGAGTGAGCGCATTGAGCTCACCGTTGCCGACAACGGCTGTGGCGTGAGCGCGGCAGATCTGCCTCGCGTGTTCGAGAAGGGCTTTACCGGCGACAACGGTCGCACCACCAAGCGCGCAACGGGCATCGGCCTCTACCTGGTGGCGCGCCTATGCTCCAAAATGGGCATCGACGTCACCGCAGCGTCTGCGCCCGGCGAAGGCTTCACCGTAACCTTCGCCTTCTCGACGAACAAGTTCCAATACTTCGAGTAGGCGCGCTCCTGCTGTTTTCTCTGGGCTATGTTCACGTTCAGGAACATAGCTGAAGCAACTGGCGCAATGTTCCCGAACGTGAACATTGCTATGAGGCTCGAAAGAATCCCCCAAACAAAAACGTGCCGCCCCAAACGGGGCGGCACGTCATCTTTCAATTCAGCCAACTCGCTGAAGTACGGTGACGAAGGCGCAAGGCCGGGAGGGGTTATCTAAGCCGACATCCCGCAGCCGCGAAGCGGCGAGGACGTCGGCGTGATAACCCCGCAGGCCTTGCGCCGACGGGAAGGAACCTACTTCACGACCAAGATGTCGCAGTCCGTGTTACGCAGCAGGAACGTCGAAATCGAACCCAGTAGCGCGTACTTAATCGAGGAGAGGCCGCGGGCGCCGCAGAGCACCAGATCGGGCTTGACCACGTCGAGCATCTCATCCTTGAGCGTCTCGCGAATGCGGCCGGTGCGAATCATGACCTCGACCTCGGGAATGTCGGGATTGGCCTTGGCCTCCTCGAGCTGCTTGGCGATGGAGTTGTTAAAGGCCTCCTCTAGGCCGTTGACCAGGTCGACCGGGTAGGAGCCAGCGCTCTCGAGCGCCGTGGAGTCAATCACGTGACCAATAATCAGCTTGGCGCCGTTGTTCGCGGCGACTTTGATGGCGCGTGCGAGCACAAAATCCTGCTGTTCAGTACCGTCGAGTGAAACAAATACCTTGGTGTAGCCCTCGTTCATGGTTTCCTCCTTGGTCTATCGCACGGGCGCGGGGCTCGTGCGTCGGGCGGGCGCGGGTGCGTTGACCGCCGGACACTTTATCTTGTTGCAGTTATACCCAAGGATTTCGGTTTGACCGCTCGCAATTCTGTGAACGGGCGAGTTTTTTGGTAAGGGTAGGCGCGGTCGCACCGCCGACGGTTGATAATGGGACATCGCCCGCATCGTCCGCAGAACATCTACCGGCGGGTGTCTAACGAGGGGGTCCCTTTGGATATTATCGAGCTTCTAAAATCTGCCTTCATGGGCCTGGTCGAGGGCATCACCGAATGGCTGCCCGTTTCGTCGACGGGTCACATGATCTTGGTGGACGAGTTCGTCAAGATGAACGTGAGCGAGACGTTCTGGAATATGTTCCTGGTCGTGATTCAGCTCGGCGCCATTCTGGCCGTCTGCGTGCTGTTCTTCCATGAACTCAATCCGTTCTCGCCCAGCAAGGGCAAGGAGGGCCGTCACGACACCTGGGTGCTGTGGGGCAAGATTGTGCTCGGCTGCATTCCTGCGGCGGCGATCGGCCTGCCGCTCAACGACTGGATGGAGGAGCATTTCTACAACGCTCCCGTCGTGGCGCTGGCGCTCATCGTGTACGGCGTGCTGTTTATCGTGATCGAGAACTGGCGCGCCAGCAAGCGCGAGGAAATGGCCGTTGCGGGTTCGTTTGGTTCGCGTGCTGTGGTGTCGGGTGGACGTCCCGCCGGTGCGCACTTTGCGGCGCCCGCCACGGCTACCGCTGAGGATGAGGACGATGACGAGAACCTGGACTTTGGCTCCATCGCCACGCTCGAGGACCTCAGCTGGAAGACTGCACTGGGTATCGGCTGCTTCCAGGTGCTTTCGCTGGTGCCTGGTACGTCTCGCTCCGGTTCTACCATCATCGGCGGCCTGCTGCTGGGCTGCACGCGCTCGGTGGCGTCTAAGTTCACGTTCTTCCTGGCTATTCCCGTTATGTTTGGCGCAAGTGCGCTCAAGCTGGTCAAGTACTTTATTAAGGGCGGTACTTTCGGCACCAACGAGATCGCCATCTTGGGCGTGGGCTGCGTCGTCGCCTTTGTGGTGTCGCTCATTGCCATCAAGTGGCTCATGGGCTTCGTTCGCCGTCACGACTTCAAGTGTTTCGGCGTCTACCGCATCATCCTGGGCATCGTGGTGCTCGCATACTTCTTCGTTCTGGAGCCGATGCTCGGCTTATAGGGCTTCTCATAAGTTGCGGTGAAATAGGGATTAAATGGCCTCATAGAAGCGGTCAACAGTCCCTATTTCACCGCAACTTATTTGGGGGTGCTTGGGTGGTGGCGGTGCGCGGAGTCGTGGTGTGATTTGCGTCGGTGTCCGCGCGGCTCGGTATACTGGTACGGCTCAAACTATGGCGCCGCCCGCAGGCGCGCCGTCCGTCAGATGAGGAGTCGCCCATGACCCAGCCCTTGCCCTGGGAAAAGAATACCGCCGCGCCCGTCCCGCCCGCGCCGGAGCCCGTGCCGCTCGATGCGTACACTGCTCCCGCCGCGCCGGAGCCCGAGCTCGTTCCGCTCGACATCTACGACGCCCCGGCTCCCGCGCCCAAGCCCGCCAAGCCGCTCGTCGACATTGATAGCCTCAATCCCGCCCAGCGCGAGGCGGTTCTGACCACCGAGGGCCCGCTGCTGGTCCTTGCCGGCGCCGGTTCGGGCAAGACCCGCGTCTTGACCTTCCGTATCGCACATATGCTCGGCGACCTGGGCGTTAAACCCTGGCAGATCCTGGCCATCACGTTTACCAACAAGGCCGCGGCCGAGATGCGCGAGCGCCTGGCGGCGCTCATCCCCAGCGGCACCCGCGGCATGTGGGTGTGCACTTTCCACGCCATGTGCGTGCGCATGCTGCGCGAGGACGCCGACCTGCTGGGCTACACCGGCCAGTTCACCATCTACGATGACGATGATTCCAAGCGCATGGTGCGCGACATTATGCAGGCGCTCGGCATCGAGCAAAAGCAGTTCCCCATCAACATGATCCGCAGCAAGATCAGCTCGGCCAAAAACGCCATGATCGGGCCCGAGGACATGCTCAAATCCGCCGACAGCCCCAACGACAAAAAGGCCGCGCAAGTCTATATGGAGCTTGAGCGCCGCCTGCGTGCCGCCAACGCCATGGACTTCGACGACCTGCTCGTGCGCACGCTCGAGCTGCTGCGTACCCGCCCCGAGGTGCTCGACAAGTACCAGGAGCGCTTCCGCTACATTAGCGTCGACGAGTATCAGGACACCAACCACGTCCAGTACGAGATCGCCAACCTGCTGGCCGCCAAGTACCAGAACCTCATGGTCGTGGGCGACGACGACCAGTCAATTTATAGTTGGCGTGGCGCCGACATCACCAATATCCTGGACTTTGAGAAGGACTTCAAAAACTGTAAGACCGTCAAGCTGGAGCAGAACTACCGCTCCACGGGTCACATCCTGAGCGCCGCCAACGCCGTGGTACGCCACAACTCGCAGCGCAAGGACAAGCGCCTGTTTACGGCAGAAGGCGATGGCGAGAAGATTCAGGCCTTCCAGGCGAGCGATGAGCGCGACGAGGGCCGCTGGATCGCCGGCGAGATTGAGAAGCTGCATTCCAAGGGTACGAGCTACGACGACATCGCCGTCTTCTACCGAACCAACGCCCAGTCGCGTATCCTCGAAGATATGTTCCTGCGCGCGGGCGTGCCCTACAAGATCGTCGGCGGTACGCGATTCTTCGACCGCGCCGAGATTCGCGACGTCATGGCCTACCTCAAGATGATCGTGAACCCAGCCGACGAGATGAGCGTCAAGCGCGTCATCAACACGCCGCGCCGCGGCATCGGCTCCACCTCGATCCAAAAGATCGAGCAGCTGGCGCGCGACAACCGCTGCTCGTTCTTCCAGGCCTGCGAGATCGCAACAGCCGAGACGGGCATGTTTAGTGCCAAGGTGCGCAACGGCCTGTCGAGTTTTGTGGCGCTGGTGCGCGAGGGCCGCCGCATGGACGGCGAGCTCAAGGACGTCGTCGAGATGATTGTCGACAAGACGGGCCTGCTGCAGGCGTTTCGCGCCGAGGGCACCATGGAGTCCGAGAGCCGCGCCGAGAACATCCAGGAATTCCTGGGCGTTGCCGCCGAATTTGAGGAGACGCACGAGGATATCGAGGGTACGCTCGAGAGCTTGGAAGAGCTGCGCGCAGCCGGTGTTGCCGATGTGCCTGCCGGCGTCGAGCCCGAGTCCGTCGTGGTGAGTGCGCCCGCGCCCGAGCCGGGGCCGTCTGCACCGGCATCCTCGTTTGAGGCACTCGTCGGCGCTCGTGACGCCGCAGGTTCCAATCCGCTCGATAGCCTAGCCGCCCCGGCGCTCTCGCCGCAGGATGCTCTGGCCGCCGCCATCGCGGGCAACGCGTATGCCGTGCCAACAGAGCTACCGGCGGGCGCCGTGCATGCCGACGAGATCGAGCGCACCTACGGTCCGCTCACCTGTAAGGCGCTGCCGGCACTCATGGAGTGGCTGGCCCTGCGCTCCGACTTGGATTCCCTGGCCGGCGAGACGCATGCCATTACCATGATGACCATCCACTCCGCCAAGGGCCTGGAGTTCCCGGCGGTGTTCGTGGCCGGCATGGAGGAGGGTATCTTCCCGCACGTGCACGACTTCGGCGGCAGCGATGACCCGGGCAAGCTCGAGGAGGAGCGTCGCCTGGCCTACGTTGCCATCACGCGTGCCCGTAAGCGCCTGTTCCTGACCTATGCGGCCACGCGTCGCACCTACGGCTCGACCTCTGCCAACCCGCGCTCTCGCTTCCTCAACGAGATTCCGTTTGAGGATATCGAGTTTAGCGGTATCGGTTCTGCCGGTTTTGAGGGCACGGGCTGGGAGAAGCGCGGCGACCGTCACGGCACCTTTGGCTCGGGCATGGGCTCGGATATGTATGGCGGCAAGGTGTTCGGTTCGCATACGCGCTCGACCGGCGGTTCCGGTTCGCGCGGCGGATCGAGCTTCGACGATTTCTTTGGTGGCAGCA
>CAKUOD010000026.1 GCA_934668695.1 uncultured Collinsella sp. | reverse complement strand
ACCTCGACCGAGCCGATGGCCTTCATGCGCTTCTTGCCCTCTTTCTGCTTCTCGAGCAGCTTGCGCTTACGCGAGATATCGCCGCCGTAGCACTTGGCCAAAACGTCCTTGCGGCGCGCCTTGACGGTGGAGCGGGCGATGATCTTGTTGCCGATGGCGCCCTGGATAGGCACCTCGAACAGCTGGCGCGGGATAATCTCCTTGAGCTTGTCGCACAGGCCGCGGGCCAGGCCATATGCCTTGTCCTTATGGACGATAAACGAAAGCGCGTCCACCTCGTCGCCCGAAAGCAAAATATCGAGCTTCACGAGCTCGGAGGGACGATACTCGTTGAACTCGTAGTCGAGCGAGGCATAGCCCTTGGTGCGACTCTTGAGCTGGTCGAAGAAGTCCAAGATGAGCTCGGCGAGCGGCATATCGAAGCGCATCTCGACCGATTTGCTCGTGAGATGGATCATGTCGGTTGTAATGCCGCGGTGCTCGATAGCAAGCTGCATGACGGCACCCGTATACTCAGGCGGGCAGATGATCTTTGCCTTAAGGTAGGGCTCTTCGATACGCTCGATGCGCGTGGCCTCGGGCAGATCCTGCGGGCTGCGGACATCGATCATCTCGCCGTCAGTCTTGTACACGTGGTAGTCGACCGACGGGCTCGTGGCGATCAGGTCCAGATTGAACTCGCGCTCCAGACGCTCCTTGACGACCTCCATGTGCAGCAGGCCCAGGAAGCCCACGCGGAAGCCAAAGCCCAGCGCCACCGACGTCTCGGGCTCCCATACCAACGACGGATCGTTGACGTGCAGCTTGTCGAGAGCGTCGCGGAGGTTCTCGTAATCTTTATTGTCGATGGGGAACAAGCCCGTGTAGACCATGGGCTTGGCCTCGCGATAGCCCGGCAGCGGCTCGGGGCAGGGATTTGACGCCCAGGTAAGGGTGTCGCCCACGCGCACGGCCTCGGGGTCCTTCAGACCTGTGACCACATAGCCGACCTCGCCGACGGTCAGTGCATCGACCGGGGTCTCGGCGGGACGCTTGACGCCCACGCCGTCGACCAAAAAGTCGCCCTTGGCCTGCATCATGCGCAGGGTATCGCCCTTTTTGATGGAACCGTCAAAGACGCGCACCGTGGCGACGACGCCGCGGTACTCGTCAAAATACGAGTCAAGGATGAGTGCCTTGAGCGGCGCGTTCGCATCGCCCTTGGGCGGAGAGATCAAAAAGACAATGGACTCCAGCAGATCGTGGATGCCCTCGCCGGTCTTGCCCGAGACGCACACGGCATCATCGGCAGGGATCGCCAGGTCATCCTCGATCTCGGTCTTAACCTCATCGGGATGGGCCGAGGGCAAGTCGATCTTGTTGATGGCCGGCACAATGTCCAGATTGGCGTTCATGGCGAGCGTAGCGTTGGAGACGGTCTGCGCCTCGACGCCCTGCGTGGCGTCGACGACCAGTACCGCGCCCTCGCAGGCGGCCAGCGAACGCGAGACCTCGTAGGTAAAGTCCACGTGGCCCGGCGTATCGATCAGGTTGAACTGATACGTCTCGCCGTCGTCGGCATCATAGGAGACGCGGACGGCATTGGACTTGATTGTAATGCCGCGCTCACGCTCGATGTCCATCGTATCGAGTAGCTGCGACTCCATATCGCGCTCGTCGACGGTATGGGTGAGCTCGAGGATGCGGTCACTGATCGTGGACTTGCCATGGTCGATGTGCGCAACAATCGAGAAGTTGCGGATGTGGGAAATGTCAATTGAAGTATTCATGCGGACTATCTTACCCGAGCGGTACAAAAAATGGAGCCTGTTCCATAAAACAGGCTCCATTTATGCGCGTAATCTGTGTGGTGTGAAATTTACAACTTAGGCGTTGATGCTGTTCACGAGCTTGGCAAGACCGGACTTGCGGTTGGAAGCCTGGTTCTTGTGAATAACATGCTTGGCGGCAGCCATGTCGAGACGCTTGGTGACGGTCTTGAGGGCAGCCTGGGCCTTCTCGGCGTCGCCCTCGGCGACGGCGGACTGAACGTGCTTGGTCAGCGTCTTGAGCTCGGACTTGACAGCCTTGTTACGCATGCGAGCTGCCTCATTGGTGCGGATACGCTTCTTCTGAGACTTGATGTTTGCCACTTCTGGAGTTCCTTTCGAGTTCCTTGCAAAAAATGTATGACACCTCTGAGACACGGTGAGGTCATGCAAGCGCCTACTATAGCACGCTCCCCCTCAAAGGGATAGAACGAATTTGTCAAATAGGCAGGTATCATCACGATTTTCTCAAGATGTTCGTAATCCAGAGCAAAAGCGCAGTCTGAGAATCGGCCGAACCCTTGAGCGCGAGCTCCACATCGACCGCACCCTCGAGCGCTGCGACGAGCTCTGCCATCGAAAAGCGACGTGCCCAGGTCAGGTGATTCTTGACCTGCCAGGACTGGAGCTTGAGCGTTGCGGCCAGCTCACGACCCTGTCCGCGCGCATCGAGCGCCTTGGCAACGATCAGCTCACGGATGCGACCGCATAGCAGCGTATAGGTCCACACGTAGCTCTTGGAGGGCAAAAGCTTAAAGAGCTCGAGCGAACGCTGCATATCGCGGGCCGAGACGGCGTTGAGGAAGTCCCAGGGCTGAACCTCGGCCGTACGCACGATCCAACGCTCCACATCGGCAAGCTCAATCTGGGGCGCCTCGACCATCTGAGCAAGCTTAGCGAGGTCGTTATCGAGCATGCGCGTGTTCTCGCCCGAGCGCGAGACGAGCTCCTCGGCAGCAGCCGTGGAGATAGACTTGCCGTGCTGTGTGGCCATCTGCTGCACGCGGCGCGGCAGCTCCCAGCGCTTGGTGCCCGAGCAATCGATCACGGCCTTCTTATCGAGCTTTGCGATCGCCTTGTACAGACGCGTGTTCTTGGCAAGTGAGTCGGCGATGATGAGGCAGACCGTCGTAGGACTGGGACTTGTGAGGTATTCGACGAGCGGCTCTGAAACCGACTTGGCGAGCTTTGAGCAACCATCAAGGATTACCAAGCGAAACTCGCTGCCCATGGGAAAGGTGTTAAGCGATCCGATAATAGACTCGATATCGGGGTCCTTGGTCATGTCGCGTTCGTCGAGGTTGAACTCGACCATACCCGACTTTTCCAAGCGAGCCTTCATACGCGAGATGGCGTGGTCGCGCTTGACTCCGTCGGTACCGACGATCAGATATGCCGGCAGCAGACCGGTTTCAGACATCGCGCTCCCCTCTCACAGGCCCTCGTGTTCGTACCGTGACATTCTAGCCCAGGGGCCCACCACACGCCAACGACGTCGTCACGGTCGCTGGCATCGCATCGCAAAGCCATTCGCAGTCGGCGTGACGGTAATGTCTCCGTGTTCGATGGTGCACGCGAACACGCCGCCCGCTTCCTTAACGGCATCGATGCAGGCAGCGGACGGATGGCCGTATCGATTCCCCTCACCCGCGCTCGCGAGGGAAAGCTCGGGCTTCAGGACGTCCAGCAACTCGCAATCGACTGAAACCTTGGAGCCGTGATGCCCAAGTTTAAGGACATCGATATCCCCCACCTCCTGCACGAATTCCCGTTCTTGATCGAGTTCGGCATCACCGGTGAGGAGCATGCGCAGGCCCTTGCCCTCCTGAACATAGGAGAGCAGCAGGACAAGCGAGTCCTCATTTCCCTCGCCATCCACGGACTCGAATGGCCACATCACGCGGGCGCAAAATGAGCCGATGTCGACCGTATCCCCACGGCGCACCTGCCGATACTCCACGCTAGGTCGGTTCAATACCTCGGCAGGAGCATCCTCCAGCGCATCCGCCGCCACGGCAATCGTTCCGACCGAAAACTGTTCGAGCACGGCAGGCAAACCACCCCAGTGGTCCTCATCCCAATGCGTCACAAAGACGGCATCGATATGGTGCACGTTATTGCGAACCAACGCCGCCACCACACGCTCGTCGAGCCCACAGTCGACGAGCGCCACTGCGCCGCCTTGGCGGATAAGAATCGCATCGGCCTGGCCCACATCGAGCACCGTCACCGAAGGCGGAGCAAATCGATCCCAATAGACGTACGGAATCGCAGCCAAGAGCACCAGACATAAAAGCCCCACCGCCATAGGACATGCACGGGGACGAGGCCACCAGACCAGCAGAACCGCCAGCAAACACGGCACTAGGTAAATCCACATGCTATCGGGCGGCACGCTCACGGATGCACCTGGCATGGCTGCAAACAGCTGCTCGAAGAACAGCGCGCAACGGGCGGCAATCATGGGCACCGCAAGCGCCCAAGGTCGCAACAGGGACACGAGCGAGAACGGCGCCAGCACAATCGAAACAGCAAGCAGCACACTCACCACCGGGCCGATCACGGCATTTGCAATCGGGGCAATGAGCGAAAACGTTCCGAATGCGAGAACGGTGATGGGAACCGTTGCCAGCTGCGAGCAGAGGGTGACGGAAAGCATGCTGGCAATGCCCGCCGGCACGCCCAACTCACCCAAAGCGTAGGTGGCATACGGGCAAAAGCACAAGATGGCAAAGACGCTGGCACACGAAAGCTGAAAGCCCATCTCGAACAGCACCGTTGGACGGAGTAGCACAAAAATCGACATGGTCACAAAGAGCGCAGAGATGCCGTGGCGGCGACGCCCGGCACCGTTGGCGACAAGCGTCGCGAACACCATGCAGCACGCACGAACAACCGAGGGCGATGCACCTGTAAAGGCAGCGTAGGCCACAAGCGTTGCCGCCAAAAGCGCCCGCTGCAACCCACGCGAGCAACGAGTCATTTGTAAAGCGCTCTCGATTACAAAGCCCACGATAGCCAGATGACTTCCCGAAACAGCAATGAGATGCGCCGTCCCCGTAACCGAAAACCATTCGCCCGCCGGCTGAGCGCGCAGCTCGGACGAACGTCCGCAGACAACGCCGGCAATGAGCGAGCGCGCTGGATCGGTTGCGGGAGCAATGACGGCGAGCAGCTCATTTCGCAACCGAAGCAACGGCCCTGGAGAGCCCCCATCGATCGACACAATCCGGACAGCCTTAACCTTGCGCAGCTCACCCCGAAGCACGCGCGAACGCCCATACACATCATTCTCGAAGCGCGAAACGCGGCCGATGACACGCACGCGCGACCCGGCGCTCAGCTCGCGATTGCACGATAATCGAACGGCACCCACGCGCCTACCGTCCGCGATCGCGTCACAGGTATAGGAATACGCATCGTCGTTGATAGACGGATCGCTCTGAACGACGAACTCAAGACTGCTTGCAGCCCGTCCATCCAGAGCGACGGAAGCTCGGAGGGCACCTATCGCCCACCCCGCGGACACGATCGCTCCTGCCACGAGTCCGACCGCCGCGGCATACAGCCATCGCTTCCATCGCACAAGACGCATGCAAGACCGAGCCAATACGACGAACGCCGCAGCCACAACGGGAATGCCCCAGAGTAACGTGACGGAAGTCAGTCCTTCTCCCAGCAGCGCATCAGCCGCCACGTTAAGCACCAAGCCGCAACTCGCACACAAGCCGGCACAAAGGGCCATCGTCCACGGCAACAATGGCCGTGGAGGCATCACGTGCTCACGCTCGGTCGCACTCATACGCAGATGCAATCTTTGATTTTGGCGAGTTTCTTCTCGCCAATTCCCGACACACGCATCAGGTCGTCGACCGAGGCAAAAGCGCCGTTTTGGGTCCGCTCGTCGATAATCGACTGGGCCATAGAGGGACCGATGCCCGAAAGCGTCTGCAATTCTGCCGCGCTTGCCGTATTGATGTTCACAAGCCCCGACAAAGCGCCCGTGCCCGATGCCGAAGCGGCGCCGCCATCGGCCCCGCCAGCCGCCAAAGCCGCCTGCTGCTCCCCCACTGTCGGCACATAGATCTTTTGTCCATCCGTGACTTTCGAAGCACGGTTAAGCCCCGTCACGTCCGCCTCTGCCGTTAGCCCTCCGGCAGCATCAATCGCCTGGGATACCCGCGCTCCATCTTGAAGCCGATACACGCCCGGGGATGCAACGGCACCATCTACATCGACGTACACCTCCGTTTCGGCAGACGCCTTAGACGAAGACCCATCGGATGCATCGTCCGAAAGATCGCCGGACCCCGGCTCCGCCGATGGACCCGAGTCCTCAACGCGCCCAAACGAAACATTGCCGGAGCGGTCACCAAAGCTCGCCATCGCCAAGCCGCTCGCCATCGCAATGACGACGAGCATCGCCACGACTACTGCCTTATGCCCGAGCAACTTGCCCGCCCAGCGGTCCATTCGCTTGACCCGTTCGTGTTGTTCGCGCTGCGCCATAGCAAAAACCTCCCAACACCATCGTGTCAGGAAATCGCAGCCGAGCGAACCGCTCGGGCAAACCAGTTTTGACGGTCAAACCAAAAGCTGACCAAAACCTTGCGCAAACATGTCCATTTATTCAGTCACACGTCAGCGAATGAACATTTTGATATTGTTTACCCAGATAACAAAAAACCGACGATACAAACGTACCGTCGGTTTATGCAGGGACTATTCGTGATCTTGGTAAATCTCACGCGGAGCAAGCTCCGAATGTTTGCGTTTTAAGGTCTTAGGGGCCTTATATGTGTTGCTCTCGAAGTCGATGTACTCGGTCTGCTTGAGCAGGCGCTCGATCATCTCCTCATGATCGAACAACTCCCAGGCCTCATGCACGGCATCGAGTTTAGCGTGCGTCTCGGGACGGCGCGGCATAAACAGCGTGCAGCAGTCGGGAGCGGCCTCAGTCGAGATATCGAACGTACCGATCTCCTCGGCGCGCGCGATGATCTCCTGCTTGTCCGAACCGATGAGAGGACGGAACACGGGGATCTTCACGGCCTCGTTGACGGCCATGATGTTCTCAAGCGTTTGGGAGGCAACCTGTCCAAGCGATTCGCCCGTAACGATGGCCTTGGCACCCTCAATGTGTGCAATGCGCTCAGCAACCGAATACATAATGCGGCGATACATGATCACGCGCAGGTTGCTGGGACAGGTGACCGAAATCTCACGCTGGCAGTCGCCAAACGGCACCACGTACAGGCGGCCGATCTGGACACCCGGCTCAAGCGCACGGATGATGTCCTGCACCAAATACTCACTCGTATCGGGCGTCTGCGGACGACCGGAGAAATGTACCGGCACGCAAACCGCGCCGCGGCGCGCGAGCATCCAGGTCGCCACCGGAGAATCGATACCCGAGGACAGCAGCGTCACGACCTTGCCGGCAGAACCCACCGGCAGACCGCCCACGCCGCGCTCGGAGCGTGCGTACACGTAAACGCTACCCTGGACCACCAGTACGTGCACCATTGCATCAGGGTCGTGCATTTGAACCTTTTTATCGGGGAAGGCCTCACACAGCACCTCGCCCACCTGACGATTGATATCGATCGAGGTGAGCTCAAAGTCAGTATTGGAGCGCTTGGCGTGCACCTTAAACGAATCGAAGGAACCAAACTCGCGCAGCGCCTTCACGGCGGCGGCGCAGTACTCCTGCGGGTCGCGGTTGGTGTGATACGCAAAAGACACACGGGCAACGCCGGGAACGGTGCGAATGACACGCGCCGCCTCGTCGGCCTGATGCTCGTTAAAGGTCACGAGGATATAACCGGAAATTCGAGACACGGCATTCACGGAAAAGGCGGCCAAGGCCGCCTTGATGTTATCCATGAGGATATGCTCAAAATGTGCGCGGTTCTTGCCCTTCAGTCCAACCTCGTGATAGTGGACCAGGCAGACGCGAGCTGCCATTTAGGCTTCAGCAACCTTGTGGCCGAGCGCCTTCTCGTAACGGGCCTCGTCGTAAGAGATGTCGCCGTCGACAATCTCGTCCATAGCCATCGAGATGGTATCGGCACCGGAAAGCCCGATGGTGATGTCATCGACATCCTGGACGGCAAGCACGCGGTTGTGCTGGCCACGCAGCATGCTATTGATGTCGCAGGCGCGCTTGGAGGCAAGCGAAGCGAGCAGGAAGCGGTTGTGATCGGTCTTCTCCAGAAGATCGTCAATGCAAGGCTTTACAACGGACACGGACCTCAGATCCTTTCATGCATATCGAGAACGCGAACGAGCTCATCGGTCGCGCGGTCGAGATCGTCATTCACCACGACGTCGTCGTAGCGGTCGGCAAGGGCAAGCTCATCGGCGGCGTTTGCCATACGCAGCTCAATCGTCTCGGGCGTCTCGGTACCGCGACCGACTAGACGCTCGCGGAGCACCTCAAGCGAAGGCGGTTTGATAAAGATCAGCACGGCCTCGGGGAAACGCTCCTTCACCTGCAGGGCGCCCTGGACATCGATCTCCAAAATCAGAGACGAGCCCGAGGCGAGCTTGGATGTGACCTCGCTCACCAACGTGCCGTAGCAGTTACCGTGGACCTCGGCCCACTCAACAAACTCACCGTTTGCCACGCGACGGTCGAACTCCTCGCGCGTCAGAAAAAAGTAGTTGACGCCGTCGACCTCACCTTTGCGTGGTGCTCGCGTGGTAGCCGAAACCGTCAGACCCAGGTTCGAGCGGCGCTCGCGCACACGAGTGACGAGCGTACCCTTGCCTGCGCCTGACGGTCCAGAAATCACAAAGAGCTTGGAATCCTGAGCGCTCACTTATTTGGTCAGCTGCTCGAGGAGCTGCTCGCGCTGACGGACGCCGAGGCCCTGGACGCGACGAGTAGCGGAGATACCGAGCTCCTCCATGATCTTGGCGGCCTTGGCCTTGCCATAACCGGGGAGAGACTCGATGAGGGTGGAAACCTTCATGCGGGAAGCGATGGGGTCATCGGAGTTGAGCACGGACTCGAGGGACTTCTCGCCCTTCTTGATCTGCTCGCGAAGCTCAGCGCGGGCGTGACGTGCGGCAGCAGCCTTCTCAAGAGCCTGCTTGCGCTGCTCGTCGGTAAGCTGAGGGAGTGCCATTCGTACCTCCAAATAGTTGGGTTATATCTGATTCAATATTTGGCATTTTAGCACGTAAAACGTACAAAATGCTCAATCGCGGCTCCATAGGTTAGACGATACCCGCAAAAAGTGCAATATATTGCGCTAAAAGTTGAGCCCCTGACCTGCGATTCCACACAAAGGATGGGAAAGTTTTCGCAGGCACAGGGGCTAAATTGTGCTAATGAGACCCAAAAGTGGTGACTTAGGGGAATCTTTTACGCGACGTTTTCGACCAGCTCGGCGACGATGGCATCGAAAGCGGCAACCGGGTCATCGGCACCGGTGATGGGACGGCCCACCACAATGTGGCTCGCGCCACGCTCGATAGCCTGGGAAGGCGTCGCCACGCGGGACTGGTCACCAAGGGCGGCACCCACCGGACGCACACCCGGAGTCACGATCAGGGCATCGGGGCCCAGCAGCTCACGCATGTCGTGAGCCTCCATCGGTGAGCACACGATACCGTCGATGCCGTTGGCCTGGGCGAGCTTCGCCAGACGCGCTGCCTCCTCGGCCACCGGCGACTCGACGCCGATCTCGCTCAAGGCATCCTGATTCATGCTCGTGAGCACGGTGATGGCGACGAGCTTGGCGCGGTCCTCGCGCGCCTCCTCGGCACCCTCACGGCAGGCAGCGAGCATAGCGCCCGAGCCCAGGCCGTGGACCGAAAGCAGGTCGGCACCGGCAAGCGAGGCCGAGCGGGCAGCGCCGCGCACCTGATGCGGAATGTCATGGAACTTAAGGTCGAGGAAGACCTTAAAGCCCAAGTCCTTGAACGTCTTGACGATCTGGGGACCCTCAGCGTAATAGAGCGTCATGCCGACCTTGAGCCAGGCAGCATGGCCCGAAAGCTCGTGGGCGAGCTCGAGCGCGCGCTCACGGTCGCAGTCGAGGGCGACGATAACACGGTCGCGGGCATCATTCTCTAGCATTCGAAAGCACCTACCAGCTCGTTGATGTCCTTTACGCCCTGGGACTCGGCCCAGGCCTCGAGCTCATGCGCGATCTTAAGCGAAGCACACGGATCGACGAAGTTGGCCATGCCGACCGACACGCAGGTGGCGCCGGCCAGGATAAACTCAGCCGCATCCTCGCCGGTCATGACACCGCCGACACCGTTGATGGGGATATCGACGGCCTGGGCGACCTCCCAGACCATGCGCACGGCGATGTGGTGGCACAGCGGGCCCGAAAGGCCGCCCTTGGGCTTGGCCACGCGAGACTTGCGGGTATGGACGTCGATGGCCATGCCCTGGATGGAGTTGATGACCGAAAGGCCATCGGCACCGGCAGCCTCGAGGGCCTTGGCGATCTCGGCGACGTTGACCGGCGCCATCTTCACGAACAGCGGCTTATCGGTCACCTTGCGGCAGGCAGCCATAACGGAAGAGGCGCCCTCGGGCGTTGATCCCATGGCGGCACCGCCGGCGGCGATATTAGGGCAGCTCACGTTGATCTCGTAGCCGGCAGCCCAGGGGCACAGCTCGACATACATCTCGAGTGCGCGGACAAACTCGTCAACGGAGTGGCCGGCAACCTGACAAATGACCTGGCAGCCGTCTTTGGACAGCTGTTCGAGCCACGGACCGGACTCGCGGGCAAAGGCGGCCACGCCGGGGTTCTGAAGGCCCACGGAGTTGATCATGCCGCCGGGAATCTCGGCCATGCGGGGCGCGGGATTGCCGGGCCAGGGCTCGGCAGCGCAACCCTTGGTGGTGATGGCGCCCAGCTGGGAAACATCAAAGAAGTTCTGGAACTGCCAGCCGTAGCCAAAGGTACCGGCTGCGGTGTTGATGGGGTTCTGCATCTTGACGCCGCCGAAATCGACGGCCATGTTCACGGTACCCACTAGAAGACCACCACCTTGGAAGCATCGAACACGGGGCCGCACATGCAAGCACCCTTCATACCGTCGACCGTCTCGACATTGCAGGTGTTGCAGGCGCCAAAGCCACAGCTCATCATGCGCTCAAGCGACACCTCACAATACGCACCGGCATCGGCAGCAGCAGCGGCGACTTTCTTCATCATGACGGCGGGACCGCAGCTGGCGACGTAGTCGTAGCCGCCCTCGCCGAGCAGCTCGGCTGCCGGGTCGGTGCAAAAACCGTGCGTGCCCAGCGTGCCATCGTCGGTGCACACGTTAACCGTAGCGCCCAGCGCGCGGAACTCATCGACACCCACGGCCTTGGAAGCGGTGCCAAAGCCCAGGCACACGTCAACGACCACACCCTGCTCGGCAAGCTTGCCGGCGAGGCACAGCACGGGCGGAACACCGATGCCGCCCGCAACGAGCAGCGCCTTCCTGGTGCCCTCGGGCACAAGCCAGCCGCGGCCGCCAGGGCCCAGCAGATTAGAGGTGGAACCGGGGGCCATCTGCGACAGACGACGGGTGTCGTCGCCCACGACGGCGTACCACAGCTCGACGGTGCCGGCCTGGGCGTCGGCGCGATAGAAGCTCAGGGGCACGCGAAGCAGCGAGGACGCATCGCCGGGCACGGCAATGTTCACAAACTGGCCGGGCTTGAGCGCACTTGCAAGCTTGGGGGCCGTGATAACGAGCGAGAAGATGCCGTCGGCGATCTCCTGGTTCGAGACGACCTCGAAGTCGTGCATGCGTGCAGTGGAAGGTGTGGGCATAGACGCTCCAATCCCCCATGCGGTTGCATGGTTCAGGCGAACAGAAAGCGCGGCACCGCAAGGGCACCGCGCACAAAAGCGATAAGGTTATGCTAGCAGATGCAGCCGTCGGCGAGCGTCTGCTTGCCGCCGACAAACACATCGGTGGCACGACCGGTGAGCGTGCGGCCGGCAAAACCGGAGTTCTCGGCACGCGACTCGTAACCGTCCTCGCCGACCGTCCAGGTTGCGGTGGGATCGAACACGGTCAGGTCGGCAACGGAGCCCGCCTTGACCTGAACCTGGTCGAGGCCCAGGATCTCACGCGGCTTGATGGCCATGAGCTCGACCATGCGGCCCATGCTCATCTTGCCCGTGTTGACCAGCTCGGTGAGGACGAGCGACAGCGAAGTCTCGAGGCCGATCATGCCGAAGGGCGCAAGCTCGAACTCGCGGGCCTTCTCCCACGGGGTGTGGGGAGCGTGATCGGTGACGATAACGTCGACGGTGCCGTCGATGACGCCCTGGCGGATGGCCTCGGCATCCTCCTCGGTACGCAGCGGCGGATTGACCTTGAGCGAGGTGTTGTAGGTCTCGTCCAGGTCGTTCTCGGTCAGGAACATGTGGTGCGGGGTGGCCTCGCAGGTAACCTGAACGCCAGCGGCCTTACCGGCACGCACGATCTCCAGGCCATGGGCGGTGGAGATGTGCTGGATGTGCAGCTTGGCACCGGTCAGCTTGGCAATCTCGATGTCGCGGGCGATCTGGAGCTCCTCGCCGGCAGCCGGCCAGCCCTCGAGAGCTAGACGGGTCGAGACCTTGCCCTCGTTGATCTGGCCGTGGCCGACCAGGTCCTCGTCCTGGCAGTGGCTCATAAAGACCTTGCCGAACATCTTGCCGTAGTCCATGCAGCGACGGAGCATGCCCGCGCCCTGCACGCCACGACCGTCGTCGGTGAAGGCGACGGCGCCGTGGGCGACCATATCGCCCATCTCGGACATGGCCTCGCCCTTAAGACCGCGGGTCATGGCGCCCGACGGATAGACGCGGCAGTGACCGACCTCGGCAGCGCGGGACTTGACGAACTCCACGACGGTGCCGTTATCGGTGACGGGATCGGTGTTGGGCATGGCGCACACGCCGGTGAAGCCGCCCTTGGCAGCAGCGCGAGTGCCACTCTCGATGTCCTCTTTGACCTCGTAGCCAGGCTCGCGCAGATGCACGTGCATATCCACCAGGCCGGGGACGAGATACTTGCCGGAAAGGTCGCGGACCTCGGCTCCCTCGACGGCGAGATTCTCGCCGACCTCGGCGATCTTATCGCCGTCAATCAGGACGTCAACGACACCGTCAAGCTCGACGGACGGGTCGACGACGTGGGCATTCTTAAGAAGCAAGGCCATTATCGGCACCTCCAAGCAGCAGATACAGGATAGCCATACGCACGCAGATACCGGCGTAGACCTGCTCCAGGATGACGGAGCGTTGCGGGTGGTCGGCCATATAGGAGTCGAACTCGACGCCGCGGTTGATGGGGCCCGGGTGACAGATGATCGCGTCGGGCTTCATGAGCTTCTCGCGGTCCTTGGTCAGGCCGAAGAGCTTGTGGTACTCACGAATGGTCGGGAACGGAGCGCCCTCGAGGCGCTCCTGCTGCACGCGCAGCATGTAGACGACGTCCAGCTCAGGCAGGACGGAATCGAGGTCGCTCGTCACGTGGTCGCAGCCCAGGACCTCGGGCGCCGGCGGCAGCAGCGTGCCGGGGGCGACGGCGTAGGTCTCGCAGCCCATGATCTTAAGGGCGGGGATCAGCGAGCCGCAGACGCGGGAGTGGGCGATATCGCCGACGACGGCGACCTTCAGACCGTGGAAGTCACCCTTGTGCTCCCAGATGGTGTACAGGTCGAGCAGGGCCTGCGTGGGATGGTTGTGCTTGCCGTCACCGGCGCAGATGACGCTCGCGGGCGAGTTTTGCGTGACGATGTAGGGAGCACCGGCGTGCTTATCGCGCACGACGATGCAGTCGATCTTATAGGCGTTGAGGGTCTCGACGGTGTCGACGAGGCTCTCGCCTTTGACCGTAGAGGTCGAGGAGCCGCCAAAGTTGAGGCTGTCGGCCGAAAGACGCTTCTCGGCAAGCTCGAAGGAGCTGCGGGTGCGCGTCGAGGGCTCGTTGAACATGTTGACGATGGTCTTGCCCTTGAGCGTGGGGACCTTCTTGATCGCACGCTCGTTGACCTCGGAGAACGCCTTGGCGGTCTCGAGGATGAGCTTGATGTCCTCTTCGGAGTACTCGGTAATGTCGATCAGGTGCTTATGGTTGAACGCCACGGTACTACTCACCTCCCAGCGGCGCGGAGCCCACGTGGGAACCCGGCGCGACGTCGTTAATCTCGACGGCGGTGTGGCCGTCGACTTCCTTCATATATAGGTGCACGTTCTCCTCATGCGACGAGGGAACGTTCTTGCCGACAAAGTCCGGCGAGATGGGGAGCTCACGGTGGCCACGGTCAACGAGAACTGCCAGCTCAACACGGCTCGGACGGCCCAGGTCCATGACGGCGTCCAGAGCGGCGCGGATGGTACGGCCCGTATACAGGATGTCGTCCACCAGCACGACGCGCTTGCCGTCGACGCTGAAGGGAATGTTGGTGGCGTGGATCGCGGGAGCGAAATTGGTCGCATAGTCATCGCGGTAGAAGCTGATGTCCAGGCTGCCGAGCGGAACGTCGACGCCCTCGATCTCCTTGATCTCCTCGGCGAGCTTCTTTGCCAGAAGGTCGCCGCGCGTGACGATGCCGACCAGAGCGAGGTCTTCACAGCCCTCGTTGCGCTCGAGAATCTCGTGCGCGATGCGGGTCATCGCTCGATTGACGGCGGTCTCGTCCATGATGACCGCCTTGGGGGAAGTCGTGCCCATCGATCTCCTTCCTCACATGTCTTGACTGCTGACACAGTCAAAAAAATAGATGCCCGACCGCTCAAAGCGGACCAGACACCCACAGGAAGGGCTGCTCTTTGGCAGCTATGTAATTCCATGTGGGTATCTCGTACCCCTTTAATGGTCAAGGGATAGTGTAGCCAACCTTGAGCTTAATTGCGAGCATAAATACAGAGCAATCCGTAAACGGAGCCCTACGCTCAATAAACCTATATATATTTGTGGGACGAGCTTGAAAACCTTGTTGCGAGCTGGCATAATCCCCCCTGCTGCACGCAAATCGGATCTACGTCCAGGGCCGTGGCGTGGGCACTATCGCCAAAAGAGAAATATCTCTGTGTAGATTGCGCACAGGGAGTGACTTCTGTGCTATAGTTCAGGCTTGTTTGTTAACGCGACATGTTCGTTTGTCGCCCAAGGAGGGTCAGTTATGTCCAAAGTTTGCGAAGTTTGCGGTAAGCACCCCGTTGCCGGTCGCTCCATCAGCCACTCTCACCGCGTCACCAACCGTAAGTTCCGCCCCAACATCCAGCGCGTCTACGTCGTCGTCGATGGTCACCGTCGCAAGATGAACGTTTGCTCCACCTGCCTCAAGTCCGGCAAGGTTGCGCGCTCCTAAATAAGGTCTTACCAACAAGTACCTCGGACTCTCCGGGTCAAAGACCTCGCGTTCACATAGAACTTACCAAAGGCGTCCTCCCC
>CAKUOD010000025.1 GCA_934668695.1 uncultured Collinsella sp. | reverse complement strand
GCACAGCATGATGCCGTCGACGCCCTCGGCGCGGAACTTCTTGACGATGGGCTCGATATGGCTGTCGTCGAACAGCAAGCCCTCGTCGTTGATGTCGTCGATATCCACAATGTCGACGCCAATCTCGCGCAGGCGATCAGCCGTCAGGCCGCGATACTTGATTGCGTCCGGCGCGCTAAAGATGCTGCGGCGCGTGGGCACAAAGCCGAGCTTGATCTTATCCATGTACGTCCTCCCCTAATCACATGTTCAGTAAACAGACGCATGTTTCGTTTTGTTCTGTTTACTAAATGTTTTACTCTTTTGTTTAGTAGTTTAGCGCGAAAGTCCCGTAAACGGTAGAGAAATCAGCCTAAACGGTATGTAAACAATCTGAACATACAAGGGCAACAAAAAGAGGGCCCCGAAGGACCCTCCCTATCCGCACATGTATGTAAACGAATCAACACCGCCCTGTTACCGCGAGTACACCACCCACGGTGATAAGCCGGCAGCAAAGTCCGTGGCTAAGCGCCCATCTTGCGATAGACGTCCACGAACTCCTTGGCCAGGATGCCAAAGCCCTCGGCACTCATAAGCTGGTCCTCGGCATGGACGACCAAAAGGTCGATGCTCAGGTCCTCGCCGGCAGCCGTCTGCTGGACAAGGCCGCCGTGAGCCGCGTGACCCTCGGCATAATGCTGCTGGCCCTCGGCGATCTTTGCCTCGGCCTCTTCGAACTTACCGTCGCGGGCCAGGTGAATCGCATCGATATAGCAGCTACGCGCGCAGCCGACGCCTGCAATGATCTGAAAGCTCTGAAGCTGAATCTCTTCCGTTGTCATGCTTACAGCCCCATCAGTTCCTTAGCCTGGGCAAGCGCCTTGGCGCCGTCCATCATGCCGTAGGTGGTCATGGGGATCACGCCCGCCGGCACCTCGGGACATGCGGCGCAGACCTCGTCCTTGGCATAGCCAACCTGCGGCCCAAGCAGGATGCAGTCGGCATTGCGGCCAATGGTCGCGGCCTCGTTGACGGCGTGGGCGGAGACCTCGCACTCCAGACCCTCGGCGTCAGCAGCCTTCTTGATGTTCTTCATGATGATGCTCGTGGACATGCCGCCGGCGCACATTAGAACGATGTTTTTCATTGCAGTTCCTTTCCTGTAACCCCTCACAGGGACTTATATGTTTCGGCGATCAACGCGATCGGCCGAACCTTCGAACTTGTGGACAATGACCTACTCGGCAGAAGCCTTTGCAGCAGCTTCCTCGGCCAGTGCCTCCTTATCGGCCATCTTGACGAACGGGATAAACAGCAGTCCGACCAGCAGGATTGCGGCGAGGACGATTGCGACCAGGCCAATGCCGCCCGTAAAGAAGTTGCTGATGGGCAGCGGCACGACAAACGGCATGGAAATGGTCGGGTTAAATGCATTGCCCAGACCGAGCATCAGGCCGACGGCGGCAGCAATGCAGGCCACGGGCTTGAGCAGGATGTAGGGGATGAACATATAAGGGTTCATGGCAATGGGCGTACCGAAGATGATGGGCTCGGAGATGTTGAAGAGTGCGGGCACCAGGGCAATCTTGGAGAGGGCCTTGTAGCGCTCGGACTTGGCCGTGAGCAGCGCAAGCTCCATGCCAAGGGCGTCAACAGAACCGACAGAGAACATGATGATGAACGACAGGTACGGCAGTGGCTGGCCGGCAACGAATGCCTCGGTGTTGGCAAGAGCGCAGGCCTGGATAACCGGCATGTACACGCCCATCAGGACGCTGGGGTGGATACCAAAGAAGAACAGCAGGTTGCACAGCGTAAAGTAAATGACAACGGCCCAGGGGCTGGAGCCCAGGAACATAACGGGAGTGGCAATGGTGCTGTTGATGAGGTTAAAGACATCGCCGAAGCTCGTCATGCCCATGCCCCACTTAACCAGAGCAGCCGTGGTGAAGATGACGATGGCGCAGAACATCGGAGACAGCGAATCGGTAACAAACTACGGGACGGAATCGGGCATGGGAATAGCCATATGCTTCATAAGGAAGTTGAGCGCCTTGGGCACGATCAGTGCCACGAGCAGTGCCACGAACAGGCCCGAGCTTCCCAGATAGCTGGTGGCGATAAACGTGGAGCCATCCTCGGCATGACCCAGCGGGATCAGGAGGAGCAAGACACCGATGGCAGCGACCGTCGACGTAAGGCCCTTGTTCTCGAGCACCTTGCCGTAGGCGTACGAGACCGAAGCGCACATGTAAATGGCGCCGAGGTTCATGGTGACGACCAGCACATCGCTAATCGTCGCCGACATGCCGGTGCTGGTAAGGAACGCCTGCAGCGGCGGAATCGGCAGTCCGTTGATAATAGACAGCAGCGCCACGCCCAACGTAACGGGCATGGTCGACATCATGCCGGACATAAGACCCTTTACGACCTTAAAGCTGCTCACCTTGTGGGCAATGGGGCCCACATGCTTCTCGAGGAAGCCCTGCATCGAATCGAGAACGCTCATTTCGTGTCCACTGATTCTCTCTTAACGGTTCACGTAGTTGTCAAGCGGGAAATTGCGGCCGACTCTTTCCCGCCTATGACCAAAGAAAAATATGGTTATGCCTTGCGCTCGAGGGTGAGGAGCCAGTCTCCAACCTCGGGTTTATCAGGCAGGGTGATGCTGTCCGTGGCGGCAAGGGCGTCCTCGCCGTCACGGTATGCGCCCGTGCGAGGGTTAAACCATCGGCTTGCATAGGCAGCGCCCGTCGGCACACCCTCGATAGCAAGCTTTTGGCGCACGGTATCGCCAAAGTACGCGACGATGCGCGAAAGGTCCTGGTTGGCGGTTGCCAGCGGAGCCTTGTTGGCAAACAGGTTGCCCGCATCGGTCGTTTCGTAGGGAGCGAGCTCCCAGAAGTGATTGTCTTCGTAGAAGGAACGCATGTAGCCCATCTGGACCGCACCTTCTCCGTCTACCGCCTGGGCCCAAGTAATGCCAAAGCGGTTGAAGATCGCCATAAAGGGGTCGAGCTCCTCAGGGCTTTCCCACACGTTGTCCCAGATTCCCTGGGCTCCGTAGGTATAGCCGGCGCCGCCGGCCTGCATGCAGATATACGCCACGCGGCGCAGCATGTCTGCGGTGCACAGGCGCGTACCCATCTCCTCGAGCGTCGAGCAAAACTCGTAGAGCGCCTCGCCCTCAACGAAGGGCTTGTCGTCATGAGCTGCCAGATAGTCAAAGTAGTCGCTTGCCTTGATGAGGTAATCGCCGTGACCGGCCTGGTTGAGCGTAAAGTCCATCCAGGGTTCATCCTGGTAGTAATCGGCAAAGGGGCGCTCGTTGGTATAGTGCGCCGTCGCCAGATGACCATAGCCGTCGCGTGCCTCAATCTCCAAGGCGACCTCACGCCAGCCGTCAAGCATGGCGGCTCGACCTTCTTTGCGGTATCCGGCAACCTCGCCGGCAAGCGTCCACACCATCGGATATGCACCGTAGCGCGCCACCAGGTAGCGGGCGAGGTGCTTTTGGTGTTCCACGGCATGCTCGCCGAGAATGGCAAACGCCCACGCTTGCCCAAGTGCGTTCACTAAGCCCGCATCGGCGATATAGGCCATACGGCGGTCGAGCTCCCGCTGGTAGAAGGCCACATTAGGCACATCTTCCACACCCTTGGCCATGCCACCGTCAATCCAATAGCGATCACCTGCGCCCATGTCAGAGCGCAGGTTGGTCTGATAGACGGTAAAGCCCTGCTCGGCACGCAAGTCGACCATGCCGCGAAATTGGCTTGTCATGCCGGGGTGGTTCGACGCATCCCAGCTCTCACGGTAGGCAAACTCCCAATGGGTATCGCCCAGCCAAAAGAACGGCGTACCATCTGAATAGGCAAACATGCGCGAATCGTCTGCAACGCGGATAAAACCGTGGCGATACAGATCGAGGTCGCCCGCGTACGGCACGGCCTCGACGCGGCCCGTGCAGCCATTAAGACCGGTCTGCTCGGGAGCCTCGATAACATAGTTCCAGGCACCCAGCTCGGTCGGGGCAAACGACACGCAGTAGGTACGCCCACCATCCCAGTAGGCCTCGCGGCGAATTACCCTGCCACTCGGGCCGGTGAACTCCGCCCAAATCTCAACGTCTAAAAACGGGTTATCGAACGAACAGGCGCTCTCAAACGTCAGTACAACCGGGCGCCAAATCTCGGCAACAGCGGCTTGATTCAACGTCATATCCATTGCAGACCCCTCTCCGGTCTTAGTCCTGCTAGTTCAGTCCTCGCTCACGAGCGGATGCCATGGCAAAGTCAACGATCGCTTGGGCATCCTCGGCACAAATAAAGCCTTGTGACACCTCGATCGCCGTATCGCGCTCACACAGAGCGCGATAGTTTTCGAGCGACCCGTACAGCTCTTTGAGCATCGATGCCGAGAACGACTCCATGTGGCCAAACAGCCCGTCCTTATCGCTCGTTTTATCGACCGTGCCCTGCCCCGGCTCCACCAAGCTCGTGTTGGAGTAGCGGGCAAACGGATGCTCGAGCAGGCAGGTGCGAAGTCCGCCCTTGGTATTTCCCAGGGCATCCTTTACGTTCTCGCCGCTCGCGTCCAGCTCAATGCGTGGACAGGTTGCCGGAGCCGCACCCGTACGGACCCAGCGGAACAGATTGCGGAATGCAGCATGGAACAGATACTGCGACGGATAGGCGTTTGCCTCGGCATGCTTACCGACATACACCGGCAGATGGTCGATACGCTTGAGATCCTCGTCGTCTTGGTAATAGTCGACGTAACTCCACTGCGTATCGTGGGAAGCACCCGTCACCTCGTACAGCCGGTACTTAAAATCGGGATCGTCGCTATCGGGCATAAGCGTGCGCCAACTCTCAAAGCGACCGTTCTCGCTTTCGGTCTGAAGGGCGATAAACGGCTCCTCGACGTGCTCCACACGCAGTAGATGGTGTGCGTATTCCCGGCAGCATTCATACTGGTTGACGGGAATGCACATCGAATGGATGCCGCCGCCAGACAGGTATCCGTCAAACACGCGGCCGTCACGGCGCACCTCCTCGCGATAGGCAAAACTGTTAAGGTAGCGGAACAGATAGGCGCCGGACTGAGACCATCCTGTAAGGCAAATTGCCTGGCGAGGATAGTCGCGGATCGGGTTAAGGTCGGAGTCTCCGCGCAAGAGCCACGCAAGATCGGTCAGCATATCCCAAAACAGGCCAGTCTCGTAGGAGATGTCCATGTCGGGAAGCGCGCCGTCGCGTTCGAGCTGTTCCGGATCAAAGTCAAAGGGCCGCTCGGGAGTTGGGTTTGCCCAGCTCATGAAGGCATAGCGATCGGGATTGAATTCCTTGAGCTTGGCGATGGTATTGGGCTTGCTGGTAATGCCCACATAGATATCGCCAGAGCGCACAAACTCGCCGTGACCCAGAATCCACATGCGCTCGATTTCCATAAACGATGTGGGATTGATGATCTCCACGACCACATTGCCACTCGCTTGCGCCGGATTTTTCGGAGCACGAACAACGATCCGATTGGAATAAGGGGCGTCGGCAGTCATGACCTCCACGCCGCCGTCTTCGTCGGCGGTGCGATACACGTTGGCGGTACCGTCAACGCGATACTCGCGCTCGACGTAATCCTTTGCACTCAGATGACAGTAGCGCTCGGCGCTCGAAAACGGATAGCTCTCATCCGTAATGGGCATTTCAAAAATACCGCTGATCATCTCGTCCCCCTTGCTGTTGCGTTTGCTGAGACAGACTCTACTGGGGACGCTACTTAACTTCTATTGATTCTTAAGTTGAGTTACTAATTATTTAGCTAAATAAACAGCCTGGTGTTAAGCTCATGGTAAGTTCACAAACGTTAGGAACCACCATGGCCGTTACTGCAAAACAAATCGCTGACCAGCTGGGAATTTCGGCAGCGGCCGTTTCCCTTGCACTTAACAATCGACGCGGCGTAAGCAAAAAAACACGGCAGCTGGTACTGAGCACCGCCGAAGCTCTGGGTTACGACTTTAGTAAGATTAAGTTCGAGCGCCAAAAGAGCGGAGCCGTTGCCTTGGTTGCCTTTAACCGGCGCCGCATCTTTACGACCCCCTTCTTCGCCGATATGCTCGCCGGAGTCGAGGGCACCCTTAGACACGCGGGATTCTCGTTTTCGCTGGTGAACTACTCGCCGTTCGAAAACACTCAGCAACAGATCGCCGACATCGCCGAAGCGCAATACGATGGTGTCATCATCCTTGCAACTGAGATGTTCGAGTCGGATTTTATGCCGTTTGCATCGCTGGACTGTCCCCTGCTGCTGTTGGACTCATGCATGAGCGCTGGGGTCGATACGGTCAAGATCGACAATGCCGCCAGCATGATGCTAGCCGTGCAGTACCTGCATTCGAAGTATGGATCTGTCCCCGGGCTGTTAACGACGCCCGTTACCGTGGGCAACTTCACCGAACGACGCTTCGCCTACGAGCACGCCATCGGTCAGCTATCGGGCTCGGAAAAGTGCGGCACCGTCCACGAGCTCGCCGTCGCTCCAGACGAGGCATACGCCGGCATGCTCGACATTATTGATTCGGGCGAACCCCTCGCCCAAAACTACGTCGCTGTCTTTGACGATATAGCTATTGGGGCCATGAAGGCCTTTATCGAGCGTGGTTATCGCGTGCCCGATGACGTACGCATCGTCGGCTTCGACAACAACGCCGGCGGAACCTACGTGCAGCCACAACTGACCACGCTCAATGTTCCTTCGGAGTATATGGGCGCCATCGCCGCACGGCGCCTCGTCGAGATTATCGACGAGGCCGAACACCACCCGCTCAAGATCGAGCTGGGGGCATCGCTCATCAAGCGCCGTTCTGCCTAGAGCTCGCGCACGCTCTGGCGCTCGACAAAATAGGTCGACACGGCCGTTTTGCAGGTATAGCTCTTGGGATTGCGGATGTTGCCCACCAGACGGCGCACCGCGATCTCGCCCACCTCGTGCTTGGGAACATGCACCGTGGTGAGCGGCGGATTGGAGAACGCGCCCACGGACAGGTCGTCGAAGCCGATCATCGACACATCGTCGGGCACGCGCACGCCATGCTCGTTGAGGGCACGCATGGCACCAACGGCGAGTACGTCGTTTTCGGCAAAGAAGGCCGTCGGCAGGTCGTCGCGCGAGACGGTGTCGAGCCAGGCACCCATGTCGTGATAAGCGCCCTCGAGTGTGGTGCCCAGGGTGACATGCCATGCCGGATTGGGCTCAAGGCCCGCATCCTCAAGCGCTTGGCGGTAGCCGCGCTCACGGTCCTTAAAGTTGCGGATACGCAGGTCGCCCGCTAGATAGCCAATCTGCTTGTGACCTTTCTCGATAAGATGGTCAACGGCGCGCAGCACCGAATCGGTATTGGCGATGACCACGGCATCGAAGTACTGGCGATCGCTCCAGCCATCGAGCACGATCAGGTGGGCAGCAGCGTTGGCAAACAGGGCGTAGTCCTCCTCGCCCAGCTCGGTACCCATCAGCACGATAGCGGCTGACGGATCGGCGATAAGGCCCTCGACCTGCGGGCACACGGCGTCCAGGTCGCTAAAGTCGAGCGAGACAAAGCTCGTACTCATGCCGTGGCGGCGTGCTTGGCGCTCCACGCCCTCGATGACCGCAGGGTGGAAGGTGCTCTCGTCCAGGATGGCACCCGTCTTGCGCGCGAGCACAAACTGGATGCTCTCGAGCTGCGTCGACTGCTGGTAGCCGAGCGACTGCGCACACTCCAGGATGACCTTGGCGGTCTCCTCGCTCACGCTGCGCTTGCGGTTGAGTGCGTTGGACACGGTTGCGGGCGAGAAGCCGGTAATGCGGCTGATCTCGCGGACGCTTGCTTTAGCCATCGTTCCCCCTAGCAACGGTCGCGGCCGAGCATCGTGGCTTGACCGCCCGTGGCTCGGCAACTAAACGACCGCAAATTCAATCTAAACAGAATAGTAAATGTTTATTAGCTAGTTTAGCCTGTTGTCAAGCGAAGCGGCACAACTATTCCCCCAACGGGCGCATTTACTCGGTAGCTATTCGCAAAGGCGCATGGCTTCTTGCACGGCACCATACAGGTTAGCATCGTTACCGAGCTCGGCCGCCCTGACCTGCGGCGCAGGGATGCCGGCAAGAAAGCCCTCATAGCCCGCAAGAGCTGCGGGCATCTGATCGCGAAGCGCATCGATGAGCTCGGGGTGGCAAGAAATGCCGCCCGCGATCACAAACACCTCGGGGTCGAGCACCGCCTGAAGGTTTACGAGCATGGCATCGAACGTGCGCGCATAGCAGTCAAGCGCGCACTGCGCCGCCGTATCGCCGGCCTCGATCCACTCAAAAACGCGGCGGCCGTCCACCGTGCCATCGGCAGGTAAGTCCTTCTCGGCCACGACGAGATCGCGCAGCGCACGCCAGCCGCCTGTGCTCGAAAACATTCTGTCCCCGGACGCCGGCTGCCTCACGTCGTTGCGCAGAAAGCTAAACTCACCTGCAAAGCCATGTGCGCCGCGAAGCACGCGGCCATCGATAACGATGCCGCCGCCGATGCCGGTGCCGATAGCGAGCACGACGCCAGTGCGGCATCCGCGAAGGGCGCCCGCTGCGTACTCGCCGAGCGCGCAGCATTTTCCGTCGTTGTTGACCGCCACCGGCATGTCAAACCGCTCGCGCAGCAACTTTCCCAGCGGACAGCCGTCCATGTAGGTAAGCGCGCCGCCGCGATGGATGGTGCCGTCCGCGTCATCCTCATAGATGCCGCCGGGTGCACTCACGCCCACGGCGGACACGCGATCGCGATGCGGCTCGATAAGACCGGTCAGGGCCTCGACCGCTTCGTCTGCCGTAGCAAAATCGGTCGGCAGGCTGCCGCGCTCGCGGATGGAAAAATCCTCGCCCAGCACGGCCCACTTAACTGCCGTGCCGCCCACGTCGATGCCAAAATACTCTTTCATGCTGCCTCCGCTTCTGCGCCGATACGTCAATATCGGCAGACCATCCCGTCCATGCAAACACAGAGAATTCCAGACAAGGCCAAGTATTTGGTTAACGGTCGCTTTTAGACTGTAAACGGAGTTTAATCTGTTTACAGCAGCTAGTTCTATAAATTACGCAATTATGCACTCATTTGGAACGATGCAATTTATCTTTTTTAGCCCCCAAGGTAGCTAAAAAGCCCCGTCCCAAATTAGCTACTTGAGACGGGGTGTGGGAAGCACTTAGCCCAAGACGTGAGCCATGCGTGCCTTGAACTCCGCGAGGAAGCGCGGGGCGTCCACGGTTAGCGCCACAAGGGCGCTCTTGTCCGGGTCGGCCACGCGGCGCTCGTCGCAGATAGTGCGGCCGCGATACTCGCCGAGCAGGTCGACGCGCAAGTTGCAACCGAGCGCGCCCACGAGCGTGGGATCAATCGCCACGGCAACGGCAAGCGGATCGTGCAGCGCGCAGCCGCCCAGGTAAGGGGCGTTCATCTCGTACGAGCCAATGTAGTGCTCGACCATGCTCGCAAACGCGCAACCGGCCATGGTGCCCGAACCCGTCCAACCGGCGACATCGCGACGCGTAAGCACCACGCGATGCGTCACGTCCAGACCAACCATGGTGAGCTTACGGCCCGAGCGCAGCACCGCGTCGGCGGCCTCGGGGTCGCTCGCCATGTTGGCCTCGGCACCTGCGCTCACGTTGCCAGGCACGGTAAGGGCGCCGCCCATCACCACCACGCGGCCAATAGACATCATCGCCGCCGCATCGCGCTCCAGGGCAAGTGCCAGGTTTGAGAGCGGGCCGGTCGCCACATAGACCAGGTCGGGTCCATAAGTGCGTGCGGCATCGATCAGATAGTCGACCGCCGCATTGCCTTCGGCTGTCGTCGCGCCCACCGGCTCGTACGGCGACGCGGGCACGCTCGCGCCGCCAATGCCGTTTTTGCCGTGGATGAGCGTGGTGGACGCCGGCGGCGTATAGGGCTCGGTCGCCTTAATGGGGCGATCAGCACCCAGGTACACCGGCACCTCGGGACGGCCCAGCAGGTCGAGCACCGCCAGGCAGTTATGTGCCGACTGCTCAACGCGCACGTTGCCAAAGCACGTGGTAATGCCCACGAGCTCCACCTCGGGACTCGCGATGGCATAGGCGAGCGCCATCGCGTCGTCCACGCCCATATCCAGATCAAGGATCAGCTTCTTGGTTGCCATTGTTCTACTCCGCTTCTCCGTCTTTATCGTTTAACCAAACCAATGTTCAACTACGGCGCGCGTGGGAATCGATTGCTGCGCGCCCAAGCGCGACACCGTCACCGCCGAGGCGCGAGCGC
The DNA here is from genome assembly GCA_934668695.1 of uncultured Collinsella sp. The sequence continues at coordinate 6,071 of CAKUOD010000025.1, read as the reverse complement.
CCGCGGCCATGCACTCAAAAAGCGGCAGGCCCTCTAGACGAGCCGCTGCAAGCGCGCCGATAAACGTGTCGCCCGCAGCCGTGGTGTCGACCACCGCGCTCGAAAGCGCCGGCATGCGCAGCAGCTCGCCATCATCGCCGAGCGTAACCGAACCGGCACCGCCCAGCGTAATGACCGCGGCCCCGGCGCCCCTGGCGAGCAGGGCATTGAGTGCGGCGACGCAACTCTCGTCGTCTGCGGGCAGAATACCTGTCAGCACCTGGCATTCGGTCTCGTTGGGACAGACCAAGTCGACCGCGGGCCACGCTCCTGCCGGCAGATTGCAGGCAGGCGCCGGGTTAAAAACCGTATAGAACCCCAGCCCGTGGGCGCAAGAGAGCGCCGCAGCCGTTGCCATCAGGTCGCATTCGCCCTGGGCGACAAAGACGCTGCCGGCCGCCGGGGCAAGCTCGCAGACATCGCCATCGAGCTCGTCAGCCACCATATAGCGCAGCGCGCAGGCCACGTCCTCGCCCGCAAGCGCATGGTTAGCGCCCGGCGACAGCACGATGCGATTGTCGCCCTCGCAACGAATGATGGTCGCGGTGCCGGTCTCCACGTCGTCGCGACGCGCCACAAACTCAACGCCCACGCCGGCATCTTGGAGGCCCGCCACGAGCGCATCGCCAAACGCATCGCGCCCGACCGCGCCGATCATGCACGTGCGCGCACCCATGCGTGCGGCGGCTACGGCCTGGTTGGCGCCCTTGCCGCCGGCATTGGTGATAAAACCGCTACCGCCAACGGTCTCGCCCGCGCGCGGCATGCGCTCACACGCCACCGAAAGGTCCATGTTCATACTGCCGAACACCGCAACGATGCCGCGATCTGCCATGGAAACCTCCTCATCTGCGGGCCTTATGCCCACCGTCGGCCGTCGATTGTGCGCTTTCGCACCCCTATAACTTTAGTTCACTTTGATGTGAACGCGCCCTTGAGGTTGCGCCAGCAGCAAGCATTCACAGGAGCAGGCAGCTACAATGAATATGTGCTGATTATTCTCGTCATTGGATGATGTTTTATGGAACAATTCCCACAATCGAGCCCACGCGGTCGACGCCGCACGGGCAACGAGCCGGCGCCGCACGAACGCCCGCGCGCCGACCGCCGCACCGGCGAGTCGCGACGCGGCCCGAGCCCGCATCGAACGCCCACCAACAAGGGCTCCCATGCAGCCAAGACCAACACCGGCGCCACACGCTCGCCCGCTACCGACCAGCAGACGACCGCTCGCCCCAAATCCCGTTACATTCCCGCGCTCGACGGCCTGCGTACGCTCGCCGTCGTCGCGGTGGTGCTCTATCACCTTAACCTCACGTGGGCTCAGGGCGGCCTGCTCGGCGTCACGATCTTCTTTGTGCTTTCGGGCTATCTAATCACGCGCCTGCTGCTCAACGAAGTCGCCAAGACCGGACGCATCGACCTCAAGAGCTTCTGGATTCGCCGCATCCGCCGCCTGTTCCCCGCCGTGGTAACGGTAGTGTTCGTGACCTGCGCGCTGTGCACGATCTTTAACCACGTGATGCTCACCAAGATGCGTCCCGACATCCTGCCGTCGCTGCTGTTCTTCAACAACTGGTGGCAGATTGCGCAGGACGTCTCGTACTTCAACGCCTTGGGCGATCCCTCGCCGCTCACGCACTTTTGGTCGCTCGCCATTGAGGAGCAGTTCTACCTCATCTGGCCGCCGCTGCTGTTTGCCATGGTATCCATGCATGTGAGCAAACCCAACACGCGCCGCGTGGTTCTGGGCCTTGCCGCGGTTTCCGCCGTCGCCATGATGGTGCTCTACAACCCCGCCGCCGATCCCAGCCGCGTGTACTACGGCACCGACACCCGCGTGTTCTCGCTGCTGCTGGGTGCCTGGATGGCCTTTATCCCCGATCGCGACCTGGCGCCGGTGCGCCTCGCGCGTCGCCTGGGGCTCGACCGCCTCGTCGCCAAGTACGACAAGAATGCCGAAGACAAGCAGAGCACGACGGCCGACGATGCAGCCGAGACCGCCCCGATGCAGCCGAGTGCCCTCGTGCGTTTTTGGTCCTCGCCCGCATCCATCGATGTGTTGGGCGTTGTAGGCCTGATTGGCCTCGCCGCTATGGTCGCACTCACCAACGGCTACACCGCGTTCCAGTATCGCGGCGGCACGCTGCTGTGCTCCATCCTCACGCTCATGGTCATCGCGGCCTGCGTGCAGCCCCAGGGAATGGTGGCCCGCGCGCTATCCGCCGAGCCGCTCGTATGGGTTGGCAAGCGCTCCTACAGCATCTACCTGTGGCACTATCCGCTGTTGCTGCTCATGAACCCGGTTGCCAACATTAACGATACGCCCTGGTGGCAGTATATTTTGCAGGTACTGCTGGTGGTAGCCGTGGCCGAATGCTCCTACCGCTTTATCGAGACGCCGTTTAGGAAGGGCGCCTTCGGCCGTACCGTGTCCGAGTTCCGCGATGGCACCACCACGCCCGCCAACTGGGTGCGCTCGCATATTCCCGCGTGTGCCACTTGCGGCATCGTGCTTGTCATCGCGCTGGGCGGTCTGGTCTTTGTGCCGGAAACCTCCGCGCTGAGTGGCGAGGGCGCCGAAGTCCTCAACAAGGAAGCTAAAAACGCTGCGCCCACGGACCAACAGGCAGCCGACGACACCGACAAGGACAACGATGGCTTCCCCGATGGCTCCTACGACCTGCTCATGATCGGCGATTCCGTGTCGCTACGTGCCGTGGACGCCTTTGATGGCGTGTTCCCGCACAGCCATATCGATGCCGAAAAGGGCCGCCAGTTCGATGCGGGCCGCGCGACATTTGAGGGTTATATCCAGCAGAACCTTGCCGGCAAGATTGTAGTCTTTGCCCTGGGCACCAACGGTTTGGTAACGGACGCCCAAGTCGACGCGATCATGGCAGACGCCGGCGAGCAGCGCATTGTCGTGTTTGTAAACACGCGCAGCCCGCAGCCGTGGGTTGGCTCGACCAACCAGGCCATCGCCAACGCCGCCACGCGCTACAAGAATGTGCGAGTTATCGACTGGTACGGGTACAGCGCCAACCGCAACGACCTGTTCGATGGCGACGGCACGCACCTGTCGACCACCGGCGTGGCCGAGTACCTCAACCTGATCCACGATGCCGTCAAGAAGGACCTACCCGTGCATCCCGAGGACCACGTCAACGATCCACAGCCGGCAGCCGTCAAATCCGCCGCCGACGCGCTGGTCAACGCCCTCGCCTACAAGCCACACAAGCTGGGTACCGACAAATAACCCGGCACTTGGGGACGTTCCTTTTCGGCCGGCACTTGGGGACACTCCTGCGACAAGCGAAAGCCGCCCCTGGGCTGTCAATTCCAGTCCAGGGGCGGCTTTTTACCTCGTGTCGAAGGACCGTGGGCAAAAAAGGGCAAATATGAGTACTGTTACCATTTTAGTAGCAGGCTAAATCGCCCAAAACGACGTCTAAGCGCCCCCTGCAAACCCCTAGAGCGACCAACCTGCCTGGTTCAAGGCCTGTTGAAGCAAGTTTTAATGAACGAACTATGAGTTATGTCTATTATCTTCCTAGCCGTAAATGCTATCGTCTTAGCAACTGTACTCATATTTGGCATTTTTTGCCCACTACCGTATAACTAACCCCCTGTAGCAAGCAAAAAACAGGCCGCAGCCCATCGCTGCGGCCTGTCCGGAAGCAAAAAGGAGCGTTAAGCGCTGTAACCCATCGCCTGCAGCACAAACATGACGACCGTCAGCACCGTAATCACGCCGATAGTCGCCCACGTGAGTACGTTCCATACGCGGCCGTTGCGGTTGGCACCCATAATGTGTCGATCGGCGGCAATAACTACCTGAAACACCAGAACCACAGGCAGTAGCACACCGTTAATGACCTGCGAGGTCATCATAATCTGGAACAGATCGACGCCGGGCATAAGCACCAGCACGGCCGAGATGCCGATAATGGCCGTAATGATGCCGCGGTAGACCGGAGCCTCGTCCCAGCTGCGATCGGCACCGCGCTCCCAGCCAAAAGCCTCGCAGATGGCGCTGGACGTAACACCCGGCAGCACGCACGCAGCCAAAAAGCTCGCCGCAACCAAACCAGAGGCAAACAGCACCGTGGACCACTGGCCCGCGATAGGCTCCAGTGCACGGGCGGCGTCAGCAGCATCGCTAATCTGAATACCCGCCGGGAACAGCACCGTACCGGTCGTGATGATAATGAAGCCGGCGATGATATCGGCAGCAATCGAGCCGCTTACGGTATCGATACGCTGCAGCACGATGTCGTCCTCGCCCGCGTTCTTATCGACCACGTTGTTCTGCGCCAGGAAAATCATCCACGGGGCGATGGTGGTACCGATCGTTGCGACCACGAGCGACACGTAGTTGGGATCGTTTTGAATGTTGGGCACGACTAAGTCGACCGCGACCTCGCCCCAGTTGGGACCAGCCATAAACGCGGCGACGATATAGGTCACGAACACGCAGCTTACCAGCAGCAAAATCTTCTCGATGCGCTGAAAACTACCCGACATGGTAAGCATCCACACCAGCAGCGCCACGAGCGGCACCGAGATGCTCGCCGGAACGCCAAACAGAGCAAGGCCGCTCGCGATACCCGCGAACTCCGAGATGGTCACCGCCGTGTTGGCGATCAGCAGCGCCGCCATGGCCAGCACGCTCTTGCGCACGCCAAAGCGCTCGCGAATGAGCGACGCCAGGCCCTTACCCGTGACGCAGCCGCAACGCGCCGCAGTCTCTTGCGTCACGATGAGCAGCACGGTCATGACGGGAAGCATCCAGAGCATCTTGTAACCATAGCTGGCGCCGGCGCTGGAATACGTAGCGATGCCGCCGGCGTCATTACCCGAAAGCGCCGCCAGCAGACCGGGGCCCATAGCGCCAAAGATGGCGGCGATGGTAAGCTTTTGCTTGGTGCTCGCCTTTTGCTTCGTGTTTTGCACGCGACCACCTAACCCATGACTGACATGGTGAGCAGCACCGCGGCGATGCAGTACGCCACACACGAGATCATGACGGCGATGACGTTCATGGCGGTACCAGACGTGTTAAGGTCGTGCTCATCGCGCCAGAACAGCACCATCAGGTAAATCACGGCGCTCATGTTGCCCACCAGGCAGATGATGGCGGCAATGTTAAAGCAGCCGGTAAAGAGCTGCTCCTCAAACATAGAGGCATCGGGGAACGCGGCGGTGCGCACCAGCTGCGCGCACAGGTAAGTAACAAGCGAAAGGATCAGGCCCATACCCGTGCTCTGGAAGAAGAATCCCAGGTACGGTTTGGGCTCGTCGTCGTGACCGTCGTACTCGAGGAAGTAGTTCTTGACGAACGACACCATGCGCGAGGCAGCCAGCAGCACGAGCGGCATGGCGCACATGGGGAACACCACCAGATGCGCGGAGCCCAGCGCCGTCCCCAGCACCGTCGCCATAATGCACGAGGCGATGCCCCACACGACGACCCAGTACTGACGATGCACGAACCAGCTGAGCACGTTCGTCGAGTCGTCCGACGCGCTATCGCCCGAGCCGACACCGGCGATCTGCAAGTCCTCCTGATGCTCCTCGGCGATAACGTCCATGGCGTCGTCGAAGGTCACGATACCCAGGATATGACGGTTCTCGTCGCAGACAGGGATGGCAACCAGGTCGTACTTGGTCATCTCGTCCGTCACGTCTTCCTGGTCCTCGTCGGGCGACACGTAGACCAGATCGCGATAGGCGAGCTGGCCCAGCGTGGCGTCGCGGTCGGCCACGATCAGCGTGCGCAGCGAAAGCACGCCCGTCAGCATGCCGCTCGGATCCTCGGTATAGACGTAATAGACACTCTCAAAATCCTCGTCGAGTTTGCGAATCGCCTCGATGGCATCGCCGACCGTCGCCGTGGCGGGCAGCGAGACAAACTCCGAGGTCATGATGCGGCCGGCGGTGTTGTCCTCGTAGCCCAGCAGGTTACGAATCGCCTTCTCCTCCTTGACGCCCATCAGGCGCAGGAGCTTCTCGGCCTTCTCATAATCGAG
>CAKUOD010000024.1 GCA_934668695.1 uncultured Collinsella sp. | reverse complement strand
TCTGCGTCTTTCCGCATTCAGCGCTTTTCGGGCACGGCGGCACTCGTGCTGCTGGGCGGCGCGTTCTTTGCCATCTCATACGCCCTACGCGTGCCTTGGGCATGGAAACTCAACTTTTCGCTCGTCTACTGCGTGCTGTGCGTGGTAACGATGGAGATCTGCCTCGATTGCGGCGTCATCCCGTCGTATCACGATATCGCCGGCATCTTCGACACGCTGCCGCTCGATCTTAAAGTGCTGACGCGCGACCTGCGGGAAGTCTATGCCACACCGGTGTCAAAGCCAATGCCGGAGGGTGTGCGCGAGGAGCTGCGGGCCCAGGAGCACGGGCATGCCCACGCCTTTGCCGTGGCGCCCGATCCCGATGTGATGTATCGCGCCTTTCCGCTGTTGGGCGGATCGGCCCTGCTTGCCCAGGACGTGTCGGAACTCAACGAGCTCAACCGCGAGCTGGCGCATCGTCGCATGGAGCTGCAGCGCCAAAACGAACTGCTCACGGCCGACTACGACCTTAAGACGCATCTGGCAGATCAAGAGGCCGAGACCCTGCTGGTCCAAGACGTGGACCAGGCGCTTGCTCGCGCGCTCGAAGAGATGTACGACCTGCTGAGCTCGCTGCCGCCGTTGACCGACGAGGCGTCTTCGCACGAGCGTTACCGCATGCTGCAGTGCGCCAAGATGCTCGTTGCCTATTGCAAGCGCAAGGGGTCGCTCACCTTGGCGCAGCACGGAGAGAGCGGCTTTGACCGCGACCGGATTCAGCTGATCGCCAATGAGCTGGCAAGTGACCTGCGCACTATCGATATCGACTGTGCGTCGATCATCGCCATACGACGCCCGATGCACGCCAGCGCGGTGAGCGCGCTGTACGACTGCGTGTACGATTTTGCGTTCTTCGCCTACACCACCGACCATCCGGCGCTCATGTATCACCTGAGCGACCATGACCGTTGCAGCGTCGAGCTGCGTGCCACGCTCTTTTCCGATGACGAGGAAGACTTGTCGCAGACGCCGGCCGCCCACGAACTCGAAAGTGCGCTGCAGGGGCGCAACGTGGCGTATCGTCTTGAGGGCGAACCCGGCCAGCTACGCATGATTGTCTTGATGCCGCGGGCGGGTGAGTGACGATGCAGATCCCGCTTATCCTTCCCCAGATTGTCGCACTTGACGTCGTCTTTGCCCTAGCGGCGTGCCTGCAGACCATCCACGTTCCGCTCATCGCATCGCGTCGTTCGCCCTTCAACCGCAAAGTGATTTGCGCCTACGAGGCGAGCCTTGTGCTGCACTTGATTATCTCGGCTGTCGTCCTGTTCGCGCTGTCTGGCTCGTATTTGGTGGCGCCGCCTCACGTCGCCGCTGAGGCGGCAGGCGGACTGCTATGGCTCAACGCCGCGATCGCTATCTATGGCGTGGTCCTTATGGTGCACTATCGTCGCCCCGTTATGTTGGCCGAACTGCTGCTCGTTGCCGCCGTGACGCCGCCAGTGGTTTATGCCATGGGCCCGTCATGGACCGCGGTCCTTATCGCGGAGGGCGCGTTCTTCCTGTTCCGGTCCATCGCGGCGCTTTTGATGGATGTGCGCAACCGCCAGGAGGACATCACGGCGTTCTCGACGATCGAGACTATCAACGTGATTCCCGTGGGCATTCTGTATCTGGATTCGAAGGGCCGCCCGTTGCTCATGAACCGCTGCATGCGCAAGAACCTCGTGGAGCTTCACATGCCTACCGACCTGCACGACATGAGCGATACGTGGAGCGGCCTTCGAAAACTCAGCGCGCAGATGCCCGAGAGCAGCAAAAACCGCGTTCGAATCGACTTGGACCGCTTTGGTGAGGCGCGTGCGGTAATCGAGATTTCTTCCGCCGAGATTCGCCTATTTGTGCGCGACGATGTTATGGTTTCGGGTCGTTCGTTCGAACGCATTATTGGCTTGGACGTGACGGAGTACGCGCATGCCCACGACCGTTTGGCGCAGGCCAACCACTTGCTCGAGCTTGCGGGCCAGGAACTCCAGGCTCAGATCGAAGAGGTTAAGAAAGTTGCGGACAACGCGGCCTACCTGCGTATGCGTGCCCGCGTGCACGACGTGATCGGGCAGCGCCTTTCCATTCTCCATCGCTATCTGGAAGAGGGGCGCCTGGACGACGAATCGCTCGAGCAGATCGATCCGTTGCTGCGCTCGATCGCCGCCGACCTGCGCAGTGGCGGCGCCAGCGAGCCGGCAGAGCAGCTGGGCGATATCGTTCATGCCTTTGGTCTGGTGAGCGTACAGATTGATGTTGAGGGATCGCTTCCCGACGACGCGCGCATCGCCGCGGCGTTTTTGCAGATTATTCGCGAGGCCTCGACCAATGCCACCAAGCATGCGCAGGCCCACCAGGTCCAGGTACGCTTGTGGCAGGAGGCGCCGGACGGGTGCGCTGTCGCGCGCATGACCATTTCCAACGACGGCGCACCCGCTCCCGTATCGTATCGCGAGGGAACGGGTATTCCTGGTATGAGGCATGTCGCACAAGATCTGGGCGGCAGCCTGGAGGTCCACGCCGCCCCGCCCTTTACGCTTGAGGTGTCCATCCCGCTGAGCCCCGACGTCACGGTCCAAAGGAGAAGCTCATGATTCGCGTCCTTATAGTCGAAGATCAGGCCATCTTGCGCGAGAGCCTTGCGCGCTCCGTTGGCGACCAGCCCGATATGACCGTTGTCGCCGCAATTGCCGATGCGTCCGACGCCCTCGACGTTGTGCTCAAGGAGCGTCCGGACATGATATTGATGGATGTGTGCACCGAGCACGATTCCAACGGCATCGTGGCGGCGGCGCGTATCAAGGAGCAACTGCCCGAGTGCCGCATCATTATCATGACGGGCATGCCCGAGATTACGTTTGTGGACCAAGCGCGCGAGGCCGGCGTTGACAGCTTTGTGTACAAAAATGTCGGCATCGACGAGCTGTTTGCCGTGATGCGCTCCACGCTGGCGGGTTACTGCACGTTTCCCAAGCCGCCCGAGAGCATCTTTTCGGGCACGGCGGCTCTCGACGACGTTGAGCTTTCAATCCTGCGTCTGGCCTGCGAAGGCAAGAGCCGTCGCGAGATCGCGGCCGAGCTGTTTATGAGCGAAGGCACCATCAAGCGCCGCATATCCGAGATCCTGAGCAAGACCGGCTACGACAACATCATGCGCCTGGCCGTGCACGCGGTGACCGAGGGCAGCATCGTCCCCAATATGGAACGCTAGCGCTCGTTGCGCACCACCACAAAGCGACGGGGCCGCAGGATCAACTCCTGCGGCCCCGTCTTGTGTGCGCGGATGTGTCCGCCAATCCGCGGCTGTAGATGTCTGCCGTTACGCGATGGTTGCGCTGTAGGAGGCGACGTCCTCGTAGGAATCGGTCAGATAGGCATCGATGCCGATGGTCGTGTTGACCAGGTCGTCAAGGCTATCGAGCTCGCCGCTCGAGAACGTGAATTCCTCGGTGGCGTTGGTGCCGGGCATCAGGTGAGCCGAGAACCAGGGCTCCTTCATGGTGCCGTTGACGTTGGTCTTACCGCTGGGAGCGTAGAAGGTCAGGTCCTTGTCGCTCTTGTTGGTGATGTTGACGACAAAACCGATGTCGCCCCACTCGTCCTTGAACTTCTCGGTGATGGTGATGGTGCACAGGTCGTCATCGGCGACGGTGACGGCGGGGGAGATTTCAATCTTCTGGACGTCGTCGTCTTCGACGGCCTCATCGATCTCCTCTTCCTTTTCGGCTGCCTCGCGATCCTTCTTCACCGTGCCGGACAGATCCTTGTCGGACTTGGTAAAGACAAGATTGCCGTCATCCTCTTCGAGGATGAGTTTGCCGTCCTTGAGCTTCATGTCGTGCGACTCGTCTTCGGCGGTGATCGTTACGGTGGTGGCGTCCTTTGCCTCCCATTTAAGGTCGACAACCTCAAGGAACAGGTCGAGAGCACCCGTGCCGTCCTCATCGAGAATCAGGACGCAGTGGACACCCCAATCCTCGAGCATCTTCATGTACTCATCGGTCAGCTCTTCGCCCTCCACGGTTCCACCCGAGAGTTCCCAGCTGCCAACGAAGTCGGCCTTGGGGTCTTTGCCGCCGCCGCTGCAGCCCGTTAGGGCAAAGGCGAGCGCCAGGACGCATGTCAGGAATGCGAGTACGGACTTTTTGAACGTTGTCTTCATGGTGTCCTCCTTAATCGAACGAAACCCATAGAAGCAGGAGCGGGGGCGGCGGATCCCCCGCCAATTACCAGATAGAGGGGCTAGGGCCTGGGCGTTCCGCAGTTGCTGCAGAACTTGCCGCCGTTTTCGCTGCCGCAGTTGGGGCAGAACCACTTGGCCGGTGCCGGGGCGGGTGCGGGACTGCCACACTCGGAGCAGAACTTGCCGGTGTTGGTGGCGCCGCAGCTGCAGGTCCATGTGCCGGCCGCGGGGGCAGCGGCAGGAGCCGGTGCGGGAGCGGGTGCCGGAGCCGGCTGCGGGGCGGCCTGCTGCTGTGCCTGGCCGGCGGCGAACAGCTGGCTGGCGTTCATGCCGCCCATGCCACCTGCCATGCCCATGCCCATAAAGCCTGCCATCGCGCCGTTGGGGTTGGCGGCTGCCGCGCGCATTGCGTCGCTCTGGGCGCTGGCAATGTTGGCTGCCGCCATGGTGGGATCGCGCATGACTGCGGCCTTCTGCAGGTCCTTGATCATTTGCTCGTCTTCTTGCGAGGCTGCGATGGAGTTAACGCCAAAGCTCACGATCTCGACGCCGCGCAGGTCGCGCCAGTCGGCGGAGAGGACTTCGTTGAGCGCGCGGGCGAGCTCGGTGGTGTGGCCGGGGATGGCGCTGTAGCGGATGCCCATCTCCGAGATCTTGGCAAAGGCGGGTTGCAGGGCGGTGAGCAGCTCGGACTTAAGCTGGCTGTCGATCTTGTCGCGCGTGTAGCTATCGGTCACGTTGCCGCACACATTGGTGTAGAACAGCAGCGGGTTGGTGATGCGGTACGAATACTCGCCGTTGCAGCGCACGGAGATGTCGACGTCCAGGCCGATATTGTTGTCGACCACGCGGAAGGGCACGGGCGAGGCAGTGCCGTACTTGTTGCCGATGATCTCCTTGGTGTTGATGAAGTAGACGCGCTGGTCCTTGCCCGCGTCGCCGCCAAAGGTAAAGCGGCTGCCGATATTGGCGAAGGTCTCCTTGATGGAGTCGCCCAGGTTGCCGCTAAAGACGCTCGGCTCGCTGCCGGTGTCAAAGACGAACTCGCCGGGCTCAAGCGCGACCTCGATGATCTTGCCGTTTTGCACTACGAGCATGCCCTGGCCGTCGTTGACGGCGATGACGGAGCCGTTGGAGATGACGTTGTCCTCGCCGTGCGTGTTGGAGCTGCGGCCGCCGGTGCGCTTGACGCCCTTGCAGGCCAAGACGTCAGCGGGCATCGATTCGCAATAGATAAATTCCTTCCACTGGTCGGCCATGACGCCGCCGGCAGCTCCCAATCCAGCTTTCAAGAGTCCCATGGTGATCTTCCTTTCTCGTTAAAGTCGGGGTGGTATTGGTCAGAATGGTTAATCGTCCTTGTTGTCCTTCATGACGACGGTGGTCTCGGTATGGCTGAAGGTGTCGTGCTTTTCGACCAGGTCGAGCTCGCCGCAGTACTCGTCGGCGTGGGTCGCCTCGTTGGCCGTCTTGAGCTGGCCTACCAGCAGCACGTCTCCAATGATCACGATGATCAGCGGCGCCACGATGTTGATGAGGATGCCCTCGATATCAAAGGTGAGGTAATCCGGATCGAAGGCGTATTCGCCCATAAAGAGAATCTGGGAGAGGACAAATCCGATCACAAAGAACAGCAGCGAGGCGATGATGAGCTTGGGCTTGGAGCAGGGGAGCTCGCCGACCATGCGGCCGGTCTGGCCGTTCATGGCAAACAGGTAGCTCTTGCCGTTCCACGAGGTGGAGAGCATCCACACCGGGAACAGAGCGTAGTCGCTGTCTTCCCAGGTGTAGTCGAGCTGCTTGCTTTCGACCGTGGCGTCGTCGTATTCGTCGACGACGGTCTCGCGCAGGGCCGAGATGGTGCTTTCTTCCATACGGCGCTCGGCACGCGCTTTGCAGGTTTCGCAGTCCTCGTCATAGCGGTTGGCGATGTAGCCGGGCATGTAGGCGACCGAGAACGGGCGCAGCGCGTCGTAATCGAACGGTTCGATGGCGTCCATGTGGCCGTCGGGCATCTTGGACGATCCGTCAACGGGCACGCGCTCAAACGAGATATTGCCCTTACGGTAGGCATCGTAGTGGTCGGTGGTTGTGACGGTGCGGTCGGATTCCTCGGTTACGGTCTCGTTGGTCGCGTCAAAGTACACTTCGCCATCCACGCGGGCGCCGTAGAGCCAAAACGGCACGTAGACGCCTTGGACCTCGTCGATATGGTTGCCGGTGACAAAGCTCTTGGGCAGCAGGATTTTGCCCTTGTAGTGCTCCTTGAGCGCGGCCATGACGTCGTCGCGCCCGAGCTTGAACGGGATCACCAGGTCGGGGGAGAAGTCGCCCGAGAGCTGACCGGGTGCCACGGCGGGGTTGCCGCAGTACGGGCAGGTGGTGACGGCGACGGTGCCGTCCGAGATCAGCTCGGCGCCGCACGACGAGCAGATATAGCCGGCGTTTTGGGCAAGATCCTGCACCGCGGCGTCTGCCGCGGGCTTGGGCGCTGCAGCTGCCGCATCGGCTTTGGCGTCTGCCTTGTCCTGGCGCTCGCGATACAGGGCCTCGACTTCCTCGACTTCAAAACGTGAGCCGCAGTAGTCGCAGACAAGCTTTTGCTCGGCGCTGGCAAAATGCAGCGGGCCGCCACACGCGGGGCACTGATAGTTAACGCTCTCGAAGGCCATGATCGGTCCTTTCCGTGCCGAGGGCTATGCGCCGATGGCGCCGCCGCAGTATTCGCAGCGCCCGCTGGCATCGGGAATGGTGGTCGCGCCGCAGAAGGGGCAGGTGACCGCGGTCTTGGGGGCCTTGGCGGCCACGACGCTGTCGCGCGTCTCCTGGCGCAGCTGCACCAGCGCGTCGCGGACTTCGGTTGCCTGGCGCTTGGCCTCGCGGTACTCGATGGACCCGCGCTGATCGATGGTGGAGTCGTTCACGCGCAAGTTGATCTCGGTAAAGTACGGGGTGTTGACGTGAATGGTCAGGTTAAAGTCGTAATCCAGGTCGTAGCGCGGCGGGTCGTAGCTCTTGCGCTCGCCGTCCTTGGTCTCGCGATAGATCTCGGTGCGGTGCTCATCGATATCCATATCGCAGCCGAGCACCTGCGAAAATTCGATGATGTCGGGATTGGCGTCGCGCCAGCGCGTCTGCGAGGTAATGATCAGCAGATCCGCATCCTCGTCGAGCATAATATTGGTGCGCCCGGCCGAGAGTGTGCGCGTGGGGTTGAACGACGCCAGGCGCTCGGCATTGGCCTCGCGGTAGGCCAGCTGCTCGCGGATGTCGTCCGCGGTGCTGGAGCGATAGCCGCCAAAGAAGGGGGAGAGCTTGCCGACGCACTCTTTGCACAGGTAGCCTTCGTTGATCTTGGTCTTTCCCAAAAGTCCCAGCTCGGTACCGCAAATCGCGCACTCTTTCTTCTCGAACATCTTGTCAAAGAAGCCCATGGCTGCCTCCCATCAACAGGTAGCGTGTGTCACTTTTGATGATGGGGGAGCAGACAATCTTTCACGATACCCAGACGGCTCAAGAGGTCTCCACAACTGGGACACATGGCCCATTTTTCACCTACTCATTGGGGACGTACTTAAATGAGTGAAACTACTCATTTAAGTACGTCCCCAATGAGTGCCCGCTCGCTCGTTTGGCGCCTGGGGGACACTCTATGTCGAATATTGGCGCCGTCCTTGTTATGCCACGGTTACAGCGACCTGGGAGTAGCGGGTGCAGGGGCGCTCGGCGCGCGTCTGTACGGTGAGGGTGAGCACGAAGCGGTCGCCGGGTCGTGCGTCGGCGGGCACGATGAAAGCGGTGTCCACCGTCCATTCCTGCCACAGTGACAGATCCTGGGCGCCCGCATAGCCCGACGGGTCCACGGCGACATCCCAATGCGCATCGAAACCCTTGTCGTCGGGGTCGATGACGGTCGCCGTGAGGGCAATGCGCTCGCCGGCTGCGGCGCTGCAGTCGGCCGTGACCTCGACAACATGCGCCGGATGCGAGCAGATGGCCGGATCATGGGCGCACCATTGCGCGCGGGCGGCAAAGTCTTCCTGGTAGGCGCGCAGATAGGGATTAGGATTGCCATCGACGGGCGTGCCTATGGCCGCAAATCCCGCGGGCGCATTCGAGTCAGGATGTCCGTCAAGGAACATACGCCCGAGCAACGTGTCAAAGTCTCGATTGTCGATACCGCGCAGGCCAAAGGGCAGCAGCGGAATATAGGTCATGCTATCGCCCTCGGCCATAAAGTCGCCGCGCTCAAACTGCAAGGCCGACATACCCTCTAAGCCCCAGTCCAAGCGTGCATGCTTGCCAAACTGGAATCGCTCAGGCTCGTTTTCGTACACCTTGCCATCGCCATAGAGCATGTAACGGGCCATAAGGGTGCCGTTATCCTGTGTGAGATTCTGCTCAGGCCAAGGCGCCTGGAACAACGGCAACGTATCGGGCTGAGCCATCTTGGCGTCGACATAGCCACCATACATATAGGGCACGCACCAAAAGATGAGCTCGGGAAAGAGCTCACGCCCGTGGTCGAGCCAAGAATTGTCCTGCCCCACGCCATCGGAAACGCCCATCACGCGCACCTTCTGATAGACGCGCTGCTGCACAGAAGACCATTCGGGCGTATCGCGATATCGCTCAGCAATGCTCATGAAAGAACGGACGATGGTGTTCATGCCGCCCCAACTGAGCAGCCAAAGCGTGCGCGGATCATCATCCAAAATCGCCTGCGCAATCACGCGCGACCCCTCAGTCTCCTCGTGCACATCGCCCTCAAAGGCAACATTGCCTACAAACGTACGCTCAATCATCTGGGCCGGCGTGGGAAACGGCGGCTCGCCGGCGGCAGCGGCATTCGCCTGCAACTGCGGCCAAGCCTGGGCATACTCATTGCTCCAGAGACTCTCAATCCAGTGCTCAGGAAACGGTCGATACTCACGAAGCTCCCCAGCCGTGGGATCGGGCTCATGAGGCACAACCTCCCACTCATAAGAGCGACGCCCTTTGGTCCGCCAATGCGGATTCACCTCGCCGAGCGTATGAACCCCATCCCCAAGAAAGTGATACTGCGAAGCCGTATACACCACAGCCTGAACATCAAGCAAGTTAAGATACAGAGCCAAATGAACGAGCGAGTTCATATCATCGACTTCCATATCAGTAGTAACAATCACCCGAGTCAAATTCTGGGACATAAAAACAGCTCCAACCAAAATCATTTCAGCCAGTTACGCGCAAGGCAAGACGGGACCCCACGCCCCCATCGCCACCGACCCGGCGGCCCGCTAGAAGCGCTCGCCCAGCGTTTCGAACAACGTTAACTTAGGGGCCCTGACCTTTAGTTTTGTAAACATTCCGCAGCGCGGCTCCCGCTTATCCGTTGCTCCGAAGGAGCAGGATAAGCGGGACTCATGCGCGAGGACGTTTACAAAACTAAAGGTCAGGGCCCCGATGGGATGGTTACCTCGAAACTCTGGCCGACCACTCCCAGCAGCCCACCGGCTCGCCGTCGATGAGTACGTTGCCCCCGTCGAAGTCTTGATAACACAGGTCGTTGAATTGGTGGATCCACACGCCATGGTTGAACGTCTTCTTGGGCGAACCGTCGGCCTCGCGGTAGCGCCCGGTCAGGTCCTCGACATGGCTAAAGTACGTGAGGTGCACGTTGGCGCCGGCGGCGCGCAGACGAGCCGTGAGCGGCAGCACGGTCTCCTGCGGAGACACGAGCTCGTCGCCCTTGGAGTGCGTAAACCACAGCGGCGTCTTGGCCAGGGCGGCGACGTCCTCGTCCGTGGCGTTGTACCACGGCGCGCAGCAGGGAAGGCCCGCGGCGAAGAAATCGGGGTAGTCGGCGCACAGGCGCAGCGTCATAAAGCCGCCGTTGGACAGGCCGGCGACCACGATGCGGTCGGTGTCGATGCGGTCGGCGTGCTCGGCGACAAACTCGTCAATGAGCGCCTTGAGCACGGGGGAGTAGATGCTCTGGTTGGAGTGGCCGAGCTGCTCGACGCCGTTGTCCATCCAAAATGTGGGCGACTGCGGCACGAGCACCCAAGCAAAGCCGCCAAAATAGCGCTGAATCTGCGCCTGGCTGATGGCCGTCACGCGGTTGCCGATATAGGCGCGCGTGGCGCCCTCGCCCTGCGTGGAGCCCTTGCCCTCGCCGGCGCCGTGCAGATACACCACGAGCGGAGCCTTTTGGGGCACGACTGTGGCCTCGGGCGCGAAGGGATTGAAGCATGCCGAGTCCTCGGCCTTAAAGCTCGGCTCAAAGAAGCCGTACTCGAGTGCGATGCCATTGACGGCGGTCTTTTGCGTGGCGTTGCTCCAGCCTTTGAGCGCAGGGCAGATGTCGCCGCGGCAGGCGTCAAAGACCAGACCGCAGGTGGGGTCATCGCCGTCGTTGCCGGGAAGGGCTGCGAGCTGCGTGATGCGCAGCTGGTCATCGAGCATGCGCGAGCCCATCACGCCGCCCTCGATGGTCTTGGTCAGGCGCTGCTCGGCGACCTCGAGCGCCACGTGGGTGCCAAAGGCGAGCTTACGGCCACACTCATCGCACGGATAGGCGGCGAGCACATCGACGTAGCCCACAGAAGGCGCGGCGTGGTCGGCGCCGCGCTCCTTGCGCATCAGGACCTCGCCCGAGCGCTCGTGGCGCTCTACATATATATGGAAGGAGTGCGCGTCAATGTCGTTGGCGCGCACGGTGCACGGCAGGTCGAGCACAACCTTGCTGATCCAGGGGCCAAAGTCGCCCAAGGTGGTGACGGTTGCATAGGTGCACGATTTGAGTTCCATGAGCTGCCTCCTTTGCGCCGCGAGCGGTAAACATCTGCGGCAATACAATCTAAACATGTTTAGTTTAATACAGAATTGCAGAACGTGCAGATGAACTCGGTAAACGGTCGAATTGAACACCCAATGAACTACTAAACGTATGTTTACTACCGTCTATCAGGGCTTTTGTTAAGACATCAACAAGGCTATGAGGTTCTAGTTAAAGGAAAAACCCACGTAAACAGCCATATAGCTAAACGTTGGCAAAGAGACGGTCCTCATCCATTTAGATACGTTCACCCCCGATTTCCTACCGTTCACCGGACTATAGACGGCAAAATTGCCACAAATTAGGCGTTCCGTGTAAACTAAAGCCCGTAAACGTTCAGTAAACACCTTGTTTACGACAGCGTGTCCAAGGGTTCGGCAACCGTAAGGGGTTATAGTCGCCGAGCCAAAGGCGTGCCCGCATCTAGGTAATCGGGCACACGAAGATATGGGGAGGGGTCCCATGGCAGTAGATAACAAGCAGATTGCCACCGATGTCCTCGAGCTCGTGGGTGGTGCGGAAAACGTCACCATCGCCACCAACTGCATGACGCGCCTGCGTCTGACGCTCAAGGATAACAGCAAGGCCGACGTGGAGAAGATCAAGAAGGTTAAGGGTGTTCTGGGTTGTCAGTTCTCCGGTAGCCAGCTCCAGGTCATCATCGGCCAGAACGTGCCCAAGGTGCTCGACGAGTTCGTCGCCATCTCCGGTGTTACGAGGGGTGCGGCCGTCGAGGAGAACCTCGATGCCGACAAGCCCAAGGAGAAGTTGACCCCTAAGGGCGTCTGGAACGCAGTTCTCGACTATCTCTCCGGCACGATGACTCAGCTCATTCCGCTGATCATGGCCGCCGGTCTGTTCCGCACCTTTGCAGTTGTCCTCGGCCCCCAGGTCTTTGGTCTGCTGAGCGACACCGACCCGACGTACACGTTCTTTAACACGACGCTCTACGAGGCCGGTTTCTACTTCCTGCCGATCTTCCTGGGCTACGCCGCCGCAAAAAAGCTCGGCGCCAGCCCCATGCTCGGCATGCTGAGCGGCGCTATCCTCATTGCGCCCAGCATCATCTCCGCTGCTGCTGAAGGTGGCGCCATCAGCGTCTACGGTTATCAGATGACCGCGACCAACTATTCCCAGACCGTTCTTCCCATCATGCTGACGATTCCGGTTCTGGCAGTTGTCGAGAAGTTCATGAAGAAGCACGTCCCCGACGTCCTCTCCACGCTGTTTGCTCCGTTCTTCACGATGATCGTCGTTGTCCCCATCATGTTCATCGCTCTTGCCCCCGTTGGTAACCTCCTTGGTCAGGGCATCGCCGCACTCCTCTTTGGCCTGCAGAACATGGGCGGCATCTTCACCACGCTCGCTATGATGATCCTCGGCGCCTTCTGGCAGCTCTTCGTGGTCGCCGGCATGCACATGCCCGTCATCATGCTCGCCCAGGTGCAGATCCTCCAGGTCGGCAGCGACCCGTTCCTCTTCGTTGCTACCAACTGCGCTATGACCGCTGTCTGGGGCTGCGCTATCGGTGCCTTCCTCCGCATCCGCAATAAGGAGGAGAAGGGCCTCTGCGCCGGCTACGTGGTGTCCGCACTCCTCGGTGGCGTTACCGAGCCCGCGCTCTTCGGTACCATCCTGCGCTTCCGTCGCACCATGATCGGCATGATCATCGGCGGTGCCGCTGGTGCCCTCGTCTCCTCGCTGCTCCACGTTACCCTCTACGTTGGCGCCATGGCGACGAACTTCCTGGTCTTCCTGGGTTATCTCCAGGGCGGCATGGAGAACACCATCTGCGCCATCATCGGCATGGTTGTCGCCTGCGTCGTGGCTGCTGTGGTGGTCTACTTCACCGGCTTCTCCAAGGAGGAGCTCGCCGAGATGGAGGCCTAAGGCCAAGCCATTCGGTCGCATACGACCTTACCTACACGACAGGGCCCCGTCAGGCGCAAGCCCGGCGGGGCCCTTCTTGCAAGGTAGACTGATTGGGACGGGAGATGCCCGCCCACAAGGGCTTGCTAAGCGACAGGGGCTTTTGCACCAGGGGTTTCCGCGAAAGCTTCTGCCGGTTCGCAATTCCTTTATCGAGCGAAAGGACATGCAGATGAGTTTGGGAAAGCTGACCGTCAACGGTCGTCAGGACGGTTTCTTGTGCGAGGGCAAGCCGTTCTTTTGGTTTGCCGATACGTGCTGGAGCGCATTCACCAGCATCTCCGAGGCCGACTGGGATTACTATCTGACCCGTCGCGCCGAGCAGGGCATGAATGTGCTGCAGATCAACACGCTGCCGCAGTGGGATCGCTGCTGCCCCGATCTGGGCATTTGGCCCTATGCCAGCGAGGATGGCGTGCACTTTGATTGGTCCCGTCCCAACCAGGAGTATTGGGATCGCGCCGCCGCCATGTGCCGCGCTGCCGTCGAGCACGGCATTCGTCCTGCACTTGTGCTCATGTGGTGCAACTACGTGCCCGGTACCTGGGGTGCCAAGATTGCCGAACGTTGCGGTGCCGAGGTTATGCCGCGCGAGGAGGTCCGTGCCCATGTTGCCCGCGTCGTTGAGAACCTGGGCGAGTTCGACCCTGTCTACGTGGTGACGGGCGACACGGACTTTGCCGGTGACGGGGCGATTGCCTATTACGAGGATGCGCTCGACGAGGTTGCGAAGCGCGCGCCCGAGGCTCTGCGTACCATGCACATCAACCGTGGCAACCGCACGATTCCCGCGCAGTATCTGGACCGCCTGGACTTCTATATGTTCCAGCCCGGCCACAACTACGAGGGCCAGCCCGAGGCTTGGCACTTGCCGCAGGACTTTATCGCCAACTATCCCAAAAAGCCGATGGTCAACTCCGAGCCCTGCTACGAGCAGATGGGTGCCTCGCGCAACGTGTACTGGCGTTTTACCGCGCAGGACTGCCGCGCGAGCGTGTGGTCGTCGATTCTTGCCGGTGCCAGTGCCGGCGTGACCTACGGCGCCCACGGCGTTTGGAACTGGCAGACGTCGCGCAGCCAGGGTTCGGTCCTGGGCGAGGGCTTTGATATGCCGTTCCGCTGGCAAGAGTGCCTGCAGTTTGCGGGCGTGTGGGACTTTGGCGCGATCGAGCATGTGCTTGCCGGGCTGGGTGCCACGGCGGCCGACGACGCGCTTGCCGTCGTCCCCGCGCAGGAGCTGCTCGACGACGCACGTGAGGCCATTCGCGTGGCGCGTATCGGCGAGCGTGTCGTCACCTATCTGCCGCGCACCACGGCGCTTACATTTAAGCTCGATAGTGCTCGCGGCTGGACGGCGACGGCGCTCGACATGGAGGACAAACGCATTGCCAAGCTGCCCGTTCGCGACAACGGCGACGGCACCGTGCGCGTGGCTCAGCATCCCTTTGAGCACGACGCCCTGGTGATTCTGACTCCCGAGCGCTAACGCCCGAGTTTCGATCTCGAGCTTCACCCTTCGGCCCGGGTACCTCCCCTTTCTCCGACACAACAACCCAGTCCCCTTTATAAGTTGCGGTGGAATAGTTCCTAAATGACAGCCCGGGCCGGTCGAACAGGAACTATTTCATCGCAACTGCTGTCTCGGGCGGTCGAGGACAAATGCGTAACAGTTCGGGTGTCGCGTGGATAGTAGGACCCGTTCTCTATTAAAATGGTTCTCCGGACATCTAAGCGGCTGGGGGTTACCAATGAGGGACCTGGGAAATACAACCGCATACCTGCGCCGGGGCATACGGGAAATTCTGTGCCTGGCGCTTTTCTTTTTCACGTTTTTGGCCGGCGAGTACTTCTTTGACGTACGCGTGGCCGAATTTGTGCCGTCAAGCGAGGCCGTCATCTACGAGAGCATTATCCTCGGTTCGAGTGTGATCGGCTATTTCGTGCGTCCCATCCTGTACTATCGCCGGCCCCAAGCAATCGATACGATAAGCGAAATCACGGGCGTGCTGCTGGTGTCGGCATTGCTGTTGATGGTCATGGCGGTTCGGTTTGACATGATGATCCTTGGGGCTCTGGTCGCGTGCGGCGCGCTGGGTTATTGCGGATCGGTCGTTCACGCCAACTTTGCACGCCGCTTTGCGCGGACGCCCTGTTTGGCGCGCGCGGCGGCGCTTTCCTATGCCTTGGGCGTTATGGTCCAGGTGTTCAACCATGTGGTGCTGCCCGCGGGCATTCTGCAGCAGTTTGTTCTAGTTGTCTGCGCCATCGTCCAAGTGGTGCTGCTTCACGGCGTTCGCCGTGCCAAACTGCGCGACGAGTCCGATCCCGAGTTCGATGCCGGTTTTACCGAGCTGTCGGTCGACGCGCTGGAATATGGCGCCAAATGGCAAAGCGACCCCGAGGCAAAGGCGGCGTTTCGTGCCGCCGTGGTGCGCCTGACAGTGGCGACCGCCGGTCTCACCGGCGTGTTCGCCGCCCTCAACGTGGGACTCACGATTTCTCATGCTGCCGGCGTAATCGATTTAGGCAACTGGCCGCGCCTGCTGCTGGTCGTAGGTGCTTTAGCTGCCGGCGTCCTGTACGACCTGCGCGGACGCTCGTATATGAATATCATCATGACGTGCGCCGCCATGCTGTCCGCGCTCTCATTCTTTGCGCTCATCACCGACGATAATGGTGGCAACGTGCTCGCCGCCACGATAATCTTCTACCTAGGCTCGGGCTTTTTTGTGGTGTTCTTTACCACGAAGTTCGCTGCGATTTCGATGTATGCGCGCTGGTCGTATCTATGGCCGTGTATGGGCTGCGTCATCAACAGCATCTGCGCGCTGTTGGTGACGGCGCCGGCGGTGGCGATTATCTTGAGCCGGAACGTGCTGGTGGCGGTGGCCGCGACGCTCGTGCTGCTTGCGGGTATTGCGATTTCGCTGTTGGGGCAGTTTGGGCGACATGTCGACGAGGCGGTGCAGCAAGGCGAGCTGGCATTTGCCACCGACGATCTTGGTGTGAGCTGCGCACCCGATCAGGCGGACACGGTGCCCTTGGAAGCGCAGGAGCTTTCGTTTGACGAACGACTTAATGGCTTTGTCGCCACCTTTGAGCTCACCAAGCGCGAGCACGATGTGCTGGAGGCGCTGGTCGTATCGGACGACAGCGTGCAGGACGTGGCGGCATCGCTGTTCCTTTCGCGCTCCACACTCTATCGACACATCGCCTCGATCAACAAAAAGGTCGGCACCAACTCGCGTGTGGCGCTCGTCAGTCTCTTCTGGTCCTGGGCTCCCCAAGGCTAGCCAACCACCACAAAGGGGACAGGCACCTTTGTGGTGGTTTTTTGGCCGTCTGCTTGGTAAAGCGCGCCCGCATCGACGCCTCGCCTGCGCTAAACTGGAGGGCATGTACGCGATTATGAGAGGAGCCCGCATGGAGGCTTACAAGCAAGAGTTCATCAAGTTTATGGTCGAGTCCGACGTGCTTAAGTTCGGCAGCTTTACGCTCAAGAGCGGCCGTCAGTCCCCGTTCTTTATGAACGCCGGCGCCTACGTGACGGG
>CAKUOD010000023.1 GCA_934668695.1 uncultured Collinsella sp. | reverse complement strand
GCAATCTCACGATCGTCGGCATCGATGACGGGTGCGGTCGCGGCGATGGCAGAACCGCCGCAAATCGACGAACCCACGCCCACGAGCGTCGCAATCTTGCTCGGAACCTTCATGACGCGGCAGAGCACAAAAGCGATGACGAGCGAGGTCGAGATCGTCGCCACAATAATCGGCAGCGACTGGGCGCCCTTGGACAGAATCTGTGCGAGGTTCATGCCAAAGCCAAGCAGGATAACCGCATACTGCAGGATCTTTTTGGATGTATAGGTGACGCCGGCAGCGAGCGGTTCGCGACGATCCTTGGGGAAGGCAAGCGCCAGAACCATGCCGATGAGGATGGCAAATACCGGCCCGCCGACCACCTCGAGCCGTTTGCCGAGCAATGTTGCGGGAATGGCAATGACCAGGCAGAACAGGACGCCCTTCCAGCGCTCGCGTACGATATTCGCCAGTTGCATATGGGATTCCTTCTTTCTATTTCACGTTTGCGACGGCTTATGATACGGCAACGAGCGGGGCACAGCGCTGCAAAAGCTTCCATCGGGTAATTGAATTACCCACCACGGAGAGCTGATTCGCGGCATAATAAACAACTGACATATGAGTGTGATACAACGGCAGTGAGGCGCTATGGAAGATTCGATGCACATCGGCGAGCAGGAAACGAGCCTACAGGACCAGTCCTATCACACCATTCGACGCAAGATCGTCTACCTGGATTACAAGCCGGGCGAAAAGCTCGGCGTCAAACAGCTTTGCGACGACTTGGACATGGGCCGCACGCCCGTACGTGAGGCGCTGGTACGCCTGGCGCAGGAAGGCCTGGTGCGCACCGTGCCCCAGAGCGGCACCTATGTCTCACCCATCAACCTCACCCTTGCCGAAAGCGCCTGCTACATTCGCGAGCACCTGGAAAAACAGGTAATTGTGGAGTGCTGCGCCCGCGCCACGTCGGCGGGCATCGAGCAGCTCGACCGCGCCATCGCGCTGCAGGAAAAGGCCATGGCCGAGGATGACCGCATCGGCTTCTTTTTGAGTGACAACCTCATGCATCACATGATTTTTAGCATTGCATGCCGCAGCACCGTGTGGTCGTGGCTCGAGGCAACCAACGCCGACCTGGAGCGCTTCCGCTGGCTGCGCGCCGCCACGCAGGTTCTGGACAATCAGGACATCGTGAACGAGCACAAGAAGATCCGCCGTGCCATCGCCGGTCGCGACCCCATCGAGGCGAGCTTTTTGGTGAGCAAGCACCTGCACATGATGTTCCGCAACCAAACCGAGGTTCTCGACCAGTTCCCCGAGTACTTCGAAACCAGCAAGCTTCGCTAACCTGCCAAAACCACCACAAAGGGGACAGGCACCTTTGTGGTGGTTTCTCCGCACAAAAAGGCCCGGCTCCGTCTGATGCGGAGCCGGGCCCTGGTCGTTAGAACGACGGAACGAACTACTCGACCGTGACGCTCTTGGCGAGGTTGCGAGGCTGGTCGACGTCGCAGCCGCGCAGGATAGCCACCTCGCGGGCGAGCAGCTGCAGCGGCACGCTCGCCGTAATGGGGCTGAACACGTCGCGGACGGCCGGCACGCGGATGATGCAGTCGGCGATCTTGTTGATCTCCTCGTCGCCCTCGGTGGCAACGACGATGACCTTGGCGCCACGCGCCTTGCACTCCATAAGGTTCGACACGGTCTTGTCGTAGGTGGCGCTCTTGGTAGCCACGGCGATGACGGGGAAGCCCGGGTCGATCAGCGCGATGGGGCCGTGCTTCATCTCGCCGGCGGCATATGCCTCGGCGTGCAGGTAGCTGACCTCCTTGAGCTTGAGCGCGCCCTCGTAGGAGATGGCGGCGCCCATGCCGCGGCCCACGAACAGCGCGGACTGTGCGTCCTTGCACAGCAGGGCGGCCTCGTGCACAGCCTCGGTCTGCGTGTCCAGAATCCACTGGATCTGCTCGGCCGTATCGGAAAGCTCGCGGAACAACATACGTGCCTGCTTGGTGGTCAGGCGATACTTGACCTGCGCCAGCAGCAGAGCCAGCAGCGTCAGGCTCACGACCTGGCCGATGAAGCTCTTGGTCGAGGCGACCGCGATCTCCTTGTTGGCCTTGGTGTAGATGACGCCGTCGCTCTCGCGCGCGACCGGGCTGCCCACCACATTGGTGATGCCGAAGACCTTGGCGCCCTTGATGCGCGCGTCGCGGATGGCGGCGAGGGTGTCGGCGGTCTCGCCCGACTGGGACACGGCAACGACGAGCGTCGTCGGCGTGATGATGGGGTTGCGATAGCGGAACTCGCTGGCCGCCTCGACCTCGGTCGGGATGCGAGCCCAGCCCTCAATAAGGTTCTTGGCAATAAGGCCGGCGTGGTAGCTGGTGCCGCAGGCAATTACGTAGACGCGGTCGATGTCGTTGAGTTCCTCGAGGGACAGGCCCAGCTCGTCGATGTCGAGCTCGCCGGCAGGCGTCATACGGCCAACCAGCGTGTCGCGCACGACGCGCGGCTGCTCATGGATCTCCTTGAGCATGAAGTCGGGATAGCCGCCCTTTTCGGCCATGTCCAGATCCCAGTCGATGTGGGTGACCTTGGGCTCGATAACGCTGCCGGCCTCGTCGGTATACTCGACACCCGCGGGCGTGAGCTTGGCAAACTGACCGTCCTCGAGTACCACGACGTCGCGGGTGGCGTCGATAAGCGCGATGACGTCGGAGGCGACGTAGGCGCCGGTCTCGCCCGCGCCGACGACGATCGGGGAATCCTTGCGGGCCACGGCGATTACACCGGGCTCGTCGGCGCACACGGCAGCCAGGCCATAGGCGCCCACCACGTGGGTGCAAGCCTCACGCACGGAGGCCATCAGATCGTGCGTCTCGGCATAGGCTTCTTCGATCAGGTGGGCGAAAACCTCGGTATCGGTTTCGCTCTTAAAGTGATGGCCGCGGCCCTCCAGCTCCTCGCGCAGCTCGGCGAAGTTCTCGATGATGCCGTTGTGGACGATGGCGATGCGACCGTCGCAGCTGGTGTGGGGATGAGCGTTAACGACGGAGGGCTTGCCGTGGGTAGCCCAACGGGTGTGGCCGATACCGCAGGTAGCGTCACTGTCAATGTTGGAAAGCTCGCTCTCCAGGCCCGCGACCTTGCCCACGCGGCGGATGACGTCGAGGTGCGCCGCGGCGCCCTCGCCCACCTCGAGCGCGACGCCCGAGGAGTCATAGCCGCGATACTCCATACGCTTGAGGCCCGTGACCAGGATGTTCTTTGCAATATCAGAGCCGGTGTAGCCGACGATTCCGCACATAGGATAAATCCCTTCGTTCGCGTGACTGCAAGACGTCCACGCACAGGGGGCGCTGAGACGTATAACGTTCGAGTATTGTACTCACGCAAACGCAAGCTGATATACCAGAAGTGGTATCTCAACTTAGATACCACCCGATGCACACACGTCCAGCCGGTCCAAACCACCACAATGGGGACAGGCACCTTTGTGGTGGTTTGGACCGGGGCGGCGCTCTGTCCCGGCGAAAGATCTCGATCTGTAACATCTGGGGCTCCGGAAGCCGGCTTAGCGTTACAGATCAAGACATTGCGGTTCGGCCCCCGCACTATGTCTCGATCTGTAACAGGTAGAGCCGGTTTTGCCGTCCAGATGTTACAGATCGAGACAATTGAAGGCCCGGGCAGCTCAAACCACCACAAAGGTGCCCGTCCCCTTCGTGGTGATCGCGCTGGCAACGGCGTTTCCCCAGATAAAACCTGCCAAAATAAACCTGTCCCTAATTGGCAGGTTTTGACACCCTGGGGGCGGGCGATGCTACAATCTGGCTTGTACTTGAAACGCATCAAAGGGGCCGCTATGGCAAAGGTAAAAATCAGCGACGTCGCGCGCGAGGCCGGGGTTTCGTTGGGCACGGTTTCCAACGCGCTCAACCATCCCGAAAAGCTGCGCCCCGAGACCCTCAAGCTCATCAACGAGACCATCAATCGCTTGGGCTACCTGCCCAACCAAAGCGCTCGCCAGCTGGCCGGCGGCACCACCAAGTCCTTTGGCCTGGTCCTCCCCCGTCTCGATCACGGCTTTTCGCTCCAGATTGCCAGCGGTGCCCACAACGAGGCACGCAAGCACGGCTATGACTTGCTCATCGCCAACGCCGATAACGACGGCATTCTCCAGGACCATTACCTGCGCTACTTTATGGGCACGCAGATGTCCGGCGTCATGGTTCAGCCCATGGCGTCCCCCGACTGGCACCCCGCTATGACCAAGATGCCCGTGCCGATTGTCCATCTGGACATCCACTGTTCCGAACCCGGTTATTACGTAGCCGCCGACAACGAGGCGCAGGGGCGCATTATCGCCGAGCTCGCCGTTGCTCGTGGCGCACGCCATATCACCGTTGTGGGCAGAGCGGCATTTATGCAGCTCACCCTGCGCGTACTTGGCATCCACAAGGCCCTCGCCCTGCATCCCGATATCAAAATTGAGGTCATTGACGCTGGAGAGTGGAATACCGCAGCCGACGGCTACAGCATCGGTGCCCAAATCGCCGAGCGTTCCGGCGACGAGCGCCCCGATTTTGTCATCGGCCTCACCGACGTACTGGCCTCGGGCGTCATCTCAGCGCTGGTCGATAAAGGCATCTCCGTCCCTGAGCAGGTCCGCGTGGCAGGCTGCGACGGCAATCCGCTCGCCTGGAGCGGGTCGGTCCCACTGACCACAGTAGCGCCTCCGGGCTACGAGATTGGCCGCAAGGGCGTTCAGTTGCTGATGGAGCAGATCGAGAACAAGCCCGCCGCCAAGACCAAACGCGTCCGCATCGGCTCCGCCGCGCGCACCGTCACCGCGGTCACGGCCACCGAGGACATCAACCGCCAAGAACTCGTGCGGCCGTTTCTGCTGGAACGCGCCAGCACCCAGGCAAGCAACCACGCCGAAGCCACCGCCATCAACCTGGGCGCGTATCTATAGCACGCCCGCAAGTATGCCAAGTCGCCGCTTAAGCAAAAGGGGCCCGACCATTGCCGGGCCCCTTTTGCTTAAGCGCAAACGTGGGTAATTGCTCGTTTCAACACCGCAATTGTCTAGCGCACGGCCTTGACCGCCGCCGTCAGATCGAATAGCGTATCGAGCACCGCCTCGCAGCCGTCCACCACGTCCTGCGGAAGCGGCACGATATCGGGGACAGCAAAGACGTGGCAGCCAGCCGTAATGCCCGAGACGCAGCCGTTGCGCGAATCCTCGACCACGGCACATTCCTCGGGAGCAAAGCCCGCGCGCTCGCAGGCGAGCAGATACATCTCGGGGTCGGGCTTGCCGTGCACGACGTCCTCGCCGCAGGTCACCGTTTCAAACTTGTCAAAGAGGCCGACCATCTTAAGGTTGCGTTCTGCCGTGACATGGCGCGATGACGTCGCAAGGCCCACGTGATAGCCCGCAGCCAGCAGCTCGTCTATGCACTCGGCGGCGCCAGCCTTAAGCTCCAGGTCGGTCTTGACCATCTCGTCGCGAATCTCCTTGTGACGATGATAGAGCGCCTCGGCGGTTTCCCTACTGCCGTAATGTGCCTCAAGGATGTCCATGACATCGGGCAGCGTGCGACCGATAAACTGATGAATCAGCGTGTCATCAATCGCGACACCCAGCTCAGCAGCGGGCGCTTTCCATGCCTTGATGCCCAGACGCTCGGTATCGACCAGCGTTCCGTCCATGTCAAAAATAACAGCCTTGATCATATCGGTCCCCCATCGACTCTCGCTGTCGCATTGCCGCAACTCTACCGCATTTGGCAACTTGTATATAACGTATATACCATATTGCACTTTCGTTACATAGATAGAAGTCTTATGACAAGCAGTCCAGTAGGATTATAGTTTTCGACCGAGTACTCAACGATAAGGATCGTTTCATGATTTTAGACACCACGGCACCCGCAGAGGAGCTCCAAGACAAGCTATCGGCGCTCGAACAGCTGCTTTTGGCATACGGGCGCGTGGCAATCGGGTTTTCCGGCGGCGTTGACAGCAGCTTTTTGGCCGCCGTATGCGCCCGCATCATGCCTACCAATACCCTCCTCGTCCATCTCACCACGCCGCTCATCGGCACGCCCGAACAGGCTTCGTTTGAACGGTCCGTTGACGGGCAAACCGATGAGGGACCGCATTTCAAGCTCCCCGTGCTCAATCTTTCGGTCGATCAGCTGCAGCTCCCCCAAGTAGCCTGCAACGATGCCGACCGCTGCTACCACTGCAAGCGCGCCGGCTTTACCGCTATCGTCAACCACGCCAAGTCGCTCGGCTTTCCCACCGTCATCGATGGCAGCAATGCAAGCGATCGCGGTGACTACCGCCCCGGCATGCGTGCGGCAGAAGAGCTCGGCGTGCGCTCGCCGCTTATGGAGGTCGGCTTTACCAAAGACGAGGAGCGCGAGCTGCTGCGTGCATGGGGCTACCCCGTCTGGAACCTGCCGGCAGGCGCCTGCTTGGCCACGCGCATCCCCACGGGCGAGGAGCTTACGCGCGAGAAGGTCGATTTAATCCGCGCCTGCGAGGATTACCTGCACGATCTTGACCTGGCTCAGGTCCGCGCACGCCTCGTCGGCGGCTGCATGCATATCGAGGCCGCTCCCGCAGATGTCGCAAAGATTGCCGCCCTCGGCGGCATCGCCGTCGACGACAAGGGCAAAACCCCGCTGCCCGCCGCTATCGAGTCCGCGCTGCGCGACCTAGGCTGCGGCCACATCTCCCCCGAGGTCACCCCCTACATCCACGGCAACATGAATCAGTAACCTGCCAAAAAGGGACAGGTTTATTTTGGCAGGTTTTATCTGGGGAAACGCAGACAGGGCCGCGACGTCTATAGCGTCGCGGCCCCTTTCCTTGGAGAAGGATCGATTAATGAAACGGAGAGCCCGTTCTAGCCCTCGAGTCCGGCGTTGATGAGCTCGGCAATCTCGACGGGATCGGTGCTCGCGCGCACCTTGTCACGGAAGCCGGCGTCCATCAGCATCACGGCAGCCTTGGAAAGCAGGCGCAGATGCGTGGTTCCAGCTTCGCCGGCGGGCACGTACAGCGCAAGCGTGACATCGACGGGCACGCCGTCAAAGCTCGGCCACTCGACAGGCTCGGCCAGCTTGAGCACGGCAACGCCCGGCGTATGGATCGCGTCGCTCTTGGCATGCGGAACGGCAAAACCGGCGACAAGGCCCGTCTCGGCCTCGTTCTCGCGAGCAATGAAGGCCGCCTCTACAGCAGCAGCATCGTCGGCAAAGCCGAGCTCGATGGCCTGCTCGGACAAATAATGCAGGGCGTCCTCGCGCGAGGCGGCGGCATACCCGATCGTCACTTGGTTGGCAGATACAAATCCCATGGAAACCTTCCTTACAACACGGACCTGACCGTGGCTTCGATGCCGTCGGCGTCCAAACCGTACTTGTGCAGCAGATCAACCGCAGGGCCGGACTCGCCGTACACATCGCGCACGCCGACGCGACGCATCGGCACTGGATGCTGCTCCGCGAGCACCGAGGCAACGGCCTCGCCCAATCCGCCGACAATCGAATGCTCCTCGGCGGTGACCACACGACCGGTCTTCTTGGCGCTGGCAACCACCAGGCGCTCATCAAGCGGCTTGATCGTGTGCATGTTGATGACCTCGGCGTCGACACCATCGGCAGCGAGCGCCTCGGCGGCCTCGAGCGCCTCGGCGACCATGAGGCCGCATGCGACGATAGTCACATCGGAACCCTCGCGCACGACCACGCCGCGACCAATCTTGAACTCATAGTCCTCGTGGTCGTTGATAACCGGCGTAGCCAGACGGCCAAAACGCATGTAGACCGGGCCCTCAAACTCATAGGCGGCGCGCACGCAGGCGCGAGCCTCGATGTCATCGGCAGGAACGATCACCGTCATACCCGGGATCGTGCGCATGAGCGCGATATCCTCGCAACACTGATGCGTGGCGCCGTCCTCGCCCACCGAAATGCCGGCATGGGTGGCGCCAATCTTGACGTTGAGATGCGGGTAGCCAATGGAATTGCGGACCTGCTCGTAGGCGCGACCGGCGGCAAACATCGCAAAGGTGCTCGCAAAAGCAACGTGGCCCGTGGTCGCGATGCCGGCGGCAAGACCCATCAGGTTGCTCTCGGCGATACCGGCATCGTAAAAGCGCTCAGGGTGGGCAGCCTTAAACTTACCCGTCTGCGTAGCGGCAGCCAGGTCGGCATCGAGCACTACAAAGTCATCGTGCTCATTGCCCAGCTCGACAAGTGCCTCGCCATAGCTAACGCGCGTGGCGACTTTCTTGACCTCTGCCATTAGAGCTCCTCTCCTGCTGCCGCGAGCTCGGCCATGGCCTGCTCAAACTGCTCGTCATTGGGCGCCTTGCCATGCCAGCCAACCTGGTTCTCCATAAAGGAGACGCCTTTGCCCTTCACCGTCTCGGCGATGATAGCGACGGGCGCGCCATCCACCTCGCGAGCTTCGGCAAAGGCGGCGGCAATCTGCGCCATGTCGTTACCGTCGGCAAGCTCGATCACATGCCACTTAAAGGCGCGAAACTTGTCCGCGAGCGGCATGGCCGAGTTGACTTCATCGATCGTGCCGTCAATCTGCAAGCCGTTGTGGTCGACGACGGCAACAAGATTGTCGAGCGCATGGTTGCCGGCGAACATGGCCGCCTCCCACACCTGGCCTTCCTCGCACTCACCGTCGCCCAGCAACGTGTAGACACGGTAGCTGTCGCCCCAGTGCTTAGCGGCAAGCGCCATTCCAACTGCAGCAGAGATGCCCTGACCGAGCGAGCCGGTGGACATATCGATGCCCGGGGCGTCGTTCATATTGGGATGGCCCTGCAGGCGGCTACCAATATGGCGGAGCGTCTCGAGCTCTTCGACGGGAAAATAGCCGCGATGTGCCAGTACCGAATACAGGCCCGGCGCCGCGTGACCCTTGGAGAGCACAAAGCGGTCGCGATCGGCCTTGTGAGGGTCGGCAGGATCGATATTCATTTCCTCAAAGTACAGATAAGTCATGATGTCGGCAGCACCGAGCGATCCACCCGGATGTCCCGACTTGGCCGCGTGAACCGCAGTCACGACACCCTTCCTGACCTCATTGGCGACCTTCGCCAGCTCCTGGTTGGTCATACGAATTCCTCTCTTGAGAACAACCCCGGCACCGGATGACGCGATGCCGGGGCAACCCACTCGTTAGGCCTGAGCGACGACCTTCTGCCAGTCAGCCTCAAAAGAGGCGAGGCCCTGGTCGGTCAGCGGGTGATGCAGGCAC
This sequence comes from uncultured Collinsella sp., assembly GCA_934668695.1. Next base: position 11,162 of record CAKUOD010000023.1, on the reverse strand, counting down.
TTCTTGAGAGCGGCCATGGGCACGGTCGCAATGTCGGCACCAAGAAGAGCCGCCTGGGTCACGTGGTTGGGCGTGCGGACCGAAGCGGTGATGATCTCGACGGTGTCGTCGACGTTCTTGCCGGTCCAGTCATAGTTCTTGATGCAGGTCACGACATTGTCGAGCTGCGAGATGCCGTCCTCGGCGATGTCGTCAAAGCGGCCGACAAACGGGCTGATGTAGCGGGCGCCGGCATTGGCGGCCATAAGGGCCTGCGTCGGCGAGAAGACGAGCGTCATGTTGACACGCACGCCCGCATCGGCCAGCGCGCGGCAGGCGGCGAGGCCGGCCTCGCAGACGGGGAGCTTGACCACAATGTTGGGGGCGAGGGCGGCAAGGCGCTTGCCCTCCTCGATCATGCCCTCGGCCGTGGTGGCGGTAGACTCGGCAGACACGGGCAGACCCTCGCAGAGCTCGGCAATCTTGAGCATATGGGGCTCAAAGTCGGCGAGCTTACCGCCGGTCTTGGCGTACAGGGACGGATTGGTGGTAACACCGGCCAGGCAGCCCCAGCTCTTGGCCTCGGCAATCTCGTCAAGGTTGGCGGTATCGATAAAGAACTTCATGGTGCAAACTCCTTCTAAGGAATCCAAAACTCAAAAAATAGGACAAAGGGAATGTCCCTTTTGTCCTATGTGCCGGGCCCGCAGCTGGGACATGCCCCGGGCCCGGCGTCGTGTAGGGAAAGCTACCTAGTCCTCGAGAGCCTTCTCGATGCGGCTCGTGACGCCCTTGAGGTTAAGACCGACGACGTACTGCTTGATCGGGCGCTTGATGTGCTCGATCACAAAGCGCTTGCCGTCGATGTCCTGGGCAGCGAGGTTGCGGTAGAGCTTCTCGACCTGCTCCTTGACCTCGGGGTCGTTGAAGGCGTAGTGACCGGAGACATCCAGAATCTTCAGGCTGAGCTCGTCGTCTGCCAGGATGTCATCAACCTGCAGGTTAACGTCATCGCCGGTCATCCACTTGCGCCAGCGCTCGGTCTTGATAGCCTTGACCAGCAGCGTGTGATACAGGTCGGAGGAATCGTCGCACAGGCCGTTGTCGACCAGGATCTGCTCGGTAGCGCAGAGCTTGAGGTAAGCGCGGGTCTCCTCGGTGCCGTACTGAGGGGCGACATTGGAGGCCGTCACGTGAGCCGGGATGTGCTCGAGCAGCGTCGCGTCATCCAGATAGTCGGCGTTGTGCTCCTTCAGGCCCACACCGTAGCGCTTGGCCATGTCGGCGAGCTCGCGGGCATTCTTAAAGTTGTAATGACCGACCTGCTCGGTCCAGCGGGTGAGCGTACCGGTCTGGCCGACGATAAAGGTGGGCATGGGGCAGCCGCGCTTCTCGAGCTCGGGCTGCAGCTGAGAAATGAACTCCTCGTACTTGTCGGTGGAGGTCAGGCCGCCATTGGTCTCCTCGGTACCGACCTCATAGGCAACCTCGGGCAGGTTATGCTCGCGACGGTACTGCTCAAGGTAGTCGATAAGATCGATCGTGCGGCGAAGCACCACGTCGAGCGGAATAACCTTGCCGATCTGATAGGGGTCCTTGGTGGGGTCGACCATCAGCAGGTCAAAACCTGCCTCCATGTCGGCGACAAAGGACTTGCGGGCGAGCTCCATGGCCTCGTCCTCGGGCAGGTGGGCGTTACGCTCCTCGTCGCGCTGCCACGGACCGCCGTGATCGCGGCACAGGTAGTACGGACCGGTGTAACCCACCTCGTCGGCAACCTTCTTGATGTCGGCGGCAAAGCGCGTCTGGTCCCAACCGTTAACGTAGCCGGCGCCCATCTCGTCCATATCGACCTGGTTGCGGCTGGCGATAAACATGGGCGGGAAATCCTCGTCCTTGGCAAGCTCGAACACGGCCTGAATCAGGTTGGGGCTCATGGGGCCAATGCCGACCATGGTTGCGTGATCGCCGCTATCCTGCAGCTTGAGCATGCCCTGAACGGCCTGGCGGATGGTGAGGTTGGACATTTTGTTCTCCTTCTCCAGAGGATTTTTGACAAAAGTTCCCTGGGACCCAGATGTGGGCCCTATCAGTACGGATGGATTTTGTTGTGTAGGGGCGGTTGTGCGGAGTCAAATCCATCCCTCCGCACAACCGGAGTCCTTAAAGGTTTACTTGGCCTGCTTATCGAGCGTGGGCTTCATGGCAATCAGGATTGCAGCGGCGACCAAGGAGCCAATCACGATGTCCAGGCAGAACAGCGCGACGTTGTTGGTGGCGAGGGCGACGATAAAGCCACCATGCGGAACGTAGCAGTCGATGCCCTGGAAGGCGGCAAGCGCCGCGCCCACGGCAGAGCCGATGCAGATGCCGGGCAGGGTGTGGCCAAGATCCTTGACCGCGAAGGGAATAGCGCCCTCGGTAATGCCGATGCAGCCCATGAACAGCGCGGAGATGCCCATCTGACGGTCAGCGTCATCGAACTTGTTCTTGGCGATGAGCGCAGCGAGGCCACAGGCGATCGGGGGAACGGCGACGGCGACGCGGAACATACCATTAGGACCGTAGATTCCGGAGGCCATGATGGCCATGGTGAAGGTCGAGGCGGTCTTGTTGATGGGGCCACCCATATCGAAGGCGGTCATAACGCCAATGACCAGACCCAGGACAACCGCGGAGCCGCCTTGCAGACTGCCGAGCACGCCGGTAAGCCAGTCCATCACAAAGCCAAGCGGCGTGGCCAGGATGTAGATATAGGCCATACCCAGGACAAGCGAGGTCAGAATCGGGATGATCAGGATGGGCATGATGGTCTGGATGGTGTTGTTGACCTTCCAGGTCTTCATCCAGCGGACAAAGTAGCCGCAGATAACCGCCATGATCATGGCGCCCAAGAAGCCGGTCGAAACGCTGTTGCCGTTAGGGGTAACGACTGCGTTGTTGACCAGGTAGCCCAGGACAAAACCGGGGGCGAGCGCGGGCTTGCCGGCCATCGAGTAGGAGATATATGCCGCAAGCACCGGGATCATCATGGAGATGCCGGCCATGCCGATGGTGTTAAGACTCACCATCAGCGGATTCGTAACCTCCATGCCGTTGGCGCCGGCGGTACCGGATGCCAGCGAGAAGGCGAGAAACACGCCGCCGATAACGACGATGGGGATAAAATAGGAAACGCCGGTATTGAATGCATTGAGCAGCGTCTTACCAGGATCGGCAAAGATAGACTGCTTGGACGCCGGTGTCGGGGCCTGCGGGGCAGCGGAGACGGCCTTCTTCTCTGCCTTGGCCTCGGCCTTGGGCGCGTCAACGGCGCCACCCGTCGCCTTGATGATCTCAACGGCCTGGTCGATGATCTTCACCGGATCGGCGATTACATCCGAGGTGCCGACCTTCAGGAACTTGCCCTCGGCCATCTTCTGCTCAAAACGATCCTCGTTCTCGACGCCCACGTCGACGGACTCGAGCACCAGGTCGGCGGAATCCACGTCTTCCTGCGTCAGCTCGTTCTCGATACCCAGGCCACCCTGAGCCTCGACTTTGCACTCGATGCCACGGGCGGCGCATTCATCCTGAATCGCCTTCTGGGCCATATACGTGTGGGCAATACCCACGGTACAGGCGGCAACGCCTACGATCTTCATTGCTTCCCTCTTTTCATAGAGTTGCGTGCGCAAGACACCGTTTGCGGAGGCCTCCGGAGCATCCCCTGCCGTTTGGACTTGCTGTCTTTTCGACAAGACCAATATAGGTGCTCGTTTTTCTTAATGCCAGCTTATTTCGGTAAACGCGCAGGTCAGAGCGTTGGTTATGCTATTTGGTTATGCGTTTAACCAAAAATGAATCCTGCGATTTTACCCTCGATTTCAAAAGTCAAGAAGTATTTGATTTTCTCGGTAGACGGCAGATGCGCATGCCGGTCACAAATTTCGACCCCACCCGTATACCGCATTTGTTGCATACTCATATGAAAGGAAAAGGTCGCTCACCGAAGCGCATCCCTCACCAACACTCAAAGTCATCATGTTGGAAAATGCTCATCTGTCGGAAGGAGTCGCTGTGGCAAAACAGCGCGTTACGATCGCAGACGTCGCTCGAGAGGCGGGAACCTCGACGGCAAGCGTCTCGTATTACCTCAACGACAAACGAGAAAAGCTTAGCGAGAAGACGCAGGCAAAGATTGCGCGCGTCATCAAGGAACTCGGATACGTTCCCAACGCCCAAGCGCAAACGCTCACCGGCAAGCAGACCCACGTCATCGCCATCATCATTTTGGATAACACCAACAAGTGGGCGGGCCTCGTCCTCAACGGCATGGAACAAGTCATGCTCCCCGCGGGCTACCAGACGGTCGTTTGCACGAGCAACTTTAACCCCGAGACCGAGCTCATGTATGTCGACAAAATGCTCTCGCTGGGCGTCGATGGTTTTATCATCCAGCCCACGGCAAATTTCAAGGCAGTCCACGACCGCATCAAGCGCGCCGGCAAGCCCGTCGTCTTTTTTGACGCGGCCATCTACAGCCCAGGCACCAGCTGGATCAAAACCAACCTCTACGACGGCGTGTACAATGCCACGCAGGCGCTTCTCGATGCCGGCTACGAGGACTTTTTCTCCATTGCCGCTAACATGACCGAAATGCGCACCCGCATGGAGCGTTTTCAGGGGTATGCCGAGGCACTGGCAGCGAACGGACAGCTCTACAAAGCGATTCCCATCGACCACAACAAGCCGTCGGTCGGTGAGCTTACCGAGTACTTTAAATACAAGTTCAACCCCGCCAAGCGAACCCTTATCTTCGTGCAAAATCAGTGGGCACTTCCCCGTGTCTACAAGGCTCTCCAGCCCATGGCCCATCTACTTCCGCAGCAAATCGGTCTTTTGGGACTCAACTGCGAAGACTGGACCAACCTCACCACGCCGACCGTCTCCACGATCATCGAGCCCGTCGACCAGGAAGGCAGAGAGGCGGCCGAGATGCTCCTCGCGCTACTCGATGGCAGCAGCACGCCCGGTGAGCAGCGCATTCTCGAATGTAAACTCAATTGGCTCGGTTCCACCTCGATCTAGCCATACGTCAAATATGAGGCAAATGAATCCGTAGCGTTTGTCCCAAATCTTAAGTATTTGTTCGACAGAACGGCCTCTGTCGGCTCCTGCTAGACTGATAGATTCCCAACCGTCCATCTAGGAGCCTCCATGTCGCGCAAGCCCGCTTACAAGCAAGTACTTTCCATCGGCACCGCCGTGGTGCTGGGGTTTGCGCTGTTCACAGGGTCGCTCGACGGGGCGCCCAAGCTGTTGTCGCCGCAAAGCGATGAGCAGGCGGCAGCCCTGGCCGAAAAACAAAACGAGAGCCCCAGCCGCACCGACGACGAAGCAGACCTGGTTGCCCGGCTCGAATCAGGAACAGCGAGCTCCTCGGACTCTCAAAATAGCCAAGACTCTGGCGATGGCTCCGAGTCCACCGCGACCAACACCAACGGCAACGTTACCTCCGCGGATAGTGCCGCCACCCCCATCGACGAGGTGGAAAACCCCGACCTCAACCGCGCCCGCGGCGTATACCTCAGCAGCATTCCCGACTACGCGGGTAACCCCTATGTTGCCCTTCGCGCCGACAGCACGCACCCGCTCGGCACGCCGTCGTTCACGCTCGATGAATACGAGCGCGCTACCGAAGAGGGCTGCTTTAAGAAGTTCTCCAAGCTCGACAGCTTAGGCCGCACCCGCAAAGCGCTCGCCTGCGTGGGTCCCGAGTCGCTCGGTCAAGGCAAGCGCGGGGATATTTCGCGTATCCACCCCGCCGGATGGCACCAGCAGCGCTACGACTTTATTCCGGGTCAAAGCCTCTACAACCGCTGCCACCTTATCGCCTGGTCGCTCTGCGGCGAAAACGCCAACCGCAAGAATCTCCTCACCGGCACGCGCTATCTCAACGAAACGGGCATGCTGCCGTTTGAAGAGCAGATCCTCGACTACATCCACGACACAGGCAACCATGTGCTCTACCGCGTCACGCCCATGTATAACGAAGAGGAACTTGTCTGCCGTGGCGTGCGACTTGAGGCGCAATCGGTCGAGGACCGCGGCAAGACGCTGTGCTTCCACGTATATTGCTACAACCTGCAGCCGCATGTGCAGATCGACTACGCCACCGGCCGCAACCAGGCCTCGGGGGACTAGGGCCGACCAAGCTGCCCCAAAACCTAACGTGATCCGTTTTTCTCCGCCCCCCAGGGATCAAAAAGGGCCGCCCCGGATTACCCAGAGCGGCCCTTGCATCGGCACGTATGTTACAGGCAACGCCACACGCTACTTAGCGCGGCCCTCCTCATAGCGCTCGACCAGCTTGGCCTGTACGTCATAGGGCACCTGCTCGTAGCCGGCGGGCTTCATGGTAAAGTCGCCCGTGCCGCGCGTGATAGAACGCAGGCGCGTCGAGTAATCCGTCAGTTCGGCGAGCGGCGCCTGGGCGATGACCACGGTGTCGCCGCGCTCATCGGTCTCCATGCCCGTCACGCGACCGCGCGAGGCCGAGATGTCGCCCATCACGGCGCCGGCGTAGCTCTCGGGAATGGTCACGGTAATCTCCTCGATGGGCTCTAGCACCACCGGGTCGGCATCGGCGCACGCCTTGCGCAGGCCAATGCGAGCCGCCGCGCGGAACGCCATCTCGTTGGAGTCAACGCTGTGATACGAGCCGTCGTACACCGCGACGCGAATGCCCGTGAGCGGATAGCCGGCGATAATGCCGTCCTTCATGGTCTCCTGCACGCCCTTGTCCACAGCGGGGATGAGCGAACGCGGAATGCGTCCGCCCACGACCTCGTCAACAAACTCATAGCCGTCGCTCGTGCCGTCGGGCCCAATGAGCGGCTCCACGCGCAGCCAGCAGTCGCCGTACTGGCCGGCGCCACCGGTCTGCTTCTTGTGGCGGCCCTGGGCGCTCGCCGTGCGGCGAATGGTCTCGCGATACGGAATACGGATCGGCACGCTCTTTGCCGCAACCTTGGTGCGGTCCTCCAGACGGTTGAGTAGCACCGAAACCTGCGCCTCGCCCACGGCGGAAATAATGGTCTGGCCAGTCTCCTCGTCGCGGTCGATGCTCATGGTCGGATCGGCCTTGCAGGCCTTCTCGATAAACGTGTAGAGCTTCTCCTCGTCGCCGCGGTTCTCGGCCTCGATGGCGATGCGGTACTGCGAGTTGGGGAACTTGAACGCCGCTGCCTCGACCTTACCGGTAATGGAGAGCGTATCGCCCGTCTCGGCCGCCAGTTTGGGCGCCACGATGATATCGCCGGCGTAGGCGTGACCGACCTCGGTCATGTCGCGGCCGCACATCACATACAGGTGAGCCAGACGGTCACTCTTGCGCGTGCGGGCGTTGATCAGCTCAAGGCCCGGCTCAAGCGTACCCGTCAGCACCTTGATAAAGCTGATGCGACCCTGTTGCGGGTCGGCCAGCGTCTTAAACACAAACGCCACCGGGCGGTCGTCATCGCTCGAGATCTTGAGCGAATCGCCGTCGATGAGCGGCATCTCGCCGTAGTCGGTCGGTGCCGGGAAGTACGTGGCGATGTCGTCCATCAGCGAGTTGACGCCCTGCTCCTTAATGCAATCGCCTGCAAAGACCGGCACAAAGATGCGCTCGGCGATCGCCTTGGACAACAGACCTTCGAGCTCCTCCTGCGTCAGCGTCTCCTCGCCTTCCAGGTACTTCATCATCAGCTCGTCGTCGGCCTCGGCCACCAGCTCGCACAGATGGTCGTGTGCCTCCTCGGCCTGGGCACGATACTCCTCGGGAATCTCCGACTCAACAGCCTCGGCGCCGTTGCAGTGGCGCGCCTTCATGCGCACCAGGTCGATGATGCCGTCAAAGTCCTCGCCCTCGCCCCAGGGAAGGGTTACGGCGCCCAAACGCGTGCCAAAGCGCTCCTGCAGCAGCTCCATGGTGGTCGCAAAGCTGGCCTCGGGACGCGACAGGCGATTCACGAACACCGCGCGCGCCAGGCGCAGGTCCTCGGCCGCATACCAAAGCTTGACGGTCGTCGGTTGCGGGCCAGCCTCGGCGTCGACCACAAACAGAGCCGTCTCGCAGACGCTCATCGCCGCGAAGGCGTCGCCGATAAAATCGGGGTAGCACGGGGCATCGAGCACGTTGATGCGGGCGCCCTTCCAGTCGATCGGCGCGATGGTCGTCGAGATGGAAAACGCGCGCTTGACCTCTTCGGGGTCATAGTCAAGCGTGGGCTTGGTGCCGTCGTGGCCGCCCAGACGGGCGGTCTTGCCAGAAAGGTGGAGCATGGCTTCGGCGAGTGAAGTCTTGCCCACCCCGCCTTGGCCTACGAGCACCACGTTCCTTACGTTGCCGGTCTTGGGAGCACCCATGATGACCTCCTTGCAGGGTCGCGCGCAATGCGCGACGCCAACGGGGAGAGTTCGCGGTCGGTGCCGTCCCGGGAGCAGCATGGTCGGCAACCGAGCCGACTCACCCTCCAAATGTCCTATGCCACCACCCTACCCTTGCAGCCGCCTGTCCATGCACACCTTTCGGCACGCGTATGGATACGAGCGGCGAGAGGAGAAAGCGGGCATGGAAGGCGATTGTTGGGCCCCACCGATGCGAATAAAAACCGCCGCAGACCAAAAGACCTGCGGCGGTTTCGCCTCAATTAATACCTGAGCCTATCCCTCGATACGACTCAAGAACTCGCGCGTACGCTGCTCGCGCGGATGGTCGATCACCTGCTCGGCAGGGCCCTCCTCGACAATGCGGCCGCCATCCATAAAGACCACGCGGTCGGCAACGTCGCGGGCGAACTGCATCGCGTGCGTCACGATCACCATCGTCATATCCTGCGCGGCCAGATCCTTGATGACGCGCAGCACCTCGGCTGTCAGCTCCGGATCGAGCGCCGAGGTCGGCTCGTCAAAGAACAGGATTTCCGGATCGAGCGCCAGGGCGCGAGCGATACTCACGCGCTGCTGCTGACCGCCCGAAAGCTCGCAGGGCACCTTGTTCTCATTGCCCGTAAGCCCCATCTGCGCAATCAGCTCGTGCGCGCGGGCCTCCGCTTGCTCGCGCGAGCGTTTGAGCACGCGGATCGGTGCATCGGTAATATTTTTCATCACGGTGTAGTGCGGGAACAGATTGTAGTTCTGGAACACCAGACCAAATCGCGAGCGCGCCTGCTTGGGCACATCGCCCTTCGCATAGACCGCGCCCGAGCCCGCGTCCGTCGCGACCGCCAAGTCGCCAAACGAGAGCGAGCCGCCATCGAGCGTCTCGAGCAACGTGGCGCAGCGCAGCAGCGTAGACTTGCCGCCGCCCGAAGGTCCGATAATCGCCACGACCTCGCCACGCTTCACCTCGAGCGAGATATCCTTGAGCACCTCATTGCCGCCAAACGCTTTACGCGCATTCGTTATTTCCATTACCGTTCCGAGCACGGGAACCTCCATGTATTTGAAAAGCACGACGGAACGAACTAGTCGTGGTAGTAGTCCAGCTTCTTTTCGGCAGCGCCCAGCAGCATCTCGACCACAAAGTTAAAGACCCAGTAGATCAGTGCTGCAATCGCAAATGGCACCATGCTCACCTGCGAGGCGACCAGCGCCTTGGCCGTCGAGAACATCTCGCCCACGCCGATGGCAAACGCCAGCGACGTATCCTTGACCAGCGTGATGATCTCGTTGCCCATCGCCGGCAAAATGCGCTTGGCGACCTGCGGCATCACGATGTACAGAAATGTCTGCATGCGCGAATAGCCCAGCACCTCGGCGGCCTCGTATTGACCACGCGGAATGGACTGCAGGCCCGAGCGATAGATCTCGGCAAAATAACCGGCATAGTTGATGATGAACGCCACGACGCACGCCGTCCACTTGGAATCGGGCGTGAGCGAAATGCCAAACACGTAGTACGGGGCAAAGTAGATGGCAAACATCTGCAGCATGAGCGGTGTGCCGCGCATGACCGAGATATAGATGCGCGCAATCCAGCGAAGCGGCGCGATTTTGCTCATGCGCATAAACGCCACAGGGATTCCCAGCGGAATCGACCCCAGCAGTGTCAGCACAAACAGCTGCAAACTGACCAAGAATCCCTGGCCAAGCATCTGCATCATGACCTGAATAGACAACCCAAGCTCTCTTTCACAGTAACGGAACAGCGAACCCAATGCTAAAGCGGGTTTTCCAGGTGCCCGAGTTTGCCGTGAAAGAGGAGCGCCGCGTACTAAATGTACGCAAGCGACGGTTTGAACGGCAAAATCGGGTGCCTGGGAAAGCCGCTATTTCAAAACCCAGTTGTCGAAGGACAGACCGTAATCCGCATACTTGTCGCACAGGTCCTTGACCGTGCCGTCCTCGTAGAGCGCCTTGAGCGACTCGGTCACGGCGTCGGCAGACTTGGTGTCGCCCTTCTTAAAGCCAACGGCGTAGTGCTCGCTGGACAGCGGCTCATCAAGCTGCGTATAGGCATCGGGCTTGGCGGCAAGCTGATACTGAGCGATCGAAAGGTCGCAGGCAACGGCATCGACCGCACCGCTCTCGAGCTGCATAAAGGCTGTGTTGTACTCGCCGATGGTATCGAGCGTGGCAAACGTCGCTGCCAGATCCTTCTGATCGCCCTCGAGCACGTCCTGCGCAGCGGAGTCGGTCTGGGTGATCACCGTCTTACCCGCAAGATCGTCCCAGCTCTTGATGTCCGCGTCCTTCTTGACCACCAGCACCTGCTCGTTGAGCATGTACGGCTCGGAGAACGTGTAGTCGTCCTCGCGACCCTCCATGGTAAAGCCGTTCCAGATGCAGTTGATGGCGCCCGAGTTGAGCAGCGTGTCCTTGGCATCCCAGTCGATGGCCTCATACTCAACGTCCCAGCCCTGCTTGTCGGCAACGGCCTTAGCAAGGTCGAGGTCAAAGCCTGTGTACTCACCGTCGTCGCCCACAAAACCATACGGAGGATAGGACTTGTCAAAGCCCACGACGAGCTTCTTGGACTCCGCAGCGCCCTTCACGTCCTTGGCTGCGGCAGAACCAGCTGCGGAGCCCTTGTCGGCACCACCGCCGCAACCGACCAGGCCAAGGCCGAGCACCGTAGCGAGCGAGCCGGCTAGACCAACAAACTGACGACGAGACATATCGGTATTCATGGTATCCCCCTTGATAGCACTTTAGTT
>CAKUOD010000022.1 GCA_934668695.1 uncultured Collinsella sp. | reverse complement strand
TGGTGCTCAGCAGGAAATCCTGATCGTCCATGAAGTTTTTCATCAAACAACCCCTCTGTTGGCGGAGCGGGTGCACCGTGCGCCCGTTATCCTCTAGGTGAACGTTCACTATAGTAGTGCAAAATGGCACGTTAGGTGAACGTTCACCTAACCATCATGGGATGAACGGTAGATTTTGGGGGTTTAACGGTTGTCGCAAGGATCGCGCCGCACATATCGCGGCCCGCAAAGCCATCCGACTATGGGCTCATAGCGCCTTCCGTCAGGGTGGGTCCCCATGCGACGTGCATTTTTGAGAGTATTCTGCAGCGCAGGGTCCCAAATACAGCCCGAAGCACCTCATTTGCCCCATGCGCCGTGCTTGATTGGCACAACTAAGGGCCTTTGATGGCAAAATCCGCCACCAAAGGCCCTCAAAACAGTCGTTATGCCCCTCTCCGGGACTCACCGCTGCTGAATTCTCTCAAAAATGCACGTCGCTAGCGGGGGTACCCGCCCAAACTGGCTAGATGCCCGCGAGCTTGCAGTAACGATCGACGTTGCTGGCAAACACCATCTCCACGGCACCCTTTTGCACGGGATCCGCAGGCGCTTTACCCCACAGCAAGTAATTGCCCAGCGTCTTGGCACCGCGGTAGGCCAAACCCACCGGGTCCTTGTAGACGATATTGGTAAAGATACCGCGACGCAGGGCAAGCGCGCTCTCGGGGAACAGATCGTTGCCGATCACCATGACCTCGCCCGCCTTGCCGGCCGAAATGAGCGCATCGGCCACCAGCTCGGAACCCACCGCGAACACACTGCAGATAAGCTCGGGTGCATCCGGGCCATTGAGACGGTTCTTGAGCTCGCGCTCGAGCTGCTTGACCTGGGCGTGCGCACCGGTAAGATCCTCGACCTGCCAGGGAACATTATGCTCGCGCAGGTACGTATGGAAGGCGCGAGCGGTCAGGTAGTGCGAATCGGTATAGGGATCGCCCGCCAAGAGTAGAACGCGGGCATCGGCACCAGCGGCATGAACCAGGTTGGCCGCCTGCTCGGCCATTAGGCTACCCGCTGTCGAATAATCGGCCAAGCTGGCGCCCAAGCGATCGAGATGCGGACGGTCGCCATCGACAAGCTCAATTGCCACGCCCGCCTCGGCAATCTGCTCCAGCAGATGGGTCGCGCGATCGTCGCCCGGAACGTAGGCGAGCAGGCCGTCGATCTTCTCGCCCACCTGCAGGCGTTCATCAATCTGCTCGAGCGCATCGGCATAGCCGCCGACGCCAAACTCGACGCGCTCGACGCTAATGCCCTGGTCGATGACCTCCTGCTCAAAGCGGTTGCAGCCTTCCCACAGGTAACGATAGAAGTAAGCGCCCTCGCGCGATGCGCACGGCAGGCAAAACACCAGGTTGATATCCTTGCGACGCAGACTCGAAGCGCTCGTGTTGCGGTGATAGCCCATCTCCTCGGCCTTATCGTTAACTTTGGCGCGCACGGACTCGCTCACGCCGGCCTTGCCCGTCAGGGCTTTGTGCACGGTATTGATGGAAACGCCGAGCTCGGCGGCTATGTCCTTCATGGTTACGCGAGCGCTCATAGAGTTACTCCGGTGTTGGTAAGTTGCTAATTAACAATACAGTTAACGATACCCCAAAATCGCCCGTTTACTCCCCATGCCTGTCCCCAAATGCGAAAAACGCCCCGCGAACGGATGCTCGCGGGGCTTTTGGGTGCCTGGGTTTATTGGATGCCACGGCCCAGGTCTTCGGCGATCTTGTCCACGCCTTTAAGCGCCGCGCAGGTCTTCTTGTTGGAGCAATGCCCCGTGCAAACGCCGCCCTGGGCGCAGTCGGCGCAAGTGCCCTTACGGTAGATGCGCACGCACACGGCGACAAACGCAATACCGATCACAGCCAGAACAACAATATCGATAGGTGCCATAGCAAGCCTCCTCTAGTTAACCACCACTTACTTTACACCATCCCCCACCTGCCAAAAAGGGACAGGTTTATTTTGGTCGCTTTTATCTGCGGAAACGCCACATCTCCCCCACCACCTAAGTTGCGGTGAAATAGTTCCTAGATTCGCCATCCAGGCCGCCAAACAGGAACTATTCCACCGCAACTTAGCTGGTGCACCAAAAAGCCCGGGTATCGCGGGGATACCCGGGCTTCGTGGAAAGGGGCTGGTCCTTATTTGGACTTAGGCGGAAACAGCGGCGGAGGCAGTGTCGGCCTCGTCCTCGTCGGTCCAGGCATGCTTGGGCATGGGACGGAAGATCTGGAAGAGCATCGCAACCAGCAGCACGATGGCGACAACCGTCCAGACACCAAACTGACCCAGAACAAGCAGGTTGTAGAACTGGTTGATGAACAGGCCGATCACCCAAGCGAAGGCGCACTCGTAGCCAATAGCGATTGCAGTCCACTTGCCGGAGTCCATCTGATTGCGGATGGTGCCCATAGCGGCGAAGCACGGAGCGCACAGCAAGTTGAAGGCGCCAAAGGCAACGCAGGCGCCCATGGTCGGGAACATGCCGGCGAACGCGGTCCACAGGCTCGGGTCGGTCTCGGCGGCGTCGGCAACGGACAACAGCGAGCCGGCGGTAGCGACGACGTTCTCCTTGGCAACGAGGCCCGAGACGGTCAGCGCGGTTGCCTGCCAGGTGCTAAAGCCGAGCGGCGCGAAGATCCAAGCGACCAGGTTGCCGAGCATAGCGAGCACGGAGTAGTCCATGAACTCCTCGGGGATACCCTCCATCGCGGGCAGGAAGCCGAAGGCACCATTGTAGCTGCCGAAGTTGGACAGGAACCAAACCACGACGGTAGAAGCGAAGATAACCGTGCCGGCCTTCTTGATAAAGGCCCAGCAGCGCTCCCACACATGCAGCGCCCAAGAACGGATCGCCGGGAAGTGGTAGGCAGGCAGCTCCATGACAAACGGCGTGGGACGGCCGGCGAAGAGCTTGGTCTTCTTGAGCATCAGGCCCGAACCGATGACGGCAAAGACACCCAGGAAGTAGAAGAGCGGGCTGATCCACGCGGCGGTGGTGGAAGAGTCGCCGATGATGGAACCCATGAGCAGGGCGATGATCGGCAGCTTAGCGCCGCAGGGGATGAACGTGGTGGTCATGACCGTCATGCGGCGGTCCTTCTCGTTCTCGATGGTCTTAGTAGCCATGACGCCGGGGACGCCGCAGCCCGAGGACACGAGCATGGGGATGAAGGACTTACCGGACAGACCGAAGCGGCGGAACACGCGGTCCATGATGAAGGCAACACGGGCCATGTAGCCGCAGTCCTCCAGGAAGGACAGCATCACAAAGAGCAGGAACATCTGCGGTACGAAGCCGAAGATGGCGCCCAGACCACCGACGATACCGTCACAGACGAGTGAATCGACCAGACCGCCGTCCTCGGTGCCACCCGCCACGAGGGCATCGTGCACCATGGTGGTAATGCCGGGGACATAGGGGCCATACTGCGCCGGATCGACCGAATCGGCGTCGTCGCCCGCAGCCTCGACCGCCTCGTCGTAGGCATCGCGACCCTGACCGAGCACGTACCAGCCATCGGTACCGAAGAGCTGGTCGTTGGTGAAATCGGTCACCGTACCGCCCAAGGTGGAAACGGCAATGTAGTACACGCAGAACATGATGACCACAAAGATCGGCAGGCCCAAGATACGATTGGTAACCACGCGGTCGATCTTCTCGGAGGTGCTCATTTTGGTGGGGGCCTTGGTCATGCACTCGTCGATGATGTGGGCGATGACGCCGTAGCGCTCGCCGGTGATGATGGACTCGGCGTCGTCGTCGCAGTCCTGCTCGCACTGGGCGACCAGCTGCTCCACGCGAGCGGCCTTCTCCTTGGTGAGGTTGATGAGCTTGCAGGCGTCCGCATCGCGCTCGAACAGCTTGACGGCGTAGTAGCGGCGCTTGTTGGCGGGGACGCTATCCGGCAGGTTGTTCTCGATGTGGGTCAGAACGTCCTCGATGGAAGAGTCGAACTTGTGCTCCGGCACCTGGCCCTTGGTAGCAGCGGACTTCTTGACCTGATCGAACAGTTCCGTGATGCCCTTGTTCTTAAGAGCCGAAATCATCATGACCGGGCAGCCGAGCTTCTTGGAAAGCTTGTCGGTGTCGATCTTATCGCCGTTCTTCTCGACCAGGTCGGCCATGTTGAGGGCGACGACCACGGGAAGACCGGTCTCGATAACCTGAAGCGCCAGGTACAGGTTGCGCTCGAGGTTGGTGGCGTCGACTACCTGGACGACGACATCGGGCTCGCCGCTCATGAGGTAATCGCGCGAGCACTGCTCCTCGGGGCTGTAGGGGGAAAGCGAGTAGATGCCGGGGAGGTCCGTAATCGTGACGCTCTTATCACTCAGGAGCTTGGCCTCCTTTTTCTCAACCGTGACACCGGGCCAGTTGCCAACGTAGCCGTTGGCGCCGGTGATCAGGTTGAAAAGCGTGGTCTTGCCGCAGTTGGGGTTACCCGCCAGCGCGACATGGATCTGAGAATCCGCCATTCAATCCTTCTTCCTTGTGTGCCTGCGCTGCTTTCTCCGCGCGGGCTGGATAATGTGCTTCAAAGATGCTGCATTAAGTTAGAAAAACCTAACTTTATCTGCAGAAATAACCGCGCAAAGATCCCTTACTGGACCTCGACGACGGCGGCCTCCTCCTTACGGATGGAAAGCTCGTAGCCGCGCACGTTGATCTCGACCGGATCACCGAGCGGTGCAACCTTTACGACCTTGAACGAAGTGCCCTTGATGAGCCCCAGGTCCATGAGGTGACGGCGAAGTGCGCCCTCACCGTGAAGCTTGACGATGGTAGAGCTCTCGCCCACCTTAACGTCACCCAACGTCTTCATTTACTTGTCCCCCTTTCAGTTTTTAAATGCTGCGGACTAACCGACGGTCATGATGTGCATGGCAACCTTGGAATCGATACCAAAGCGTGCACCCAGCACCGTGACGATGATGTTGGCGCCACTCGAGCTCACCACGTGGATCTCGTTGCCCTCGACAAAGCCGAGGTCCTTGAGATGGTGCTTCATATCCTCATTGCCCTTTACGCGAGACACGCGCACGGTTTCGCCCGCTTTTACCATCGAAAGCGGCATAGCCGGCATCTGCGGTCCGCAAGACATGAGTGAGCTCCTAACGTCAGTTCGTCCTCAACATCGACGCAGCAAAAGTTAACCACGTCTATGTTCGCTATAGTAAACTAGCACGTGGTTAACTTTTTGGAAAGGGTCCCCATTCAGATTTCGAAAAAGTTTCCTATACGAAACAAAAGGGCGCGGCAAAGGACCATCCTTTACCACGCCCTGTCATGCTTAAAGCGAGAGATTTCTGATCGATGTGACACAGGAGGCCTCATCTACGCCCGAAACGCGGAAGATGATGTCCTCGCCGCACTCGCCGTAGAGAGCCATGAGCCCCATAACGTCGCGACCATCGGTATGGCGGTCGCCAATGCTGACCGACACGTCGCTGCGGTGCCTGGCGATGATGTCGTAGAGCAGCGCAACCGGGCGGGCATGCAGTCCCAACGGATCTTTAATCGTCTTTGTAAACTCGACCATGTCCCCTCCCGCGGCGTCGCACATTCGGCCGGCAAACCCAGCCACGTGGTAGTTATTGTACCGTTAGATGCCTGCCGAGAGACATTTCGGATACCCCGTGGGCAAAAAGTGGCAAATATGAGTACTGTCACCATTTTAGTAGCAGCAAAATCGAGCCTAAATTGGGCGATTTGGACGATTTTCAAGGCCTGAAAGGCACCAATTCGCGTCTATAGGGGGTTTGCAAATTTCATTTTTGGCCTTTTTTCGCTCAAAACAGGCCAATGGATATGGCACCTCTTTTGCAACAGTACTCATATTTGGCATTTTTTGACCACGGGGTCCAAAACCATGCCCCAAAACACAAAAGGAGGGGCCTCGTAAGGCCCCTCCTTAGGAAAGGGAATCGATTTATTCCACGGCCGTAGATTAATCCTAGCGCTACTCCATCATGTCGAGGACGGAGGGGCGCAGCTCGCTCTCGGCGGCCTCGGGATCGGTCTCGCGCAGGCGGTTGATATAGCGGTTGTACCAGATCACGGCAAGACCCAGGAAGACAACCACACCGCCGACGTTGTAGACCAGCGTCAGCCACAGCGGCTGGTCCAGCGGAACGGTGCCGCAGACAAGCACGAAGCAGAAGACCACGAGCAGGAAGGCGGCAACGACCAGGCCGAAGGTGCGCGAACCCATGCGGAAGTCGCGGGGCGCGGCGTCGAAGTTCTTGCGCAGCATAAAGTAGGCAAGCAGGATCAGCAACGGCGGGAGCAGAGCGGTGGCGGCCGTCATGTTGGTGACGATCATGAGCAGGTCGTCGAGGTTACCGGAGCCCAGAGCCGGGATGATCAGGATGGGGACGACGATGGCGAACTGCAGCCAAGCGGCGCGGGCGGGAATGCCATGCTCGTTGAGCTCGACGATCTTGCTACCAAAGACGCCCTTGGGGATCTCGGTGAAGAACACCTTGATGGGGGCGGAGGTCCACATCATGAGGGAGCCCAGCGTAGCGGCGAGAAGGATCAAGCCGATGACGCGCGTGGATACTTCCATGGGAATGCCAAAGTGGGCAAAGACAGCGCCGAACACGTCGAAGATGCCAGTGGAGATGGCGACGCCGCCCTCGGGAATGAACAGGTTGACCAGCAGCGAAGCGCCTGCATACAGAAGGCCGATGGTCAGACCGGCGATAACGACGGTGCGCACGAAGGCCTTGACGCCGCCCTTGAGGTCGTTGAGGAACACGCCGACGGACTCAGCGCCGCCAACGCCCTGGATGATCCAGGCGAGCGTTCCGAAGAAGCCCCAGGTTGCAGCGAAGTTGCTCATGTCGGGAGCCATGTTAGCGGGCGTGGGAGCCGTAGCGAACTCAACGCCGCCAAAAGCAGCAGCCAGGGACAGTAGGATGAACACGGCAGTCAGGCCGAGAGCCGCGGTCGAGCCGAAGGAGGAAATGGAGCCAATCCACTTAGCGCCCTTGGTCGAAACCCACGTGGCGATAGCAAAGACCACGATCTCGATGATGGTAATCCACAGCTGCGAAAGTTCGGCATTGGCACCAAAGAACACGTAGCTCGCGTAGATGATGACGTTGGGCAGGACGGACGCGAAATAGAACAGGTTGACGAACCAGTAGCTAAACGCCGTTAGGAACGCCCAACGACCGCCCATCGAGGTCTTAACCCAAGCGTACACGCCCGACTCGGAATCCTTGTTGAGGCCGACGAACTCGGCGGTAACCAGGGTATAGGGGACAAAGTACAGAAGCGTGGCGAAGAAGAACGACGGCGCAGCTGCCAAGCCGATGGCCGCGTTGTTGTTGATGATGTTCTTGATACCGAACACGGCGGCGACCGTCATGCCCAGCAGAGCGAACGAACCGATCGTTCCTCGTTTTTCAGAGCTCATAAGCCCTCCAAATCATCCGTTATATCTCATCTAAAACCGTCCGGGCTGCAAGCGCAATCGCGGACGGCGTACCTGCTAAGGGGAATGGGAAAAGGGAGTCAACAAAGCCATCCCCCTTAACGGCGCAAAGCAAACGTCCAGGTGGACGAATACTACTTGTTGGGGAAGGAATAACCTTCGACCGTCACGTGAAGCACGGTGACACGGGGATCCGTGGTGTCGGCGAGGACGCGATACGCCTCGTCAATCTCGACGACGGCAACGCCGCCGGCCGGAATCGTCACCTTCTCCCCTGCCCCCTCAAAGCGCTCGCGATCATCGATATCGCTGTAAGCGCGAGCGCAGGTGAGGTCGGCCTTGGGGGCAACCTCGACGGTCAGGTCGCCATCGAGCGGGGCAAGCACGGCATGATAGCGACGGTGACCGACCAGATCGGCGGTTGCGGCCTCGCGGGCATAGACCCACCAGTACACCAACGAGTCGCCGATGGAGTAAGCCACGTCGTGCTGCAGGTCGGCAACGCCGTCGAGCGCCTGGCCGGTACGCATCCACTTCTTGACGGACTTCATCTGAGCGTCGAAATCGGCGCGCGAGTTAAAGAGATGCATGACTTATGCCTCCTTAATGGGTGCCAGCGCCTGAGCCAGATCGGCAGACGTCAGCGGTCGCAGGGACACCTCGAAGCTGAAGCTCTCAAAACGGGTGCGATAGGAATCGAGCACCTCGGAACCCCAAGAGTTCGAACCAAGGCCGAGCAGCTGGTCGTTGATGTTGACCGTGACCGAATCGCTCTTGACGAGGTCGTAAACATGTCCGGCCTTGTCGATGTTCTCACAGGTGTAGGGCCATGCCGAGAAGGAGAACGGATTGGAAGTGGCGTCGCTCGGGCGCGTCACGACCAGGCCGTCACCGTGGCTGGAGCGCAGAGCGACCCAACGGGTTCCCTCGCGGTTGGCGCAATCCTGGGGCATGACATACGGCGTGAACATGTCGTCGACCGTGGTGCGGTAATGGCCGACCGGGTTGGCGCGCAGCGAGTCCGGGTAGTTCTCGCCCGGGCCGTGGCCGTACCACTCGACGGCGCGATCGCAACCGGGAACCTCGAAGGAAATGCCAATACGCGGAATGATGTCCGAGTAATCGCCGTAGGGCTCACCGGAAACCTCAAGGTCGACACGACCGCTCGGCAGCACGGTGTAGACAAGCTCGACGCGCATGCCAAACGCACGGACGGGAGGAGCGATACGCTGGTTCACGGTAACGACGACCGTGTTGCCGTCCTGCTTCCAAGAAACACTGCGGGTGGACGTCTGCATCACATCGATGAAGTTGTCCTTCCACAGGGAGTCATACTCCTGGGCGTGGTTGTCGACGAGCGGATGCCAGAAACCAACCTGGGGGCCGGAGGTCATAACGTCGCGACCGGATGCCTTCCACTCGCTCACAGTGCCGTTAACCTTGCTGAAGGTCAGCTTGCCGTTGAGGGAGTGAATGCAGATCTCCTGCTCGGTCTCCTCGACCGTGAGCTCGGGGCGGGCGGGAGCCACGATGGCCGGTGCCGGATGATTGGCGATGGCGAACTGGCTTGCACCCAGCTGGAACATCGGCTCGCACCAGGCGTGGGCAGCCATGGTGTAGGCGCGCACGGTGAGCAGGGTCTCGCCTGCGGCAGCCTCGCGAACAGCCAGGGGCAGCTGGATGGACTCGCCGGGAGCGACCGCTCCGGGCATGAGCGTCTTGCGGCACACCACGTCGCCGTCCACCAGGGTCTCCGCCACCAGGCAGACATCCTCGAGGGTGGTAAACCAACGCTTGTTGGTGACGGTCAGCTCGCCCGCCTCGGCGTCATAGGCCATGCGAACCGGGCAGATGACCTGACCGTACTCGGTCAGACCCGGGCTCGGCTGCTGCCAAGGGAACACCATACCGTCGATGCAGAAGTTGCTGTTGTTGGGATAGTCGCCGTTGTCGCCGCCATACATGTCGTAGGCCACGCCGTCCTCGGTCACAGCAGCCAGACCGTGGTCGCACCACTCCCAGATAAACTGGCCCTGGATGCAATCCCAGCGGTCAAAGACCTCCTGGTACTCGGACAGGCCTCCCGGGCCGTTGCCCATGGAGTGGCCGTACTCGCAGTTAATGCGCGGCTTGGGGAACGGGTGCTCGCCAAAGTCGTTCATCTGCGACACGCGAGAGTACATGGTGGAGATGACGTCGACGGTATCGGCGTTGCGGTCCTCCTCGTAGTGGACCGGGCGGCCGTCGAGCTCGTGGGCCTTGGCGTACATCGCGCGGATGTTGCAGCCGTAGCCGCTCTCGTTACCCATCGACCACATAATGATGCACGCGTGGTTGCGCTCCTGCATCACCAGACGCTCGACGCGGTCGACATAAGCCGGCTCCCACGCCGGATCGTCGGTGACCAAGGCGATGTTACCGATATTCTCGAAGCCGTGGCTCTCCATATCGGTCTCGGCCACCAGCATGATGCCGTACTCGTCGCACAGCTCGTAGAAGCGCGGGTCATTGGCATAGTGAGACGTGCGCACCGCGTTGATGTTGTGCTGCTTCATGAGCTCAAGGTCGCGGCGCATACGATCGAGACCCACGGCACGGCCCTTGTGATCGTCGTGATCGTGGCGGTTGACACCATGCATCTTAAAGTAGGTGCCGTTGAGGTAGATATGGTTGCCCTCGACGGTGACCTCGGCGAGACCCTGACGGTGAGGCACGTATTCGCTGACCTCGTCGCCGTCGTAGACCTCAAACGTCAGGTCATAGAGGAAGGGGTCCTCGGGGTTCCAGAAGTGAGCGTCGGCAACGGTGCACTCGGCGTGGCCGTCGATGCACTCGCCCGTGGCAACTACGTTCTCGCCGTCGCTGAGCGTAAACACGACGCGGCTTGCGCCCTCGGCAACCGTATCGAGCGTAATCAGAGCGGCATCGCCCTCGCGGTGCGTACGGAACCTAAAGTCGACCAGGCGCGCGGCGGGACGCTGCATAAGGTAGACATCGCGGAAGATGCCCGAGGCCCACCACATGTCCTGGTCCTCGATATAGCTGCCGTCGCTGTACTGCAGGACCTTAACGGCAAACAGGTTATCGCCCTCGACGAGCGCGTCGGTCACGTCGAACTCGGCGGACAGGCGCGAGCCCTTGGTCATGCCGATAAACTGGCCGTTGACGTACAGTTCGCCGTAGCTCTCGATGCCGTCGAAGCGAATGATCTCGCGCGCTCCGGCGGGAACGGCGGGAAGGTTGACGATGCGCTGGTAAACGCCCGTGGGGTCATCGGAGGGAACAAACGGCTGGTCGACCGGGAACGGGAAGCCCTCGTCGGTGTAGGCGAGCTTGCCGTAGCCGTCTACCTGCCACAGGTGCGGAACCTCGACGTGATCCCACTCGGGCTCGTAGGTAGAAAGTGCCTCGTTGGAGACGGCGGCAGGGCCCTCAAAGAGGCGGAACTGCCACGAGCCGGACAGCTGGACAAATCCGCGCGAAAGTTCGCGGCTGTACGTAGCAGCGAGATCGGCGGTCTCGTAACCCATAAAGTACGCATGGGGTGCCAGGCGGTTCCTGTTGGTGAGCGCTTGGTTTTCCCAATCGTTAATGGCGTCCATGGTGATGCTCCTTCGTCATCGTAGTGATTCTTGTGCAACCGGTTGTCCTTATCTTACGAGCGATGCAAAAAACTGTGCAACCGGTTGTCCGCTGAACGGTCGATTTCGCCGGTTTAACGGTGCAACCGGTTGTACAACCGTAAGACTTATGTCACCCTGGGTACCGACACACAGCGCAATACAGCGTTCCAGGGCCCGCAGACAACCGCCGCGCCCATCCATGCCCCACCCTTGCAAGCCATGTTCAACAGCAGCTTGGACGTTAAATGCCACCAGTGGCCGGATATCGTGAACGCTGTTCAGGCGCACTATAGTAAGCTGTATCCGCACCAACCCGCATCAGCGACAACACCGACCGCATTTTCCAGGAGACGCCATGACCCAACCAGTTCGCACCGCACCTACGCTTGCCGAGGTTGCCGCAGCTGCCGGCGTGTCGCGCTCCACGGCATCGCGCGCACTCAACGACTCGCCCCGCATTAGCGAGGAAACCAAAAAGCGCGTCCGCGCGGCGGCCAAGGAAGTCAATTTCGTTCCCAATGCACGCGGCCGAGCACTTGCCGTTGGACGCACGGAGATCATCGCCGTACTCGTGACCGAACCCCTAAGCGAGCTGTTCAGCGACCCCACGTACAGCGAGTTTTTGAGCGGTATTACCGAGGAGCTCTCTGAATCGTCCTATCTGCCCGTTATCCTGCAGGCATCTTCCGCACACGAGCGCAACCGTGCGCGCGAACACTTTGAGCGTCGCTCGTTCGACGCAGTCATCGATGTCTCCCCCTACAAGGGCAGCGAGCTGCTCGAAGTGCTGCGCGAGCTGAGCGTACCCACCGTGCTGTGCGGCCAGCTCGAGGGCCACCCCTATCGCGATGTGTTCTCGACGGTCTACTCCGACGACGAAGAGGGCGGACGCTTTGCGGCACTCGCCATGAAAGAGCGCGGGCGCAAAGATATCGTCGCCGTGCTGGGCCCGCAAGACAACCCCGCTGTCATTGACCGCCTGCGCGGCTACCGCGCCGTCTTGGGTAAAGACCTCCCGGACGAGAACGTTGTCTACACCGGATGGAACAGCGGAGACGGTTATCAGGCCATGCATCAGCTCCTCGCGCGCGAGATCACCTTCGATGGCGTGCTCTGCGGATCGGACCGTATCGCGGCTGGCGTCATTACCGCACTCAACGAGGCAGGCCTTTCCGTTCCGTCGGACGTATCGGTTGTCGGCTTCGACGATCACGAGATTGCGGCGCGTTGCGTCCCCGCGCTCACGACTATCCGGCAGCCGCTGCGCGAGGAAGGCCACATGGCCGCCAACATTGCGCTCGACATGATCAAGGGCGCCGAACCCACCACCACCGTGATGCACATGCAGCTCGTCAAAAGAGACTCGCTGTAAGAAATTGGGGCGGGCTTTCCGCCAAACAACTGTTGCGGAAAGCCCGCCCCGTTTTGAGCGCTCATTCTGCCCCCCCGTTTCCGCGCCGCCCGTTCCGCCCATGCTCTCGCAATACCCGCGCACAAAAAACGAGGGAAGGCGCATGTCCTTCCCTCGTTACAGGCAATATGTAGCCGATCGCCTACATCAGGCGCAGGCTGACGTCCTTGAGCTGGGCGCCGCTAACAGCACTCGGGGCGCCCGACATGAGGTCGGAGCCGCTGGCCGTCTTGGGGAACGCCATGACGTCGCGGATGGAGTCGGAGCCGGTGAGCAGCATGCACACGCGGTCCAGGCCCAGGGCGAAGCCGCCCATCGGGGGCGCACCAAACTTGAGAGCCTCCATGAGGAAGCCGAACTGCGACTCGGCGCGCTCCTCGGTAAAGCCCAGAAGCTTGAGCATGGACATCTGCATCTCGGCGTTGTGGATACGCATACCGCCGCCGCCGGCCTCAAAGCCGTCCATGACAAAGTCGTAGGTGCACGAACCGGCTGCCAGCGGGTCGGCCTCGATTTTGGCGATGTCGGTCTCGGTCGGCAGGGTGAAGGGCTGGTGCTCGGCGGCGTAGGCCTTGCGGTCCTCGTCCCAGTGGAACAGCGGGAAGTTGACGACCCACAGGAAGTCGTGACCCTCGCGCTTGATCTCGAGCGCGTTGGCCATGTGCGAACGCATGCCGCCCAGGATCTCGTCGGAGAGCAGGCGCGCGCCGGCGGCGAACATCACCAGGTCGCCGGGCTCGACGTCCATGCGCTCGCGCAGAGCGGCCATCTCCTCGTCCGAGAAGAACTTGACGATGGGGCTGTTGATGGAGCCGTCCTCGCGGAAGGCGATCCAGGCCAGGCCCTTGGCGCCAAACGTGGAAGCCACGCCGGCGAGCTTATCGATCTTGGCACGGGCCCAGGCGCCGGCACCCTTGGCGTTGATGGCCTTGACGACGGAACCCTCCTCGTTCGCGGCGGTCGCGAAGACCTTGAACTTGGAGTTGGCGAACACGTCGGTCAGGTCGACCAGGTGCATACCGTAGCGGGTATCGGGCTTGTCGGAGCCATAGGTGTCCATGGCTTCCCAGTAGTCCATGCGACGCAGCGGTGTGGGCATCTCGACACCCATGCGGCCGAAAGCGTCGGACAAGACCTCCTCGAGCGCGCTCATGACGTCGTTCTGGTCCACGAAGGACATCTCGATATCGACCTGGGTGAACTCGGGCTGACGGTCGGCGCGCAGGTCCTCGTCGCGGAAGCACTTGGCGACCTGGTAGTAGCGCTCGACGCCACCGACCATGAGCAGCTGCTTCAGGAGCTGCGGGGACTGCGGCAGGGCGTAGAAGTTGCCCGGCTGGATGCGGCTGGGGACGATGAAGTCACGGGCGCCCTCGGGCGTGGACTTAAACAGGGAGGGCGTCTCGACCTCCATGAACTCACGGTTGTGCAGCGCCTCGCGAATGGCGAAGGTAAAGTCGGAGCGCAGCTTGAGGTTGGCCATCATCTCGGGACGACGGAGGTCCAGATAGCGATAGCGCAGACGGGTGTCCTCGCTGGTCTCGATGCCATCCTCGATCTGGAACGGCGGGGTGACGGAAGTGTTGAGCACCTCGGCGTGGTCGGTCAGGACCTCAATCTCGCCGGTCGCGAGCTTGGCGTTGGTGGTCTCCTCGCCACGGGCGCGCACGACGCCGTGAATCTTGATGGGCCACTCGGGACGCATGGTCTCGGCAATCTTAAAGGCATCGCCGTCGGAGTGCTCGGGGTCGAAGGTGAGCTGCGTAATGCCCTCGCGGTCGCGAAGGTCGCAGAAAATAAGGCCGCCGTGATCGCGGCGACGGCTCACCCAACCGGTGAGGGTAACCTCTTCGCCCACGTTCTCGCGGCGAAGCTCGCCGCAGGTACGGGTGTGCATGGAATGCTCGTCGATGGGACGGGTCTGGCTCATACCAGTGATCCTCCTTTATGGATCTGTGCCGCCCCGTGTCGTTCCGGGCGGCGTCGTACAGATTTGCCCAGCCTGCGTAAACCGCGCA
Organism: uncultured Collinsella sp.; assembly: GCA_934668695.1. The sequence continues at coordinate 6,037 of CAKUOD010000022.1, read as the reverse complement.
GCCAGACATGGCGTTCTATCTTATCGCACCTGTGCCGATGTACCGCAAAAAAGTGGCTCCCGCCCAAAGACTTGACGGAGACGAAACAATTGACGCACTGCGGCGCCCGCCCGCGCGCGTCACGTGCGACAATATGCCCCAATTCAACAGCACTTGGAAAGGCCCGTCATGACTGCACGCCTCATTGTTATGGATATCGACTCCACCCTCATCAACCAGGAGGTTATCGACCTGTTGGGCGAGGAGGCAGGCGTAGGCGAGCAAGTGGCGCAGATTACCGAGCGCGCCATGCGTGGCGAGCTGGACTTTAAGCAGGCGCTCGAGGAGCGCGTGGGGCTGCTTGCCGGTTTGGACGAGAGTGTGTTCGAGCGCACCTTTGAGCGCGTGACCTTTACCCCCGGCGCGCTGGAGCTCGTGCGCTCGGCGCACAGCAAGGGCTGGAAGGTCGGCGTGGTGAGCGGCGGTTTCCATGAGGTCGCCGACAAGATCGTGGCGGCCGCGGGCATCGACTTTTGCCTGGCCAACCGCCTGGAGGTCGTAGACGGCAAACTCACCGGCAAGTTGGCGGCCGACATTGTGACCAAGGAGTCCAAGCTCATCCAGCTGCTGGATTGGGCAGTTGAGTGCAATGTCGACATGGCTCACACCGTGGCAATCGGCGACGGGGCAAACGACATCCCCATGATCCAGGCCGCGGGCACCGGTATCGCGTTTTGCGCCAAGCCCAAGACGCGCGAGGCGGCCCCGTTTGCCATCGACGAGCGCAACTTGATGCTCGCCATGGACATCATCCTGCGCGACTAGCGAGTTGGCCTCACAAACCCATCAAATCTGACATATTAGATTCCCGAACAATTTTGCTCTAATGTTCGGAAACAGCCTTTCGCGTGCTAAACTTTTTAGCGTCGAAGGGAACTTATATGGAAAAACGCGATCTTGAGCAATTGCTAAGTGACGTGGCAGACGGAAACGTTGCGCCAGCCGATGCCCTCACGCGCATCCAGACGGCGCCGACCGCCGATCTGGGCTTTGCACAGCTCGATCTTTCGCGCGGGGTGCGCCAAGGAGCCGGCGAGGTTGTCTACGGCGCCGGTAAAACCGCCGAGCAGATTGCCGCCATTATCGAAGCGCTGCGCGACGCAGGCCAGGAGCACGTCCTGGTCACGCGTCTCGATGCCGACAAGGCAGCGCGCACCGCTGAGCTTCTTGATGACAATATCGACCTGGGATATGTCCCGGACGCCCAGCTCGCCCTCGTGGGCGGCACGCCCTCCCCCACCGGCAACGGACGCATCGTCGTCGCCTGCGCCGGCACGAGCGACCTGCCCGTCGCCGAAGAGGCCGCACTGACGGCCGAATTCTATGGCAACGAGGTCGACCGTCTTTACGACGTGGGCGTCGCCGGTCTGCACCGTCTGCTCGCTCATGCCGAGGAACTTGCCCAGGCACAGGTTGTCATCGCCATCGCCGGCATGGAGGGTGCCCTGGCAAGCGTCATCGGCGGCCTGGTGAGCTGTCCGGTCATCGCCGTCCCCACCAGCGTGGGCTACGGTGCGAGCTTTGGCGGCGTGGCCGCACTGCTCGCTATGCTCAACTCCTGCGCCAGCGGCGTTTCGGTCGTCAACATCGACAACGGCTTTGGAGCCGCCTACCAGGCAAGTCTTATCAATCATCTGAGCGCCGGCACGCCCTGCGCCCGCTAAGGAGCATTTCATGTCCAACCATCAGCACACGCTTATCATCGACGGCACCTCGGGCATCAGCGGCGACATGACCGTCGCAGCGCTACTCGATCTGGGCGCCAGCGAGGAGCACCTGCGCGAGCAGCTCGCCACGCTTCCGGTCGACGGCTTTGAGGTTGCCGTGACGCGCGTAAACAAGCACGGCATCGACGCCTGTGACTTCGACGTTCAGCTTGCGGCCGAGCTGGAGAATCACGACCACGACATGGCCTGGCTCTACGGCAATGACGCGACCGCCGAGCACGCGCACGAGCACGCTCATCACCACCATCACGACCATGGCGAGCACGAGCATCATCACGAGGACGAGCATGTCCACTGCCACGAGCACACGCATGAACATGCCCATGACCACGACGGTCACCGCCACGCCCATCATCACCGCTCCCTGGCAGACGTCACCGAGATCATCGACGGCTCGCAGCTGAGCGATGGCGCCAAGCGTCGCGCGCTCGCTATCTTTACTGCGCTCGCCGCCGCCGAGGCCAAGGCGCACGGCAAAACGCCCGAGACCGTCATGTTCCACGAGGTAGGCGCCGTCGACTCCATCGTCGACGTCTGCTCGGTCGCCGTCTGCCTCGATGACCTGGGCATCGAGGATATTGTGGTCGAGTCGCTCTCCGAGGGCCGCGGCACCATCCGCTGTGCCCACGGCCTTATGCCCATCCCGGTGCCCGCTGTCGTCAACCTGTGCCAGGCAGGCAATATCGCCCTCACGCCCGCACCGGTCGCCGGCGAACTCGTGACGCCCACGGGTGCCGCCATCGTCGCCGCCCTGCACACGTCCGAACACCTGCCGGTACGCTATCGCATCGAAGCCGTCGGTTACGGCGCGGGCAAGCGCCCCTACGAGGGCTGCTCCGGCACGCTTCGCTGCCTGCTCGTCCATGTGGATGCATAACCATGGATGCCCGCAAAACCAAAAGCCGCGCGGCTATTGTCACAGCGTTTTCCGAGCTCCTGCGCGAGGAAGACTACGGCAAGATCACCGTCGGCGACATCATCGCGCGTGCCCAAGTGGGCCGCGCGACGTTCTACGGCCTCTTCAAGAGCAAAGACGACCTACTCGCCGAGCTCGTGAGCGACATCTGCGCCCACGCCCTCGACGACGATGGCGCGCCCCTCGACGACCCGCTCGTGCAAGTCGAGCACATCCTCAACAACCTCTGGGAACGTCGCCAAGGCGTACGAGCCCTGGTAGCAGGCGCCGGCTCACGCGTCTTCGCCGACAGCCTCCGCAAGACCATCATGGCCCGAGCAGCCGAAACCGTTCCTACCGACCCAAACGGCCCCGCCGCCACCATGGACCGAAGCTTCCTACTACACCACATAGCCTCAAGCTTCGTAGGAACAGTCCAATGGTGGGCCTGGCACAACTTTCAAGCAAACAAAGCCGACGTAGCCAAAGACTACCTATCAGCCATACAACCCCTCTTCAACTAAGCAACCACTCCACCCCAAAGTAAAAACTCCATCCCAAAGCCCCGCCCCAACCCAAGGCGCCATGCATCCCAAAGTGCAGCTCGCATCCCAAGGCGCCTAGCAACAAAGTGCCCATCACATCCAAATTCAGATATATATGTTGGGTTGCCTACTCGAGCGCAGCAAAGACTCCGCAGCTGCCCGCATGGGGTAACTTCCCAGCGCATTCCGCAGGACGAAAGAACCCCCGCCGCACGAAGTGCGCAGCGGGGGTTCTTTCATGTCCGAGGACGCGCTGGGAAGTTACCCCATGCGGGCAGCGGACAACTATGTAGCCCTGGACTAGAACATGCCCAAGAAACCATGCACAAACAGCGCGGCCACAATAGCACCGACAAACGGAGCGATACCAGGAACAAGCAGGCCGTACTTCCAGTTGTTGTCAGCCTTGTTCTTAATCGGCAGCACCTGGTAAGCAAGACGAGGACCAAGGTCACGAGCCTGGTTCATGGCGAAGCCGGTGATGCCGCCCATGCCCATACCAACGGCCCAAACGATCAGGCCAACGCAGATGGCGAGCATCAGGACGTCTTCGCCAGCACGACTAGCGGCAGCAAGGATAGCGCTGATAAACACGAAGGTGCAGATAGCCTCACAGAAGAAGTTACGGGCATAGTTCGTGCCCTCGGTGGTGGGGTTGGTCGAGAAGATGTTGCGCTGGGCAATGGGGTCGACGACGCCCTCGGAAGCCTTGAACTCATCGGCATACATAAACCAGGCGATTACGGCACCCACAAAACCGCCGAGCATATCAGCGAGCATGAAGGGAATGCAGTTGCCCCACGGCACCAGGCCGACGATGCACTGGGCAAGCACCATGGCCGGGTTCATGCACACGGCGCCGCCAAAGACAAACAGGCAGACCGAAATGCCAAAAGACCAGGTGGTGATGGCAAACATATGGCCGGAGCCCTGATACTTGGTGCCCTTGAGCACGGTATCGCAGTGCACGCCCACGCCAAAGACAATCATGAGGGCCGTCGCGCCGAATTCGCACAGGAGTTTGGTAAGCATAAAACCTTATCTTTCTTGTCGGTTATAAACGATTCGTTTGAGTCGCGCGCTAGTGCTGCGCGACGACAACACCCAGACCATCGGGGATGACGGCGACCTTGGCGTCGGCACCCTTCATCTCGAAGGCGAGCTTGAGCGCCTCCTCGAGGGTGTTGACCGGGGTCATGTGCATGTCCTTGATCATCTGGTGATCGCACAGGTCGGTAACCATGATCACGGGGTGATGTGCCAGGATGCGGGCGAAGATCTGGCTCGTCCACTGGTCAGGCAGGGTCTCGTCCTTGGGACGGTCGATGCAGGCGCGCTCGAACTCAGCCGGATCGTTATCGGCGATGTTGTGGTAGAAGCCCTCGCCACCGTGGCCGTCGGCACAACCGGCAACGTCGATGATCACGCCGCCCTCGGGAAGTGTGGCCTCGGCAGCGCACATGCCCTTAACGGCCTGGTAGATGTTCTGGTCGAGCGGGTAGCCGCCATTGGTGGTGATGGCGATCTCGCACTCGACAGGCTCAACGCCGGCAAGGCTCTTCACGAACTCGCAGCCAGCCTCGTGCGCCTTGTGGATGTCGCCGGCAAAGGAGCCGATGACCTCATGCTTGCCGTTGAGCACAACGTTGAGCACAAAGGCAAGGTGAGCCATCTCAGCGGCGGCAAACATGTCCTCGCTCACGTGGTTGTGGCACAGGTTGCCGGCACGCGAGTGAGAATCGTTCACAAACTGACCGTTGTGGTTGTACATGATGGTCTTGTAGCTGGCGATGCCAGGCAGGACGGACTTGCGGCTACCAGAGAAACCAGCAAAGAAGTGCGGCTCAATAAAGCCCTCGGCAAGCAGCAGATCGCAATCGGCAGCGATCTTGTTGATGATGCACTCGCCACCAGAAGGCAGGGTACCGATCTTCTTCATCATGCTGTCGTCAGTCGCGACGTGCATAACGATTTCCTCGTTAGCAACGATCTCCTCGCCATACTTATTGACGAGCTCCTCGTGCGTCGACGGACGGTGCATACCCGTAGCAACCAGAATACGAACGCGAGCCTCGGGCGCAGCAGTATGAATGTGATGCAGCAGAATAGGCATCGTCACACGCGAGGGAACGGGACGCGTATGGTCGGAGCTAATGATGACGATATCCTTCTTGCCAGCACAAAGCTCCTCGAGCGAAGGCGAGCCATAAGGATTAGCCAGCGACTCTTCTACCAGCTCTTGCTGCGTTTTAGTAGTCTCAAACTCGTTTTGATGACCCTCCATCACACCTGCGAAGTTCTTGTCCTCAAGCTCCAGATGCAGCTTCTTGTGGTCAAACGGCAATTCACATTCAAACAATGACGAGCGCCCTCTTCCTTTCATCTAACACACTAGATAAACCGTAGGAAGGATACGCCGCTCACCGATAACAACCAACCACCCACCAACCCATTAACAGAACGTTCACAATTGACAAGTACAAAAAGGCGGCCGCAGCCCCAAAAGGAACCACGACCGCCGTCCAAAACGCGCGAAGCGCACCATTCTTCCTTCAGCCCGTAATCCGCAGAAGACCGGACATCGCAGGGCCCGCCATAGGTTTACTTTTAGGCACATCCCGCAGGACGCGAGAAGCCCCGCCGCACGAAGTGCGCAGCGGGGCTTCTCGCATGTCCGAGGACGTGCCTAAAAGTAAACCTATGGCGGGCCCGGACGACTACAGGGCTATCTATTACCCCGTGTTTTGTAGACCTGCCGAGACGCCGGTCACAGTCGAAAGAATCAGGCTCATGTACTCGGCCTTCTTCTCCTCGGCCATCTCGTCCTGGTT
>CAKUOD010000021.1 GCA_934668695.1 uncultured Collinsella sp. | reverse complement strand
GCGCCTTTAGACGCGTGCCGGAAACCCAAGGGTTATACCCTAAGAGCAAACCACCCCTTTTAGGGGTGGTTTTGATTAGAGGAATTCGCCTACTCGGTGGACTTCGGGTTCTAGGTCTACGTCGAATTGGTCTTTGACGGTTGTTTGGATGTGGCGGATGAGTTCGTCGACATCGGCGGCGGTGGCGTGGTCGGCGTTGACGATGAAGCCGCAGTGCTTTTCGCTCACCTGCGCGCCGCCGATGGCGTGTCCTCGCAGGCCGGCGTCCATGATGAGCTTGCCGGCAAAGTGGCCCTCGGGGCGCTTGAAGGTGGAGCCGGCACTCGGCATGTCGAGCGGCTGCTTGTCCTCGCGGCGTTGGCGGTAGTCGTCCATGTCGGCCTTGATCATCGCGGCGTTGCCCGGGGCGAGATTGAAGGTGGCCGAGAGCACGATGAAGCCGTCGTCGGCAATGCGGCTCTTGCGATAGCCCAGGTTGAGCTCATCGACATCGAACTCAATGATATTGCCGCTGCCGCGGGTGCCGTCGTCGAGCATGCGGGCGGGCTTGTAGACGCGCACGGACTCCAGTACATCGGCCATGCAGGCACCGTAAGCTCCGGCGTTCATGTAGCAGGCGCCGCCGACCGATCCGGGAATGCCCGAGATGGGCTCCATGCCGGTGAGACCGGCCTCGGCTGCCGCCGCGGCGACATCGGAAAGCAAGGCGCCGGCTGCCGCCGTGACGTGCGTGCCGTTGACCGTAATGTCGGAGAGGCCCTCGCCCAGCGCTACGACGACGCCGCGGATGCCCTTGTCGCCGACGAGCAAGTCGGAGCCGTTGCCCACGATGGTGAGTGGCAGGTCGCAGCGATAGCAGGTATCGAGCGTGGCGACGAGGCCCTGCTCGGTATCGGGCGTGACAAAGACGTCGGCCGGGCCGCCGATCTTAAACGTGGTGTGCTCGCGCATAGGCTCGCTCATCAGCACGTTGTCCTCGCCGGCAACGCCAGCGAGCGCGCACAGCAGGTCCTCGTTAAAAAAATCGTTCTCGTGCATACGGATATCCGCCTTTTGGTGGTCGTTGTCATCAATCGATTGCAATATACCCCACCCGGACGGATTTGGTGCGCTGGCGGCGATAAAACAGCCGTCCACCGGATTGGTAAAGTGTTTATCACCGAGGTAGAGGGGTAGTCGCTATACTTTCAAGAGATTGCGCGTAAACCCGGAAGGAGCGAGATGGCCAACAAAGTCACTCTCAAGCAGATCGCCCAGGAGGTGGGGCTTTCCCCCTCGTCGGTCTCGCTTGTTCTCAATAATCGGCCCTGTCGCATCTCGGAAGAAAACCGCAAGCTCATCAAAGAGGTCGCGGCGCGCAACCACTATGTTCCCAACCAGATTGCGCGCAGCCTGGTCATGCGCGAGTCGCGCACGCTGGGCCTTATCGTCCCTAACATCGAGAGCCGCTTTTTTGCCTCGCTCGCCGGTAGCCTGGAAAAGCGCTGCCGCGAGGACGGTTATGCGCTCTTCATTACCAGCTCGGGCGGAAGCGCCGATGACGATCTGGAGCTGCTGCGCCAGCTGGTGACGCGCGGCGTTGATGGCGTCTTCCTGGTGGTGGGTGACGAGTTCTCCGATGACCGCGCCCTGCGCGAAGAAGTCAGCCACCTGCCCATCCCGGCCGTAATGGTCGACCGTGCCATTGAGGGGCTCGAGTGCGACAAGGTGATGTTCGACCACGAGATGGGCGGCTATATGGCCACCCGCTATCTGATCGAGCAAGGTCATCGCCGCATCGCCTGCCTGGTTAATGCCCGCCGTTCCAATACGGGTCGCAAGCGACTTGCCGGCTATGAGCGCGCGCTGCGCGAGGTTGGCCTGCCGATCGACGCGCGTTTGGAGTTTGAGAGCGAGTACTACATTCCGAGCGCATACGAGGCCTCGGAGGCAGTGCTCGCAACTGACGCCACTGCCGTGTTCGCAAGCTCGGATAACATTGCCCTCGGTTTGCTCAAGCGCTTGCACGAGATGGGGAAGAGCATCCCGGGCGATATCTCGGTGGTGAGCTATGACAACTCGGCGGCCGACGTTCTCTTTGAGCCGGCGCTGACCGCGATTGAGCAGGACCCTGGTGTCCTTGCGGAGCATGCTTTTGGCTGCATGTCCAAGCGTCTTGCCGGTAGGGGCGGCAGGCGTGCCGAAGAGGTCGTTCTGGAGCCGGAGCTTATCGTTAAGGACAGCGTGCTCGAGCTTACTAAACACAACTAAACACGTTTACCAATTTGCAGAGACCGAATGTGGAGCACCTGTGACAATCAACGCCGCAGGTGAATGTCGCGTTTTGCTAATCGATGGGATTGATAAGGGTGGTAAAACGTTTTTTCACCATGATAAAACGTTTTAGCAAATATACTGGTCCCAACGAAAGGTTGCCGTATTGGAGGGTGACCGCACAGCGAAGGGACATAAACAATGGCTAAAACACTGGGGACGCCGTGGCAAAAGCTGGGACACGAGGTGCCCGCTTCCGAGCTCGAGGGTGTCGATCTGTATTGGCGCGCTTCGAACTACCTGTCTGTCGGCCAGATCTACCTTCGCTCCAACCCACTCATGCGCGCCGACTTTGTCGACGAGAAGACCGGCGAGACGCGTGACTTTGGCCGCCCCGACGTTAAGCACCGCCTGGTTGGCCACTGGGGCACCACGCCCGGCATCAACTTCCTGTTCGGTCATGTCAACCGCCTCATCGCCGATCACAACCAGAACGCTATCTTCCTGATGGGGCCTGGTCACGGCGGTCCCGCCGGTACCGCCCAGTCGCTGCTCGACGGCACCTACCGCGAGATTCGTCCCGACATCACCGATGACGAGGCCGGCCTGCAGAAGTTCTTCCGCCAGTTCTCCTATCCCGGCGGCATCCCGAGCCACTTTGCGCCCGAGACGCCCGGTTCCATCCACGAGGGCGGCGAGCTCGGCTACACGCTCAGCCACGCCTACGGCGCCGTTATGGACAACCCGAGCCTGCTGGCCGTGGCCGTGGTGGGCGATGGCGAGTCCGAGACCGGTCCGCTCGCGACCTCTTGGCAGTCCAACAAGCTCGTGAACCCGGCAACCGACGGCATCGTCCTGCCGATCCTGCACCTCAACGGCTACAAGATCGCCAACCCCACCATCCTTGCCCGCGTGTCCGATGAGGAGCTCACCAAGTTCTTTGAGGGCATGGGCTATAAGCCGCACTTCTTTGTCGCCGGCTTTGACGACGAGAGCCACGCAAGCATTCATGCGCGTTTCGCTGCCCTGTTTGAGCAGGTCTTTGACGAGATCTGCGATATCAAGGCCACCGCTCAGGCCCAGGCTGCCGCGGGCGAGACCGTTGTTCGTCCGGCCTACCCCATGATCGTGTTCCGCACGCCCAAGGGCTGGACCTGCCCCAAGCAGATCGACGGCAAGAAGACCGAGGACTCCTGGCGCGCGCATCAGGTGCCGCTGGCGAGCGCCAAGGACACCCACGAGCACTTCCGCGTGCTGCGCGAGTGGCTGCGTTCCTACAAGCCCGAGGAGCTCTTTACGCCCGAGGGCCAGGTGCGCCCCGAGGTGACGGCCTTTATGCCGACCGGCGAGCTGCGCATTGGTGCCAACCCCAACGCAAACGGCGGCAAGGTGCGTCGCGAGCTCGAGCTGCCCGATATTCATGCCCACGAGGTCCCCGTCGCAACTAAGGGTCATGGCTGGGGCTCCACCGAGGCCGCCCGCGTCTTTGGTGAGTACACTGCCGACGTTCTGGCCAAGAACATGGATGACTTCCGCATCTTTGGTCCCGACGAGACCGCGTCCAACCGCCTGCAGGCTGCCTACAAGGTGACCAAGAAGCAGTGGGACGCCGGCTTCTACGAGGACGAGGCCAACGACGAGCTGCTCGCCGGTTCCGGCAAGGTCGTCGAGCAGCTGTCCGAGCACCAGTGCGAGGGCTTCCTCGAGGCTTACGTGCTCACCGGCCGCTCCGGCGTGTGGAGCTCCTACGAGAGCTTTGTCCATGTGGTCGATTCCATGGTCAACCAGCACTGCAAGTGGCTCGAGGCCACCAAGCGCGAGATTCCGTGGCGTGCCCCCATCAGTGGTCTTAACATTTTGCTGTCGAGCCACGTCTGGCGTCAGGACCACAACGGCTTCTCGCATCAGGACCCCGGCTTTATCGACCTGCTGCTCAACAAGGCCAACGACACGCACATCGTAAACGCCTACTATCCGGCCGACGCCAACATGGCTCTCGCCGTGGCCGAGCGCGTCTACCAGTCCACTGACTGCGTCAACGCCATCTTCTGCGGCAAGCAGCCTGCTCCGACCTTCCAGACGGTCGACGAGGCCAAGGCGGAGCTCGCCGAGGGCGTTGCGACCTGGGAGTGGGCATCGACCGCCGATTCGCTCGCCGAGGCCGACATCGTGGTCGCCACCTGCGGTGACGTGCCGACGCTTGAGGCTCTGGCTGCAACCGACATGCTGCGCGAGCTGGGCATCAAGGTATGGTTCGTCAACGTGGTCGACCTGCTCAAGATCCAGAACGTCTGCGAGAACGACCAGGCTCTCAGCGACGAGCGCTGGGCTGAGCTGTTCGGCTGCGGCGAGAAGCCCGTCCTCTTCGCGTTCCACGCTTATGCCGGCACGATTCGCCGTCTGATTTGGAACCGCCCCGGCCACGATGCCTTCCGCGTCCACGGCTACGAGGAGAAAGGCTCCACGACAACGCCGTTCGACATGCTGCGCCTGAACAACATGGACCGCTGGGCACTGGCCGCCGACGTGCTGCGCCTGGTCGACGCCGATAAGTTTGCGGAGCAGATTGATAAGTGGGAGGCATTCCGCACCGAGGCCTTCGAGTTCGCGTGCGATGAGGGCTACGATCACCCGGCCTTTACCGACTGGGTCTGGCCCGACGCAGCAGCTGCAACCGCTGCCGACGGCGCGCTCTCCGCAACGCAGCTAACTGCCGGCGACAACGAGTAGGTAGGCATTCGGGACGGTCTCGCGCTGGGGCCTTGCCCGGCGGGGCGGCCTTGCTCCGGGAAGTGGGCTTCGCGAACTTCCCGGAGCAAGGCCGCCCCGCCGGGCAAGGCCCTCTCGACCGTTTCGATATGCGGGGGCTGATATTTTTTTATGTAATGGGGGCTTTGCTGTTGCGGCCTTGGGGCTGCGCATCTTCCTTTGGTCAGCCAAGATTACATTGCCGGGGCCGGGGCGCCTGCTTTGTTTTGAGAAGTTCGCGAAGCCCACTTCTCAAAACAAAGCAGGCGCCCCGGCCCTCGTGGAATAGATAAGGGGGACGCATGAGCTTTACGAGTGTGGCGCTTCAGATGTTGACGGTTTCGTTGCCCATTTTGTTGGGGTGGTGTATCGCCAAGCTGGGGTTTATGAAAGCGGAGTTCGAGCGCGAGCTGTCGCATCTGCTGCTGCAGGTGGCGCTACCGTGCTTGGTGCTTTCGTCAGCGCTGGGCGATGATGTGAGACTTCCGAGCATTGCCGAGACGTTTTCGCTCATGGGCCTGTCCTTTGTGATGTATGCGGTGGCGACTGTTATCGCGTTTGCTGTCACCGCTGCTCTTCGCGTTCCCAGGGGGACGGAATGCTCGTATCGCTTCGCCGTGCTTTTCGGTAATGCCGGGTTTATCGGTTTTCCGGTTATTTCGGCGGTGTTGGGAAAACAAGCGCTGTTGTATGCATCGATTGCGCTTATCCCCCTAAACCTTCTTATGTTTACCGTCGGTGCCATGTTATTTAGCGGAATGGATGGTGGACTTAAAAAGCAGATGCGCAATATTGCCGCCTGCTGCAAGAGTCCTGGTCTCATTGCAAGTGCTGTTGTGCTTGGAATCGTGCTAACCGGATGGACCGATTGGGGCGTGTTGGGCGACTCGATTTCCATCGTTGGCACCATGACCACTCCGGCGGCATTGTTGCTCATGGGGTCGTCTATCGCCAAGTACCGTCCGCTCGAGATGCTCACCAACTGGCGTGCGTATGTCGCCGTGACATTTCGCCTGGTTGTCGTGCCGATGGCGTGTCTTGCCGTGGCTCGCATGTGGCCGGGCATGACGCCCATGTTTATCACGACGTTGGTACTAGAGATGGCTATGCCAGTAGGCAGCAACGGTACGCTGTACTGTCTTCAATACGGTAAGGATGCACGCCCCATGATGCAGTGCACGTTTTTGTCGATTATCTGCTCCATTCTGACTATCCCACTCGTAACCACGCTGTGCGGGTAGGCATTTGGGACGGTCTCGCGCTGGGGCCGCCTCCGGGCGGGTTGCCTTGGTCTGAGAAGTGGGCTTCGCGAACTTCTCAGACCAAGGCAACCCGCCCGGAGGCGGCCCTCTCGACCGTTTCGATATGCGGGGGCTGATTCTTTTTTATGTAATGGGGACTTTGCTGATGCTGCCCCGGAGACCGCGCATCTGACTTTGGCCAGCCCGAAACACATCGCCGGGGCCGGGGAGCCTGTCTTGTTTTGAGAAGTTCGCGAAGCCCACTTCTCAAAACAAGACAGGCTCCCCGGCCCTCGTCCGTATGTTCTTCCGCTGAGCGAGCGGGACCTCGGACGTTTTTCCGGATGGACTGTCGATGCCCTTCGCTGTAGAGGCGGGCCGCGGGCAATCCGTTCCAATGTTTCCAAATGAATACGCTGTGAGCCGTGAGAGACGATTCTCCCCGCAAGCACTCTAGTATGCTAAAGTACCCAGAAGACCGGCGGAGCTATGCCGGTCTTCTGTTCTATACGAAGCACAGCATGAGGAGGCTCACCAGATGACGGCCACACCGTGGGGATTCCGGGACATATTGCCCGAGGAGGCTCAGGCGCGCGAGGAAATTGCGCTGACGGTGAAGGGCTGTTTTAGGGAGCATCATTACCTGCCGGTTGAGACGCCGCTGCTCGAGGACAAGGGTTCGCTCGAGGAGGGTGGCCGCATCGCGGATACGCCGTTCAAGCTCTTTGACGACGATGGCCGTCTGCTGGTGGTTCGTCCCGATAATACGCTGCCCATCGTGCGCCTGGTCTCGACCCGTATGCGCGCGGCCGATCTGCCCCTGCGCCTGCGCTACGAGGCGCCGGTGGTCCGCGAGTGCCAGCGTAATGCCGGCGGTTCGCGTCAGTTCACCCAGTTGGGCTTTGAGCTCATCGGTGCGGGCGATACCGCGGGCGATGTCGAGATTGTCTCGCTGGTCGCCGAGGCCGTACGTAAGCTCGCGCTGCCCGATGCGCGCATCATCGCAGGTAGCGTGCGTCCGTTTAAGGAGCTGCTCGCGGCGTGCGAGGATCGTGAGCTGGCTGCCGAGGCCCTGCGCTGCGTGCACGCCAACGACTTTGTGGGCCTCGATTCCCGCGTGGCGGCAAGCGCCGAGTCCGATGCCGTCAAGGCCGCCATTAGCGAGTTGCCGCGTCTGCACGGCGGTGCCGAGGTACTCGACCGCGTGGACGCGCTGCTGGAGGCCGCTGGTATCGTCGCGCCGCTGACGCGCGAGCTGCGTGCCCTGGTCGAGGGCCTGGCACCCGAGGACGCCCAGGTGCTGTCGTTCGACTTCTCTATCATGAACTCTTTCGATTACTACACGGGCCTGGTCTTTAAGGCCTATGCCGGCGGCTTGCCCGATCCGGTTGGTTCGGGCGGTCGCTACGACTCCATCTTTACCGGCGCGTTCGGCGACGGCATCGAGGTGCCGGCGGCGGGCTTTGCCTTTTCGCTCGAGCGCCTGGAGGCCGCGCGCACCTCGGCCGAGGACGCCGCCTCCGATGGCGATCACGCCGTGGGCCGTGGCACCGAGGGCCCGCTGCGCATCGCCGTGCCCAAGGGTTCGCTCAAGGCCGACACGCTCGACGTGCTCGAGGCCGCGGGCTTGGATGTCTCTGAGCTGCGCGATCCCGGCCGCCACCTGATTGTGCGCGGTCGCGATACGCGTGCCGGCGAGGGTGCGGTCGGCGATATTGAGTTTGTCATCGTGCGTCCCAGCGACGCGCCGGCCTTTGTGGGTTGCGGCGGTGCCGACTGCGGCATCTGCGGCTGGGACTCGCTCATCGAGGCAGACCTCAACCTGCTGCAGCTGGTCGATCTGGGCTACGGTCTGTGCACCTTTATCGAGGCGGAGCCCGCGTGGCGCGCCGGCCAGGCCGAGCGCAACTATGCCCGCCGCGGGTCGCTTCGCGTGGCCACCAAGTACCCGCGCATCGCGAGCGCTTGGTATGCCGAGCGCGGCGTGAATGCCGATATCGTTTCGCTGCACGGCAACATCGAGCTGGGACCCATCGTCGGCATGACCGATCGCATCGTGGACATTACCGCCACGGGTGCCACGCTGCGCGACAACGACTTGGTCATCACCGGCCGCATCATGGACTGCACGGCCCGCTTCTTTGTCAACCCGGGCGCCGCGCGCCTGGATCCGCGCGTACGCAATCTGGCAGATCGCCTGGCCGCGGCCGTTAAGGACAAGCATTTTGAGCCCGTCGCGGGCTCGGCACAATAGCGCGAGCGCGCACGGGCGCCCCAACGTACGGGCTGCGGACCGATTGGTGTCGCTGCCCGGCATCTCGTTTTTCAAACGCAACCTCAACCGATAGGGGATACCGATATGAAGACCATCAAGCTTGCTCCCGGTGAGTGCCTCGTTACCAACCAACTCAACCGCAAGGGCGTGCTGCCGCAAAACATCGTCGATGCCGCCCGCGATATCGTGGCCAACGTGCGCGCTAACGGCGATGCCGCGGTGCGCGACTATTGCCGGCGCTTTGACGGCGTTGAGCTGCAGAGCTTCCGTCTGCCGCAAGAGCAAATCGATGCCGCGCTCGAAGGTCTCGACCCGGCCTTTGTCGCCGCGCTCAAGAAGGCTGCACGCCAGATTCGCGAGTTTCACCAGCGCGAGGTCGAGCAGAGCTGGTTTACCACGCGCGCGGACGGCACGATGCTCGGCGTTAAGGTGACCCCGCTCGCGGCGGCCGGCATCTACGTGCCGGGCGGTCGCGCGCAGTATCCCTCCACGGTGCTCATGAATGCCATTCCCGCCAAGGTCGCCGGCGTCAGGCGCGTGGTCATGGTGACCCCGCCGCAAAAGGACGGCCTGATCAGCCCCTACACGCTTGCCGCGGCCAAGCTCGGCGGCGTGGACGAGATCTATATGGTGGGCGGCGCCCAGGCCGTGGCCGCGCTGGCGTACGGCACCGAGACCATTCCGCGTGTCGACAAGATTACCGGCCCGGGCAACGCCTTTGTCGCTGCGGCCAAGCAGATTGTTTCGGGCGATGTGGGCATCGACATGGTCGCCGGCCCGTCCGAGGTCTGCGTGCTGGCCGATGCCACGGCCAAGCCCATGGTGGTCGCGGCAGACCTGATGGCCCAGGCCGAGCACGATCCGCTGGCAGCCTGCTATCTCGTGACTTGCGACGAGCAGTTTGCGCGCGAGGTCGAGGCGGGTATCGACATTCTGGTGGCGCAGTCCCCGCGCGCCGAGATCACGCGCGCCTCGCTCGATAACGAGGGCACCATCGTGGTTGCCGCCGACATGGCTGCCGCCGTCGAGGCCGTGAACACCGTGGCACCCGAACACCTTGAGCTGCACTGCAAGGACGCGATGGGCCTGCTCGGCGGCATTCGCAACGCCGGCGCCATCTTTGTGGGCGCTTGGAGTTCCGAGCCGCTCGGCGATTACGTCGCCGGCCCCAACCACACGCTGCCGACCGGCGGTACGGCCATGTTCTCCAACCCGCTTTCGGTCGAAGAGTTCGTTAAGCGCTCGAGCGTCATTTGCTATACGCCCGAAGGTCTGCTCTCCGACGCCCCTGCTACGCAGCGCCTGGCCGAGGCCGAGGGCCTGTGGGCACACGCGCTTTCCGCCGCTCTTCGTCGCCGTGTGCTGGAACAGGGCGAGGATGCCGTGAGTGCCGAGTCGCTGGCCGCGGCCGACCTGACTAAGGTTGCCTGGCCGGGCGACGCCGTGGCGACGGTTGCCGAGGGCGTGGACCTGACGGCGGCTGCGGGCGCGGATGGCGCCGGTGTGACCGGTGGGGAGGCCTAATATGGCCGAACTCACGCCGCGCATGAAGGAGCTCGTCCAGCCCTACTTGGCCGGCATTGAGCCCTATGATCCCAACTTTACGCCCACGCGCATCAACCTTTCGGCCAACGAGAACACCTATCCCGTGCCGGCCGGCGTGCGCGAGGCGGTTGATGCGGCGCTTGCCGCCACGCCGCTCAACCGCTATCCCGACCCCATGTCCAACGACCTGCGCGACGAGCTTGCCGCTTGGCATGGCGTGACGCGCGAGAATATCTGCGTGGGCAACGGCGGTGACGAGCTGCTCTATAACTGCCTGCTGGCGTTTGGCGGCGCGGGGAGGACCCTGCTCAACTGCCCGCCGTGCTTTAGCGAGTATGCGTTCTTTGCGTCTCTGTGCCAGACTGAAGTGCGCGATGTGTGGCGCGACCCGGCGACCTTTAAGCTCGACCAAGCGGCTGTGCTCGCAGCGGCGCCCGAGTGCAACCTTGCGATCGTGACCTCGCCCAACAATCCCACGGGCGATGTGGCGCCGCTCGACTTTGTCGCTGCCCTGTGCGATGCGTGCCCCGGCATGGTGATGGTCGACGAGGCCTACGTTGAGTTTGCCGACGATTCGTTTGGCGCGGCCACCACGGCGCAGGGACTTATCGCCGAGCATCCCAACCTGGTGATTCTGCATACGCTGTCCAAGGCGTTTGGCGCCGCCGGCACACGTCTGGGCTATGTGATCGCGGCGTCCGAGGTCATCGACGTGTTCGCGGCGATTCGCCAGATCTACTCGGTCAACGTGCTGAGCCAGGCGGCGGCACTTGCCTGCGTACGTGCCCGCGATGCGTATGCGCCCGTGGTGGCGCTGGTTGCGAACGAGCGCGACCGCGAGCTGGCTTCCCTGCACGCGATGGGTGCCGCGGGCCTGCCGGTGGAGGCATGGCCGAGTGCGGCGAACTTTGTGCTCGTGCGCACTCCGCACGCCACGCGCGTGCGCGAACGCCTGCGCGACGAGTATTCCATTTTGGTGCGCGACTTTAGCTACGCGCCGGGGCTCGCTGACTGCCTGCGCATTACCGTGGGCACGCCGCAGGAAAACGAAGAAGTGCTGGCCGCGTTCGCCGCGCTGGTGAAGGAGGAGATGTAGATGGACCGTTATGCCGAGGTAACCCGTAAGACAGGCGAGACCGACATTGTCGTCAAGCTCGACCTGGATGGATCCGGCGTGTGCGATATCTCGACCGGTGTGCCGTTTTTCGACCATATGCTCAACGCCTTCGGCCGCCATGGTCTGTTTGATCTGACGGTGCACGCGGTGGGCGACGTGGAGGTCGACGCGCATCACACCGTCGAGGACACGGGCATTGTGCTGGGCGAGGCGTTTTGCCAGGCGCTGAGCGATAAGGCGGGCATCACACGCTTTGCCGACGCGGCGATTGCCATGGACGAGACACTCGTGATGGCCGCTGTGGACATCTCGGGCCGCGGGCAGGCCTACTGCGAGCTGCCCGTGCCCACCGAGCGCGTGGGCAGCTTTGATACCGAGCTGGCCGTCGAGTTCTTCTACGCCTTTGCGCGCGACGCCAAGCTCACGCTGCATGTGCGCGAGCTGGCGGGCGGTAACTCGCATCACATTATCGAGGCCGCCTTTAAGGCCGTGGGCCGCACGATGCGCCACGCCTGCGAGCTCGATCCCCGCGTGCAGGGCATCCCCAGCACCAAGGGCTCGCTGTAACCGTCACAAGGGTAAAACCACCACGAAGATGCCTGTCCCCTTTGTGGTGGTTTTGGATGATGAGAAAAGGGAGGGTCGCGTGGGCGAACCGAAGATCGTGGTGGTCGACTACCACAAGGGCAACTTGTCAAGCGTCGTGCGCGGGCTTGCGCGCGCCGGTGCCGTCGCCTGCACGTCGGACGACCCGGAACAGATCCGCAGCGCCGACGGCTTGGTCATCCCGGGCGTGGGCGCGTTCTACGACGCGATCGCCTTTATGCGCGAGAGCGGCGAGGAGGCGGCCGTGCTCGATGCCGTGGCCGCCGGAACTCCGCTGCTCGGCATCTGCCTGGGCCTTCAGCTGTTCTTCGAGCGTGGCAACGAGGGCGTGCCTGCGGACGCGGGCGCGGTCGTGGACGGCGGCACCCCCGAGCAGGCTGGCGGCCCCTGGGTCGATGGCCTGGGCATCATGCGCGGTTCGTGTACGCGCTTGGAATCGAGTCGCCTGAAGGTGCCGCACGTGGGCTGGGACCAGGTGCACATGACGCCCGCCGGCGCGGCCGATCCGTTGCTCGCCGGTTTTGCCGAGGGCGCCAACATGTACTTCACCCACAGCTACGCGGTGGCCGACGACGCCGATGCCGCTGATGTTTTGGCGCGCACGCACTACACGCGGAGCTTCCCGTGCATCGCGCGTCATGGCAACGTGTGGGGTTGCCAGTTTCATCCCGAGAAATCCTCGGCCCTGGGACAGCGCATTCTTAAGAACTTCGTCAACATCGTCGAGGAGGTTGGCCGATGATCCTGTTTCCCGCAATCGATCTGATCGGCGGCAAGGTTGTGCGCCTGGAGTGCGGCGACCGCAGCCGCTGCAAGGTATATTCCGACGACCCCGTCGCCGTCGCCCGCTCGTTTGCCGAGCAGGGCGCGAACTGGGTGCATGTCGTCGACCTGTCCGTTGCCTTTGGCGAGGACGAGGACGCGTGCGCTGCCAACTCGGCGGCGATCAAGGCCATTTGCGGTGTCGACGGCCTGTCCGTGGACGTGGGCGGCGGTGTCCGTTCGCTCGCGCGCATCGACGAGCTGGCAGGCTATGGCGCACGCCGCATTGCGCTGGGCACCGTGCTGGTGACCGAGCCGGGTTTTGCCGAGGTGGCGGCCCAAGGCTTTGGCGAGCTGTTGGTGGCAGATATTGCCGCACGCGACGGCCAGGTCAAGGTGAATGGCTGGCGCGACGGCGCGGGCGTGGCGCTCGACGATGCCGTGGCGCAGCTCACGGAGCTGGGCTTTAAACATCTGGTGTATACCGATATCGCGCGCGACGGTATGCAGACGGGCATCGACGTGGCAGCATATCGCCACGTGGCCGAGGTCGCAGGCTTTCCCGTTGTGGCGTCGGGCGGCATCTCGACGCTCGACGATATCCGTGCGCTCGCCGCGGTGGGCGAGGGCGCTATTGAGGGCGCCATCACCGGTCGCGCGCTCTACGAGGGCAACTTTACGCTGGTACAGGCGCTGGCCGCCGCGCGAGGGGAGGAGTAGCCCATGCTTACCAAACGCGTCATTCCCTGCCTGGACGTTAAGGACGGCCGCGTGGTCAAGGGCGTCAACTTTGTGAGCCTGCGCGATGCGGGCGATCCGGTGGAGCTTGCCCGTGCCTACGATCGCGAGGGTGCGGACGAGGTCGTGTTCCTGGACATCACTGCCACGAGCGACAACCGTGCGACGACCATCGAGATGGCGGCGCATGCGGCCGAGGAGCTCGCTATTCCCTATACCGTGGGCGGCGGTTTCCGCGACCTGGCGGGCATGCGAACCATGGTGGCGGCCGGTGCCGACAAGGTATCGCTCAACTCTGCCGCCGTGCGCGACCCGTCGCTGATTAGCCAGGCTGCCGCGGCGTTTGGCAGCCAGGCCGTGGTCGTGGCGATCGATGCCAAGCGCGTCGGCCTGCCTGGACAGCCGGATGCCGACAAGTGGGAGGTTTTTACCGCGGGAGGCCGCAATGCCACGGGTATCGACGCGGTGGCGTGGGCCGAGGAGGCGGCTCGCCGCGGCGCCGGCGAGATCTTGCTGACCAGCATGGACCGCGACGGCACCAAGGCCGGCTTTGACCTGGCACTCACCCGCGCCGTGGCGCGTACGGTGCCGATTCCCGTCATCGCGAGCGGTGGCGTGGGCACGCTCGAGCATTTTGCCGAGGGCGTGATCGAGGGCGAAGCCGACGCCGTACTGGCGGCCAGCGTCTTTCACTTTGGAACGTTCAGCATTCGCCAGGTGAAGGAGTATATGGCATCGCAGGGTATCCCTGTCCGGCTGGACTTTTAGCGCTGCGGCTTGCCCAGGCACTTCGGGGCTGAGGGGCGTGCGCTGCGGCTTGTCCAGGCACCGCATCTTGCCGCTCAAACCGTCGCTCGCGTACCAAAGTACGCGTCGCTCCTCTTTCGCGGCAACCTGCGGCACCTGGACAACCCTCGCCGACCTGCGATGTTTAAATTGGGGAATTGAAATGAGAGAAATTACTACTCCAGCGGATCTTAAGTACGACGCCAGTGGATTGATTCCTTGTGTGGTTCAGCAGTATGACACTGGCGAGGTGCTTATGGTTGCTTGGATGAACGAGGAGTCGGTAGGGCTGACGCTCAAGACCGGGACCACGTGGTTTTGGAGCCGCAGCCGCCAGGAGCTTTGGAACAAGGGCGCGACGAGCGGCAACATGCAGGAGGTCAAGGAGCTTTGGGCCGACTGCGATAGCGATACGCTGCTGGTCAAGGTGGACTCTCCGGGCCCGGCTTGCCACACCGGCAACCGTACCTGCTTCTTTAAGAAACTCGCCTAGGGCAAGCGTTCGATTAGGCGCCCTGTCAAATAGAAAGGATTGAACTATGGGTGTGCGCACCGCAAATGTTCAGGATGGAAATATCGGCGAGACGCTGACGGGTCTGGCCGAGGTGATTCACGGCCGTCGCGATGCATCGCCGCAGGAGAGCTACACCGCTCGTCTGCTGACCGATGTTGAGGACGAGCTGCTCAAGAAACTGGCCGAGGAGGCGAGCGAGGTCATCATGGCCTGCAAGGACAACGACCACGACCACATCCGCTACGAGGCCGGCGACCTGATCTATCACCTGCTTGTAACGCTCGAGCGCTACGGCATCACCCTCGACGAACTTGCCGGCGAACTCAACGCCCGCCGCCACTAAGTCAAGCCCAAATTAGCTACCCGGACCATGGAAGTTGCGGTGAAATAGGGACCGTTTAAGCGTTTCATCGGGCAACAGTCCCTATTTCACCGCAACTGATGAAGGGGATGGGTTAGAAGAGGGGAGTGGATTCCCATTCGCCGGTGGGGTGGGGGATGTCGAAGGTCCGGTAGCCGCATTCGTAGGCGTGGGCCTGGGCTTCGCGGATGTTCCAGCAGATATCGCAGGCGCGGTGTGCGTCCGAGCCAAAAGTAATCGGCACCTCGGCGTGGGCGAAGCAGCGCAACAGCCCGGTCGCGGGATAGTAGTCGTCGAGGCCCTTGCGCGGTGCGGCGGTCGAGATCTCAACACGGCGACCCGTATCGTGGGCGCACTCGGCCATCTGCTCCCAGAGCGGCGTGGGATCAAAGTCGGGCGCGAAGCCCTCCTTCGAAAAACGCATGACTAGGTCGGGGTGGGCCATCACATCAAAGTTGAGCGGGCTCTCGCAGGCGCGGCACCAGTCATCGACGTAGCGCTCCCACACGCCGCGCACGCCTAAGTTCTCCCAAACATGCAGGTTGGTATCGTCGTCGATCCAGCCACAAAGCGAATCGGGCGTATCGGGACGAGCGACGCTCTCTGTTCCCGCCGTGCCCGCGGCGCCGGCCATGATATCGCCCGGGTCGCCAATCCAATGCACGCTGCCCAAGCGCACCACGGCGCCCTGGGACCAGCGCTCTACCAAGGGCTCGCAGCCCTCGTACCAATCGCATTCAAAGCCATAGATAAAGCTGAGCTCCGGCGCAATCTGCGCGGCGAGCTTGCGGGCGTCCTCAAATGCCAGACGATGTGCCGGCAAGTCGCCCTCGACGACCTGCACCTCGCAGTTAGCATCCATGCTGGCAGGCAGGGTGAGGTGGTCGGTCGAGACCATGACTCGACAGCCAGCGGTCGCGGCAGCGCAGACGTTGTCCTCAAATGAGGCATGGCCATCCGAAAACGAAGTATGGGTGTGGCAATCGACCAGCGGGCAAGCAGGCATGGCGACTCCTTTGCATTTGGTGAATCCGCTCCATTGTAATGGCACAGCCTCGGCGCGTCGTGCGCGCGGGGTGCCGAAATCGATCGGAAAGGCTGCGCGGTGCGGCCTCGCTTGCTCTCAAAACGTGTACGTCAGCCTCCAAAAGCTGCAAAAAATGACATGTTTGGAGGCTGACGTACACGTTTGGGTGGGGGCGAGGGTGACGACGGACGAAAGTCACGCCTGTGCCACGTCCGATGTGCTAGCGTTTGGGTGAATAAAACGAGCCCGTGCGGAAAGGATCCGGACCGTATGCAACGTGGAAGTACATCTCCGCTGTCCCGCGAGACCGATGCGCCCGAAACCATCGTCAAGCTGGAATGCGATATTGACGACGCGTCGCCCGAGGTGCTCGCCTACGCCGCCGAACGCCTGCGCGAGGCGGGCGCCCGCGAGGTACACTGGCTGCCCCTCTATTGCAAAAAGGGCCGCCCCGGATGGCAGCTGCAGGTGATTTGCTCACACGAGGATATCGACCGCCTGCAGACGATTATCTTTTTGGAAACCACGACCAACGGTATCCGGCGCCAGGTGATGGAACGCGTCTGCCTGCCGCGTCGTTTTGAGCAGGTGGCAACGCCTTGGGGCGAGGTGTCCGTCAAGGTGGCCACCCTGCCCGACGGCAGCGAGCGCGCGGCTCCCGAGTACGAAGACTGCGCCCGTCTTGCCCGCGAACATGGCGTGCCGCTCCAGCGCGTGATGCAGGCAGCCCAAGCCGCGGCACTGCGATTTGAGTAACGCGGCCGGTGGTACGCCACGCCCAGCCCCGTCAACCCCACACCGAAAGGACTCCCCATGAAATACCTCATCGCTTCCGACATCCATGGCTCGGCATACTGGGCCGAGCGCCTCGTCGCCGCCATCGAGCGCGAGAACCCCGACCGCATCGTGCTGCTGGGCGACCTGCTCTACCACGGCCCGCGCAACGACCTGCCACGCGATTACGCCCCCAAGCGCGTGATTCCGCTGCTCAACGCCCTGGCCGACCGCATCATCGCGGTGCGCGGCAACTGCGACGCCGAGGTCGACCAGATGGTGCTCGACTTCCCCGTCATGGCCGACTACGCCACCCTGTTCGACGAGACCGGCCGCGAGCTGTTCCTGACGCACGGCCACGTCTTTGGCGCCGGCATGCACAACAGCGTCGACCATGCGCCCGCGCTGCCCGAGGGCTCCGCGCTCGTCTACGGCCACACGCACGTCAAGGTCAACGAGGCGAGCGAGGCGCACCCGGGCCTGTGGCTCTTCAACCCCGGCAGCGTGAGCATCCCCAAGGACGGCACGCACAGCTACGGCATCTACGAGGGCGGCGCGTTCCGCCACGTGATCCTGGAGGAGGAATAACCATGGCGCAGCACATGGCTCAGCAAAATGCCGAGGGCTCGCGCGATCTGTCAACGCTGGTCGACGCATCGGCCGACCTGCAACATCTGGTGCAGACTATCTGGCGTCTGCGTCAGCCCGACGGTTGCCCGTGGGACCGCGAACAGACGCATCAGAGCATTGGCAAGAACATGATCGAGGAGGCCTACGAGGCGCTCGACTGTATTGAGGCCGATGACGCGGCACATCTGCGCGAGGAGCTCGGCGACGTGCTCATGCAGGTGGTGTTGCACGCGCAGATCGCGGCGGACGCCGGCGAGTTTACGCTGGCCGACGTGGCGCGCGATATCGATGCCAAGCTCATCCGCCGCCACCCGCATGTGTTTGGCGATGCGGATGCCGAGAGTTCCGACGAGGTGCTCAAGATCTGGGACGAGGTCAAGCTGGCCGAGAAGGCTGCCAAGGACAAGGCCGTGGCAGCAGGCGAGGCCGCACCCGAGGGCCTGCTCGACGGCGTGCCCACGCATCTGCCGGCGCTGATGCAGGCGCAGAAGGTGTCGCGCAAGGCAGCGGCCGTGGGCTTTGAGTGGGAGACGGTCCAGGACGTGTGGAACGAGGTCGCCGAGGAGCGTGCCGAGTTTGAGGCCGAGGAGCCCGGCTCGCCCGAGCGCGAGATGGAGTTTGGCGACCTGCTCTTTGCCCTGGTTAACGTCGCGCGCAAGGAGGGGATCGACGCCGAGAGCGCCCTGCGCGCCAGCACGGCAAAGTTCCGCCGCCGCTGGGCCGCGATGGAGCAGATGGCCGCCGGCGCCCATGTGGATCTTGCCGAGCTTTCGACCCACGGCCTCAACGACCTGTGGGATGCCGCCAAGGCCGAGGAGTAAGACTGCGGGAACGACGGGCTGACACGCCCCATCGTTCCCGCTAATTTTTCGAAAATCAAGTGTATCCCTTGGCTAACTTAGGGCATAATGCAAAAAGTGCGACAAGGCTAACTTATGAACCTGCGCGCCGCTGTAGCGTGCAAGCCGTGTCGCCAAGCATTCAACCCGTTTCCAAGTGAGAGGGAGACAACATGAGTGATATTTTGGACGTCTACGGTCGCGAGGTGCTCGACAGCCGCGGCAACCCCACCATCGAGGTCGAGGTCGTGCTCGAGGACGGCAGCTTCGGTCGCGCGATGGTGCCTTCGGGCGCTTCGACCGGCGCCTTTGAGGCATGCGAGCTGCGCGATGGCGACAAGAGCCGCTACCTGGGCAAGGGCGTCTCGCAGGCCGTCGAGTACGTCAACAACGAGTGCGCCGATGCCGTCGTTGGCCTCGATGCCTTCGACCAGCGCGCCGTCGATGCCGCGCTGATCGCCGCGGACGGTACCCCCAACAAGACCAAGCTCGGCGCCAACGCCATCCTGGGCGTGTCGCTGGCCGTCGCCCGCGCCGCGGCCGAGTCGGCGGGCCTGTCGCTGTACCAGTACCTGGGCGGAGTCAACGCCCACCTGCTGCCCACGCCTATGATGAACATCCTCAACGGCGGCGTGCATGCCGACAACAACGTGGACTTCCAGGAGTTCATGATTATGCCGGTGGGCGCCCCGAGCTTTGCCGAGGGCCTGCGCTGGTGCGCCGAGGTCTACCACACCCTCAAGGGCGTGCTGCACGAGGCCGGGCTGGGTGGCGGCGTGGGCGACGAGGGCGGCTTCGCGCCCAACCTCAAGACCAATGCCGAGCCGTTCGAGTACATCACCAAGGCCGTGGAGAAGGCCGGCTTTAAGCCCGGCGTCGACTTCATGTACGCCATGGACCCGGCCTCGACCGAGTTCTACAACGCCGAGACCGGCATGTACGAGCTCAAGGGCGAGGGCGTTGAGTACACGAGCGCCCAGATGGTCGATTACTGGGAGAAGCTCGTCGACACCTATCCCATCATCTCCATCGAGGACGGCATGGCCGAGGAGGACTGGGACGGCTGGGTCGAGCTTACCCGCCGCATTGGCAACAAGGTGCAGCTGGTGGGCGACGACCTGTTCGTCACCAACACCGAGCGCCTCAAGAAGGGCATCGAGCTGGGTGCCGCCAACGCGATCCTGGTCAAGGTCAACCAGATCGGTACGCTCACCGAGTCGCTCGAGGCCATCGAGACCGCCAAGGAGGCCGGTTACGCCTGCATCGTGAGCCACCGCTCCGGCGAGACCGAGGATTCCACGATCGCCGACCTGGTCGTGGGCGTTAACGCCGGCCAGATCAAGTCGGGCGCCCCGTGCCGCAGCGACCGCATCGCCAAGTACAACCAGCTCATCCGCATCGAGGACGAGCTCGAGGGCAGCGCGCGCTACGCCGGCAAGACCGCGTTCTACAACATTCGCTAAACAAGCGGTGCTCGCGGGGGCGGGGGTTGACTCGGCTCCGCTCTACTTCTGATGGCCGCCATTGGGCGCTGGGCCATATGGCTCAGCGCCTTTTTTATGTCGAGCAAAGGCTGGCGAAGGCGGTGCGGGCGCTCGTGCTATAACTAAAGGACTTAGCGCAAACAAACCTCAACCGCACAAGGCGCACATGGATCAGATTTACGACAACAGGTACTATTCCGCCGGTTCGCGCGAGCCGTCGCCTCGCCGTGCGCGCACGGTGCAGCTCGGTGGGTCCGCCTACGCCGGCGTCGATCGCTCCACGCAGCGCCCGACAGGTACCTCGCGCCCCAATGCTCAAGTGAATACTTCGACAGATGGACCGGTGCGCCCGGCACGTTCGTCGCATGCGTCGCGTCCCTCGACTCAGGCACACGACAAATCGAGCAGGCCCTCGAACCGTTTTTCGGGCTCGGACTTTATGCGCTACGCCAACGACAACGCGGTGGTCAAGGCGATCTATGACTTTACGCATGGCTCTCTGCGTCCGCTGTTTATCGGTATCGTGGTGGCGCTGGTGCTCGTGAGCCTGTATTTTCCTGTGCGCGATCTGTACGTGGCAAAGCGTTCGAGCGATATCTTGGCCAAGCAGGTCGAGATTCGCCAGCAATACAATGATGAGCTGCAAAAAAGCGTCGACAAGCTGCTCTCGGAGGAGGGTATCAAGGACGCGGCGTCCGAGGACCTGGGCCTGGTGATGCCCGGCGAGAAGAAGATTGACGTGCTGGGCTTGGACGACGATTCGGACTCGTCGTCGAGCAAAAAGTCCTCAAACGCCAAGAAGGCCAGCGAAGTGGCCAAGGAAATCGAAGAAGTCGGCAAGGACGCGCCGTGGTACATTCAGACGCTCGACATGCTGTTTGGTTTTAGCGGCGTCGAGGGCCAGACGGTCGTGTCCGACGGCAAATAGCGCCCGGAGGGGAGCCCGCAATGACAAATTGCAAACGCTATAAGGTGGCCGCGATCGACCTGGGAACGGTGTCGTCGCGACTGGTGTTGGCCCAGGTCGAGGGCGGAGCGATTGTGGAATCGTCCAAGCATACCGAGATTACCGACCTGGGCGAGGGCGTGGACGCGACGGGCCGCTTTTGCGAGGCGGCTGTCGAGCGTGTGCTCGCTGCGTGCCGCATGTTTGTGGACGAGGCCCGTGCCTTTGGGGCCGTGTGCGTCTGCACCACGTGCACGAGTGCCGCGCGCGATGCGTCCAATGCCGCGCTGCTGCTGGACGGCCTGCGCGAGTTGGGGCTCAAACCACAGGTGATTCCGGGCGAGGTCGAGGCGCGCCTGACATTTTTTGGCGTGGCGCACGACTTTGCCGGCGAGCGCATCATCGTCGCGGATTCGGGCGGCGGCTCCACGGAGCTCGCGACGGGCGTATACGCTCCGGAGCGCAGCGTCTTTGCGCTGGAGGGAACGCGCTCGCTGGACATCGGTTGCCGTCGCGTGACGGAGCGCTTTTTCTCCGCGTTGCCGCCCGCGGATGGCGAACTTGCTGCCGCTGCCGCGTGGGCAGGCGATCAGTTCGCCGCCTATTTTGAGGGCCTGCCTGTCGACTTTGAGTGCGCCGAACGCTTAGTCGCGGTGGGCGGCACGGTGACTACGCTGGTGGCTCTGGTCCACGAGCTGGAACCGTACGATTCGAGCTTTGTGCACCTACGCGATCTGTCGCTGGAGCAGGTCTCGGCCGCTATCGAGCGCATGTCTGTGTTGGACGCGGAAGGCATCGCCGCGCTACCGGGTGTACAGCCCAAACGCGCGGGCGTGATCTTGGCTGGTGCCGTGGTGATTCGCGAGCTTATGCGAGCCGGCGGCTACGACACGCTCACCGTAAGCGAGAACAGCCTGCTCGCCGGTATGGCTGCCACCATCAACGAGACTCTCGACGGCGCGACCCCCACCATCGGCTGGACCCCCAGCCTCAGCACCCTCCAATAAGTTGCGGTGAAATACGGACTAAAATCGCCCTTTCGGGCACCAAACAGTCCCTATTCCACCGCAACTCACCATCTGTATCGGCATCCAAAAGAAACGAGCCCGCATCCCCAGGGGGCACGGGCCCGTAAAAGCCAAATGGTAGGGGCGGTGGGACGTCTGCGTATTTGCTGCGCAAATCCGCACCGGCTTCGGTCGCCTGCTGGCGCCCTCGCCGGCTCGCTACGGACGCTGTGCGTCCGCTTGACGCTCGCCCCCTCGCGGGTTCGAGCCCCACCGGCGTCCAAAAGAAACAAGCCCGCATCCCCAGGGGGCACGGGCCCGTAAAAGCCAAATGGTAGGGGCGGTGGGACTCGAACCCACAATCCTTGCGGCGAGAGATTTTAAGTCTCCTGCGTATGCCAATTCCGCCACGCCCCCGTGAGACTAGAAGTCTAGCACAAGCCGTCCGTTACGCGTTGACGGCCATCGAGTGCTGGCCCGACTTTTCCAAGTACTCGGCGAACTTGGCCTCGTCGCCCTTGTTCTGGTACTGCAGGGCTAGCAGGTATTCCAGGCGGCAGCTCTTGACCTTGTCGTCACCGGCTTCCTTGAGCATGCGCTCCAGCTCGGGAATGTCGTTGTGGCGCTTGAGGATCATCGTGTCGTACATTAGCTGGCATTCGTGTGCGACCGCCTCGGCCTGACCGCCCTCAAAGCCCTTGATCTCGTGCAGCAGCTCCTTAGACTTTTTGCGGTCCTCCTGGCCAACGTAGTAGTTAAAGGCCTTGATCACCAGGTCGACGCGCTGCATCTTGGGGAGGTTGAGTTCCAGCAGCAGGTCGAACATCTCGCTGGCGCGCTCATGGTCCTCGCGCAGCAGATAAGAGTTCAGGCGCAGGTAGTCGCGGTTGTAGCGCGGGTACAGCATGCTGGTGAGTTTGCCGTCGAGCAAACGATCGAACTCGTCCCACTGCTTGGCAGCCATAAGCTGCTGCAGACGCTTGAACGTGGTGCGTTTTTTGACGCTAAAGAACACCGACACGCCGATGCAGATGATAACGACGGCGGTCCAGAGGGTGCGGGAATCGGGCATGTTAGGGTCCTTAGTCGCTCATAAAGCGAGCGGTATGACAACACGTACTAGATGTATTATACGCAGCGCGCAAGCAAACTGGCATAAAAGCGCATCGAGGCTGAGCGCCATCGCTCGCTGCGGTACACTTACCTAAAGTAAACCATGAAGGGAGACATTACCTATGAAGAAGATCGTTTTGGCTTGCGGTGCTGGCGCTGCTACTTCCACGCTCGTTGCCCAGAAGGTCGCTACCATGCTCGACGCCAACGGTTATGCCGGCAAGTATGAGATCGTGCAGTGCGCCATCTCTGAGGCCAAGGACGCTTGCGACGAGGGCGCCGACCTGCTGATCGCCACCACCGTTGCCCCCGAGGGCCTCACCTGCCCGTACGTGAGCGGCGTGCCCTTCATGACCGGCATGAACCGCGTCGCCGCCGAGAAGGCCGTTCTCGACGTTATGGCTCAGTAGGCGCTGCCTGTATGAATGAGCAGAACGCCAACCCGGTAGAGCTCTTTGGCATGCGCGTCGCCCACGTGGGCATTAACGCCACCGACCCGGCCGATGCCCTGGAGATCGCGGAGCTGTTCTCGACGATGATGGGCCTACCCGTTATCGAGACCCCGGTTTCGTACTTTAACGATTCGCTGATCGAGGTCATGAAGCAGAACGGTCGTGGCACCAAGGGCCACATTGGCTTTGCCGTCAACGACATCGATGCGGCCGAGAAGTGGTTTGCCGAGCGCGGACTCGAGGTCAACGAGGAGTCGCGCGCGTTGCTGCCCGACGGTGGCACCAAGCTCGTGTACTTTAAGCGCGAGTTCGCCGGCTTCGCCGTGCACCTGTGCCGCGAGTAGCGCACAAGCTGCCATAGCTAATAAAAATGGGGTAAGGTCGCATGGCCTTACCCCATTTTTAATGCCGAGAGGGTCCTTATCGCGGCAGGCGGATCGTAAAGCGGCTGCCGACCCCTTCGACCGAGGTCACGCCGATGACGCCGCCGTGGCTATCGACGATCCACTTGGCGATGGCGAGTCCCAAGCCCGATCCCTGCGCGCCAGCATCGCGCGCATTGTCGGCGCGATAGAACCGCTCGAACGCGTGGGCGGCGGATTCCTGGTTCATGCCGATGCCCTCGTCCTCAACGCTTATGTCGATGGTGCCCGCGCCCGCATCCGGCGTCACGCTAAATGTAATAGACGTGCCCGTGTCCGAATACTTGGCAGCATTTTGCACGATTACGCGCAGTGCTTGCTTCACGAGCGCCACATCGACGGACGCGTCGCAGCGCGGGTCGCTGGCAAGCGAGTTGTCGTACGCCAGCCGATACGTGTGCCCGGCATCGATCATCTGCGATTCTTCACGTACTTCGCCGACGAGCGCAGCCAGGTTGGTATCCGCGCGCCGCAGTACGGTGCGGCCGGCATCGCCGCGCGCCAAAAACAGCAGCTGCTCCACGAGCTCCTGCATATGCTCACTTTCGGCCTTGAGTGAGGCGATGGATTCTGTCAGCACGTCCGGGTCGTCCTTGCCCCAGCGGTCGAGCATGTTCACGTAACCCTGAATCACCGCGATGGGCGTGCGCAGCTCGTGGCTCGCGTCGTTGACAAAGCGCATCTGCTGCAGCTTGGCCTCTTGCAT
>CAKUOD010000020.1 GCA_934668695.1 uncultured Collinsella sp. | reverse complement strand
TGGAGCACCTCGTTGGGCGATGCGCCGTTGAGGATGCACGTGAGGGCATACGACGCCAGAAAGATGGCCGCAAGCCCCAGCGGGATGAGCACGATCATCGCCAATGTGCGCAGGCGCTGGCCCAAACGGCGGCGGCGCGCGCGGCGTTTGTCGAACGCGAGTTCCTGCGCATATGAATCTTGCTGTACGGAATAGGCCTCTGGCGCCGATTCACACCCGGGCACAGCTGCAGGTACAGCAGCGGGCACGACATTTTGCGCAAAGGGCTGGGCTGCCGCCCCTTGCATTTGCATCTCCATGAGTCGTTGCTGCTGACGCAGCATGCGCTCAGCTTGTTGCTGCGGAGTCTCAAGAAACAGATCCATGCTGGCCTCCAAAATCGGAGCATTCGACGCTTACGACCAGCATCCCGCACCGCCATGACCGCGACAACGCAATCGCCGGCAATAGCCACAAAGTTTCTTTTGCTCAAAAGCTGTCGAAAAGCTCAACAACTCCCCTACCAGCACTTTCTCTGAGCTTTTTTCGCCAGCAATCTTTTGGCCTTCCGCCCTTACGCCAACTGACCAAAATCTAACCAAAAGCTTGACGGAAATTGTGAAGACAGGGACCCCACACAAAAACGTGCCGCCCCAAAAGGGGCGGCACACAAACTTATTATCAGCTTTTCTGTAACGAGCATGCGATGACTCAACGCCGGAGCGCAGGGCGGGGAAACCTTTGCCTCGCGCGACCCTGCGAAGCCGTGAGCGAGAGGGAAAAGTTTCCCCGCCCTGCGCTCCGTGGTCGGTGAGGACAGACTATATGCCCGCGAGACCGCGGGCGGCGGTGGCACACATAAACGCCAGGACTAGGATCACGAGTGAGCCCGCGATGTCGACTAGCACGCCCATTGCACGGCGCTCAAACAACCAGCTCTCAAAGTGCGGAGCAACATTGCGCCAGACACGCCACAACAAGATGCCCATGCCGATAACGCCAGGAATATTGAGCAGCAAAATCTCGGAGCACAAGAGTCCAATCAGGTTGCCGGCGGCAAAGCCCGCATCGCCCTCGCAGTATTTGCGATAAATCATGTACAACATGTATGCCACAAACGGCTGCAGGCACGCAGAGATAAACGTAACCACCATCGAGGGGTCCTGAGAAAAGACATCGGTGAGCTTATCCACGCTCGTGGCATCCTTCGATGCCAAGAACAGACCGATGACCACCACAGGCACCACGCCCAAGATGACCT
The DNA here is from genome assembly GCA_934668695.1 of uncultured Collinsella sp. Next base: position 23,486 of record CAKUOD010000020.1, on the reverse strand, counting down.
CGACCAGAGTAAACAACTTGGCAGTCAAATCCTCACTAGCCGAATTCAAATGAGGCGCCCACTCAGGATGAGCATGCGCGCCGACCTTCTTGTCTTTCTCGGCACGATCGGCCTTTTTACCCTCGGCAACCCGACGGCCAGGATCCTTGCGAGTTCCCGCCGCAGCCACCCGAGCCCGAGACTTCTTACCCATAACCAACACCTCACAAGAGGAAACGAATAGCCAACGCTACCCAGTGTACCCCCTAACAAATAGTGCCGCCCCAAAAGGGGCGGCACACAAACCAATCTATTAGCCAAAACTCGTTGGCAAGCTCGCGCCGTCAGACCCGCGGCGTATGCCTTTGCCTCGCGCGACCCTGCGAAGCCGTGAGCGAGAGGGAAAGGGATGCGCCGCGGGTCTGACGCCCGGAGCGGTGAAACCAGCAGTTGCCCTGCGGAGCCGTGAGCGAGAGGGAAAGGTATTTCCCCGCCCTGCGCTCCGCAGCAGCCGGCGCCACGAGCTAGTAGTTCACCACCTGCTCCTCAAAGTACGCCTTGGGGTGGTTGCACACCGGGCACACCTCAGGCGCCTCGGCACCCACATGCAGGTGCCCGCAGTTCAGGCACTTCCACACCTTCACGCCCTCACGCTCAAACACCTCGCCCGACTCGATGCGCTCGACGAGCTTGTTGTAGCGCTCCTCGTGGGCCTTCTCGACGGCGGCGACACCACGGAACTTTGCGGCAATCTCGGCAAAGCCCTCTTCCTCGGCGGTCTTGGCGAACTCGTCGTACATCGTGGTCCACTCGTAGTTCTCACCCGCGGCGGCATCGCGCAGATTGTCCAGGGTGTCGGGGACGGCACCATCGTGCAGATACTTAAACCACAGTTTGGCGTGCTCGGACTCGTTGCCAGCCGTCTCGGCAAAGATGTTCGAGATCTGAACGTAGCCGTCCTTCTTTGCCTTGGAGGCATAGTAGCGATACTTGGTGTGTGCCTGGGACTCACCGGCAAAAGCGGTCTCGAGGTTCTTCTTGGTTTGGGAATTCTCAAAATCCATAGGTGTACTTCCCTTCAACGCATGCCGCCCGTAGGCTTCGAGCGGCCTCGTCTTTAGGATGCCCTCATGCCGGAAATCTAAACCTTACAATCCTGTTCTTCAGATTTGCACAGGCTAGATGCTCAGCCAGCGATCGCCCTCGGCTCGGCAAAAGCCCTCACGCTCCAGGTCGGCCAGAATGCCCGCGACAAGCTCGCGCTCGACCGGTCCACGCCCAGCCGCCGCTTCCATCTCGTTAACGCCCACCACGGCATCAGCAAGCGTAATCCCCGCCGGCTGGCCATCGCGCGCTGCCAGCAACATACGCACGATATGCGCGCGCTTTTGGCGACGCGAGCCCTCAAACTTTGATTGACGGCTATAGCCCGCCGAGCGCCTGGACGGATTGGGCAACGTCTTTTTTAGATATGCGCCGTAATCCAGCAACGCGTAATACCACGCGCGCGGCGTATCGGCATCATCGAGCGGCACGGCAAAGGGAGCGATCTCGTCGGTCGCCGCACCGGGGGCCGCCGGACAGGCCGCCTGAATCAGCGGCACCAGCTCGCGATCGGGAACAGCCGGTACATCGGGAAAGAAGTGATGCAGAAAGACCGTGCGCACGTTGGTCTCCAGATACACGCCCGGAAGGTCAAACGCAAACGACCGGATACCCTGCGCCGTTGCCGGGCCAATACCAGGCAGAGCGACCAAGTCACGCGTCTCGTGCGGAAACTCCCCGCCCCAATCCTCTACGACCCGTTGAGCGGCCTTGTGGAGCGCCAGAGCGCGTCGGTTGTAGCCCATCCCCTGCCAAGCGTCCAAAACATCGGAAGGCGCGGCCTGGGCAAGCGCCTGCACGGTCGGAAAGCGATCGAGCCACGCCGGCATGCGCGTCTCCACGCGCGGCACCTGTGTTTGCTGCAGCATGACCTCGGAAAGCCAAATGATGTACGGATCGCGCGTGCGGCGCCACGGAAGGTCGCGATAACGCAGGACCCCTTCCGAACGAATCATCGAACGAAAGGGGTCCTGAATCATATCTATGCTCCTTATGCGGCGCTATTCCTCCCGGCAAGCACATGCACAGGCGGCGTACTCGGGAAACGCGTCGCGGTCGGCGAACTTGGAATCGACGGCCGGGAACTGGCGGTGAGCGACGATGTCGCCGAGCGAAACGGAATCGAGGTAGTCGCGCATCAACGCTTGAGCTCCGGCCCACAGGGGATGATAGCAGCACGTGCCCATGCGTGCACAGTCGCCATCGGGTGCGGTGCAATCATTCATAACCATAGGGCCCTGAACGGCCTCGACGACCTGACGAATGGTAACATCGTCCGGACTGACCTTGAGACGCATGCCACCGTGGACGCCACGCAGGCTCTCCACAATACCGGCCTGGACCAAACCGTGCTGAATCGAGCGGGCAAACGAATACGGGACATTGACCTCTTCGGCAGCGGTGCGAACAGAAAGCAAACGCTCCGGATCCTCGGCAAGCATCGCCAACATACGAAGGGCGTAATCAGTCTTCCTCGATATGTCCATTTTTCCCCTTTCAAGGAATACGAACAGCTCGAACGAGCTCCGGGGCCGAGCTTGTGTCGAGACGCTAAATGACCGCAGGACATCCAAATGGTAAATCGGATATCCACTGAGTGCCGCGCTTGGAGCGAAATGCATCAGATGCGGCCTACAGTGCAATTTAGTATAACCTAACCCCCTGTCTCGTTGAACAGGTGTTGCGCAACAAAGCTGTTGTTCAGACAAATATACTTATTAGATTTTACTTGCGTTCCCGAAGGCGCGGGGATTCTGGGCGAAGATGCGCCAGGGCGATCGTTCTATCGAAACAAAGTGCATCAAACGCAAAAAGCCACGTCCGAAGACGTGGCTTTAATTGCGTTGGCGGGAAGTACGGGGCTCGAACCCGCGACCTCCGACGTGACAGGCCGGCGCTCTAACCAAACTGAGCTAACTCCCCAGGCAGGCGTTCGCGTTTGTTTCCGCTCGCGTGCGCTGCGGGGATTAGTATACACAGAAGTCTGTCCGGCGCGCAACAACTTTTTTGAAAAAATTTTTCGGTCCCTCCGGGAGGGTCTCCGGGGCTGAGGGCGGGGGTTAAGTTTGCTGCTCTACAGTCCTGCGCAAGACGGAAAGCACATTAAGTGCTTTCCTTTGCGTGCGGAACTCGCGACAAACTTAACCCCCGCCCTCAGCCCCGGAGACCCTCCCTGCCGTCACATTGTTCGAGCCGCTGTTGTTGCTCGCCGCTTCGCGGCTCGGCGGCCCCGTTCTCCGCGGCGGGGTTTGTCTAAGGATCTTGCTGAAGCTCCGCCTTTGGCTCAAATGGAAACGGGGGACGCATCTGCATCCCCCGTTTTTGTTGCGGTTACTCCAAGTCAATAAACTTGGTGCTTAGGATCTTGCCGTCTTTTACTAGCATTCTGGCCATGGTGGGACCTCGGGTGCCTCTGGGGTAGCTGGCGCTGCCCGGATTGAGGACCAAGCAGCGGCCTACTTGGGCTTCTTTGGTTACGTGGGTGTGGCCGTTGATGGCTACGTCTACGGATCCCACGGGCAGGTCTTCGCGGTAGTGGGCTACGGCGAATTTGAGGCCTTCGTAGGTAAAGAGCGCCAGGCGGTCCACATCGGGACCGTAGTCGCGATAGTAGTCGTTGTTGCCTAGGACCGCTCGCACGGGGGCGATGGTGCATAGGTGCTCGTAGTCCATCTCTGACGTAAGGTCGCCGGCGTGGATGATCAGGTCTGCGCCCTCAAGCTCATCCAAGAGCGCAGGCGATAAATAGCCGTGGGTGTCCGAGATGATGTCGATGCGCTTGGCGCTTGCGCTGTTCATGGGATCCCTTCCGCAAAAAAACGATTCGGCAGATACATACAAAAAAGGCCCCACGGCCCCGCAGACGATGGGTCTACAGGGCTGCGGGGCCAGTGTGCTAGAGACTCAGAGCCTTCTTGAGCGGCACGACGCGGCGGCGCGAAACCGGCACGCGTTCGTCGACGCCCGTAATGCCCAGCTGGATGGCGCCCGAGGGCACCGTCTCAACGTCCGTGACGCACGCCAGGTTGACGATATAGCGGCGGTGAACACGGAAGAAGCCAAAGTCGCAGAGCTTGGCCTCAAACTGCGCCAGCGAGGTCGTCGACAAAAAGCGATCATCGACGGTATAGATGCAGGAGTAATCGTCCTTGGCCATGATAAAGCGAATGTCATCCACGGGAATGAGCACCTTGCGGCCGCCCTTTTCCACCGGAATGCGCTCGATGGTCACCTTGCTGTCCGTGACCGGCTTGGCGCGCTGCATGACCTTCTCGATCGCGCGGTCCAAACGAGCTTCCTCGACAGGCTTCATCAGATAATCGACGGCATCCACGTCGAATGCCTCGACCGCATGGTCGCTATACGCAGTCACAAACACAATCGCCGGCGGATTTTTGAGCTTATGCAGCGCCTCGGCAAGTTGCAGGCCCGAGGCACCGGGCATCGAGATATCGAGAAACACGACATCCACGCGACTTTCCATAAGCATCTCGATGGCGGAGCGAACGCTCGACGCCTCCGTGATCGTGCCGATCTTGCCCGTTTGCTCGAGCAAGAAGCGAAGCTCCGAGCGAGCCGGCGCCTCATCATCCACAATCATCGCACGCAGCATAGGGATAAAACCTTTCGTCAACTAACTACGCCGGGCATCCGTCGCATGACGTTGAGCCCGTAGCCTTTTATTTTACTCTTGAATGTCAAAGATGCTCTCTGACAAATCAAGATGAAGAAGCACTTTGGTGCCCTTGCCCGGCGCCGATTCGACACGTGTATAGGAGTGTGGCCCGTAAAAGCGATGGATGCGTTCCGAAATATTGTGCATGGCCACACCGGCGCCGCCACCCTGGGGAGAGCTGGCGTCGGGACGGGCGGAGCGCTCGTCGAACAGTCTGGCGGCGGTACCCTCATCCATGCCCACGCCATTATCGGCCACGGCAATCAAGATTGCATCCTCGCCGTCTTGGTGAACGGTCACGTCGATCCTCAGGGCGCCGTCATCGCCCATACCATGACGCACGGCGTTCTCGACAATCGGCTGGATCACGAACGCCGGCACCAGCGTATCTTCCACGTCCTCGGACACATCGAACGTCGCAAGCACACGGTCCTCGCCAAAGCGGGCCTTCTCAAAGGTAAGGTAGCGCTTGGTCTGTGCGACTTCGCGCGAGACCGGAATAAGCGATCCCGAGTTGTCGAGCGTAGCACGATAGAACGATGAGAACTCACGAAGCAGTTCGCGGGCCCGCAGCGGGTCGGTGCGCGTAAACGATGCAATGGTGTTCAGCGTGTTGAACAGGAAATGCGGGTTAATCTGCGCCTGCAGCGCACGCACCTCGGCGCGCGCCGTGAGCTCCTTTTGCACCTCGAGCTCGTGGATGGCGAGCTGCGTGGACAAGATCTCGGCAAAGCCCGAGGCAAGCGCGTACTGGGTACGGTCGACGGCACGCGGGGTCTTGTAGTAGAACTTGAGCGTGCCGACGGTACGATCCCCCACCTTGATGGGGGCGATAATGCCGGCGGGGACTTGGTTGTGCGAGCCGTCCGAGCCTACGACATCCACCATTCGGTTGAACGACTGCACGATGCCATGTTCGATAACGTAGCGTGTGGCAAGCGTGTGGATGGGAGAATCCGGCAGTAGTTTTTCCTCAAACTCGCCCGCGCAGGCAAGCACGTTGCCCTCGTCGGTGATGGCCACCGTCATGGCGCGCGTCTCGGGCAAAATGCGCTGGCACACCAAACGCGCCGATTCCTGTGTCAAACCGCCCTTAATGTCCTCGAGCATGGCCGAGGCCACCGAGAGCGTCTCCTCGGTGTACTGGGAGCGCACCGAATCGGGATTGAGCGTCAAAAAGATAAAGATGCACAGAAAGATGCACAGCAGCGCGCAGGCAATCACCGTGGCGATCGGCTCGATACCGGTCACCAGGGCAAAAATAAAGTACACCAGCACGCAAATGGCGCAGGCAACGGCAATGATGCGAAAGATTGATATTGAACTATCGCGCTGGGCGCGGCGGTCGATCATTCGGCCCCCTCCAGGATACTGATCAGTTGTGCGTCACGCCAAAGCCCGTCCATGATCTTGGGCCAAAAGCTCTGGAAACGCAGGTAGCTTGCAGCGTTTTGGCGCGCATAGGCCTTTGCCTCGTCGATACCATGGCGCCAGATGCGCAGGTAGCCCTCATGCTCGCGGGTAAACACGCTGCGGACCATAGCGGTCTTGCGCACGCGGTCGTCGAGCTCGCGCGAAATCCACGGGCCCGGGTAGGGCATGAGCGATGCCGCCGTAACGGGAATGAGCTCCTTTTGATGCGCGGCGAATGTCAACTTGGCCCGTTCGTAGTACCAACGGTATACATCCTGCATAAAGCGCGGTGAGCGCTTTTCGGACTCCGGGGGCAGATGGCGCACGGTCCACTCGTTATCGAACCACACGTCGTAGCCAAACATGCGCATGTTAAAGAGGTAGTCCAAGTCCTCGCCGCGGGTGATAAACGGGTCAAAGGCCACACGCGTAAAGGCGCGGGCGTGCAGGGCCATCAGGCCGCCGCACACGTAGTTGGAGCGCGAGATGCGGGTGCCCGAGAGCGCCTTTTTCATCCAACGGTTGAACTCGATGCGCTTGGTCCACCAACGATGGCAGATGCCCGCCTTGTCCGTGGGAGCCAACGGCGAGCCGTCGCGATCGTAGAAATAGCCGCTCTTGACCAAGATCGGCAAGCCCTGACGCGTCTGCTGCCCCAACGCATAGGTCGCGCGCTTCATAAAGTCGGCGTCGATGACAGTCTCATCGTCATCCAAAAAGATAACCGCGTCATGCCCCAGCACCGCAGCACAGGCCAGCCCCATGTTGCGGATGGCACCGTAGCCTCGCAGGCTCACGCACTCGCCCGAACCCTTGGGCGCGATCTGAGCAACCCGGTCTGCGATGCGCGAGGCCTGGGTGTTGGTGACAATGGTGACCTTGAGCGTGGGATGCGCGTCGACAATCTCGTGCACGCGCAGCGACACATCGGCTGTGGCAGAAACGGGACAGACCACCAAAAGGATGATGCGCGGGATGTCGCGCACCTGCTCAAGCGAGGCCAGACAGCGGTCGAGTTCGGGATTGTCGGCGTTGAGTCGTGTCGAATGGTCATAGGTGCCAGGGGCGTTTGCGCGAGCGTCATCGCCCGCCCAATACGTTGGAATCACGACCGTGGCGTTCATGCCTTACCCTCCCTGCAACACAAAAACGGGACGCCGCCAAACACAGGCGACGCCCCGCGACCTAGCTGACTCCATCATACCCACTTGGGCTAATCATTGTTCGAAAGTCAGAATGTTTATTGCGGATAACCCCAAAAGAGTATCGCGGCGGACGCAATTACCGGCAAGTTCCTATGCGGCCTGCTCTGCCGTCTGAGACATGCGGGACAGACGGACCAGCAGCACAAAGCCCACCACCAGCAGCACGCCGATAGACAGGACGCCCAGCGAGGGGTTGCCGGTCAGCGAGGTGACGACCGACACCAAGAAGGTGCCCATAACACTTGCATAGCGGCCAAAGATATCAAAGAAGCCGTAGTACTCGTTGGACTTTTCCTTGGGAATAATGCGGCCGAAGTAGCTGCGGCTCAGCGCCTGCACGCCGCCTTGGAACAGGCCGACCAAAATGGCAAGCACCCAAAACTCAAAGGCGGTCTTGAGGAAGAACGCGGCAAAGAGCACGATGCCCATATAGGCGGCGACGGCCACCAAGATCATATTGAGTGTGCCCACGCGACCGGCAAGCTTGCCGTAGATGATGGCGGACGGAAAGGCCACAAACTGCGTAACGAGCAGAGCCAGCACCAGTTGGGTCGAGTCGATGCCCAAAGCCGATCCATAGCTGGTTGCCATGGAAATGACCGTATGCACGCCGTCGATGTAGAAGAAGAACGCGATCATGTAGACCAGCACGGTCTTGTTGTGGGCAATCTCGCGCATGGTGTGTCCGACCTCGGAGAACACGCCGCCCACGATGTGGCCGATGGTGTCCTCGGGACCACGCTCGCGACCGTACTTCTGCTTATAGGTGCGAATGAGCGGCAGGGTAAAGATGAGCCACCAGGCACCAGTGATGACAAACGACAGACGCGTTGCCAGCATGGTGGGGACACCAAGAGCGGAACCACCCATGATAAGCGCCAGGCAGATGATGAACGGCACGGTGGAACCGATGTAGCCCCAGGCATAGCCCGAACTGGACACGGCGTCCATGCGCTCGTCGGTGGTAATGTCGGGCAGCATGGCGTCGTAGAACGTCATAGAAGAGTTAAGGCCGATGGTGCACAGCACGTACACGGTCAAAAATGCCATGGCGGACATTGGGATAGCCTGCGCCAGGCAAAGAACCAGGCCCGTGAGGAAGAAGCCCAAGAAGAACTTGATCTTGTTGCCGGCGTAATCGGCAAGCGCGCCCAGAATGGGCATGAGCATGGCAATGACCAGCGAGGCAATCGTCTGCGCGTTGCCCCAAGCGACCACCAGGTCTGCCGAGGAAGCACCGGTATTGATGGCGTTAAAGTAGATGGGCACCACCGAGGTATTGAGCAGCACGAGGGCCGAGTTTCCCACATCGTACATGACCCAGTTACGCTCGAGCTTGGTGTATTTCATGGACAGGGACCCTTCGTATTCGCCCGATATGCAGCTAGTTCATCGTACCCCAATTGCACAGAGGCACCGGTAAAGATTCGGCAAAGGGACAGGAGCGGACCCTATTCCTCGCGGTCGAACTCCTCATCGGCATCGAGCACGCGGCCGCTGTAGTTGACGTGACTGGTCACGGCCTCCATGTCACCGGTCTCGATAAAACGCGCGACCGTGCACTCGTAATCGACCAGCGCGCGATCAAAGACCTCGGGGAAACTCTCGTTCGAGACCTCATCGGTAAAGGGATTCTTCCATGTCAGATGGCCCAGGTTACCGGTGCGCTCGGGCAGCTCCGTCGTCACGCGATGGGCAAGGCCGTCGAGCAGCGAGTAGTCGTGCACCAAGCCCTCAACCAGCGAGATCGCGCGCGTCTTCACGGAGCCGGCCGGCTCAATCGCACGGTAAAGTCGCTGCATATTGGCAACGGCAGCACCGTACTCCCCCGCCGGAATGTCAATGCCGTACACGCGTCCGGCAACATAGCTCATCAGCACGCCGGCCACGCGATTGATGCGATCGGTGGTGACGATCTCGCCCGCCGGCGGGTAATCGTCGACCGTAGCGCCATCGCGCTTAAGCTGCAGCATCAGTACATCCAGGTCGCTCTCGAGCACGGCATGGACCTGGCTGCCCGAATCCTCCAGCTCGGGATCGGACTCCGCGATGCCAAACTGCTGCTCATAGACAAAGGGATGGGCATTACGGTCGAGCACATAGTGCGACAGCAGGCCCAGCGCAAAGGCGCGACCCAAGCTGGCGTCGCGCGGGAGCAGATGGGACACGCCGTCGCGCAGGCACGCGAACTGGCGAGACATGCGCGAGCGATGCATGACCTGCGCCAGCAGCGTACAGTCGGAAACACGCGGTGTCAGAATGTGAAAGAAAAACGGGTCGGGGCCTTGGTTGCCCAAGATAAAGGCAATGCGCTCTTCATCGGACGTGATGACGCCCTGCGGAAGACGGTCGATGCTTTCCTCGCCAAACAGATGATGGGTGATAAGCGCGGGCATAATGATCCTTTCGATTTCATTCGATGCCACCCATTATGCCCACCGCGCGCCCATACCAAACCTGCGATGGTAAACGACGGCACGCAAGCCTCTTACGCAAGCCCCAGGTGCGACTTGACCTCGGCGGCACGACGACGGGACACCGGCACCGTCGAGCTCACGCGGTCGAGCCTGAGCTCCATCAACCCCGTGGAGCCAATCTCAACATTGTGCACGTCTTCCAAATTGACCAGATAGCTGCGATGAACGCGAATAAAGCCCTCGGAGCCCAAGCGACGCTCGAGCGAAGAGATCGACTCATTGATCAGGTAGGTTCCCTCGGCGCAGATGGCGTTGCAAAAATCGGCGCGCGCCTCAAAGTAGCAGACGTCTGCGGCGGGAATGAACACCTTTTTGCCCCCGCGATCCACCGTCAGACGCAAAGGCTGGCGCGGAGCGTGGACAACACGACGGGCACCCAAGGCTGCCTCGATCTTGTCGAGCGCCTTTGACAGGCGTGCGTCCTCGACCGGCTTGACGATATAGTCGACCGCATCGAGGTTATACGCATCGGCGGCGAACTCGGCAAACGCCGTCACAAACACAACCACCGGCGGCGTCTTTAAGTTCTGCAGCGTCTCGGCAAGCTCAATTCCCGAGCGACCGGGCATCGTGATGTCCAAAAACAACACGTCGGGCTTGCTCGAGAGAATCGACTCCACGGCCTCGGTGACATTGCCCGCCTCGGCAATATGCCCCACGCGCGCGTCCTTCTCCAATAGATAGCGTAGCTCAGCCCTGATGGGAGGCTCGTCATCAACCACCAGGATGTTCCAGCCCTCGGACATGTGCGCTTCCTCTCTCTCCTCAATACACTCGCGTGCTACGCCGTCAACGGCGCCGGCTCATGCGGCTCGCCGTTCAGCTCGACGATAACCTGCGTCCCCACGTCCTCCTGGGACTCCACGCGCATGCCGGAATCTTCTCCGTAAAAGAAATGGATGCGCTGAAGCACGTTGAAGAGCGCCAGGCCGCAACCTCGCTTGACGGAGCCGTCGGCGGTAATGCTCTCGGGCTCCTCTCGGCGATGTTGCTCAAACAGATGCGCGCAGACCTCTTCGCTCATACCGATGCCGTCGTCCTCGACGATGATCTCCAAACCGTCATCGGTCTCGAAAGCCCTAACATGAATAGAAAGCGGTTCGGTCTCGCGCTGCGCGTGCTTGATGCAGTTTTCGAGCAACGGCTGCAAGATAAACGGCGGCACCATGCAATCGCGCACCTCAAAGTCGATATCGACCGAGACGCGCAGACGGCCGTCGCCATAACGAGCCTGCATAAGATTGATATAGCGAGTGCCCTGTTCCACCTCGTGCTCGAGCGTGGTGAGGGTATCGGAATCAGAAAGCGTCTGACGGTAGTAATTGGAAAAGTCGATCAGCAGCGACCTGGCCTTGTCCGGCTCGGTACGTACGAGCGACACGATGGTGCTGATGGTATTGAATAGAAAATGAGGATCGACCTGCGATTGCAAGGCGCGCAGCTCCACGCGGGCCGTAAGCTCGTCCTGGCGCTCGAGCTCAAAGCTCGCAAGCTGCGTGGAAATGAGGTCGGCAAAGCCCGAGGCAAGCGCCGTCTGGCGCATATCGATGCTGCTCAGACGGGGATAATACAGCTCAAGCGTGCCCACGCAATGCCCGCGCACGGTAAGCGGTGCGACAATACCGGCGCGCAGACGCGGAAAGTAGCCACCCGTCTCGGTCGAGGCATCGCGCGAAAACACGCTTTGCTCACCGCTGTTGATCACGTTGAGCGTAGTCCGCAGCACCACCGGGGTGCCCGCGGGGCATTTTGCCGAGTCCTCGCCCCAGCTCGCCAGCACCTGCTTGCCGTCGGTAAAGCAGATGGCAGAGGCGATAGTTTCGGACAGAATGATCTTAGAGGCGCCCAGGGCGGCCTCGGGCGTAAGGCCGCGCGACGTGTAGGCGAATATTTTTGAAGCGATGGCGAGCGTGCGGTCGGTTGCGCTCGATGTGAGATCGTCGGGAACGACAAAGACGTACGAGAAGAAGAAGCACAGCATGACCAAGCCGGCAATGACGACAACGGCCGGAACGGGATTGGGATTATCGGTTAGATCCCAGATGAGCAGCAGAATAAGCAGCGGAACGACAATACCGAGCAAGATGGCTTGAACCACATGCTGAGCGGTACGAAAGACCTTGGTAGAGTTGTAGCTCTTGCCCAGAATCAGCCTATTGAGATCCACCGTCATCTCCTTCTTACTGACGCACCCATAGCAATAAAGAGGGCCGCAAGCGACCCTCTCCATTGCATTATGCAATCAAATACTGTGTTTTACATCAAGCCATCGATGAACGGTAGCTTAGGCGCTGTACTTGTTTGCCTCGCCGAAGGTGCCGGCCTCGACAATCCAACCGTCCTTCATGATGACGTCCATGTTGTCGGTGTTGAGCACGTGGATGTCGGCGGCGACATCACCGTTGACGACCAGCAGGTCGGCGCACTTGCCGGCCTCGATGGAGCCGGTCTCGTTCTCGATGTGGCACATCTTGGCACCGTTGAGGGTGGCGCAGGTGATGGTCTCGACCGGGGTGAAGCCGATCTTGTCGACGAACTCGTACATCTCCTCGATGGAGCAGGTGCCGTACGGGGTGACGAAGGAGAAGGAGTCGGAGCCGATCGTCATGACGACGCCGCGCTTCTTGGCCTCGCGCAGGCAGTCGTAGTTGCGCTGCAGCTCCTTCTCGACCAGGGTGCCCTCGTACTTGTCGTGCAGCTCGGGGACGTAGACGGGCGGATAGGTGGCGTACCAGGTGGGCAGGAAGGCAATCGTCGGGGTGAAGAAGGTGCCCTGCTCGGCCATAAGGTCCATGGTGCGCTCATCGATATCGAAACCGTGAATCAGCTGCTCGCAGCCAAAGCGAACGGAATCGTAGGCAGCGGCGTGGTTGTTGTAGCAGTGACTCCACACGGGGATGCCGACCATCTTTGCCTCTTCGACCACAGCCTGGATCTCCTCGGAGCAGTAATGCTGGTCGCGACCGGAGTCCCAGCGCCAGATGCCGCCACCGGTAGCCCAGATCTTGATGGCATCGGGGTTCTCGCGCAGGCGACGACGGACGGCCTTGCGCAGATCCCAAGGACCATCGACCTGGTCGCCCCAGGGGTGGGATTCCTTGTTGAGCTCCTGGGTGCAGTGGTGGGAGTCACCGTGACCGGCAACGCGGCAGAAGCCGAGGCCGGTGGCCAGAACGCGCGGGCCCTTAAAGACGCCCTTGTCGATGCAGTCACGGATCTGGATACCAAAGCGGCCGATCTCGCAGACGGTGGTGAGGCCGTGGGTGAGGCAGTCATAGGCCTGCTTGACGGCGACGGCCTGCTTCTCGAGGAGCGGCTGCATGACCCAATCGGTGTCATCGTCGGTCAGGTTACCCGAGAAGTGCAGATGGGTGTCGATCAGGCCGGGAAGGACGGTCTTGCCGGCGGCGTCGATAACCTCAACGCCCTCGGGAAGGTCCTGCATAACACCAGCGTACTCGATCTTACCGTTGTCGTCGACGAGAACGAGGGAGTTCTCGACCGGCTCGGCACCGGTACCGTCGATGAGCTTGCCGCCAACGATTGCATACTTAGTGGACATGGTTCCTCCTTATGGATCCATATAGTGGGCGAGGCCGTGTTGGGTTAAGGCCTCACAAAGCTACCCAAGTGGTGCCGGGTTCGGTGCGCGGGAGAGAGGATTCCGCGCACCCGATCCGCCCCGGCTAGGCGTTACTTTTTGCGGGAATTGGTGAAAGCCATGAGGGCCAGGCCAATAGCCAACCAGCCGATCACGATGCTCCACTCCACCATGTTGAGAGAGGCGGGAGAGAACGGAATCACAAGCAGGCCGATGATGATGGCGCAGGCAGCGATAGCGAGGCTGATGCCAAACTTGCCGCCGGGCACCTCGTAGGGACGAGGCAGGTCGGGCTCGGTGAAGCGCATGCGCAGGCAAGCGAGGGCGACCATGCCGCAGGAGAAGATGAAGGCGAGAGCCGACACATTGGTCAGAGGAATGAGCATGTTCTTGCCCAGGAACGGACCGACGACGGTGATGACGCCCAGAACGACGCAGGCAAGCTTGGGAGCGCCGGACTTGGGGTCGACCTCGGCGAATTTCTCGGGCAGCTGGCCCTTGCGGCCCATGGCGAGCATGATGCGGCTCGTGGCGCCGTAGAAGGAGTTCATCGGGCCCATGGGTCCAAGCGTGGCGATGACGAGCATGGCCAGGTACAGAAGCATGTTGATGCCCTTGAGGCAGGCGAGCGCGGGAACCGGGCTCTTAACAAACTCATGCCAGTCGAGGATGGTGCCGAACGAATAGATGCAGACCATGTAGAAGCCGCCGGCGGCCAGCAGGGCCAGGGAGATGATCTTGCCGAACTTGTTCCAGTTGAGGCCCTCGGCTGCTTCCTCAGCCTGCTGAGGAATAGTGTCGAAACCGGCGTAGAAGAACGGGGTCAGAACCAGGACCGACACGATGCCGGCGAACAGGCTGGTGCTCTCGGTAGCGGCCTTGCCGCCGCCAGCACCGGCGACCTGGGAGAACACGGGCATGGCGTTGTCCGGCGAGCCGGTGAACAGCGAGACGCCCATGGCGAGCAGCATGCCGCAGAGCAGGGCCTTGGTCAGGAAGGCCTGGAGCTTGGCGGCCGAGCTGGCACCGCGGAAGTTGAGGAAGATGACGTAGACTGCAAAGCCGAGCGCGATCAGCGTCGGGAACAGGTAAACGTCGGCCCCCAGGACGGTGTAGAGCTTGACGGCGCGCAGCCACTCAAGGCCGGGCAGACTGCCGAACATCTCGGACACGAGGGTCGAGATGGCGATGGCCTCCCACGGGCACAGGATGCCGTTGCCCAGGGCCAAAAGCCATCCGGTGATGTAGCTCAGCGTACGGCCAAAGCTACGGTCGACGTACTCGACGATGCCGCCCGAGATGGGGATGGCAGCCGTGAGCTCACCGAAAACAGCTCCGACGGGCACGAGGAAGATTGCACCCAAGAGGAATGCGATCATAGCGGGAACGGGACCGCCGCCCACGACCATCCAGTCGCCGACCTGCAGAACCCAACCGGTACCGATGATGGCACCGAAACCGATGGTGAAGAAGTTCCAGAGCGAGAGCGTTTTCTTCATGCCGCCGTTATCCTCGACTGCAACCTCTGCGTTCTTGTCCGCCATTGTTCCCCTCCTTTCCTTTTTGACGCCCCTTGACGTCACCCCTTGCGCGGTCTGTTTTGCCGCGCGCTTTTATTTCGTGGCTTTAAGATACGACCTTGGCACAGCAGCGCCGCTTGTAGCTCGACCGAAGGCAGAACTGCAAAACGAGCGGCGCCGTTTTTGGGACGAACGGCGGGAGACGTCATTCGTCTTGGACGCTTTCATCTTGTCTGCTTTTGAAGACCTGTTGCCGTGACGCTTGGCGCGCGGCGCGGCAACGTTCATACCATTTGTCAGGCTTTTGGCGCACATACCCATGTGTCGTGCATCTTTTTATGTAGGATAGACAAGTTACACATGAGGCAAGGTGATTCGAATGGCATACGGATACAATGACGGCGACCAACGGCCACAAAGCGTGCGCCTTGCCGGCCGCACCACGCCAACGCCCAGAAGCACCTCCGACAACGACAACCCGCAGCGCCCCCAAGAGCAACTCGGGGCTTCTTCGCGGCAACAAAGCCGTACCGTGCAGCAGTCAGACCGCGTGAGTACGAGCACACGCCAACGTCAGACCGACACATCGCAGCCACGCCGCTACGATCGCCGTAAGACCGACTACTACGTTAAGCGCTCCTTTTCGCAACCTCAACGCGATCGCGGCAATTCCGCCCCTCACCCCGCGTCGCACATCACAAGCCACGCGCTTCCGGCCCGCCGCCTACGTCTTGCGCTTTGCTCCATCGCCACCTGCCTCGTCTTTGTGTTTTTGGGATCCTGTATCTCCCACGGATCAGCCGGTCTTGAGCCCACTGCCGAGGACAAGCTGCTTAAAGCTCCCGTCGCGCCCGGTTACTCCTTTGCGTTCTCGACCCCACGCTCGCAATGGCAGGCCGGCACCATGCCCCACATCTACCAAATTGACCCCGCATGGTCGGAGCTGCCCTATGCCGGTGGCACTATTCGCGAAAACGCTTGCGGTCCCACCTGCCTCACCATGGTCTACATATTTAAGACCGGCCGCGCCGATAAGACGCCGGTCGATATATGCGCACTGGCCGAAGCCGGCAACTACGCCCCCACTGGTGCCACCGAGTGGTCGTTTATGACAGGCGGTGCGTGGCAGCTGGGGCTCAACGGAACACAGCTCTATAACGATCGCGAATCGATTACCCAAGCACTTCGCGCGGGTGCGCCCGTCATCGCCGCAGTGCGCCCCGGCACGTTTACCAACGTAGGCCACTATATCGTGCTCCACGGCATCGACGATGCCAACCAGATTGGCGTCTACGACCCCAACTCGGCCAGCCGCAGCGCCCGCCGCTGGGGCGTGGTGGAGGTCCTCAACGAAATCGAAGCCATGTGGGCCTACTACTAGTCATACTAGTCATTGGGCACTCATTGGGGACAGACTTAAATGAGTGGCCCCAGACTGCCCGGAACTGCCGGCACGGAAGGCGCATCCCGCTTTGAAGTTCGATAGCGGGATGCGCCTTCCGTTAGCGGCCCGCTTGGGAAACTGAGAGCCACTTTTCGGCATATTTCCGGGATGCATTTTCCGGTTGAGGGCCTCAAAGGAAACTGCACCCGTTTTGGACTACTCATTTAAGTCTGTCCCCAATGACTAGGTGAATAGCAAAAGCCCCGCAGTCGGAGCGGACTGCGGGGCTCATGAAGAGAGGCTAGTTTGTGGGCGCTTTGCCTGGCGCCCACGAGAGAGGCAACAGAGTAGAGACTACTCGTGGATGCGGGTACCGGAGAGGCCAGCCATGGTCTCGGCGGCCTTGTCCAGGGCGCCGATGATGCAGGTGCGGCCCTTGCGGGAACGGGCGAACTTGATGGCAGCGCGGACCTTGGGCTCCATGGAACCCTTGCCGAACTGGCCCTCGTCGGCCAGGCGCTCGGCCTCGTCGGCGGTGAGGTCCTCGAGCTCCTCCTGGTTGGGCTTGCCAAAGTTGATGGCGACATGCTCAACGGCGGTCAGCAGGAACAGAACGTCGGCGTCGCAGTCCTCGGCCAGCAGCTCGCCGCCCAGGTCCTTGTCGATGACGGCGGGAACGCCCTTGTAGCAGCCCTTGTTCTCGTAGTCGCGGACGACGGGGATGCCGCCGCCACCGCAGGCGATGACGATGAACTCGTTGTCGAGCAGGTTGAGAATGGAGTCAGCCTCGACGATCTTCTTGGGATCGGGGGAAGCGACGACGCGACGCCAGCCGCGGCCGGAATCCTCGACGAAGACCTTGGAGGGATCCTCGGCCATGAACTCCTTGGCCTGCTCCTCGGTGTAGAAGGGGCCGATCGGCTTGGTCGGGTTCTTGAACGCGGGATCATCCGGATCGCACTCGATCTGGGTGACGACGGTGGCGGCGTGCCAACGCTTATAGCGCTTGTGCATCTCGCGGCCGATGCCCTGCTGCAGGTGATAACCAATGTAGCCCTGGGACATGGCGCCGCACTCGGGCAGCGGCATCTCGGGGGTACCGATGGCATCGTGGGCAGCGGCGAAGGCGTTCTGGATCATGCCGACCTGCGGGCCGTTGCCGTGGGTGATGATGATCTCGTTGCCCTGCTCGATGAGACCGAGGAGAGCGTGGGCGGTGTTGCTCACGGCCTCGATCTGCTCGACGGGGTTGTTGCCGAGGGCGTTGCCGCCAAGGGCGACGACAATACGATCGGGCTTGCCAAGAGGCTTAGACATTGCTGGAATCCTTTCTGTAAAAGGCCTACAACCCATTAATAACCCGCGTCCGTGCGATACGCGAGTTTATTAAGGTTTATATTCTCTTTATCGCTCATTTTATTCATTTTGAAAATAGCGGAACGGTGAACGGTCGTTTTTATCCGCTCAGCGTACAGAACCCCAGCTCAGACATATCTACGCCATTTACGTGCAACTTTATTTAAATGCAGCGAGGATTATGTCGGATTATGCAAACTACATCTCTGCTAAACACAAAACGGACAGCGCAATATCTTACTCGCACTATACGAGATTCTATGCACTTATAAGTTGAGTATGCACCTCTGCAAAAACAAGGGGCTTTTCATCCAGCATAAGGAATAACCAGTCGCGCCTCACCCTGCGAGAAGCGACCGAATGCGAACTGCGTTTTGGCCAGCAGGGTTGATCGAGTGTCCAAAAAACTAAATAGGGATATTGCTTCCGCTCCCATGGCGTGATACTTTAGCCAAGTACAGCACGGGCTGGGGCGGCAGGTATCTGTCGTGAAGTTTGGGCTCGGCGACCCCGTAGCTGTCTTCTCCTTTATCCGCCAGCGAGCCCCTTGAGCGACGGATTGAGGAGGTCCTTACCATGACAAAAATGCTCAAGATCACGCTGAATGACGAGACGTTTCTCGCCGACATGCTCTGGGACGAGGCACCCGAGACATGCAGTCTGTTCGAATCGTCCTGTCCGGTCGAGTCGCGCATCTTCTCGGCCAAGATCTGCGATTCCGAGGTGACCTATCCCGTATCGGGCCCCATCGCCAACTACGAGCACATCGAGAATCCCGTCTTTAACGAGCCGGCAGGCGCGGTGAGCTGGTACGGCGGCTGGTCTTCGATCTGCATCTTCTTTGATATTTGCGAGCCCTTTGGCACCTGCAACATGTTTGCCCGCATCTGCGAGGCCGACCGTGAGCGCTTTGCAGCCGCTTGCCGCAACGTCTGGGACAACCAGGGCATGTACATCAAAAACGAAATCGTCGAGATCGAAGCGGAGGCCTAAAGATGATGGATATCGACACCCTGCTTGGGCTCGATCTTGCAGAGTACACCACTTCGCTTGAAGCCCTCGCCGACCAAATGATGCTCGAGGAACCCCGCGATATCGACCTGATGCGTCGGCGCAAACTCGACACCGGCCGCGAATTCGCCGTCTGGAACTTCACCGTCGGCTACTGCATGAACGCCACCGACGCCCTCTCCCTCCTGCGAGCCCAGGCTAACGAAAACGCCAACGACGGCACCGCCGACCTCGCAACCCTCAACAACAGCGCCGCGCGCCTGTGCGACTGGTTCTCGGGCGCCTTCGACGTCACCGGCAAAATGGACGACACCACAGCCATCCTAGCCCACAGCCGCGACCTCTACGCCCAGGTCGAAACCCACGAGCAGTTTGCCGCCCTCACCCGCGCCACCGAGCGCTATCTGGTTCAGCTGCAATTTTGGGTCGATCGCCAAATTCCTTGGCCGGCCATCAGCGACCTGGTCCACGGCTACCGTCTACGCACAGAGAGCGGCGAGACAAGGTAAAACAACCAGATAGCACCAACAAAGCCCCACCACGGGACCCAAAGTAGCAGTCAGAGGGCTGGAGACGCCAACAACAGCGTCCCCAGCCCTCTCCATAGCGCTGCGCGTTTCGCGCTAAAGGCGCGAAAAAGCAAAGGGATAGAAGGCGGCAACAGCCAAATCCTCCATCCATCCCCAAAGTGGCGCGAGGTTTCGCGGCAAAGCCGCGAAACAGCGAAGGGGACGGAATACCCGGCCAACTACGTCCTTCATCCGCCCACACAATCCGAGGACGTAGTCGTAGCAGGACCTGAGGGCTAACCTTCGCGGATATTCCGCAGGACGAAAGAACCCCCGCCGCACGTAGTGCGCAGCGGGGGTTCTTTCATGTCCGAGGACGTCCGCGAAGGTTAGCCCTCAGGTCCTGCGGTGGGAGACTTAGGCCTCGTTGTACACCGTCTTGAGCTTCAGCAGATGCTGGTAGCGATCCATAGCGGCCTGCTCGTTCTCCTTGAAGAGCTCCTCGGCGCGCTCGGGGAAGGAACGCGTCAGCGAAGCGTAACGGGCCTCGTTCATCAGGAACTCCTGATAACCGCCCGCGGGCTCCTTGGAATCGAGCGAGAACTTCTTGCCGGCAGCAGCCTCGGGGTTGAAGCGGAAGAGGTTCCAGTAGCCGCACTCGACAGCCTTCTTCATCTCGGCCTGGCAGTTCTGCATGCCGCCCTTCTTGATGGAGTGCATCTCGCAGGGGCTGTAGCCGATGATGAGGGACGGGCCGTCGTAGGCCTCGGCCTCGTGGATGGCCTTGAGGGTCTGAGCCGGGTTGGCGCCCATGGCGACCTGCGCCACGTAGACGTAGCCGTAGCTCATGGCGATCTCGGCCAGGGACTTCTTCTTGGTCACCTTACCGGCAGCGGCGAACTGGGCGACCTGGCCCAGGTTCGAGGCCTTGGAGGCCTGACCGCCGGTGTTGGAGTAGACCTCGGTGTCGAAGACGAAGACGTTGACGTTGTGGCCGGAAGCCAGGACGTGGTCCAGGCCACCGAAGCCGATGTCGTAGGCCCAGCCGTCGCCGCCGAAGATCCAGAAGGACTTCTTGGTGAGGTAAGCCTTGTCGGCGAGGATTGCCTTGGAAGCGTCGCAGCCGCACTTCTCGAGCTCGGCAACGTAGGCAGCGGCAGCGGTCTTGGAGGCCTCGGCGTCATTGATGGAGTCGATCCAAGCCTGGCCGGCGGCCTTGAGCTCGTCGGACGGACCATCGGCAGCGATGATGTCCTGGGTAGCGGCGATCAGCTTGTGCTGAACGGCCTCATAGCCAACGGCCATGCCCAGACCGTGCTCGGCATTGTCCTCGAACAGGGAGTTGTTCCACGCCGGGCCGTGACCGTCCTTGTCCTTGCAGTAAGGAGCGGTGGCAGCGGGGTTGCCCCAAATGGAGGAGCAGCCGGTGGCGTTGGAAATGAACATGCGGTCGCCGGCGACCTGGGTCACCAGACGTGCATAGGCGGTCTCGGCACAGCCGGCGCAGGAGCCCGAGAACTCCAGGTAGGGCTGTTTAAACTGGCTGCCCTTGACGTTGGCCGCGATGAGCTCCTTCTTCTCGGAGACGTTCTCGACCATGTAGTCCCAAACGGGCTGCTGGTCCATCTCCTGCTCGGTGGGAACCATCTCGAGGGCGCCCTTGGGGCAGACCTTGACGCAGTTGGTGCAACCCATGCAGTCGAGCGGGGACACAGCCATGGTGAACTTCATGCCCTTGGCCTTGGGGCCCATGGCGTCGAGCGTGCGGGTAGCCTCGGGCGCGGCGGCAGCCTCGTCCTCGGTCATCGCGAACGGACGGATGGTGGCATGCGGGCACACGTAGGCGCACTGGTTGCACTGGATGCACTTGGTCTCGTCCCAGTGGGGAACGACCACGGCGACGCCGCGCTTCTCGTATGCGGAGGCGCCCAGCTCAAACTGGCCGTCGGCGCAATCGACGAAGGCGGAAACAGGCAGGCTGTCGCCGTCCATGCGATCGATGGGCTCGAGCAGGTTCTTGACCTGCTGGGCGATAGCGGACTTGGTCTCCTCGGAGAGCTCGACGGGAGCGGCATCCTCGGCAGTTGCCCAGTCAGCCGGAACCTCGAACTTGCGGAAGGCGGTAGCGCCGGCATCGATGGCTTTGTGGTTGGCGTCGACGATGGCCTGGCCCTTCTTCATGTAGGACTTGGTAGCCGCGTCCTTCATGTACTGCAGGGCGTCCTCGGCGGGCAGGACCTTGGCCAGCGCGAAGAAGGCGGACTGGAGCACCGTGTTGGTGCGCTTGCCCATGCCGACCTTGGCCGCCAGGTCGATAGCGTCGATCAGGTAGACGTTGACGTTGTTGTTCGCGATGTAGCGCTTGGCCACGGCGGGCATGTGCTCGGCGAACTCCTCGTCGCTCCACTGGCAGTTGACCAGGAAGGTGCCGCCCGGCTTGACGTCGCGGACCATCTTGAAGCCCTTAACGATGTAGCTGGGGTTGTGGCAAGCGACAAAGTCGGCCTTGGTCACGTAGTACGGCGAACGGATCGGAGAATCACCAAAGCGCAGGTGCGAGACGGTGACGCCGCCGGTCTTCTTGGAGTCGTACTGGAAGTAGGCCTGGACGTACTTGTCGGTGTGGTCGCCGATGATCTTGATCGAGTTCTTGTTGGCGCCGACGGTACCGTCGCCACCCAGACCCCAGAACTTGCACTCGATGGTGCCGGGGGCTGCGGTGTTGGGCGCATCCTCGGCCTCGGGCAGGCTCAGGTTGGTCACGTCATCGACAATGCCGATGGTGAACTCGCGCTTGGGCTCGTCCTTCTTGAGCTCCTCGAAGACAGCGAACGCGGACGCGGGAGGCGTGTCCTTGCTGCCCAGGCCATAACGGCCGCCGACGACCTTGATGCCCGTCTTGCCGGCCTCGTAGAGAGCGGAGACGACGTCCTGGTAGAGCGGCTCGCCGATGGAACCCGGCTCCTTGGTACGGTCCATGACGGCAATCTTCTGGACGGTCTCGGGGAGAACGTCGACGAAGTGCTTGATGGAGAACGGACGGAACAGACGAACCTTGACCAGGCCGACCTTCTCGCCGTGAGCGTTGAGGTAGTCGATGACTTCCTCGAGCACGTCGCAGAAGGAGCCCATGCACACGACGACGCGATCGGCATCGGGAGCGCCGTAGTAGTTGAACAGGCCGTAATCGGTGCCGAGCTTCTCGTTGATCTTCTTCATGTAGCCCTCGACGACGGCGGGAAGCTCGTCGTAGACCTTGTTGCAGGCCTCACGGTTCTGGAAGAAGATATCGCCGTTCTCGTGGCTGCCGCGGGTGTGCGGGTGCTCAGGGTTGAGCGCATGGTCGCGGAAAGCCTGGACGGCGTCCATGTCGCACATCTCGGCCAGATCCTTGTAGTCCCACATGGCGACCTTCTGGATCTCGTGGCTGGTGCGGAAGCCGTCGAAGAAGTTAAGGAACGGGGTCTTTCCCTCGATGGCGGCAAGGTGAGCCACCGGCGAGAGGTCCATGACCTCCTGGACGTTGCCCTCGGCGAGCATGGCGAAGCCGGTCTGACGACAGGCCATGACGTCGGAGTGATCGCCAAAAATGTTCAGGGCGTGGGAGGCGACGCAACGCGCGGAGACGTGGAAGACGCCCGGGAGCTGCTCGCCCGCGATCTTGTACATGTTCGGGATCATCAGGAGCAGACCCTGAGAAGCCGTGTAGGTGGTGGTCAGAGCACCGGCGCCCAGCGAACCGTGAACGGTACCGGCCGCACCTGCCTCGGACTCCATCTCGACGACCTTGACCGGGGTGCCGAAGATGTTCTTGCGACCCTGGGCCGCCCACTGGTCGACATGGTCGGCCATCGGGCTGGACGGCGTAATGGGATAGATTCCCGCTACCTCGGTGTACGCATACGAAACATATGCGGCCGCCTCGTTGCCGTCCATAGACTTAAACTTACGCGCCATATACCCCTCTCCTCTCATATAGGTATACAGGCCCCGGCGATCGCCGGGATGTTGGCGTGATGGGATTTACGCTGTTGCTTCCAATCATCTGGCAGGCAGGCTCAGCAGCAGGTACATGGCGTGGAGAGAAGACATGCCGAGGCGAGGGGCAGTTGATGCGCCCCACAGACCCGACCGCCCGTCTTGCACATGACCGAGCGCCGCAAAGGCCGCATGCCGGATGCTCCCGGGCACGCCCCGGCGATGGGAAGCGCCCGCAACGGAAATCCGCATGCGGGTTTATTGTACCCCGCC
>CAKUOD010000019.1 GCA_934668695.1 uncultured Collinsella sp. | reverse complement strand
ACCCCGGAGGAGTTCCGGAATCAGGCCCTCGCGGCCTAGTCGCTATTTAGGGCGTCCAAGATTTGGGACGCAGTTCAGTTGCGGCAGGGCTTTTGGAAGGGGACTTGATTGTGGGGGCTCGTTAAGCGAGCTTGGCCTCGAGATCGGCGATGCGCTTGTAGGCATCGATGGTAAAGCGGGTCTGCTTCTCCAGGATCATGGTGGTCATAAGGGTGTCCTGAGCGTGAGCCATGATGAAGGTCATCTCCATCTCGCCGCCGCCGGCCTCCTGCGAAAGCAGCTTGGTTTGCGTGTCGTGAGCACCGATGAGCGCGTCGCTGGCATCCTTGTGCAGCTGCTCGGCCTTCTCAAAGTCACCCTCACGGGCAGCATCGAGTGCAGCGAGCAGGTCGGTCTGGGCGTCACCCGCGTATGCGACGATCTCGAATCCAACCATCGAGATTTCTTCTTTGGTTGCCATATTGCGTTCCTTTCACATATGAACCAATGGAGAGCATCGCGTCCGGGCATACGCGCTGCGTTGTGTATGCCAGAAACATTAACATTCAAACAAAAAAGAACAATCCAAAACGTAGTTTCAGGCTATGAACGGTCGATTTTCACCCGTGAACGGTTTTTAAACTATTCTGAACAATATCGAACACATAAATCGACGACCCAAACAGGTCCGCACCCTAGCGCAGACTGCGCACCGTATCGCCCTCGACGAGCACACCGGGGATCAGCATGTGTTCCACGCCCGGTGCGACGTCCTCGGCGCCGGCAATCTTGTCGACCGCCCACATGCCAACGCGCTTGTTATCAAAACGTACCGTTGTCAGGCGACGATCGGGCACGATATCGCCCAGGCTATCGTCAACGCCCACCACGCTCACGTCCTCGGGCACGCGCTTTCCGCGCGACTCGAGCCCGCGAATGCAGCCATAGGCCATAGCATCGTTCGAAGCATAGATAGCCGTGCAGCTCGGATCGTCCGCCAACGCCTGCCCGGCGGCATATCCGCTCTGCGCCGTCCAGTCACCGCGGATAAGCCGCGGCGGCTCAATGCCATGCGCGCGCAACGTCTCGCGCCAGCCCTCCTCGCGCTGCATGCCCGAAAGCGAGCGCTCGGGGCACGAGACAAAGTGCACGTTCTTGTGCCCCTGCCCCAGCAGATACTCGACTACTTGGCGCGAGCAATCGAACTGGTCGTTGTCGACCGTCGAGCACAGCGGATGCTCCAGCATGGTAACGAGCACCGTCTGCATACCGGGCAGCGGCTCAAAGGTGCCAAAGTCTGCCGGCATACGGTTCATAATCACGACCATACCGTCCACCGGAAGTGCACTCATGCGCGAGGAAGCGCTCTCAAGCGTATAGGGATGTCCATCTACTTTAGTAAGGGTGATGGCATAGCCGTGCTTGTCGGCGGCGGCGGCAAAGCCCTCCATGCGGTCGAGGTTTCCGGTGCCGGTGATGTTGAACATGGCGACGCCGACGGTCTTGAACTTGCCGCGGCGCAGCGACCGGCCGGCAAAGTTGGGTCGATACCCGAGCTCGCGCATGGCGGCACGCACGCGCTCCTTGGTCTCGGGGCGCACGCTGGGCGAATCGTGCACGGTGCGCGAGACCGTCTGCTCCGAGACGCCCGCAAGACGTGCCACGTCCTTAACGGATATCGATTTTTTAACAGCCGCCATAGGTCGATCTTTCTATGTCAACGATGCCATCACGGGCATCCCAACAGACAAAATGAACGCTTTCAAGTATATCCAACGCCTCCCCTGCCATACGCTCACCACCCAAAACCTACCGTTCACCGACAATCCTGCGTCCCCGAACGACTTTTGTCGCCTAAATGTTAACGTTGCCATTGTGCAAACAACGAGCCACCGGGCGGCTCAGACGTTTACGCGCAAGGAATCGACGGTCCACAGGCACAGGGGCCACCGGTTCGCGTCTTTTTTTGTGTCGCAAAATGGCAACGTCAACATTTTGGCAAACAAGGTCCAAACGTTACCATCGTTGCTAACCCACCGACTCTTAGGAGCTTTGCATGGAGCAACTCATCGCCACCATCGAAAAGGGCCAGCCCCTTTTCAACGCGATCGCCCGCAACAAGTACCTCAAGGCGATCCGCGACGGCTTTATCTCCGTCATCCCCATCATCATCTTCTCGTCCATCTTCTGCCTGGTGGCCTCGGTCCCCAACATCTGGGGTTTCTACTGGCCCGATGACATCAACAACGCTCTGTGGAAGTGCTACAACTACTCCATGGGCATCCTGGCCATCGCCTGCGCCGCCACCACGGCCAAGCACTTCGCCGACGCTCAGAACCGCGATCTGCCCAAGAATAACCAGATCAACTTCATCTCCTGCATGTGCGCGGCCATCATCGGCTTCCTGCTGCTTTCGAGCGACACGATCTCCACGGATGCCGCCAGCGGCTTCAACACCACCTACCTTGGCTCCAAGGGCCTGCTGACCGCCTTCATCGCTGCGTTTGTGACTGGCATCATCTACAAGTTCTTCATTAAGCGCAACATCACCGTCAAGATGCCCGAGCAGGTTCCGCCCAACATCTCGCAGACCTTTAAGGACATCATCCCCTTCTCCGTCTGCATCACCGTCTTTTGGGTCTTTGACATCGTCTTCCGCTCTGCCTTTGGCTTCTGCTTTGCCCAGGGCGTCATCCAGGTGTTCCAGCCCCTGTTCACCGCTGCCGACGGCTACATCGGCCTCGCTGTGATCTACGGCGCCATGAGCCTCTTCTGGTTCGTCGGTGTCCACGGCCCCTCGATCGTCGAGCCCGCCATCGCCGCCGCCCTCGTTGCCAACATGACCGACAACCTGGCTGCTTACCAGGCCGGTCAGCACGCTTCTGCCGTCCTGACGCAGGGCGCCCAGTACTTCGTCGTCTGCATGGGCGGCACCGGCGCCACGCTCGTCCTCGTCTTCATGTTCTGCTTCCTGGCCAAGTCCCAGGAGATGCGTGCGGTCGGTAAGGCCTCCATCGTCCCGGTCTGCTTCGCCGTCAACGAGCCGCTGCTGTTCGCCGCGCCCATCGTGCTCAACCCCGTCTTCTTTGTCCCGTTTGTCTTTGCCCCGATCGCCAACGTCTGGATCCTCAAGGTCTTTATCGACTTCCTGGGCATGAACGGCTTTATGTACACCCTGCCCTGGACCGTCCCCGGCCCCATCGGTACCATCATGGGCCTGGGCTTCCAGCCGCTCGCTTTTGTGATGCTCGCCATCATCCTGGTCGTCGACTTCCTTCTGTACTACCCGTTCTTCCGTGCCTATGACGCCCAGAAGTGTGCCGAGGAGGCCGAGATCTCCCAGGAGGAGCTCGCCGCCAAGAGCGTCGAAAAGGCCGCCAAGCTCAACGACGCCTTCCAGGGCAAGGCTGACGCCAAGAGCGTTGCCGCCGGCGCTGCTGCCGAGGCCGTGAAGGCCGACGCCGCTCCTGTCGCAGCCCCCGCCGCTGTCGCCACAGAAGCTACAGCCGCCAGCGACCTCAACGGCAAGCGCGTGCTCGTGCTCTGCCAGGGCGGCGGAACCTCGGGCCTGCTGGCCAACGCGCTGGCCAAGGCTGCCAAGGAGCGCGGCATCAATCTTGAGACTGCTGCCGAGGCCTATGGCAACCACGTCGACATGCTCCCCGACTTTGACCTGGTCGTCCTGGCCCCGCAGGCCGCGAGCTACCTGGCCGACCTGCAGAAGGACTGCGAGCGCGTGGGCAACAAGTGCGTCGCCTGCCGCGGCAAGCAGTACATCGAGCTCTCCCAGAACGGCGACAAGTCTCTCGCCTTCGTCTCCGAGCAGCTCTCCCTTTAGTCCGCTGTTCTAACGAACAGCGGCCGGCTCGACGCTGCGCGGCGCCCAGCCGGCCAGATTGCCGCTCAACTTCGGCGGCGCGACCACAAGGTCAGCGCCGCCTTGTTTCGGGGCAATCTGACTCGCCTGGACGCCGCTCGCTGACTTTGACCCGCTCTGCACCATTGCCATCGCTCAAATGATTGGATACTTCATCATGTCCGTTAACCCCGCCAGCGTCACCAACCCGCCCGCGCAGTTTCCCGAGGACTTTGTCTTTGGCGGCGCCACCGCTGCCTACCAGGTAGAGGGCGAGACCCGCACTCACGGTAAGGGCAAGGTCGCCTGGGACGACTTCCTGGAGGCCCAGGGCCGCTTCTCCCCCGATCCCGCCTCCGACTTCTACAACCAGTATCCCGTCGATCTGGAGCTGTGCGAGGAGTTCGGCATCAACGGCATCCGTCTCTCCATCGCCTGGAGCCGTATCTTCCCCAACGGCACCGGCGAGATCAACCCCGAGGGCGTGCAGTTCTACCACGACCTCTTCGCCGAGTGCCACAAGCATCACGTCGAGCCGTTCGTCACGCTGCACCACTTCGATACGCCGCTCCCCCTCTTTGAGAAGGGCGACTTCCTCAACCGCGAGACCATCGACGCCTTTGTGGACTTTGCCACCTTCTGCTTTAAGGAGTACGCCGACCAGGTGACCTACTGGTTCACCTTTAACGAGATCTGGGCCGACGCGTCCAACACCTACATCGAGGGCACCTTCCCCGGCGGTGTTAAGGCGCATCTGGCCGAGGCCTTCCAGTGCGAGCACAACATGATGCTCGCCCACGCCAAGGCAGTGCTCGCCTTCCACAACGGCGGCTTTAAGGGCAAGATCGGCGTCATCCAGTCGCTGGAGTTTAAGTACCCGCTCAACGAGAACGACCCTGCCGACATCAAGGCAGCCAACAACGAGCACGTGCTGCAGAACCAGTTCCTGCTCGACGCCACCTTCCGCGGCGACTACGCGCCCGACACGCTCGAGTGCGCCAACCGCCTGGCTGCCGTCTCGGGCGGCACCATCGAGATCCTGGACGAGGACCTGGAGATTATGCGCGAAGCCGCGCTCTACAACGACTACCTGGGCGTTAACAACTACCAGTGCCGTTTCCTCAAGGCCTACGATGGCGAGAACGACCTGCACCACAACGGAACGGGCGAGAAGGGCACCGGCCGCTGGCGCGTCAAGGGCATTGGCGAGCACGTGAACAAGCCCGGCATCCCCACCACCGACTGGGACTGGATCATCTACCCCGAGGGCCTGTTCGACCTGCTCGTCTACATTAAGCAGCGCTACCCCAACTACAAGCAGATCTTCATCACCGAGAACGGCATGGGCTACAAGGACCCCTACAAGGACGGCTTTGTGGACGACCAACCGCGTATCGACTACATCGAGCAGCACCTGCGCTGGCTGCTCAAGGCCATGGAGGTCGGCGTCAACGTGGGCGGCTACTTCCTGTGGAGCCTGCAGGACCAGTTCTCCTGGACCAACGGCTACAACAAGCGCTACGGCTTCTTCTACGTAGACTTTGAGACCCAGAAGCGCACGCCCAAGGCAAGCGCCTACTGGTACAAGCACGTTGCCGAGACCCGTCGTCTGGACTAGCGGCTCGCGGGGCTGCCCCGCTCACATAACCTGCTCCCCATTTCTCAGCCGGGGGTGGCACGTCACGCGACGCGCCGCCCCCGGCCTTTTCGTGCAGATCGGAAGCCGTTTATCTCGATCTGTAACATCTAGCTGAGATTTTCGGCCCTAGCTGTTACAGATTGAGACGAACAGGATTGCTCTTTCCGAAGAATCTAAATCTGTAACACGTAGCCCGCTTTTGACCGTCTACCTGTTACAAATCGAGACAAACTGAGTAGGACCTAACCCCGTATGTCCCTAACAGTCGAGCGTTCGACCAGCGTACTCGGCACATGAATCGCCTCGATAGACGAGTTCTCTCCAATCGCCGCCTCAAACGCAAGCTTACCGACACCGCGCAAATCAAATCGCAGCGTCGTCAGCCGATTGTGAGGAACAAGTCCCTCGAGTGCGTCGTCGATACCAACCACGCTCACGTCGTCGGGCACGGACAGGCCCGCGTTCTCGAGCGCGGCGATAACGCCCAGCGCCATCTGGTCATTTGCCGCAAGCACGGC
The DNA here is from genome assembly GCA_934668695.1 of uncultured Collinsella sp. Next base: position 19,508 of record CAKUOD010000019.1, on the reverse strand, counting down.
AGTCGGCGCCTGCGACCCGCCGGCAAGCACCTCGGCCGCAATCCGCTCGCCCATGGCGTACCCACTGTCCGCACTCCAATCGCCACGCAGCATCGGAGCGGCATCGATATGAGCACGACCCAGCGTATCGCGCCAACCGGCCTCTCGAAAACGCGAGGAAATCGAGTTTTCCGGACCCGCCACAAACCGCATATTCGAGTGACCATGTTCCAGCAGATAATTGGTCAACAGCTCGCACGAACCATACTGGTCGGAGTCGATCGTCGTGCAGCGCGGGTGCGCATACATGGACAGGATGACCGTTCGCACTCCCGGCTGGGGAACAAACTCCTCAAAATCGGGAGCCATGCGGTTCATGTTGAGAATCATGCCGTCGACGGGTCGCTCGACCATGCGGCGCGAGGCATCGGCAAGTGCATAGGGCTTGTCGCCGCCCATCTCGATCATAGTGACGGCAAAATCGTGCTCGCGCGCCGCTTGCATGATACCCTCGAGCGTCGCCAGGTTACCGACACGCGTGATGTTGTACATGCACAGGCCAATAGAACGATACGACCCGCCGCGCAACGCCGTTCCAGCAAAATTGGGACGAAAGCCCAGCTCTTCCATGGCGGCCAGCACACGCTTGCGCGTCTTTTCCGTCACGTTGGGCATACCGTTGACCACGCGAGACACAGTCTGGCGGCTCACGCCAGCGAGCGCCGCAACCTCTGCCGCGCTCGCCGAACGACCATTCCCTTTCTGCTGAGCCATGCCTTCCACGCTAGCCTGCTTCCCAACTATTCCCCGCGCCCATGGCGCATCGTACATACATTGATAACGTGCTCATGATACCCGAGCCATATACCACAACATGAAAACTTCGGTCAATCAAAACCGCTTACCGAACAAATACAACCGTTCGCGGCTGTTTGAAGTTGTTTTGTTTCTATACATCCCAACCGGATGTTAACGTGCTCATTGTCAAATGTTCACGTGCTCATTTTGGTTCTAATCATTTTAGGTTAGCGTTTATCGGGCTTTTTCACCCCTGAACGCTAACCCGGGAGCCTCCTGAGCGCAAACGCACAATATCGAACAGCGAGACGAGAGGGTGTATGCATATGTCTTTGCTAAACCGCGTACAGCAGCTGCCGAAGGGCTTTGTTTGGGGCGCCGCAACCGCCGCGTACCAAACGGAAGGTTCCACGAAGGTGGCAGGCAAGGGTAAGACCATGTGGGACGATTACCTTGTCGCCCAGGGTCGCTTTTTGCCCGACCCGGCCAGTGATTTCTACAGCCGTTACGAGGAGGATATCCGCCTTTCTGCCGAGCATGGACTCAACGCCATCCGTGTGTCCATCGCCTGGACCCGCATCTTCCCCAACGGCGACGATGCCGAGCCCCTCGCCGAGGGCGTTAAGCACTACCACGAGTTGTTCGCCTGCTGCAAAAAGTATGGCGTCGAGCCCTATGTGTCCCTGCATCACTTTGACTCCCCCGCCGCCCTGTTCAACCAGGGCGACTGGCTCAACCGCAAGACCGTCGACGCCTATGTGCGCTATGCCGAGTTCTGCTTCCGCGAGTTCCGCGAGGTCAAGAATTGGTTCACCATCAACGAGCTCATCAGCCTCTCGCACTCCCAATACATCCAAGGCAACTTCCCGCCCAACCATCACTTTGATGTGACGAGCGGCATCCAGAGCCAGCACAACGAGCTCGTTGCCCACGCCCGCGCCGTCAACCTGTATAAGGATCTTGACGAGACCGAGCACCTGGGCGGCCGCATTGGCATGGTCAACGTCCTGACGCCGGCATATCCTGCCACCGACTCGCCCGCCGACCAGCACGCCGCCGACCTGTACAACGCCTTCTACACCGACTTCATCATGGACGGCGCCTTCCTGGGCCACTACTCCGCGCGCACCCTCTCACTCATCAACGAGATTCTGCGCGCCAACAACGCCACACTTACGGTTGAGGACAGCGACATGGAGGAGCTCGCCAAGGCGGCGCCCCGCAACGATATGTTCGGCCTCAACTACTATCAGTCGGCGTTTATCGCCGCCTACGATGGCGAGTCCACCAACAGCTTTAACGGCACCGGCGACAAGGGCACCTCGTGCTTTAAATTTAAGGGCGTCGGGCAGCAGGTCGATATGCCGGGTATCCCCACCACCGACTGGGATTGGCTCATCTACCCGCAAGGCCTCTACGACACGCTCAAGCACATCAGCGCCACCTATCCCAACCTCCCCGTCATCTATATCACCGAAAACGGCCTGGGCCACAAGGACCCCGAGCCCGACGCAAACGGCATCGTCGCCGATCCCGAGCGCATCGACTTTGTCGACCAGCACATGGAGAAGGTGCTCCAGGCGCGCGCCGAGGGCGTCGACGTCCAGGGCTACTTTATCTGGAGCCTGCAGGACCAGTTCTCGTGGGCCAATGGCTATAACAAGCGCTACGGCCTGTTCTACATCGACTTCGACACGCAAAAACGCTACATCAAGCAGTCGGCACTCTGGTACAAGGAGCTCGCCGACACTATGGCGGACGCGCAGTAGCGCATCGCCTCGCTTTCCCCCGAGAGGGGAGCGGCCCTATGCGATACAAACCCAGCCGCTCCCCTCTCCCCCTGGGACCGACCCCGCCTGCACCCGGGCTTTTAGCAAGCGGGAGACCATATAGGTTTTCAACGTCCATGCCATTAAGATTTCATGCAAAGAGGAGCGTGAACTATGGAATCGATCGTTAAGTTCTTGGAGAAAGGCCAGCCGTACTTCGACAAGGTCTCCAAGAACATCTACCTTCAGGCCATTAAAGACGGCTTTTTGGCAGCAATGCCCATCATCCTGTCTTCTTCTGTCTTCCTGCTTATTTCGACCCTGCCGGGCGTTGTCGCCACGGTCGGCGGCTTTACGCTGCCCGACTGGTGGAACGTCGACGTTGTGAACTTCTGCAACAAGGTTTACAACTTTACGATGGGTGTCGTGGGCATCATGGTCGCTGGCACCACCGCAAGCGCTCTGACCGGCTCCAAGAACCGCCGCATGCCTGCAGGCAAGGCCATCAACGCCACGAGCACCATGGTCGCCGCCATGTGCGCCATGCTCATCTTGGCCGTTACCCAAACGAGTGCCAAAATCGACGGCGCCGATGTCTCGGTGTTCTTTACCGACAACATGGGCACCAAGGGCCTGCTGAGCTCCTTTGTCGCCGCATTTGCCACGGTCAACATCTATGCCTTCTGCATTAAGCGCGACATCACCATCAAGCTGCCCAAAGAAGTCCCCGGCGCCATCGCCCAGAACTTCCGCGACATCTTCGCCTTCAGCTTCTCCATCCTGTTTGTCGCCATCATCGACGTTATCTGCCGCACCTGCTTGGCCGTCCCGTTTGCCAACGTCATCTCCACGCTGGTAAGCCCGCTGTTCGCCGCCGCCGATTCCTACGCCGGTCTCGCCCTCATCTGGTTCATGATTCCGCTGTTCTGGTTCATGGGCATCCACGGCCCCTCGGTCGTTAAGCCTGCCCTCAACGCCGCACTGTTTGGCAACATCACCACCAACCTCGCCACGCTGCAGGCCGGCGGTCACCCCGCCCTTGCCCTGACCGAGAACTTCGGTAACTACATCGGCGAGCTCGGCGGCACCGGCGCCACGTTCATTGTCCCGATCATCTTCCTGCTCTTTATGCGCTCCAAGCAGCTCAAGGCCGTCGGCAAAGCCTCTGTCGTGCCCGTGATGTTCGCCGTCAACGAGCCGCTGCTGTTCGCCGCGCCCATCATCCTCAACCCGTACTTCCTGATCCCGTTCCTGTTTGCCCCCGTGGCCAACGTCCTCATTGGTAAGTTTTTCATCGACTTTTTGGGCATGAACGGCTTTATCTATGCCATGCCGTGGGCACTCCCCGGACCGATCGGCACCTTCATCGACACCAACTTCCAGCCGATCTCTCTGGTCCTGGTTGTCGTCCTGCTGGTCGTTGACTTCTTGATCTACTACCCGTTCTGCAAGGCCTACGACAACGTCCTGTGCAAGCAGGAGGCCGAGACCCTGGCCGAAGAAGAGGCCGAGGAGACCAAGGCCGTCAAGACCGCTGCCGCCCCCGCCGTTGAGGCTCCCGTTGTCGAGACCGCTTCTGCCACCGAGACCTCCGCAGCTCCGTCCGCCCTTAAGGGCAAGGATCTGAGGGTTCTGGTTCTGTGCGCTGGCGCCGGCACCTCTGCACTGCTCGCCAACGCGCTCAAGGAAGGCGCCGACGAGCTGGGCATCGACATTACCGCCAACGCCGGTGCCTACGGCAGCCACTACGCCATCATGGACCAGTACAACGTCATCGTCCTGGCTCCGCAGGTTCGCACCTATTACAACGAGATGAAGGCCGACACCGACCGCCTGGGCATCACGCTGCTGTCGCCCAAGGGCAAACAGTACATCGACCTCACTAAGGATCCCAAGGGTGCCGTCGCCTGGATCGAGGAAAGCCTCGAGGCATAAGACGCTGGCGCCACCTGCCGCTCGCAGACAAAAATGGCCCGTGCATCGATGTGTGGTGCGCGGGCCATTTTGTTTAGACCATACCCGTCCTCCTGTTCATCTTAATCTGTAACATCTAGCCGAGTTTTTCGTCCCTAGCTGTTACAGTTCGAGATGAACGCACAGGCCAAGCCGAAAATCTCAATATGTAACATGTAGACCACTTTTGACCGCTTAGATGTTACAGGTCGAGACAAACGGAATATGCCGGGCCGAATTGTCTAAATCTGTAACACTAAAACCGGTTTTGGACGTCTGGTTGTTACAGACTGAGATGAACGAGCCGAGCACGTCTACGCCCGCAGATCCCGCACGCTCGCGCGCTCGACCAACACGCCCGAAACGAGCGTACGGCTTCTGGAGCTCGGGGCTTCCAGACCTGCGACGACCTCGTTAAGTGCACGGATGCCCAGCTCGCGGTGGCGAAACTTCACCGACGTCAGAATCGAGTTGGGTATCGTCTTGTAGAGCTCATCGTCGAAGCCGATCACGGACACGTCGTCGGGCACACTGAGTCCTTTGTCACGTAGAGCCATCATCACGCCGTTTGCCATGCAGTCGTTGGCAGCAAGGACCGCCGTGCAATCGGGTTTATCGGCAAGCACAAGGCCCGCGGCATAGCCACTATCCGCATTCCAATCGCCTTGCAGAGGCTCGGGCGGCTCAATGCCACGCGTCTCGAGTGCCGCACGCCAACCTTTCATACGGCACTGGCTCGACAGCGACTCTTTCTTACCAGAGACGAAGTACACGTTCTTGTGCCCGCGATTTAAGAAGTACTCGCACGCCATGCGCGCGCCGTCCTCTTGGTCGTCACTGACGGTGGAGCAGGTAGGATGCTCCATCGGCGTAATAATCACCGTCTTGAGGTCTTTCGGCGCCTCAAAGGTATCAAAGTCATCGACCATCTGACGCAGGTTGAAAATCATGCCGTCGACGGGAAGCTGCGACATCCTACGTGCCGCTTCGGCAAGGGTCATCTTCTCCCCCGCCCGCTTTTTGATCATCGTGAGCGCAAAGCCTCGCTCTTCGGCGGCATCGGCGATACCGTCGATCAGGTCCACGTTGCCGCCCGACAAGTGGAACAGCACCACGCCGATGCACCCGTAACGGCCCAACTTGAGCGAACGCGCGGCAAAGTTGGCTCGAAACCCGAGCGCCTCCATTGCCGAATGGACCTTATCGCGCGTCGACTCGCGCACGCTATCGGGCTCGTTGATCACGCGCGACACCGTCTTGAGAGAAACGCCCGCGGCAACTGCCACATCGTTCATTGAGACATTTTTCTTGTCCATCGTTGCCACTACTTCTCCAGCCGGTTTTGCATCGCTTGTTTTTTGCGTTCTAGCATACACTACCTGCCTGACTGATAAATCAGCCGTTTATCGGACAATATCGACCGTTCACCTGTAAATCCTTGTTGCTCTTCCAATAATGTCTTACGTTGTCATTAACGAAATGACAACGTTGTCATTTCGCAATACCTTCCTTAAGCAGGAAGGTTTCCGGGCAGTCCTGACCATCCATCGACGACCAGTTCCATCCACATGCATCGCGCATCAAGCAGCAAAGGAGCTCTATGGACGCCATCGTAAAGATGCTCGAAAAGCATCAACCGTTCTTTGAGAAGATCTCGAGGAACATCTACCTCCAGGCCATTAAGGACGGATTTCTTGGGTGCATGCCCATCGTCCTCACCTCTTCGATCTTCCTGCTCATTGCCACCCTTCCCGGCGTGGTCGGCATCACGTTGCCCCAACCGCTCATCGACTGGTGCAATAAGCTCTACAACTTCACCATGGGTGTCATGGGCATCATGGTCGCCGGCACCACTGCCAAGAACTTTACGGCTTCCATGAACCGTCGCATGCCCGCCGGCAAAGTGCTCAACGACGGCTCCACCATGGTGGCCGCCCAGTGCAGTATGCTTTTGCTCGCCGTTACGCAGTTCACCACTAAGTTCAACGGCTCCGAGCTTTCGGTCTTCGATTGCACCAGCATGGGTACGCGCGGTCTGTTCTCGGCCTATATCGCCGCGTTCATTACCGTGTGGGTCTATAAGTTCTGCGTCTCGCGCGATCTGACCATTAAGCTGCCCAAGGAGGTCCCGGGCGCCATCGCTCAGAACTTCCGCGACATTATCCCCTTTGGCGGCGCCGTCATCATCTGCGGCATCATCGATGTCGTCGTGCGCAACCTCATGGGTGTTCCGTTCTCCGAGCTGCTTATCAAACTGCTCTCCCCGCTCTTTACAGCTGCAGAAACCTATCCTGGCCTTATCCTTATCCAGGCAGCAACCGCGTTCTTCTGGTTCATCGGCGTCCACGGTCCCTCGATCGTCCAGCCGGGCATCGACCCCATCCGTCTTGCCAACCAGGCCGAGAACCTGCAGGTTCTGCTGGCCGGTGGCCACCCCGCCCACTCCCTCACCTTTAACATGTCGCTCGTGGGTGAGTTCGGCGGTACCGGCGCCACCTTCATCGTGCCGCTTCTGCTGATTCTCTTTATGAAGTCCAAGCAGCTCAAAGCCGTCGGCAAGGCCTCGATTGTTCCTGTTGCCTTCGCCGTCAACGAACCGCTGCTCTTTGGCGCGCCGATGATCCTTAACCCCTACATGCTCATCCCCTTTGTTGCCGCCGGCTGCGTCAACGTGAGTGTTGCCAAGTTCTTTATCGATAACGTGGGCATGAACGGCTTCTCCTTCGTGGTGCCTTGGGCCACCCCCGCCCCCATCGGCATTTTCATCACCACGAACTTCCAGCTTATCGCCCTGGTATTTGTCGCGATCATCATCTTGCTGGACGCCATCATCTACCTGCCGTTCTTGAAGGCATACGATAAGCTGCTCTGCGACCAGGAGGCCGAGCGCGCCGCCGAGCTGGGTCTCGAGTCCGATGGTGCCGCTGCCATCGCCGCCAAGCCCTCTGCGCCCGGTGTCGAGCAGGCTACCGCTTCCGTCGAGACGACCGATGCCGCCGCTGACAGCAAGCCTGTCGCCGATCAGCCCGAGCCCGCTGCCGATGCATCCGCCAAGAAGGATGTCGATGGCCTGAAGGTCCTCGTCCTGTGCGCCGGCGCCGGCACCTCTGCCATGCTCGCCAACGCCATCAAGGAAGGTGCCGCGCAGACCGGAGAGAACATCGCTTCCTCCGCAGGCGCCTATGGCCAGCACACTGCCATCATGGATCAGTACGACGTCATCGTGCTCGCCCCGCAGGTTCGTAGCTACTACAACGACATGAAGGCCGACACCGATCGTCTGGGCATTAAGCTGCTCGCTCCCCGCGGTAAGGAATATATCGACCTTACTCGCGACCCCGCTGGCGCCATCAAGTGGCTCCGCGAGAACCTCGACTAGTTCCTCCCTCTGTTGGTGCCCGGACCCCCAGTTTGGGCACCTCTCCCTATTCGTATCCCACGGAAAGGATGACTTATGAACAACCCCATGCAGTTCCCCGACGGCTTCGTGTTTGGCGGCGCCACCGCCGCTTACCAGGTTGAGGGCGAGACCCGCACGCACGGCAAGGGCAAAGTGCCCTGGGACGATTTCCTGGCTGCTCAGGGTCGCTTCTCCCCCGATCCCGCAAGCGATTTCTACAACAAGTACCCGGTCGATATCGACCTGTGCCAGCGCTTCGGCATCAACGGTATCCGTGTCTCCATCGCTTGGAGCCGTATCTTCCCCAACGGCACTGGTGAGATCAACCCCGAGGGCGTTGCCTTCTATCACGAGCTCTTTGCCACCTGCAATAAAGCCGGCGTTATTCCCTACGTCACGCTCGATCACTTTGATACGCCCGAGGCCTTCTACCAGGACGGCGGCGAGGGCTTTCTGACGCGCACGACGATCGACGCCTTTGTCGAGTACGCCAAGTTCTGCTTTGCCGAGTTCACCGAGGTCAAGCACTGGTTTACCTTTAACGAGATTCCCGCGACCGCCGAGGGCAGCTTTATCGTTGGCAACTGGCCGCACGGCGAGAAGTATCGCCTGGACAAGGCCTTCCAGCTTATGCACAACATGATGGTGGCCCACGCCAAGGCCGTCGTCGCCTTCCATGAGGGTGGCTTTGAGGGCGAGATCGGCATTGTCCAGAACCTGGAGCCCAAGTATCCCCTCGACCCCAACAGCGCTGCCGACTGCGAGGCGGCCCGCATGGCCGACGTCATCAACAACCGCTGGGTGCTCGACGCCACCTTCCGCGGCCACTATGCAGCCGACACCATGGAGGCTGCGACCAAGCTGGCCCATATCGCCGGCGGCGAGCTCGACGTCCGCGACGAGGACATCGTCGCGCTGACCGCCGCACTCCCCTACAACGATTGCCTGGGCGTCAATACCTACAAGTGTCAGTTCCTGCGTGCCGCCGAGGGCGAAAACGACATCAACCACAATGGCACTGGCGACAAGGGCTCCTCGCGCTGGTTCCTCAAGGGCGTTGGTGAGGCATGCGTGCGCGAAGGCGTACCCACCACCGATTGGGACTGGATTATCTATCCCGAGGGCCTGTACGATCTGCTGCTCCGCATTAAGAACGATTACCCCAACTACAAGAAGATCTACATCACCGAGAACGGCATGGGCTATAAGGACGACTTTGAGGACGGCTTTATCGACGATGCCCCTCGCATCGACTATATGCGTCAGCATCTCGCGTGGATCCTCAAGGCAATCGACGGCGGCGTAAACGTCGACGGTTACTTTGTGTGGTCGCTGCAGGACCAGTTCTCCTGGACCAACGGCTATAACAAGCGCTATGGCCTGTTCTACATCGACTTTGAGACCCAGAAGCGCTATCCCAAGGCAAGCGCGTACTGGTACAAGAACGTCGCGGAGACCGGCCTGCTCATGGCCTAGTTTCAGCCGCATACCCCCTGTCGGCCGCATGTGAATCCCTCCACGGGTTCGCATGCGGCCTTTTTGTTTTTGGCCGGGCCGCGCGGACCCTTTGTCTCGATCTGTAACATCTAGCAGGGATTTTTGGTCCTAACTGTTACAGATCGAGACAAAGGCCGCAGCCCGAGCCGAAACATCTCAATCTGTAACATCTAGCTGAGAATTTCGGCCCTACCTGTTACAGATTGAGACAATAAGACGGTGAAACCAAGGCCTTCCAAGCAGCTACGACGCGCACTTCTATCCTTGGTTTCGGTATCACGAACATACTTTCGGTATCATTTCATGGTATTATGATACCGAAAGTATGTTCGTGATACCGAAAGGAACCTCATGCGACAATTCGATTACGCCACAGTTCCAGCGGAACTCGAAGCAACTCCAATAACCAACCTCCTTCTCTCAATACGAGAACATAAAGGCAGGCAGCTTGTTCTGAGTCAAGTTAAACCCGAGCTTCTATCGTCCCTTATGGAGGAGGCCAAGATCCAAAGCACCCAATCCTCCAACGGACTTGAGGGAATTGTTACCACCCAAAAAAGACTCAAAGCGATCATGGCGTATTCCGCCAAGCCAAACTCCCGCGCAGAGGAAGAAATCGCCGGATACCGAGATGTACTTTCGCTTATTCACGAGCAACATGACTCCACTCCCATTACGCCGTCGCTCATTCTGCAGCTGCATCGTGACCTCATGGCACACACAGCAATCTCGTATGGGGGCCGTTGGAAAGACAGCGATAACGAAATCGTCTCCATCGACGATCAAGGTAATCGATTTGTGCGCTTTAGGCCCCCTTCGGCCATAGCAACCCCGGGGCTTATCGAAGAAGCCTGTCAATCCCTCAACGATGCTTTATCTCGCCAAGTCTGCGACCCACTCCTTATATCATTCCGCTTCATCTTCGATTTTGTCAGCATTCATCCCTTCAACGATGGCAATGGCAGGATGAGCCGACTCCTCACAACGCTGTTGCTCGAAAAGACCGGATACGACGTTGCGCGTTACATCAGCATCGAACGACTCATAGAAGACAACAAGGCGCTTTATTACGACGCCCTCGCCGCGAGCTCCGCTGGATGGGATGAAAATCGAAACATCGAGGCACCCTTTATCCGCTTCATGCTTGGAACCACCCTGGCCGCTTACCGACAACTCGAGCAGCGCACCTTGATAGACTCCAGCACGCGCCCTAAATCGAAGCAAGCACGTATCGCCGCTCTATTCCAGCAGAGACCTGGTGTCATAAAGAAATCCGACATTCAGTCCAACTGTCCCGACATCAGCGAGGTGACCGTAAAACGGACCCTCAGCCAGCTTGTTGGTTGCGGTGCAATCGAAAAAACAGGAGCAGGTCGTTCAACGGGCTACATAATCAAAGACGACCACGCTCTGGAATTATTCATGCAATCCACAACACCCGATGGCGAGCGCGCAATTACAAAAGAATCCCCAAAGGATAAGCTCCTTGAGCGCATGAACCGAGCCGAGGACGAAAGCAGCGAGGGGCTCTACGAAGACTACGATTCATTCTCAAGGGACATCAGGGCAAAATACGGAATCTAGTCATTTCTCGGAATAACCTCGTTCTTGCTATCCGCGCACATTTGCGCGTCATTTCGCGTCATGTTGACGCGTAAAATGACACGCAAATTTTTACGTGTCATATTTTTTTGACGCGCAAATGGCGTTTTTACATTTACGCGTCATATTGAAGCGGTAACCCCCGCGTTGTCAGAGGGCAGAAGTTTCTCCTGCAGCGCTAGCTAGCAGATGACTTGCGTGTGTTCCTCGATGGCGACGCGGTCCTCGGCGGCGATGCTCGGCTCGCATACTACAGCGTCCAGGTTGTCCAGACGGCAGAAGGTGTAGAAGTCGCGCCTGCCGATCTTGCTGGAATCGGCGATGAGGTAGCGCGAATCGGCCTTGCTAAAGGCGAGCTGCTGGATGCGGCCCTCGTCCATGTTGGACGTGGACACGTCGCCGTCCAGAATGCCGTTGGCGCCGATAAAGGCCGCGTCAATCCCCAGCGCGCGCAGAGTGTCCTCGGCCGTGGGGCCCACAAAAGCAGCGGTACGGCGACGGTACATGCCGCCCACGAGACACAGATCGCAGTCCTCGCGCTCCTCGAGCAGGTTAAAAACCGAAAGCGAGTTGGTCACGATGCGCAAACGGCACGCCGGCAGCATCGAGGCCATCTGTTCAACCGTGGTGCCCGTGCCCAAAAAGATGGTCGAGCCTTCCTCGATGAGCTCCACGGCACGGCGCGCGATCTGCAACTTTTCCTCAGCGTGCTTGGACCGCTTTTCGCTATGAGAGTACTCGTGACGCAGCATCGCATGGGGGCGACCCTGCGCGCTGCGGGCACCGCCGTGCACGCGCTCGATCTCGCCCAGGTTCGCGAGCTCCTCAAGGTCGCGACGGATCGTCATGTCCGAGACGCCCAGCGCGTCCGAAATCTCCTTGACTGAGACCGTTCCCTGCTCCTCGAGCAGCTGACGAACCCTATCCTGTCGCTCTGCCTTAATCACGATGAGTCCTCGCTGTTCCACGCGTACATCAATTCAAACAGTAACGAACAAATTGTATCAGATTCGCGCGGACCAAAAATGGACGCTTCAACTGCGCCTTCATTACTTTTTTTAAGAAAAATACCCCCTGCTTTAGTGGGGTGTAGTGATAATCTCGCTTGTTCGCGCTACAGTTTGTCCGGAATACCTCGATGTTAGGAACTAAATGATCACTTCCGAGCTTTTCGGCACCGCGCCGTGCGGTACCCCCGTTCATCGTTACACCCTCAACGGGCCCGAGATCTGCGTTCGCATTATGGACTATGGCGCCACCGTGCTGGGTATCGATGTGCCCGACATTCCCGGCAACGTGCGTGATGTGGTGCTGGGCTTCGATAAGCTCGAGGATTACTTTGATAACCCCGCCTGCTTTGGCGCGACCATCGGCCCCGTGGCCAACCGCACCGCGGATGCCACGATCACCATCGCCGGCACAGACTGGCATATGCCCGCCAACGAGGGTGCCAACAACCTGCACAGCGATCTTGAGCACGGCCTGCACAAGCGCGTGTGGGATGCCGAGCTCGACGAGGTCCACAACGCCGTGCGCATGACTACCTCGCTTGAGGATGGCGAGCTGGGCCTGCCCGGCAACCGCACCTTTACGGCCGTGTTCACCGTGACGCGCACCGGTGTCTTTCGCATCGAGTATGGCTGCGAGAGCGACCGCGCCACCTACGTGTCCATGACTAACCACACCTACTTTAACCTTGCCGGCCATAACGCCGGCATGGACTGCGAGCACTTCTTTGTGGCCAACGCTGCTCACTACCTGCCCATTAACGAGCAGAACATCCCCACCGGCGAGATTGCTCCGGTCGAGGGAACACCGTTTGACTTTCGCGAACTGCGCCCCGTCGCTCCCGGCATGGAGGCCGACGACCCGCAGATTAAGCAGGCCCGTGGCTACGATCACTGTCTGTGCATCGATGGCTATCAGTACGGCCGTAATCTGCGCCGTGCGATGCACGTCGAGGAGATGTGGACCGGCCGCGAGCTGGACTACTACACCACCGCCCCGGGCGTGCAGCTCTACACCGGCAACTGGCTGGGCGACGAGCACGCCAAGGACGATGCCAACTATGGCTGGGGCGCCGGCTTTGCCCTCGAGGCAGAAATGTACCCCGACACGCCGCACCAGCCGCTGTTCCCGCAGGGCATTGTGGGCCCGGGTCACCCCTACAGCAATGTGATCGAATACCACTTTATGAGGCACTAAGCCCGCAACGAGACATATCGCACAGCAGCGCCCGCCGGCACCACCGCCGGCGGGCGCTTTTTCATTCTTTTGGCTTATTATTGCTGCTACTGAATTGATGGCATAACAAAACTATGCCTGTTTACTACGATAAACCCGCGATATCCGACCACACGCTGGTTTTTAGGAAATGAACACCCCGTCTACCTGCGGTTTTATTTTTCACATATTCGGCGTGCTCGGCGATTGACAATTCACCGTAGTAAACCGGCATAGTTTTGGCAGGCGGCGCAACACTGCCCCTCTATGTGGGCTAAATGATCCGTTTTCCTCCGTCCTCAAGGGATCAGTTGAGCAGATTGTCGATGGGGTCGGGGTTGGAGTTGGGGAGGTAGCGGATTTCCAGCTCTATGCCGAGCTCTTGAAGCTCTTTGAGGGCGGCAACATCCTCGTCGTCTACGGCAACTGCGGGCGTTACGGGACGCTTACCCTCCCCTGCCTGCATGTGACCGATACTGATCTTGGTGATAGGCACGCCGCCTTTAACCAGTGCTAGCGCATCGGCGGGCGACGCTACCATGATCAGGATCCATTGGCGCGGCGTTGCAGTATGTATGACATCAATCGTCCTTTGGACTGAGAAGAACCGTGTCCACACGCCCTCGGGCGCCGCGACCCTCATGGGTGCCCACTTGCGCGAATCCGCCGCAATCTCGTCGTTAACGATGAGGACGAGATTGCTGCCCACAGCCTCGTTCCACAGCTCGACATCCTGCCCATAGATAAAGCGGTCATCGATTCGCGTAAGAAAAATCTTGGGTTGAGCCATCGCCGCCCCATTCTGTTCGAGGCCCGTAAGAGCAAGACATCACGTCTCCAATATTAGTGCATTTAAAGTGAGAAAAGCCGTCAGAACACTTGCGCGGATTTGCGATGTCCCGTATCATAGACAGCCGTTGACGCCTCAGTTGCGTCACCACATGGCCGCCAGCGTAGCTCAGTTGGTAGAGCACCGCTCTCGTAAAGCGGGGGTCACCGGTTCGAGCCCGGTCGCTGGCTCCATTGCACAAGATAGCCGCCTTCGGGCGGCTTTTTTGTTGCCGATTTTGAGTGCGCATGCTCCAACCCAAGCATCACCACGTCGACAGCCCCCTATTCAAAATCAGAAAACCCCGCTAAGCGTGTTTCCCCTAGGGGAAACACGCTTAGCGGGGTCCTAGCGTGATTTCCCCTAGGGGAATCACGCCATAGACGAACAGCTCAGCCGAGCAGTTCGCTACTCCTCCCAGTAAGCGTCTGCAAGCAACTTAAAGCAGATCTTCTTGACCGGCTGCGCGCCATCGCCCGGGAACTCAAGCGTGGGCATATGAGGCTCGCCGGCAACGAACAGCGCGAACTTGTCGTCGGCAAGATCGCCGGCGATCGAAGCGTCGGAATCGACCAGGTCGTAGTCGTCCTTCTCGTCAAACTCCTGAACCAGAGTCAGGCTGCCCGTAGCGACCTTAAAGGCCTCACGACCCTCGACGTCAATCTGCAGGTCGTGATAGCGCTGATGCGTCTCATAGTGAGCCTCGGCCTCGGGACGCGTCGTGGGAGCCATGACGTTCGCAAAGACCTTGTCGCCCAGAATCGGATGGCTGCCGACCTCGAGCTTCGCCGGATCGTTCTCCTCGAGCCAATCAATCAGCACATCGAGGCCCTTGAGCATTCCGCGGTACTCCTCGATATCGCCTAATGCACCGTAAATCATCTAAATCCCCTCTCGGATCGTTTCTTTGGCGGCTACTCGGTAAACGCGTTACCGACGCTGTTGCCACCCACATACGTCTCGACCAGGGTAAGGTCGGGATTGAACACGACAAAGTCGGCGTCACGGCCAGGTATAATGCTGCCACATTTATCCTCGACGTGAGCAGAGCGTGCCGGAACCTCGGTTGCCATGCGAATGGCGATATCGGCGCTGGCAAGGCCCCAGTCGACCATATTCTTGACGCCCTGGGCAAGCGTGAGCACCGAGCCGGCGATGGCGGAGCCGTCGGCGAGCCAGCACAGGTTGTCCTTCATGATGACATCCATGCCGCCACTGGTGTACTTGCCCTCGGGCATACCACCGCAGCCCAGGCAGTCGGTGATAAGCACCGTGTGCTGCCAGCCCTTGGCCTGCAGCAGCGCCTTGATGGCAGCGGGGTTTACGTGCTTGCCGTCGCAGATGATCTCGGCATACGTGTTGGGCGTGGTCATGGCAGCACCCACGACGCCAGGCTCGCGGTGATGCAGGCCACGCTGACCATTGTAGGTGTGCGTGAAGCAGCTGGCGCCGGCGTTAATGGCCGCAGCACACTCGTCATAGGTAGCGTCGGAGTGGCCGATGCAGGTCACCACGCCCTTGGCGTTCAGGGCAGCTGCGTAGGCGGCAGCGCCGTCGCGCTCGGCTGCCATGGCGCTCTTGACGATGCGTCCGCCGGCGGCCTCCTGCCACTCGTCAAAGATTTCCTCGGACGGGTCAATCAAAAAGGCGGGATTCTGAGCGCCAACGTGCTTCATGGTAAAGAAGGGGCCCTCGAGATAGATGCCCTGGATGCGGGCACCGCAAAACTCAGGACCGCGCTCCTCATCGGCCTGGGCGATGGCAGCGCAGGCGTCCTTAATCTGCTCCACACCGTCAGTAAAGGTCGTGGGCAGCCAGCTGGTGGTACCGCGACGGGCGAGCTCGGTCGAGCTGATGTTAATACCCTCAGCATCGTTATCGGTCGTGGCATGGTTATAGAAGCCATGAATATGGGTGTCCACCATTCCCGGCGCGATCCATGTACCCGAGTAATCTTTGATCTCGCAAGCGGGCTCATCGACCTGCCAAGCGCCAAAGACGCCGTCTTCGACCATAAGGTAGCCGCCCAGCTGCGGCCCCGCCGGCAAAAAGAACTTGTCGGCCTTGATAGCATACGTGCTCATCTATGCTCCCGTACCCGCAGTGCGTTTTAGGGCGGATCAAAAACCACTGCATTGTTAATTTGAGCGATTGTTCGTTGCCTTCTACCGCTCGGCACATTTTGCACCCGCCGCAAAACACGCCAAGCCGTTTATACCCAATAACTCTAGACGGCGCGGTTGTGGTAGACCTTGTACTTAAACTGGTCGGCGCGCGCAACCGAACGCGTATACTCGATAACCTCGTTGTTCATGTCATACGTGGTGCGAATCAAATCCAAGACCGGCGCACCCTCGGCAATCTCGAGCAGACGGGCGTCCGAATGACGGGCGATACTCGCATAAAACTCCTCCTCGGCCAGGCGAACCTTCTCGTGATAATCCTGCTCGATCATGTCGTACAGTGATTTGTTCTCGATCATGGGGCGCTTGAGCGCAAAGAACTTGCGGCTCGGCAGGTACGTGCACTCAATCATGAGTGGCACGTTATCGGCGATACGCAGACGCTTAATCTTGTACAGACGCTCACCCAGGCGAGCGTTCATCTCAACCGCGATGTTCTTGTCGGCCTCGACCTCGGTAAACTCAAGAATCGTCGTCTTGGGCACACGCCCGATGGCTTTCATCTGCTCGGTAAAGCTATAGGTTTGCGTGAGGTTTGCCGTTTGCAGCGAGCGATCGCACACCATGGTTCCGCGACCACGTTGACGAACCACGAGACCCAAACGCTCAAGCTCCTGAAGGGCGAGACGAACCGTCGTGCGCGAGAGCCCGTAGCGTTCCGATAGATCGCGCTCGGACGGGAGATAGTCGCCAGGGCGAAGTTCGTGATCGATCTTATCGGTCAGCAAATCGACGAGCTGATCGTACAAAGGCTGTTTGCGTGCTCCCATTGCCATGATGAAACCTGCCGGATAAATGACTCGAAATTGGTTGTAACCAGACACCACGTACTATAACAGCTAATAATTGATAACAGCAGGTCAACCCGTACATTTCAAGAATGTTTGACCGTGCCAAATTGACAGCCACTAATACCAATTCCACTGCTGATTTTTGCATCGCGGTAGTAAAAAAGGGCCGCCCCCGCGGAGCGGGACGACCCTTTTCAAGACACAACGTCCTAGAGGCTTAGAGAAGCTTCTTGAGCTCCTCGGCAACAGCCTGGACCTGCGTGCCGATGATGACCTGGGTAGCACCCTTGTCCATCTTCATGACACCCAGAGCGCCAGCCTTCTTGCAGGCAGCCTCGTCGACCAGAGCGGAATCGCCGAGCTCGAAGCGCAGGCGAGTAGCGCAGCAGTCAACGGTCTTGACGTTCTCCTTGCCACCGACGGCAGCGAGAACAGCGGCAGCCAGAGCAGCGAACTTATCGTTGCCAGCAGCGGCGGGAGCGGAGGTCTCCTCGACATCCTCATCCTCGCGACCAGGGGTCATGAGGTTGAACTTGGTGATGGCGAAGCGGAACACGAGGTAGAAGACCACGAAGGCAGCGATGCCCAGCGGGATGATCATCCAGGTGTTGGCAGCAGCCGGGAGGCTAGCGGAGAACAGGAGGTCGGTAGCACCAGCGGAGAAGCAGAAGCCAGCACGGAAACCAACATAGTAGGTGATGATGGTGAAGATGCCGTACAGGGCAGCGTACACGACGTAGAGCGGGAAGCACAGGAACATGAAGCCGAACTCGAAGGGCTCGGTGACGCCGCAGACAAAGGCGCAGATAGCAGCGGAGACAACCAGGCCGATAGCAGCCTTCTTGTTCTTAGCGGTCTGAACCATAGCCAGGGCAGCGCCCGGGATACCGAACATCATGCAGGGGAAGAAGCCGGACATGTACATACCGAGGCTCCACTTGACGTCAGCAGAGGTCTCGCCAGCCCAGAAGTGGGTCAGGTCGCCCAGGCCGATGGTGTCGAACCAGAACACGTTGTTCAGAGCGTGGTGCAGACCAGTCGGGATGAGCAGGCGGTTGAGGAAGGCGTAGATGCCAGCGCCGATGCCACCCATGGCGGCGATACCCTCGCCCAGAGCGACGAGCGCACCGAAGATGAGGGGCCAAGCAAAGAGCAGGACGACGGAGACGACGATGCAGATGACGGCGGTCATGATGGCGACGCAACGCTTGCCGGAGAAGAAGGCCAGCCAGTCGGGAAGACGGGTGTCCTTGAACTTGTTGTAGCAAGTGCCACCGATGATGGCGGACAGGATGCCGATGAAGGAGTTACCAGCGATCTTGGAGAACGCGATGCCCTCGGTCGTGGCAAGCCAAGCGGTCTGAGCATCGGCGTCCATACCACGAATGGTGCCAACAACAGCGGGGTTCAGGAGCTGCTGGATCATCAGGAAGGCGACGAGGCCAGCGAGGCCAGCGGTGCCATCGTGATCGTCGGCAAGGCCGACAGCGGCGCCGACTGCGAACAGCCAGGCCATGTTATCGATAAGAGCGCCGCCTGCCTTGATGAGCAGGAAACCGGCGGTATAGGCAAAACCGGTAGTGTCACCGGCAGCACCCATGACTGCGGGAGCGAGCAGATAGCCCACGCCCATAAGAATACCTGCGACGGGGAGCGCCGCGACGGGAAGCATCAGCGCTTTGCCGAGCTTCTGGAGGTACTTCATCATATGGTATCTCCTCCAACCTTTCTTTCGTTGTTCACCAACGAGTTCCATGTCCGCGCCTTGTGCATACCGGCTTCTCCGCTTGCCGGCATTGGTGCGCAAACTTAGACAACCCAGTCCCTTTTTTGGGCTGCTGGTATGTACGTTAGCACACACTCAATTCAAACGTCCACCACATTTCGTTCAAATTACTATATCGTTGCCAAACGGTTATTTTTGGCCCGTAAACGGTAATTTCCGCAGGTAGACGTGAAGCGTTTCTTTCATTACCAAACTAATTCTTAGCAATTTCCATTCGATTTCGTCTCAAAATTGGTTACTACCAGATGAACAGTGGTACCACATTGTTACTACCAGTTTAGCCGAAATCGTTTTCACTTTATATGAATAAAGTGTCCCATAATTTGCATACAACCACCCCCTCTCATCGCCCTCCCCACAATGCAAAAAGCCCGCTAGAACGATGTCCGTTCTAGCGGGCTCATCAGATTTTTTGGCTACGCGCTCAGCGGCTCGGGCAGCCCTTACGCAAACAGGCCGTAGATGCTGATGTTGGCCTTGGCGTAGAGGCCGTTAGCATACTCGGTCCACTTGGAGCTGGCGCTCGAGGCCTGCGAGGAATACTGCTGATAGGCAGTGTAGTAGGCGGTCATGGCCTGCTTATAGGTTGCGCTATCGGCCGTAAAGGCATCGTCGGCGAACGCCTTGGCATAGGTGCTGTCGGCGTCCTTCCAGGTGCCCTTTGAGCTATCCCACTCATCGCCGGCAAGGTTGATGAT
>CAKUOD010000018.1 GCA_934668695.1 uncultured Collinsella sp. | reverse complement strand
ATTAAGTGCTTTCCTTTGCGTGCGGAACTCGCGACAAACTTCATGCCCTCCGGTCCGCCCCGGGAGCTGGGTTAACTGATTCGAGCCCGGCATTCAGAAAAGTCAGTGCAGCAAAATGGCGATGCGGATAGCGACATGTGCATGGTTTTCGCTGCGCGCACGGGTCCCCTGGGGAGCACCGTGCATTTTTGGGAGTATTCAGCAAGCCAGGACGGCTGCATACGCGCCGGACACACCATATTGATCCCAAGGACACCTTCGACCGGCGATTTAAGTCGGCAGGCAAACTCCGTCAGGACAAAAAGGGGCGCCTCGCGCCGTACAGGAGCCCAAAATGACGTCAATCTCCGCAACGTTACCCAACCGCAGCGGCACCGACGGGGCATGCGGTGCTGAATACTCCGTTTTTTGCACGGCGCGGACGGGGGTACATCAGGATCCGGAAGAACATCCCAGCCTTTTTATGCAATTCGTAATGGAAAGTATGCAAAACACCTAGAGATAGCATTGCTGCTGTCCAAATTGAGCGCGCGGGGAAGCGGCGCCTCCGCCCCGCGCCCAGATCAAGCAGGGCGGGGACGCTCCTAACGAACCCCCATTGGCAAACAAACGCGGCTCGAGCGCCATCCCAAAATAAGCTGCCCAAGCCGCGTTTAACGGTAAGACATGAATACTTAGCGCTCGTAGATTAGGTTGCCTGCCAGATAGGTGGCCTGAACCTTGGTGTCCTGGAGCTCTTGGGGGTCAATGGTGAGCGGGTTTTGGTCCAGGACTACTAGATCGGCGTATTTGCCGGGTTCCAGGCTGCCGAGGTTTTGCTCGTCGCCCGCTGCATAGGCGCTGCCCAGGGTGTAGTTACGCAGAGCCGTTGCCGCATCGATACGCTCGCTCGGCAGCCAGCCGCCCTCGGGCCAGTGGCTTTTGGGGTCCTGGCGCGTGATAGCCGTGTAGAGCACGTTCATGCTGGTAACGGGCGTGATAGGGCTGTCAGTACCGAAGGCTTGGCGAATGCCGCGCTGTTTATAGGTCGCAAACGGCCACATGATGCGGCTGCGCTCCAAGCCCAGGTCGCGCTCCGGACCACCCGGGTCGAGCGTGATATGGCAGGGCTGGCTCGAGGCGACCACGTTGAGCTTGCGCAGGCGGTCGATGTCCTGGGGCAGGAGGTTCTCCAGATGCTCGAGTGTGTTATGGCCGTGCTGGGGCAGGCCGTACAGATCGGCCGCTTCCTCGAAGATATCCAGCGCGGCATGGATGGCACCGTCGCCGATGACGTGGATGCGCACGGTGTGCCCACGCTCCGCAGCCGCCAGAACCAGCTTACGCATACGCTCGGCAGGAACCGTCAGACGGCCCTGGTCGCCCGGGAAGCGCGGGTTGGTATAGGGCTCGGTGAGATAGGCCGTGTGTTCGCTCGAGACGCCGTCGAAGAACTGCTTAAAACCAGGCGCCGAGAGCAGCGCATTGTTCGCGTAGCGGGTCTGCAGTTCTTCTAAGCGCGATTGGTCATCCAGCAACGTGGGGAACAGATGAGCTCGAATGCCCAGCTTGCCGGCTGTTTGCAGCTTGTCATAGACGTCGTCGCGGATAAAATCGCAGCCCGGCATGGGCATGAGCGACATGTCGCAGATCGAGGTGATGCCCTGCTCGGCCATGCGCTTCATCTGGTCGGCGTAAGCGCTCGCGATGCGGTCCTCGCCCAGCCACTCAAGGCAGCGCGGTAGCAGCTGCATGGCAGCCGCCTCGTGAGCAATGCCCGTGAGCTCGCCGTTTGCGTCCTTGTCGTAGCTGCCGCCCGCCGGCGGCTCGCTGTCGCGCGTGACGCCGAGCGCCTCGAGTGCACGGCTGTTGAGCCAAAGCGTGTGCCCGTCGCCCGAATACATAACGCAGGGACGATCGGGGAATGCCGCATCGAGCGACGCCTTGGTAGGATGCTCGGGCGGGTCCCAACGGTAGTCGCGCCAGCCCTGCGTCACAACCCAAGCGTCATCGGGCAGGTCCTTGGAAAACTCGAGCGCGTGCTGCACCAGCGCAGCCTCGGACGTGCCCATATCCATGAGCATGTACGGCGAGGAGCCGACCGAGGTATGGAAGAAGTGCAGATGAGCGTCATGGAAACCTGGGCAGACAAACTGCTCGCCGTAGTCGATAACCGACGTGGCGGCGGGAACGGCGGCGATCACGTCATCGGGCGCACCGACTGCGACGATACGGTCGCCTGCGATGGCAATCGCCAGCTCGCGGGCGGTATCGATGCCGTCTTGCGCGGTAAAGACGTTCTTGGAGCGGATAATCCGATCGATATGTTGCATGGGCATCCCCATCTCTGGCAGGAAATTCAACACCCCCGAGTGTACTCCCCCGCCCTTGCAACAAAACCCCAAGCGGCAAACGGCAACTTTACCAGCCCTAGCGGCAGGTGGCATACTGGAGAGAGCCTGTACGATTTTGCGATCAACCCAGCAAGGAGCAAATCGACCATGACGAAGACCAAGGCACAGCAGATTATGGCGGCGACCGAGGCTCGCGCGGCTGACGACGTCACCGTAGCCATCAAAGATATCGCTACCGAGTTTGAACCCTATATCATCAAGCAGCGCCGCCACTTCCATAAGCACCCGGAGCTGAGCCTCGCCGAGGAGCGCACGACTTCTGACATCGCCAACCAGCTCGATGCCATGAATATCCCCTACGAGCGTCCCCTTAAGACGGGCCTTGTGGCGACCCTTCGCGGCACCGCGCCCGACGCCTATCGCGAGGACGGCACGCCGCGCCGCCGCATCCTGCTGCGCGCCGACATCGACGCCCTGCCCGTCACCGAGCAGACCGGCGAGGATTTCGCCAGCGTCAACGAGGGCTGCATGCACGCCTGCGGCCACGACTGCCACATCGCCATGATGCTCGGCACGCTGCAGATTCTGCGCCATATGACCGACGACATCCACGGCGAGGTCCGCATCGTCTTCCAGCCCAGCGAGGAAAACGGCCAGGGCGCCAAACTCATGATCGGCACGGGCGTGCTCGACGGCGTCGATGGCGCCTACGCCGCGCACATCTGGAGTGAGGTCGACGCCGGCACCGTAAGCTGCGAGCCCGGACCGCGCATGGCCAATACTGACTGGTTCCGCATCGACGTCCGCGGCACCTCATGCCACGGTGCCATGCCCCAGCGCGGCCACGACGCCGTTATGGTGGCCGCCGAGATCGTCAATGCCCTGCAGACCATCGTTTCGCGCGAGATCAGCCCCTACGAGCCGGCCGTCATTACCGTCGGCGAGCTGCACGGCGGCACCGCGCGCAACGTTATCGCCGGCACGGCCTACCTCGCCGGCACGGTGCGCACCTACGGAGATTCGACCCACGAGGAAATGCCGGAGCTCATGCGCCGCATCGTGGAGCATACCGCGGCCGCCTTGGGCGCCGAGGCAGAGCTCACCGACTACACCATCGCCAATTACAAGGTCGAAAACGATGCCGCCTCGAGCGAGCGCTGCCGCCAGGCAGTAATCAAATGCCTGGGCCCCACCGGTCAAGGCCATTACCGCGGCACACTCTCGGGTGAGGATTTTTCGGAGTACCTGCGCCGCGTACCGGGCGTGCTCGCCTTTGTTGGCACGCGCAACCCCCAGATTGGCGCCACGTACGCCCAACATTCTTGCTTCTACAAGATTGACGAGTCGGTACTGGCCAAGGGCTCCATGGTGGCCGCCCAGTATGCTATCGACTTTTTGGCCGAGCCCACGCAAGAGGAGCTCGACGGCCCCGCGATTACCGCGGTCGCCGAAACCAACCCCGATCTGGCCGCCAAGTTGCGCTCTGCCAAGGCGACGACCGCCGAGGCTCGCGACGCCATCCATGATGCCCGAACGGCTCGCCATGCCGCGATCAAGGGCATCCACGACGCACGCGCTGCTGCACGCCGCGAGGAGAAGCACGACGAGTAGTCGATTCGCTGGCATCTCGCAGTCATAGCCACATCGCGATGTCAAAGCGGGGGCGGACGTATCGAAACGTCCGCCCCCGCTCATTCTTCAAGCGCTATTTCTACCATTTCTACCCCGTCCCAAAATGGCAGACGGCGTGGCTACTCGTCCTGAGGCTCCTCGTCGGAGCTTGGCTCGGACGCCGACTCAGGTGCAGGTGCAGGTGCAGGTGCCGGCTCAGGCTCAGGCTCAGGCTCAGATGCCGTCTCAGACTCGGGCGCCGGCTCAGGCTCGGGCGCCGGCTCAGGCTCGGGCGCGGGAACAGGTGCAGGTGCAGGTGCCGGCGAAGCATCCGGAGCACCGTGACCCGAAGGGTCAGCCTTCTTCTCGAAGGGCAATACAAAAGTCAGAACGTCGTCCTTATCCTCATCGGCCCATTCGCTTGCATAGCGTGCAACCCAATAGCCAACGGCACGGTGCTTGAGCATCTTGCCAAAGACCGTGAGAAATACCGTGACAAACGCCGTCAGCACCAAGAACAATACGAGCGTAATGCCACCGCCGGTAACAAGCGCCTCAATAGCCGTAGGACGGTAGTAGTAGCTATACATACCGACAGAGGCAATGGTGCCAAAGACGAACGTCAGAATCCAGGTGACAACGTTGGCGACCAGGCCCGTCAAAAACTCGGGGAGGAACGAAGCACAGAACAGCTTGGTCTTATTGTTCTTAAAGGCCGCCCAGACCTTATCAAGCGAAAACGCGCTCTCCACACGACCGGTCACCGCAAAGTGCATCACGGCGATATCGGCAAACATCTTAAAGAAGACCCCCAAGACCGCCGTGGCAATCATAGCCAGGACAAGCAGGCCAAGCGAGCCAAACAGCGCAGCCTCGAGCGCATAAGAGCCGTAATACGAATACGAGCCTGCGGCGCCAATTACCACGCTCTCCACCAGCGAAAGCACTACACCGATAACGGGAATGGCAGCGATGACCTCGAGCACGACCGAAATAACGCTCGAAAAGACTCCGAGACCAAACGACGTGGAACGCATGAGCGGACGATCCATACCGTCATCAACCTTGAGCGACAGATCGCGACCCCACTCGATACCAAAGCCGGAACCGCACACGCTCGCAATGCAAGCTGCCAAAAAGCCGATGGCAGCTGCGATGCCGCCAATAACGGGAATAAACAACACAAGCACCGACACGACACAGATAAGCGCCGGCAAAAAGGCAATCTGGCACACGCGCTGCAGCACGCCCGGAGTCTTAGTCATATCTTGGAACGCCTGAGCCACACAGCCCTTTGGCGCATTCGCCACGGGCGGTTGAGGGGCAAACTGCTGAGGCTGAGGCTGACCCTGAGGGGCAGAGGCTGCGGCGCCGGCATTGGGGGCACCACACGCGCCGCAGAACTTGTCGTTATCGCCCATGGGGGCGCCACACTGCGAGCAGAACATAGAATCATCCCTTCGTATCTTGAGCGAATCACTTGGATCGCAAACGATGTCTTTAGCATCATTATTGCCCAATGTGGGGTCAAATACTCAAAGATGACCGATTTGCAAGGTACACGGCACCAGCAGGCGGTTCGTTGAATACGTCAGCGTTAGTTCGTTCCGCGGAAACCCTTGCCGACGATCTCGGAGCTGTCGACGATCGTGATAAAGGCACCCGGATCGATCTCGCGAGCGTAGCGACGCAGCTGCACGGCCTCGCGACGACTCAGCACGCTCATAATCACCGTCACGCACTTGCCCGAGAAAGCACCGTAGCCGCGGCTGATAGTCGCCGTACGGTTGAGATGCTTGACGATAAACTCCTCGACCTTAAGGGGCTCGGAACAAATGACCGTGCAGACCTTACGAAGGTGAATGCTCTCAATGGCTTTGTCGACCACAAGCGTCTTGGCAAACAGGCCGAGCACGCAGTACAGACCGACGCGCGGACCGTACAAGAAGGCCGCGATGGTCACGATGCCGATATCGACCAACAGCAGGGCGCGGCCAATCTCGAGCGTGGTGCGTCGCTTGAGGATCATGGCAAGGATATCCGTGCCGCCCGTTGAGGCTCCGATATCAAAGACGATAGCGCTGCCGAGCGCCGGCAGAATCACGGCAAAGCACAGGTCGAGCCACATATCGCCCGTCATCGAGACATCGGTCGGAATAAAGAGCTCAAACAGCGAAACATAGGCGGACAGCGCAAACGAGGCGAAGACACTCCATAGGATTGCCTTGCGCTCCAAAAAGATAAAGCCCAGAACGACCAGGACCGCATTGATAATCCACATAAAGACGCCGACGGGAAGGGTCGGGAACAGCGTGGACAGAATGACCGACACGCCCGAGGTGCCGCCAAAAGCAAAGTGATTAGGGGTTTTAAACGCGACGATGGCAAAGGCCGTGAGGATCAGGCCCAAATTGAGCTCGGCAAAAAAGCGCGGAAAGCCCGGCTCCTGACTGCGCTTGCGACCAGCGCGCTCGCCCCGCTCGATAACATCGCGATCGACCACGCGCTCCATCGGCACCACGGGAGGACGATGCACCTCCTCGGCAGCACGCGACGCCGCCTCTGCCGCAGCGGCCTCAATTGCCCATGCCTTGCTTTCTGTTTCGTGCTCGTCGGCCATTACGGCAACCCCTCGTTAACAATTTGGAAACAATGCGCTCATTAGGGTAACGCGGAACGTGGGGATTGCAACCCTTAGTTAGACGAGCGGTATGGCTACATCGGGAGCGTACAGAAACGGCCGGCCACGCTTTTGCTTGCGCGGTCGGCCGTTTGGCGTTTTCGCAGATAAAATCTGCCAAAACAAACCTGTCCCTTTTTGGAAGGTTATTCGTGCTGGCTGGTGCGGTGCTCGTACTCCTCGGGGGTAATGACGTCCTCGATGCGTAGGTTGACGCCCGCCACCTCAAGGCCGGTCATCGCGGCAAGGCGCTCGGTGACACGTGCCTTGACATCGTCGAAGATCGCGGGCGCATAGGCGCCGTACTCGATGATGACGGAGATGTTGACGACCACGCGATTGTCATCGGTGACCTCGACCGTCACGCCCTTGGTCAGATTCTCGGCACCAAACTGCTCCTGCACAAAGTGCATAAGGTTGCCCTTCATGCCCAGAACGTGCGGGACCTCGCGAGTGGCCATGGCAACGATCTTCTCGATCACGCCGTTGGAATAGGTCAGCGAGTCCTCGGACTCATCCGCTTCCTCGTCGTCCTCGTCCGCATCGTCGGCGGGTTCGGCCTCGACGAGCGCCTCGTCCTCGAGCGTTACGTCCTCGGCCTCGGCGGCGACGGTCTCGCCGGCCTCGAGCTCGGCATCGGCTACATCGACCTTCGTATTAAAAGCCATGGTTCCTCCTTATGCCTGCCGCGGATGCGACAGTCGAATACATATTAGCGGCCACTAAACAGACGGCCGAAGAAGTTGACGATCCCGTTCTCGCCGTCGCGAATTTGGCCGATCACAGCGCCGATCAGCACGAAGAATGCAATGACGAGCGTATCCCACAGGCCCAACGTGAGCACCAACACAGCGAGGATAAAGCCAGCGACGGCGCCGAGCGTGGTGTTGGGATGACGCACAGCATAGCTCCAGATGGCAGCGCCCGTACCCTTGATGAGACCCATAGCCTCGTCAAAATCCGCGGCTGCCGCGTCTTGCAACTCGGTTGCCTCTGCTTTGGAATCAACAGGTTCGCTCGCCGGTGTGGCGCTCTGGTCAATCGTCAGGCGCGGCGTACGAGCGGTCTTATCTTGATTGGTATCACTCACCGGAAACCTCCACGGTCTGGACGGTAGTCTTGGACGGCAAAAAACGGACGCGCGCGGTCGTACCTGGCGTGCCGAGCATGGTGTCGCAGGCTTCCTCGATGCGCTGCTGCATCGAGGAAGCCAGAGATGCCACGTCCTTATCGTCAAGCGCGATAGCCTCGACCTTAAAACGGACGTGCGAATCGTCGGGGCCTTGGACGCGGGCCTCGACATGCTCGACCATCACGCGGTCGTCGCGCTCGGCAGCAGCCCTGGCACACGAAGAAAGCGCCGCAAGGGTAACCTCGATATTGCGCTCCCCCGCCGGATGCACGCAGGACGGCTCGCGACGGGCGAACATCAGGCGGAAAAAGCTTGCCAGCACGCCGATCGCCACGACGCCGGCGCACGCCGTGACGACGACGCGCGGCATGGGGTCGCGCATCAGCAGCATAAAGCGATACGTATACGGCCCCCAAAACTGGCAGACA
The DNA here is from genome assembly GCA_934668695.1 of uncultured Collinsella sp. Next base: position 31,436 of record CAKUOD010000018.1, on the reverse strand, counting down.
AGCGTACCCAGCGCCACGATGGTGGCGGCAAGATACACGATCGCTAGGGCTCGTTTGAGTACGCGCACGCGGCGCTCCCTTCAAATCTCGGCTCTCGAAATGCAAAACGGTTCGCATCATTATAAAAGAGCCGGGTCCGGTGCTCTACGCACGCGGATCCGGCTCATCTATTCCACGAGGCTTGCATGCTCGCTTCATTATGCCCAGATATGCACGGCTTAACCCGTGCAGGCGCTACTCCTCCTCGAGGGCAGCGATGACCTCGTCGGTCATGTCCATGGTGCTGTAGACGTCCTGGACGTCGTCGAGCTCCTCAAGACGGTCGATGAGGCGCTGGACCTTCTTGGCGTCGGTACCAGAGACCTCGGTCGGGGTGGTCGGGACCATGGTGGTCTCGGAGCCCTTGACCTGGACGCCCTGCTCCTCGAGCGCCTTGGAGACAGCCATGACCTCGTTGGCAGTAGTCCAGACGATCCACTCCTCGCCGGCGTCCTCGTAGTCCTCGCCACCGGCCTCGGCGATAGCCATCATGAACTCATCCTCGTCACCGGCAGCACCGTTGGCGATCATGGTCTCCTTCTTGGCGTTCTCGTCCAGGATCTCCTTGGCGACGACGATCTGGCCCTTGCGCTCAAACTGGAAGGCGACGGAGCCGGAGGTGCCCAGGTTGCCACCAGCGTGGGAGAAGGCGGAACGGACATCAGCGGCGGTACGGTTGCGGTTGTCGGTCAGGCAGTCGACGTAGACGGCGACACCGGCGGGACCGTAGCCCTCGTACACGATGTTCTCGTAGACGGCGGCGTCAGCACCCGAACCAAAAGCCTTGTCGATAGCGGACTTGATCTTGTCCTTAGGCATGGACTGAGCCTTGGCCTTGGCAACGGCAGCGGCGAGGCTGGCGTTGTTCTCGGGCAGCGGGTCACCGCCGAGACGGGCAGCAACGGTGATGTTGCGGCTGAGCTTGGAGAAGAGGGCGGAACGCTTGGCGTCCTGCGCGCCCTTACGATGCTTGGTTGTGGCCCACTTAGAGTGTCCGGACATACGTGTCTCCTATCGGTTTCGACCTAAAGCCCAGCGCAGATGCTCGGGCAATATAAACAAACGTCGTTATGATATACCTACTGGCCTGCGAGATAAACCCCAAAATGAAGGCGTCGTGATGATGACCCCTTTGGTGCAAAGAAACCTGACCCCCAATGCACCAAGTTAGAACCAGAGGAAGTCGCTGCGGGTGACGGTTGCGCCGATGGCGAAGGGCATGCAAGCGATGACCGGATACAGGTAGCGCATGTAGGTCGAGCCGTTGCACGGACCAATCAGGCACACGGCGAGCACGCCCAACAGCGGCACCCAGATCGCCAGCGCACGCCATGAATGACGACGCAGCAGGTAGACCACCACGGCGATCATGATCCACACATAGGTGGCCGAGCTCATGGTGAGCGAAATAAACGGGATGCGCTGCACCGCCACACGGTACAGATTGATCAGGTGGTCGCACCAGCGCACAACCTTGCTATCGACCGGGTGGAAGTCGAAGTACTTGAGGTTGTCGGGGCGTGCCATAATCTCGGCACTGCGCGCCGTGCTGTAGACCCACGCATCGCGGGCACTCGGATAAAAGTAGCCGTAATAGTTATTGATGAGCGCCGAGATATAGCACTCGGGATCCTTTTTGAACATCTGCGCCCAGACCTCAAAATAGGCCTTGATGTCCTCCTGCGAGGCGTACTCGTTAAAGCAATTTTTGACGGCGTCCGACTTATCCGGGTTGTAACGGCGGCCCAGATTCTCGTACTTGAGCACACGGTCGATCACGGCACGCTCTTCGTCGGTCACCAAGCCGTCGCAAGGAGCCTCCACGATGGTGCCGTCCTCCTTTACCGTGGGGTTGACACCCGAGTTAAGGCCGTCGTGCTTTTGGACGAAACGAGCCGTCTGTTGGAACGGAATCGAGAGGATTTCGCGCTTGGAACCAGGCGTGATGTCGTGCGCTGGCATAAAGACCTTGGTGAAGTACATATTAGAGGCAAGGCAGAGCGCGAGCACCGCGAGGACGCCAACCCAGCGGAAGCGCAGCGTGGCGCATGAGACCGCGGTGCCCGTCTGCTTAGCCGCACGACGAGCGACATGTACATCCCATGCGCAAAACGCCGCCGCAATCACGCAGGCCGCCAACGGAAAGACCAGACCTCCATTGCGCAAAAACGTGGAACCCATGGCAGCCAGCACAAGCAACAGCCAGTCGTGGCGCGCAAAGAGCACGGGGGCATTCTCGCCCGCTCGCTCGACATTGGCATCACGACGGGGCAAGCCGCAGGCCACGAGCTTCACGGTCTGCACCAGCAGCACCAAAAACGCGTCGGCAAAGAGCACGTCTTTGGTGAGCAACGCCGCGTAGTTAGAGAACATCGGCATAAACGCAAAGAACAGCAGGATCGCACCGCGGACCGGCAGGCTCACGCCCAGTTTGCGCAGCGACGAGATGGAATAGGCCATGCAGGCGGCCGTAATGACGAACTGAGCGCAGGTGTAGATGGCAAGCCCCGCATTGGCGCTGTTAAAGACCGAAAGCCCCAGCTGCACGCACGAGCCGATGATAGCCGTGTGCACGACCGGGTGATGCCCGTTGAGCAGGACATTGGGGTTGAGCAGGCGCAGGTAGTCGCTCGTACCGTTGGGATAGTTAAACCACTGGCGAATCTGCGCACCCGTATCTCCCATAAAAAGGCCGGGCAGCGAAGCGATGAGCGTGGGCGCCCAGGCGATCATAAGCACCAGGAAGGGCCCGGCAAAGGGATGGACCGAGAGCACGGCGTGAGCCACACGCCATATGCGGCCAAAGTGCGCCTCGGAAAACGGGATGCGTCGGGAGCTCAGCCAATCCAGACACTCAAAAGCCAGATAGAAGGCCACGATCGCTAGGAGCATCCAGCCCGCGCCGCCAATCCAGGCGCAGATGATGCGGGCCTTGTCGCCAAGAACAATCTCGGCCGAGTCGGTGAGGTCGTAGCTGCGGCCGAACACCATGCAGATGGCGAAAAACAGCGACGGCAAAATAATCGATGGGCGCCAGGTGTCGCCACGGCCAAAGAACACGTAGCGAAACGGCAGCGTGAGCAGGCAGGCAAGCGCAAGCAGCATGACCGCGTCGGTATGGCCGGCAAACGAAAGGAGCACCTCGTAGCACACGTACAGCATGCCCGAGGCTTTGGGGTCAATCGCCAAGACTGCGTTACTCGACACCGGGGCGGGATCGATGGAAAACGCCGTGGTCGCCAACAGCGCGAGCAAAAATGCGATGAGCGTCTGCTTGGCGGGGTAGCGCTTAAACCAGACGATGCGGGCAGCGTCGCGCGCAGCCGTTGTGGAGAGATCGGAATCCTTCACAGTCCGAAAGCCTTTCTAGAAACCTGCCAAAAAGGGACAGGTTTATTTTGGCAGGTTTTATCTGGGGAAACATTACGGTTCTGTCATCGTTGCCCAGCAAACCACCACAAAGGTGCCCGTCCCCTTTGTGGTGGTATGTGGTGGTTAGGCGTCGAGGTAGATGCGCTGGGGGCGATTGCGGCGACGCGCAAAGATGACGAGCGCCAGGCCCGCAATAACGAGTGGAAGGCTCAGCAGCTGACCCATCGTGATGACGCCGCCCAGCAGATAGCCAAGCTGGGCGTCGGGCACGCGCACGAACTCGACGAGGAAGCGGACGATGCCGTATCCCATCACGAACACGCCCATAAACGTACCCTGAGGCAGCAGCGGCTTTTTGCGGCTGAGCACCTGCAGAATGCAAAAGAGCACGATGCCCTCAAGAAATGCCTCGTAGAGCTGGGAGGGGTGACGCGGCATATCCCCCGCGGTGCCACCGAAGACCACGCCCCAGGGCAGATCGGTCGGCTTGCCCCACAGCTCACCATTGACAAAGTTGGCACAACGGCCCAGGCACAAGGCCAGCGGCGCGCCTATGACGGCAAGATCTGCCAAAGTCCAGGCATCGAGCTTATACATGCGGCACACGATGATGCCGCCGATAATGCCGCCCACCAAACCGCCATGGAAGCTCATGCCGCCCTCGCTGGTGGCAAAGATCTCGAGCGGGTGCGCCCAGTAGTAGCCATCACCATAAAAGACGACGTAGAACAGGCGCGCACCGATAATGAGGCCAAAGACCACGCCGACCACGACACTCGTCAGGTCGTCAATCGTGATGTTGAAGCCCCAGCGACGCTGCGTGCGGTACATGACGACCGCCGTGAGCAGGGCGCCGACCACATAGGCCAGACCATACCAGTAAATCGTGATGGGCCCCGCCGAAATCGCGACGGGATCAAGCATATGGTAGAAGTCGTTGAGCATGTCGACCCTCCCACTCCCTACATACAAATGCGGCCGCGGGCCTTGCGCTCGCAGCCGCATATTTGGGCGTAACGTCTATGCGGAGTATGCCGTCCGCAGCTTTCGCATCTTAGAACGGCGCGTACTCGTCGTACAGGTCGTCGGTCTCGCCGGAAGCATTGACCTGCTCGACGCGGGTAACGCCGGGCACATGCTCCTTCAGGATGCGCTCGATACCCATGGACAGGGTCAGCGAGCTCATGGGGCAGCCGGCGCAAGCGCCCTGCAGCTCCAGCTTGACGACACCCTCGTCGTCGACGCCCACATACTCCATATCGCCGCCATCGGCCTGCAGGTTGGGGCGAATCTCTTCAAGAACCTTCTTAAGCAGCTCTTCGTTAACAGCCACAGGGGCTCCTTTCTCACAATTACGCGGGCGCGCCCGCGGACAGAAGCTATGTTACTACAGCCGTGTACCCGCTCACGAGCCGTCCATGCGCGCAGACGCGACTTTCACGAGTAGTCAATTTGGGACGGGTCTCTTTTAGCTGCCTTTTGTTGCCAGCTGGCATTGCCACGCGCTACTGCTGAGCCTGTCCCTCGGTGCCGATGTGAACATCGACGATAACCTGGCGGTAGCTGATGCCGCAGGAGTCGAGAATGCGGCGGCTGATGCGTCCATCATCGGTGTCGGCGTACTTGTTGTCCAGGTAGACAACCTCGCCCACGCCCACCTGCGCCAAAATCTTGGCGCAGTCGTGGCACGGGAACAGCGTGACGTAGACCGTGGAACCCTCGAGGTCCTTGAGCGAGCCACGGTAGTTGAGCACGGCGTTTGCCTCGGCATGGACCACGTAGTTGTGTTTGTCCTGCAGCGGGTCGTCGCTCGTACCCCACGGGAAAAAGTCGTCGTTGAGCGCCGAGGGCGTACCGTTGTAGCCCACCGAAAGGATGCGGTGGTTGGTGCTGGCGATGCACGCACCCACCTGCGTGTTGGGGTCCTTGCTGCGGCGCTGCGCGGCGATGGCCACGCTCATAAAGAACTCGTCCCAGCTAATGACGTCCAGGCGCTTGCCTGACGAAGTTTGATGAAGATCGTCCGACATGGCAGACACCTCCGTAATCGCAATAGTTTGACCCATTGTAGCAGGTGAAAGGTGGAGGCGTTTGTCCCACCAGCGCCCTCACTTTTACACGCGGCGGGGCTTTTGGTTGATGCGGTAGAGCTCGGCGAGACCCCGCAACGTCAGCGCGTCGTCGACCGTCAGACTGTGACCGACCAGCGACGCGAGTGCCTCGGCATCGTCGCCGGTAATGACGATGGGCACGTCGCCCTCCCCCGCGGCCTTGGTCGCGCGCATCTCGGCAAGCACCATGTCGAGCATACCGTCGATGCGGGCCACCTCGCCCAAGACCACGCCCGAGCGCATCGCCTCGCGCGTGTTACGGCCGATTACATGCGTGGGTGCCGAGGGCTCAACCTGGGGTAGGCGCGCCGCAGCGGCCGAGAGCGAGCGGGCGCCGAGCGCCAGACCCGGCGCGATAACGCCGCCGACAAAGGTTCCGTGCGTATCGATGACCTCGATATTGGTCGTAGTGCCCAGGTCGATCACGATGCACGGAGAGCCGTAAACGGCCCGGGCCGCCACGGCGTCGGCGATGCGGTCGGGGCCGATCTCGGCCGGGTCGTCGTAGTGGACGGGCATGCCGGTCTTGAGGCCCGGCCCCACCGTGAGCACGCGCCCCGTGCAGGTGCGAGAAAGCGCCGCCTTCCACGGGCGCTCGAGCGCCGGTACCACGCAGCTCAGCACTGCGGCTGCGGGTACGAGTGCACCCGGCATGCCCGCATCGGCTGCCAGTGCGGCCATGACCTGCACGAGACGCATGCGCGCTTCGTCAGCCGTAATGCTCGACGGCGTCGTGATCTCGCACGTCGCAAGCGGACATTCCTGCGCCGCGGCCGAATCCTCGGCAAACAGGCCAAAGCGAATGAACGTGTTGCCCACGTCGACCGTCAATATATATGCGCACCCATTAAGCATCGTCGGCGCTCCTTTCGTCTGCCCAGCAGTATATCGCCTACCTAAACCAGTCATCCCGAAATGACTAGCTTGCGGTTATACTGGTGCGCGGTCGTTTGCGAGCTCACGCGGCGGCCCTTGGTAACCCGACTTCCCGCGCCGTATCCGTAGCGGCGCTCCCGGGGGAAGCGGATATACGCAAAGGAGTTCTATATGAGCAATCCCTCGAACCGCGCCTCGATGCGCGGGCAACTCACGCTGCGCGGCGTCGTCATCGGCGTCCTTGGCTGCGTGATTATCACGGCAAGCTCGGCCTACACGGCCCTCAAGATGGGCGCACTCCCCTGGCCGATCGTCTTCGCTGCCGTCATCTCGCTGTTCTTCCTTAAGCTCATGGGCAACGCCAGCCTCAACGAGGCAAACGTCACCCACACCATCATGTCCGCAGGCGCCATGGTCGCCGGCGGTCTGGCGTTTACCATCCCGGGCGCCTGGATGCTGGGCTATGCCGACCAGATCAGCTGGCTCGACATGTTTATCGTGGCACTCGCCGGCACCATCCTGGGCCTGCTGGCCACCGCGCTCATCCACCGTCACTTTATCGTGGATGCCGCGTTGGAGTTCCCCACCGGCAACGCCGCAGCTCAGACCCTGCGCGCCACCGAGGCCGGCGGCAAGACCGGCAAGCAGCTCTTTGGCTCCATGGCCATCGCCGGCATCTACAGCGTGCTGCGCGACGCCCTGGGCGTGGTACCCAGCATGCTATGCACGCTCAATATCCCCGGCGTGACCTTTGGTATCTACAACTCGCCCATGCTGCTCTCCGTCGGCTTCCTCGTGGGCTTCGCCCCGGTCGCCTTCTGGTTTGCCGGCGCGCTGCTGGGCAACTTTGGCATCATCGTGGGCGGCACCGCTGCCGGTCTGTTCGACGTTGTGACTGCGCAGGGCATCGTCAAGTCCCTCGGTATGGGCCTCATGATGGGCTTTGGCGTCGCCGTCGTCCTCAAGGACATCCTGCCGCAGGTCGCCGGTATCGTCCGCGGTCTTGCCGCCGACAGCTCCACCGACACCGACGAGCAATCGCTCATCTCGGGCTCCCTTAAGCTCGACGCCGGCATCATCGGCCTGGGCGCCGCCGCCATCGCCGTGATCATCGCCATCGTGCTTGACCTTGGTCCCGTTCCGGCCGTCATCGTGACGCTGTTCACCTTTGTCACCACCATCATGAGCGCACAGAGCTGCGGCCAGACGGGCATCGACCCCATGGAGATCTTTGGCCTCATCGTTATGCTCATCGTGGCTGCCTTCGCACAGATCGCTCAGGTCAAGCTGTTCTTTATCGCCGGCATCGTAGCCGTGGCGTGCGGCCTTGCGGGCGACGTCATGAACGACTTTAAGGCCGGCGCCGTGCTGGGCACCAACCCGCGTGCGCAGTGGATCGGCCAAGCCATTGGCGGCATCGTGGGCGCCCTGGTCGCCGCCGCCGTCATGGTCGCGCTCGTCACCGCCTATGGTCCGGACGCCTTTGGCCCCGACAAGAGCTTTGTTGCCGCGCAGGCAAGTGTGGTCGCCACCATGGTCTCGGGCATCCCGAGCGTGCCGTGGTTCGCAGGTGGCTTTATCGCCGGCATCGTCATGTACTGGCTCGGCATTCCGGCCATGATGATCGGCCTGGGCGTGTACCTGCCGTTCTACATGTCACTCACGGCATTCCTGGGCTCCTGCGTCAAGCTCGCCTACGACAAGTGGTCCGCCCACCGCGACGCCACCGCTGGTCTTTCTGACGAGGAGAGGGCTGCCAAGGACGCCGCCTTCCAGGAACAGGGCCTGGTTGTCGCCAGCGGCCTGCTCGGCGGCGAGTCAATCGTCGGCGTTATCCTGGCGTTTGTCTCTGTTGCTCTGAGCCTGCTGGGGTAGGCCGAACAACAACGCACCAGTGCAGAGCGCGGGGTCGGAATCAAACCGGCCCCGCGCTTTTTTGTCTATTTGGCTCTTATGATCCTCGCGGCGTTTTAGCCATGTCGATTGGCCTGACTTCCAGGTCAACAAACCTTGTCTGACACCTCGCCCAACGCGGTGTAGAGTAAAGACGACAGACGCAAGAAGCGGCTCAGAAGCTAAACGAGGTAAGCATGGAACTCGATAAACAACAGATCAAGCGGCTGCGCGAGCGTCATCATCGTCGTCACGGCATACGCCCCGCCCACAGCGAGGCCATGGAGAATGCCACCCGTTTCCTTAAGCAGGCATTCAACATTCGCGAGGGACGCGCGCCCTATCACGTGATTCGCAAACGCTTTGTAAACGGGGCGCGCCTGACTGGCTCGCACTTATGCATCCTGATCATTGCTATGTTGATCGCGAGCATCGGCCTCGATATCGACTCGGATATCGCCATTGTAGGTGCCATGCTCATCTGCCCGCTTATGGGATCGGTCCTTGCCATGGCATATGGCATCGCCACGCTCGACCGCGAGATTACCGTCGAAGCCGTCGCGAGCTTGGCTCTACAGATGGCCTTTTGCCTGGTCACGTCCACGTTGTACTTTAAGCTCTCGCCCCTTGGCACCACCACGGCCGCCATCATCGACAATTCGACACCGACTGTGTGGGACCTTGCCGTCGCGCTCGCGGGCGGCTTTGCAGGTGGCCTGGGCAACTCGCGCGATCAGGAACCTGCCACGCTCATCGCCGGCGTGGCCGTGGCGACCGCGCTCATGCCGCCCCTGTGCGCGGCGGGCTATGGCATCGCCATCGCAAGCGGGTCGCTGTTTCTCTCGGCCCTCTACGAGTTTGGCATCAACGTCGTCTTTATCGCGCTGGCAGCAGAAGCCGTGCTTCTTCTTTTGCGCGTGCCGCTCAAGCGTGACCTCAACGGCGACGGCATTGTGACCGCCGAGGAAAACGCCGAGGTCGATGAGCTGTCACACAAGGTGCGCCGCCGCATCATCGTGGGTACGGTGATCTTTGCCATCCCCTGCATCGTTATGACCGCGGGATCCATTGGCTCGGCGCAGGCCGGCGTGCAGGACGGCTATGGCGTCACCGAAACTACGCGCGAGCTTGCCGCGGTACTGCCGGGCTTTAAGGATTACACCGTCGCCGTCGAGACCTCGGCCACCGAAGGCGAGGAGGAGGGCCTCGTCGAGCGCGAGATTGTCGCCCATGTGACAACAAGCGAGGGGCTCGGGGAGCACGACCGCCGCGTTGCCCGCAAGCTCATCGATCTCAATGTGCCCGAACTCGATCGCGTGGAGTTCGATGTGCAGTGATGCCGGCGCGGGATGAGCGCTCGCACGTACGCAAGCTACGACGAGGCGCAGACGAGATGCGGACACGAGCAAATTGCGGGGTGCGGTTCACACCCGCGCCCCGCTCGCCGTTTTATTGCCGTGAATCAACTGGCCGGATCGACATCGCCAGACTCCACCGTAAACGCAGGTTTGGTGCTCACCAGATAAAACCGGGTCACTTTGCTATCTCTAAATAGATAGAGCTGGCCCTGCTCGCGTCGGCGTGACATATACGCCACATGGACCGTACCGAATTCTTCGCCGTTTTCCTTCTTTAATATCAGGATGTTGGGGTCATCCGTACGCTTAAACTGCCCGTCTGTGCAGATTCCGTCTTGGTCGACCAGCTGCCATCGACAGTTGTCCTCCTCATGAAAAGCCAGGGTTTCCCGACTCGTTTTGTCATCCCGGTAGAAACCATCAATGGCAAAACCTTCGGAAGCGCATTCCTGCATATAGGACGTTTCTCGGCTTATAGCAAACAGCCCTGTAGCGCCCAGGAGCACAGCCAGGCAGACCACTGCAAGGGTTATCGAAATAGCACGGCGACCCATGTTAGCCCAACCGATAGTTATTTAACGGAGCGCGAAACATACCTGGAACCTCCGATATCAGGGGGAACGTCACCGGCAGGCCAGCGACACCTATATATTTCTTTTATCAAACCATATGGCTGCCACTCGCGGAGGGGGCATCGGCGAACGGCGTGTTTTCATACTCCATTGGTCAAACCTAAGCGCGGCCCTACAGCTCGTACTTGTACACGCGGTAGATGAACTTCTCGGCTTCCATCTCGTAGGTGGCGATGGGCAGCCCGTAGCGATCGTACTCGGTAAAGGTCGTGGCTTGACCCGATGCCACGAGCATGCTGCTCGAATCGCCGACGCGCTGCGCGCTGCTCACGTCCAGTCGTCACGTCAATCTTGATGATGAGGTCCTCGACGTTAACGCGCTCGCCATCGCTCTTTTTGGCTGCCGCGAGATGTGCGGGGAAACGCGGCAACTTTGGGCACGTCACCGGTCTTTTTTGGCCGGCAACCTCATACGACACGGTCACGGCGTCGGCGATCTCAAAGAGTAGCTTAGGCTTGTGACGATGCAGAGACGCGGGGTGCGCAGTTGATCCGCGATGCCCCCCCCCCGAATTATTCGGGGCAGCCGCGATGGCGCTCAATCCAGCCCACGGCAAAGTCAACAAGCTCGCGCTGGCGCATAAAGCGGATCATACCGTTACCGAGAGGCGCCGTACGCACCGAGCATCCACGCTCAAAAGCAGCGCCGATCTCGTCGAAGTCTTTGCCGTCGACAAAAAGTGTGCGGTACTCCTTCCACACGCGCTGGCCGTTTTCCATGATCGCGCTGTGCTCCACACAGTCGTGCTTGCCGGGGTACTGCGCACGGGCATCTGCCAAATGCAGTGACGTATTCTTGTCATAGCCAACGCCCACCAGCAGAACATAGCCGTCCAAATCATACAGACGCGCGATGGGCGATCCATCGCCAAAGATGTTGCTCAGGTCGTGGTTCTCCGTCAGGAATTGCGCATGCTGGCCGTTTGCCGCCACTGAACGCGCTGGGTGATCGCTGCGAAACGTGCCCGGCCACGTCCGGAACATCTCAGCCACGGCACCCATCGTGTTGGTGGGCGTAATGCGCTTGTCATAGGCAGGCCAGTTATCGCGGATCAGCTGCCACCATTCTTGCGGCTCTTGCCAATGGACACCACTCTCGGGGTCCAAGTTTTTCCATGATTGCGTCGGCATCATGATGGTACCGGTCTCGCCCACCATCTGGAGCAACGCCTCGATCACCGGCTGTGCGCCGCCGCACACATATCCAAGCGCGCTGAGCGAGCAATGGACCATAACCGTCTGCCCTGCGCACATACCGACGGCGGAGAGCGCGTCGAGGATATCCTGCTTAAGCACGATTTGCCGATCCATTGCCGTTTCCCCTCTATCCCCACACATCAGTTTCTTTTGCGTCATGCGCCGAAATAGCACACGGGCCATGCGGCGCATGACGCTGCAAATGATACGTTTCCCAATGTTGCCGAGGGATCATTATTTAGTACTTGAAGAAGCCCTCGCCCGAGCTTTCGCCCAGCTTGCCTTCGTCGAGCATTTTCTTGAGGACGGACGCCATAGCCTTAAAGTTGTAGGGCATCATCATCTTCTTGAGCAGCGGGCTCACCAGGCCCGGGACCTTCTGATACTGCATGACGATGTTGTAGGCCGTCTGGATGCCCACCGTGTCGAATACGCGGAACGGGCCCTTGGGGGCACCGGTGCCACGCGTCCACGCGAGGTCGATGCTCTTGGGGTCGCTCACGCCCGAGACATACAGGTCAAGGCCCGAAAGCAGCCACGGCACCAGCATGGAATTGAGCAGGTAGCCGTTCTTTTCCTTGTTGACGGGAAGCGCCAGCATGCGAATGTCGTTGGCAAAGTCGACGAGCTCATCGAAGTAGCGCTTGTCGGTTTGGTCCTGTGCCATGACCTCGGTCATGTTGTTCTTCCAGATGGAGTTGGCAAAGTGTAGCGACAGGTACTTCTCGGGACGACCAGTGTACTTAGCAAAGGTGCTCGGCAGCAGTGTGGAGGAGTTCGTCACGATGACGGTCTTTTGCGGCAGAACCGGGGCGAGCTTCTTGTAGAAGTCGATCTTTGCCTGGGTGTCCTCGGCCATAGACTCAATGACCAGGTCGGCGTCGGCCACTGCCTTGGCAAGATCGAGCTCCAGCTTGAGCGTGGAGTAGGCGCGCTCAACGGCAGCGAGCGCCGCCTCCTTGTCGAAGGTCTTGCCGCTATCGGCGATACCGGAGCACCACTCGCCCGTGCCGTCCGCCATGCCCTCGATTGCCGCGATGTACTCCTCGCGCACGTGGTCGATCTTGGGCTGGGTGCGCCCGATGCTGCCCTCGCTGCGCAGCCAGATCGTCACATCAAAGCCGCAGTAGGCGGCCTGGAAGGCAATCTGGCTTCCCAGCACGCCGCCGCCGGCAACGCAAACGGTCTTGTAGCTCATGGAAACAGTCCTCTCTTGCGTAATTCCATAGATGTGTATTTATTCAACCGTAAGGAGGACGCACGTTGGGGGTGGGTTCCATAAACGGACGGTAATTTGCGGCGAACGGTTACATGTGTTCATTATCTCAGGGTTCCATGTCCAGCAAAAACGGGTGGTAGCCGATACGGCTACCACCCGCTTGCCTCATATCTAGCCCTAAGCAGGCCAGTTATTTCTTAACGCCGCGTCCCAGGCGCTCAGCGACCGACGCCACGGCACTCTCGTCGACCGAGCCGCAGCTCACGCAGCCATCGTGGGCACGCATCTGGCCGGTGACCTCGTCCATCGCGAGCGGCGCCACCTTCTCGAGCTTAAAGCCCTTGCCGGCGCGCATGTTCTCCTTGGCCACGCTGATCATGAGCTTAATGCGGTTGAGCTGGTTGACCTCGGACGCACCGGGATCGTAGTCCACCGCGACGATGTTGCTCTCGGGATGCTGGCGGCGCAGCTCCTTGATCACGGCCTTGCCCACCACGTGGTTGGGCAGGCACGCGAAGGGCTGCGTGCAGATGATGTTGGGCGCACCATGGTCGATCAGGTCGAGCATCTCGGCCGTGAGCAGCCAGCCCTCGCCCATGTTGTTACACACCGAAAGCACCGTACGGGCCTTGTCGGCCATGGTGCCGATGCGCTCGGGCGCCTCAAAGCGGCGGGACTTTTCGAGCATCTCCTCCACCGGCGTGCGCATCCAGTCCACGAGCTTGATGAGCGCCTGCATGCCCGCACGCGTCGTAGCAGAGCTGCCCAACTCGTCCTTCTGCAGCTCGGCGTTGCTCATGGAGTACAGGAAGAAGTCGAGCAGGCCCGGCACCACTGCCTCGCAGCCCTCGCGCTCGATAACATCGACCACGTGGTTGTTGGCCGTAGGGTGGAACTTGACCAAGATCTCGCCGACCACGCCCACGCGAGGCTTGGTGCCCTCGCCCACAAGCGGCATGGTGTCGAACGCGCGGATGGCCTCGCGGCACAGCTTGGTGTAGTTGTGGCGGTTGAACTTGGGCGCCAGCTTGCGGGCGCGCGCCATGTACTCCTCGTAGAGCGCGTTGGCGGCACCGGGCGTTGCCTCGTACGGGCGGCAGCGATAGAGCATCTGCATCATCACGTCGCCAAAGAGCACCGCGTAGACTGCCTGCTTAAGCAGCGCCGGCGTAATCTTAAAGCCGGGGTTGTCCTCGCCGAGCGCCACGGCCGAAAGCGAGATCACCGGAATCTCGGGGTGGCCGCTCTCGCGCAGGGCCTTGCGAATGAGCGCGATGTAGTTGGTAGCACGGCAGCCGCCGCCGGTCTGGCTGATAACCACGGCCGTCTTGGACAGGTCGTACCGACCGCTCTCGATGGCCTCCATAATCTGGCCCGTTACCAGAATCGACGGGTAGCAAATGTCATTGTTCACATAGCGCAGGCCGGCCTCGACGGCGTCGTGATCGGTCGAGGGCAGCAGCTCCAAGTTGTAGCCGGCACCGCGGAACACCTCTTTGACCAGGTCAAAGTGAATCGGCGCCATCTGCGGGCACAGGATGGTGTAGCCCTCGTCGCGCATCTGCTCGGTAAAGGGAACCTTGGGCCATGCGGTCGAGGCGCTCTCACGCTGCGCCTCGAACGCGTACTTGCGGCTCGCGAACGCAGGGGCATCCGTGGAAGGCGCCACCGGCGCGGCGTCGCCCTGCTCGTAGGTCTCACCCGCGGCCGTGGCCTCGGCCAAGCGCTCGGCCTCCTGGTCCTTGAGCGCCGCCATGAGCGAGCGGATTCGGATGCGCGCGGCGCCTAGGTTGGACACCTCGTCGATCTTGAGCACGGTGTAGATCTTGCCGCTGGCTTCCAGAATCTCCTGCACCTGGTCGGTGGTCAGGGCGTCCAAGCCGCAGCCGAAGGAGTTGAGCTGGATCAGGTCCAGGTCGTTGCGCATCGTCACAAAACGGGCGACCGCGTACAGGCGGCTGTGGTACATCCACTGGTCGACCACGCGGATGGGACGCTCGGGCTTCACCAGGTGCGCGAGCGAATCCTCGGTAAAGACCGCAAAGCCAAAGCTCGAGATAAGCTCGGGCAGGGCATGGTTGATCTCGGGGTCGTTATGGTAGGGACGACCAGCGAGCACGATGCCATGGCCACCGTGGTCCTCGACCCACTTAAGGGCCTCCTCGCCCATCGTCTGGATATCCTCGTGGAAACGCGCATCGGCCTCAAAGGCAGCGTTGACGGCGGCGTCGACCTCGGAGCGCGTGATCTTGGGTCCACGCACGCGACCGCGACCGGCTTGCGCATCGGCCACACGGTCGACGGCGAGCACCTGGTACAGACGGCGCTTGAGCTCGGTCTTGTCGTGATAGGGCACAAACGGATACAGGAACTCGATGTTCTGCTCGCGAATCTCGTCGATATTGAGCGCCAGCGCCGTGGGATAGCTCATGACGATGGGGCAGTTGTAGCAGTTGCCAGCCGTCGGATCCTCCTTGCGCTCCCAGCGCACGCACGGCATCCAGATAAAGTCGACATCACGATCGATGAGGTTCATCACGTGGCCATGGCTCATCTTGGCCGGATAGCACACGCTCTCGGACGGCATGGACTCGATGCCCGCCTGGTAGGTCTTCTTGCTCGACTGGTCGGACAGCTGCACGCTAAAGCCCAGGCGCGTAAAGAACGCGTGCCAGAAGGGGTAGTTCTCGTACATGTTGAGCGCGCGCGGGATACCCACGGTGCCGCGCGGGGCCTCGTCGGGGCTCAAGACCTCGCGGTTAAACAGCAACTCGTTTTTCTTTTTGAAGAGGTTGGGGGCCTCGGTCTTTTGC
Source organism: uncultured Collinsella sp. (assembly GCA_934668695.1). The sequence continues at coordinate 15,926 of CAKUOD010000018.1, read as the reverse complement.
TTTTTGTGGCCGGCACCCTTCTCGCAGCGGTTGCCGGTAATGAAGCGCCTACCGCCACCAAAGTCGTTGACGGTGAGCTGGCAGTTGTTGGAGCAACGGCCGCAGCGGACGTGTTTTTGCGTCACGGTGAGGTGCGCGATGTCCTCGGCAGAAAGGATGGTCGAGGTGCCGTCGGCGCCGGCGCGGTCGCGGGCGAGCAGGGCCGCACCGTAGGCGCCCATGCAGCCGGCGATGTCGGGACGCACGGCGTGCACGCCGGTGAGCTGCTCAAATGCGCGCAGCGTGGCATCGGACATAAAGGTGCCGCCCTGGACGATCACTTGGCTGCCGATCTCCTTGGGGTCGCGCAGCTTAATGACCTTGAACAGGGCATTCTTGATGACGGAATAGGACAGGCCGGCCGCGATGTCACCCACCGTGGCGCCTTCCTTTTGCGCCTGCTTGACGCGCGAGTTCATAAAGACCGTGCAGCGGCTGCCCAGGTCGACGGGGGCCTTGGCATGGATGGCGGCATCGGCAAACGCGCGCACGTCCATGTTCATAGACACGGCGAAACTCTCGATAAAGCTGCCGCAGCCCGACGAGCAGGCCTCGTTGAGCATGATGTGCTCAATCACGCCGTCCTTGACGCGCAAGCACTTCATGTCCTGGCCGCCGATGTCCAGGATAAACTCGACGCCGGGCAGGAATGCCTTGGCGCCGCGCAGGTGCGCGACGGTCTCGATCTCGCCGGAATCGGCCTTGAGGGCCTCGATGAGCAGCGCCTCGCCGTAACCCGTGGTGGTCACGTGGCCGATGGTGCAGCCGGCGGGGATGTGATTGTAGAAATCGGCCATGATGACCTTGGCCGTGCCCAGGATGTCGCCGTTGTTGTTGCCGTACCAGGTGTGCAGCAGCTGACCGTCCTCGCCCACAAGTGCGGCCTTCATGGTGGTGGAGCCGGCGTCGATGCCGATGAACACGCGGCCGGTGTAGCCGTCGAGCTTGCCCTTGGGGACGACTTCCTTGTCGTGGCGAGTTTTGAACTCGGCAAAATCCTCGTCGGTGGCAAAGAGCGGGTCCAAGCGCTCGACCTCGGCACCCTGCGTGTCGCCCAAGCTATCGATAGCTGCGATGAGCTGCGGGAACGTGCTAAGCTTGTTGGACTCGTGCGCCATGGCAGCGCCGCTCGCCACAAACAGGTGAGCGTTTTGGGGCACGATACGGTGCTCCTCGTCCAGGTTGAGCGTGAGGTAGAAGCGGTGGCGCAGCTCGGAGAGGTACTGCAGCGGGCCGCCCAGGAAGGCGACGTTGCCGCGGATGGGACGGCCGCACGCCAGGCCCGAGATGGTCTGGGTCACGACGGCTTGGAAGATGGAGGCGGCCACGTCCTCGGGGCGGGCGCCCTCATTGAGCAGCGGCTGCACGTCGGTCTTGGCAAAGACGCCGCAGCGGCTGGCGATGGGATAGATGGTGGTGGCGTTGGCCGCGAGCTCGTTGAGGCCGCTGGCATCGGTATGCAGCAGAGTTGCCATCTGGTCGATGAACGCGCCCGTGCCGCCGGCGCAAGTGCCGTTCATGCGCTGCTCGATGCCGTTGTCAAAGTAGATGATCTTGGCGTCCTCGCCGCCCAGCTCGATAGCAACATCGGTGGCCGGGATGAGGGTCTCGACGGCGCGCTTGCTGGCGATGACCTCCTGGACAAACTCCAGGTCGAGCCACTGGGACAGCAGCAGACCGCCCGAGCCGGTAATGGCGCAGGTCATCTGGGCCGTCGGCAGCACGGTCGCGGCGCCCTCGAACAGGTCGCGGGCGCAGGCACGAACGTCGGTATGGTGGCGCTGGTACTTGGCGTAGACGATCTGGTTGTCGTCGTTGAGCACGGCGAGCTTGACGGTGGTGGAGCCCACGTCGATGCCCAGGTGCAGGTTGCCGCGGGCGTTCTCGGGGTTGAAGATCGCGCCCTCGGGGGCGTGGGCGGCGGCTACGGGCTCAGCGGCGGTGGCGAGCTCGCTAGCGATGGACGTCTCCCCTGCCGCGTTCTTGGCATCGGCAACCGCCTCGGCAACTTTCTCGGCAGCCGCGGTCGCGGCCTTCTGCGCGGCGTCCACCACGGCGGGCGCGGCCTCGCGTGCGGCAGCGACCATACGATCCTTGATGCCCTCGACGAGTTTGCTCATTGTCTCTCCTCTTAGTTGTTGGACTCGACGGTTGCGGCGGTGTCGGCCGCGTCCTCGAGCTGCAAGTTCAATAGCTTCATGCCGTATTCCGGCACGTTGATATCGATGGGTTGGCCATACAGGTCGCCGGGGCGCACAAAGGCGATAACCGTCATGATGCGCGCCATGGTCTCGGGCGATTCGGAAAGGTCACGCTCAAACCAGCGCTGAATCATGCCGACTTCGGCACTCACGACGTAGGTGACGTAGTAGTCAAAGAACGTGCCCAGCGCCAGGCCCAAAATGCCCGTCTGCGCACGCGGCGCCACGGCCTCACGTGCGGTGTCGATAATCCTTTTAATGAAGGCCTGGTCGCCGCCCGGACCCAGCAGCGCACCGATTAAGTCGCGGTTGGCCGCAAGATAACGCAGTAGCTCAACCGAACCGGGCGCCGGCTCGAGCTCATCGATGTTGTGATAGAGATCAGGCAGCTGAGCTGCGGTGATGAGATCAATGCGCTCACGGATCTCGGCCAGCAAGCCGTCCTCGATTTGATTGATAAAGTCGGGGATATCGCGGTAGTGCGAATAGAACGTGCGGCGCGTAAGACCGGCGCGCTCGGTGAGCGACACGACATTAATGCGCGAAAGGTCGCCGCTTTCGGCAAGCTCGCTGGCAAGTGCCTGGCGAAGGGCACGCTGCGAGCGAAGGGACCGGCGATCGCATTTCTCGAGCTGGGACAAGCGTCCTCCTTGTTACTCAGTCCGTGCGCTATTGCACAGTGCGAGTATTATTGCACACCGTGTGCATCAACACGTAAAGGCAATATTTAGATTGTGGCAAAGGGACTGTCCCTTTGTCCCTTATTCGATGATGGTGCGGGAGTTTTGCTTGTGCATGGTGGCGAGCATGTGTTTGGGGACGGCGTGGACCATGCAGCTGCCGATGGTCGCGCTCGCGGCGGCCTTGGCTGCATCGCTTGCGTTTTTGGTCGCGTAGCTGTGGCGGAAACGCTTGAGCATGGCGATGTCGTTGCCGCCGTCGCCGTAGACCGCGACCTCGTCCTCGGCAATGCCGTAGTAACCCGCCAGCCAGGCCACGCTCTCGCCCTTGTTGCATGCCACGTCCGTGATCTCGAACATCACCGGATCGAACGGCGCGTTGACCACACGGTCCGAGCGCTCGGCAAGATACGCCTTAAGGTCACGCTCCAGCTCGGGCGAGGTCACGCGACAATTGATCTTGCATACATCGTGACGCAAGATGTCGCCGATCGACTGGTCGAAATATTGTTCCTCGTGGTACCCGCCACGTGCACGCATACCGCGCATCACAATACGCTTGATGGGGCTGTCCTTTTTAAAACCCGCCTGGTGCATCTCGAACGATCCGCTCGAAAACATGCCATCGGGCGTGGAGCAATCAAAACAGATATCCGGAAACTCCTTGAGCAGCTCCTCGGTGATCTGTGGGTCGATGGTCCAGGTTTTGAGCACCTCGCCATGACTGTCGCGCACGATGGATCCGTTGGAGCAGCAGGCGTCAAGCGCTAGGCCCGTAAAGCCATGCTCGCCGATCGGCAGCGTCGAGCGTCCAGTCGCGGGAACCACATGCAGACCAGCCTCAGTCAGCTCGCGAATGGCACGGCGGATGGTCCCATCTGCCTCGTGCAGGGCGTTCAGCAGCGTTCCGTCTAAGTCACTCGCAAACATCTTGATCATGGGCATGCCTCTCCTTCGTCTGCACGATATTGTAGACGAGAACGGGCGTGTCCCAAGAGAGGCACGCCCGTCAGGCGAAAGATTGTCCTATACCGCGGCGGGGCCATGTTCGCCGGTGCGAATGCGGATGACTTCTTCGACCGGCTCGACCCAAATCTTCCCGTCGCCGACGGCACCGGTGCGAGCGGCGTTGCAGATGATGTCAACGATACCGTCGACATGCTCGTCGGCGCAGATGAGGGTGAACTGCACCTTGGGGATCGTGTTGACGAGCAGCTCGTTGCCGCGCACGTATTCCTTCCAGCCATGCTGCGCGCCGCAGCCCTGCACCTGGTTGATGGTCATGCCGCGAACATCGGCAGCAAACAGCGCGTCTTTGAGAACCTCAAGCTTCTCGGCGCGAACGATTGCCGTGATCTTCTTCATAGTGAATTCCTCTCAATAATCAACGTATCCCTTTACATGAGACGCGGGTTTCCCAGGTGCCGCAGATTGGGTTGAAAGAGGAGCGCCGCGTACTTTTGTACGCAAGCGACGGTTTGAAACCCAAGGTGCGGTGCCTGGGGAAGCCGCTAGTCAAGTCCCGAGAAGGAAGGATAGGCGCTCTCGCCGTGCTGACTTGCATCCAAGCCCAGCGCCTCGTCGGCCTCGTCCACGCGCAGGCTGCCGTGGAACAGCGCCTTGACCACCGCGGCGATCACCAAGTCGAGCACCAGCACAATGGCGACCGTCACCACAATACCCAGAATCTGCAAGACAAGCAGCGACACGTCGCCCGTGTAGAACAGGCCGCCCTTACCGGTCCACGAAAGCTCCGGCACGCAGAACAGGCCCGTGAGCACGCCGCCCAAGATACCGCCGATACCATGGCAGCCAAACGCGTCGAGCGCATCGTCGTAGCCGAACTTGGTCTTGAGATGGCTGATGGCCAGGTAGCACACGGGAGAGACGATCAAGCCCATGACCAGCGCCGCCCACGGCTCGACAAAGCCCGCACCCGGCGTAACCACCACAAGGCCCGCAACCAAACCGGTGCTAGCACCCACCAGCGTGGGACGACCGGTGTGCACGCGCTCGACGACAAGCCACGAGACCATGCCCGCCGCGCTGGCCGTCACGGTGTTGAGGATGGCGAGTGCCGCCACGGCGTCGGCCTTAAACTCGCTGCCGCCGTTAAAGCCAAACCAACCAAACCAAAGTAGACCGGCGCCCAGCGCCACAAACGGCACGTTATGCGGACGGTAGCTCACCATGCCAAAGCCGCGACGACGGCCGAGCATTAAGCAGAGAATCAGGCCCGTGAGACCGGACGAAATGTGTACCACGTCGCCGCCGGCAAAGTCGAGCGCGCCGATGATGTCGCCGATAAAGGAACCATCGCCGCCCCAAACCATGTGGGCGAGCGGCGCATAGACCACGAGCAGCCAAATGCCCAGGAAGGCCGTCATGGCACCAAACTTAACGCGGCCTGCCAGACTGCCCGTAACGATAGCGGCGGTGATCATGGCAAACGCCATCTGGAAGGCGATGTTGATGATCTGAGGGTAGACGGCACCATCCGCAGCATTGCCCTCGGCCGCCTGCAGCACCTGGTTGAGCACCGGCAGGCACAGCAGCTGGTCAAAGCCGCCAATAAACGGGCTAGAACCGTCGCCACCGTAGGCCAGCGACCAGCCGGCAACAATCCACAGCACACCAACCAGGCCAATGGCGCCAAAGCACATAAGCATGGTGTTGATGACATTTTTGCGCCTGGACAGGCCGCCATAGAAAAACGCCAGACCCGGTGTCATTAAAAACACGAGCATGGTGCAGATGAGCATAAACGTTGTCGATCCCGTATCGTACATTCGCTCCCCCTTGGTCGCATGAACGTTGTCGGCGCCCATAATGCGGCCGAGGGGCAACTGGTGTAGACCAGATACGGCGCTGTTAAACGCTGCGTTGTCGAATGGAAACGGTGCCGCAATCTTGGAAACGGCACAGCAACGGGCGCGAAACGAACGGGAAATACGCGAGCAAGGAAGCCGCAAACACGCCCGTCCCGGCTAGCGCCGGAACAGCTCACGAGCTCGGTCGCGGAGGTCGGTAGCTCGGATGACGCCCTCGTAGCGATTGATGCGCAGACGCGGGAAGGCGTTAAAGAAGCGCAGGTCACGACGGCTGAGCGACACACTCGGCACCGGACGGCTCATGCGCTTGCCGGTACGGAGACGGGTGAGCGACGGACGGGGCACGCTCGGCGCGGCATCGGCCACGCGGCGGGCAGCGAGCGCCAGGCCGCGAGCACCATCCGAGATAAACGTCGGCATCGAAGCCTTCTCGCGCAGGGCATCGAGCGCCGCGTCGCCCAGCTCGGCCAGCCAAGCGTTAACGGCGCGACCGCGGATATGCGTCAGCGCCACCGAGTCGATCGCCGAATCGGGAATACGTTCGAGCATAGAGTCGGAGGCGTCGGCGAGCGACTCATTGATGCGGTCGGCAAGGTCGGCACGCACACGCTCAAGCTGATCGGACAGACGCCGCCAGCTCGCCAACGAGCACACCGCATCGACCATCATCGCGACCGCGACGATAAAGGCGGACAGCCGCACAATCAGCACCGGCAGATGGCCAAGCAGCCCCAGCAATGCCGGCTCCACTAAACGGCAGATACACAACGCACCCAAGCCAAACGCGCAGGCCCAGTACAGGCAGATGCGTCCGTGCAGGTTAAACGGCAGATGCGAGTAATCCCAAAACCGGGCACCCGTCGTTTTTTCCAACAGCACGCCCACGCTATATTCGATCACGCTGCATACGAGCGCGGCAGCGACAAACTGGCTCGAGGCGTCTGGGATTCCACGCAGCAGCAACCAGCACGCGATGCCGCCTGCACCGTAGATGGGGCAACACGGCCCTAGCAAAAAGCCGCTGTTGGCAAAGCGTCCGTGGTTGAGCATGGCACAGACTGTCGACTCCCATACCCAGCCGCAAAAACCGTAGAAGGCAAACGAGAGTACCAGCGCCGAGAGCGGACAGGCGGCAAGCGTCGCGCCGTCAAATGCCATGTCGATCGCGGTTCCCACCGTCTACCCACTCCTCTTTTCGTTCGATTCTTTGTTCGAGCCGTCACTCGAGCCCTCGTTCAAATCGTTCGCGCCGCCTTTGCGCGGCAGACGACCGGCAACCGTCTCGCGCAGCGCGCACCATTTATCGGCCAGACACACAATCCATGCCTCACGACACGTCGGCGGCACCGGCACCAGCGGAAACATATGCCGCACGATAATATTCCGCTCGCGCGACGTCAGCTCAAAATCTTCCTCCGCACGCGCCAGGGCAAAAAACGGGTGACGAAAGCCATGCAGTCGATGGCTTGGGTCGGGATCGTGCCAGTCATAGAGAAAGTAATCGTGCAGCAGGGCCCCGCGCAGCAACGAGGCGCGGTCGACGGAGATACCGACGCGGCCCAGGCGCTCGGCAAAGGACAGACTTGCCCGCGCCACCGAGGTCACATGCGTATACACCGTCACATCGCCATGCTGGATAAACTCGCGCGTCAGGTCCAGACGGCCCGCCTGTGCCAGTTGACGGGCAGCATGGTCTACTTCGCACGCGATTTTCTCGGCACGAACGGTATCGGACATGCGGCCTCCTTCCGGCGGCGCTCGGCGGCAAGCCACAGCCTGCACGCAATGAATAAAATCATCATGGAACTTATCAGTATGGCATCGGACAAAACGTTTTGCCCCACCAGTTGGCGAATTACCGCGCCGCCGTCACATATCAAACGCCAAAATGTGCGAGACTGTTTTGTGCAATTGTGCCGGCCGAGGGAGCGCCGGCGCTCGATTCGCATGGAGTAACCCACAACGATGCTGCTTACGCAAACGACAACGCCCGAGGACGTCAAGGCTCTCGACCGCGCCGAGCTTCCGCTGCTCTGCGGCGAGATCCGTCAGGCAATCCTCGAAAGCTCCGCCGCCGTCGGCGGGCACGTTGCCCCCAACCTGGGCGTCGTTGAGCTTACGGTTGCGCTTCATCGCGTGTTTAACTCCCCCATCGACAAGATTGTCTTTGACGTTTCGCACCAGACCTACGCCCACAAGGCGCTGACTGGGCGTGCGTACACTTATATCGATCCGGAGCGTTATGGCGAGGCTTCTGGCTTTGCCAATCCCGACGAGTCCGAGCACGACCTGTTCGCCATGGGCCACACCTCCACATCGGTGAGCCTGGGCTGCGGCTTGGCACACGCCCGCGATCTGGCGGGCGACAGTTACAACGTCATTACCATCATTGGCGACGGTTCGCTTTCGGGCGGTCTGGCGTTTGAGGGCTTTAACAATGCCGCCGAGCTCGACAGCAACTTGATCATCGTCGTCAATGACAACGACCAGTCCATCGCCGAAAACCACGGTGGCCTGTATCGCAATCTGGCCGAGCTGCGCGCCACAAATGGCACGGCCGAGCGCAACGTTTTCCGCGCGATGGGGCTCGACTACCGCTATCTGGATGCCGGCAACGACGTGTTGGCCCTGGTCGACACGCTGCAGAAACTGCGTGATATCGACCATCCCATCGTACTGCACGTCTCGACCGCCAAGGGCATGGGCTTTAAGCCGGCCCAAAGCGACCCCGAGCATTGGCATCACGTCGGCCCGTTCGACATGGCGACCGGCCGCAAGCTCTGCCCGGGTCATCCGAGCGAGCCTGCGCCGCGCACCTATGCCGATATTACGGGCGAGGCCCTGAGCGCTGCCATCGAGCGCGATCCGCAGGTTGTGGGCATCACGGCCGCCACGCCCTACATCATGGGCTTTACGCCCGAGCTCCGCGCTGCCGCCGGCAAGCAGTTTGTCGATGTTGGCATTGCCGAGGAGCACGCCGTCACCTTCGCCACCGCGCTCGCCCGCTCGGGCGCCAAGCCGGTCTTTGGCGTGTACGGCACGTTTTTGCAGCGCGCCTATGACGAGCTGTGGCACGACCTGTGCCTCAACGACGCCCCGGCGACCATCCTGGTATTTGGCGCGTCGATCTTTGGCACCACGTCCGAGACGCATCTTTCGTTCTTTGATATTTCCATGCTGGGCGCTCTTCCCAACATGCGTTACCTGGCGCCGGCCTGCATGGAGGAATATCTGTCCATGCTGAGCTGGTCGCTCGGTCACCGCGAGCATCCCGTGGCAATTCGCGTGCCGGGCATTGGCCTGGTAAGCCGCCCCGACTTGGCGCCTGCCAAGGACGCCGACTACAGCGTCGCCCGTTACAACGTGGCGCGTGAGGGCCGCGATGTGGCCGTGCTCGCGCTCGGCGATTTCTATGAGCTGGGCGAGCGCGTGGCAAACCGCTTGGCCGCCGAGTACGGTATCGAGGCCACGCTCGTCAACCCGCGCTTCGCGACCGAGCTCGACCGCGAATTCCTCGACAGCCTTGCAGACGAGCACCGTGTTGTCGCGACCATCGAGGACGGCATCTTGGACGGCGGCTGGGGCGAGCGCGTGGCATGTTATCTGGCTTGCACGCCGCTGCGCACCCGCACCTTTGGCATCGCCAAGGGCTTCCCCGACCGCTACGACCCCAACGAACTGCTCGCGCAGAACGGCATGACGGTCGAAAACATGGCCGCAGAGGCCGTAAGACTGTTAAACGAGTAGAGAAACCTCCGCAACGGCAAGCGCCCTTGCGGAGGTTTTTGTTTTCACGACGCAATTATCTTGATCTGTAACATCTAGGGCCCGAATTCCCGTCTAACTGTTACAGATCGAGACATTCGAATTCCGCTGAAGAGAAAATCTCAATCTGTAACAGTTACTCGGCAAAAATGGCTGCAGATGTTACAGATTGAGACAAAACAACGAGACCGGGCGCCGTACCAGCCCAAACCACCACAAAGGTGCCTGTCCCCTTTGCGGTGGTTTTAGGTCACGCAAAACGTCATCTCAGCAGCAATAATCGACGTTTGCCCAGATAAAACCTACCAAAATAAACCTGCCCCTTTTTGGTAGGTGGAATAACCCATAAGGTAAGTATGTTTCTGAGTTATTTCGTATTGACCCTTTTGAGCGAGATAGGGTATAACTCTACTCAACCGCTAGGGATTTTATTGAGAAAGGTGTTCTACCATGAGCAAGAACCTCTCCCAGCAGGTCGTTCTCGACCGCCGCGGCTTTGTCGCCGCCACCTTCGCAACCGTCGCCGGCCTTGGTCTTGCCGGCTGCTCCGACACCAGCGCCGAGGCCGACAAGGGTTCCGCCGCCGGCTCTTCCAAGAGCTCCGACGACACCGAGGCTTCCACCACCCTCGACGCCAAGGCATTCGACAAGCTCGTCGACAACGGCCCCAAGGCCGACGACGATGCCATCGCCGCTAGCACTTGGGCAACTGCCGTCAAGAACGCCGGCGTCTTTAAGATCGGTGGCGTTCAGACCTCCACGCTCTTCTCCCTCCTCAACGAGAAGGATGGCAAGACCCGCGGCTTCGACGCCGGCATCGCACAGCTCCTGTCCAACTACATCCTGGGCGAGAACAAGGTCGAGATCACCCAGGTGACCTCCGACACGCGTGAGTCCGTGCTGCAGAACGGCCAGGTCGACGCTGTGTTCGCCACCTACACCATCACCGATGAGCGCAAGAAGCTCGTCTCCTTCGCCGGCCCCTACTACTACACGCAGCAGGCCATCCTGGTGCTCGCCGACAACGACGACATCAAGAGCGTCGACGACCTGGCCGACAAGAACGTCGCCGTCCAGTCCGGCTCCAACGGCCCCGCCATCCTGGAGGAGTTCGCTCCCAAGGCCAGCCAGCAGGAGTTCAAGACCGACGAGGAGGCCCGCCAGGCACTCCAGCAGGGTCGTGTTGACGCCTACGTCATCGACAACAACATGCAGCAGAGCGCCCTGGTCCGCGAGCCCGGCAAGTATAAGATTGCCGGCAAGCCCTTCGGCAGCAAGGAGCCCTACGGCATCGGCCTGCCGTTCGATTCCGACGGCGTCGCCTTTGTCAACGACTTCCTTAAGAAGATCGAGGACGACGGCACCTGGACCGAGCTGTGGCAGATCTGCATCGGCGACCGCACGGGCGACACCAACGTTCCCGAGCTGCCCGAGGTCGGCGCCTAAGCTTGCAAGCTGGGCAACAGCCGCTACGAAACCATACGGAAACGCACGATGCGCTTTATTGCGCTAAACTGTTTCCTCACTGAGTTGTCGGGGCTTCCGTACACACGGGAGCCCCTTTCCTTACCGGCAGGAGGTCCGCATGAGTCTCTCCGAGCTCTGGTCGCTCTATGGCCAGAACTATATCGACGCGCTGCTAGCAACCTGGGGCATGACGCTTGAGTCGTTTGCCATCGCCATGGTGTTGGCCGTCGCCGTCACCGTGATGCGCGTGTCACCGCTCAAGCCGCTGCGCGTCTTTGGCGACCTGTATGTCCAGGTCTTCCGTAACATCCCCGGCATCGCGCTGCTCATTATCGTCGTCTACGCGCTGCCGCCGCTCAAGGTCGTCCTGCCCTACCGCACCTGCGTCATCGTCGCCACAGTGCTCTTGGGTTCCGCCTTTGGCTCCGAGAACTTTATGAGCGGCATCAACACCGTCGGTGTCGGCCAGGTGGAAGCCGCCCGCTCACTGGGCATGAGCTTCAGCCGTATCCTCGCCAAGATCGTGATTCCGCAGGCGCTGCGCTCGAGCGTGCTGCCCATGACCAACCTCTTTATCGCCGTCATGCTCACCACCGCGCTCGGCAGTCAGGTGCCGCTTAAACCGCAGGAGCTCACCGGCGTGGTGAGCTACATCAACACGCGCTCGCTCGGCGGCGTCGCCGCGTTCTTTATCTCGGCGCTCGGCTACCTGGGCACGGCCTTTGTGGTGAGCCACATTGGCAACTACATCGATAAGAAGGTGAGGATCCTCCGATGAGCAAGCACTCCACCTCCGCGCTCACCATGCGCGATGCGCTCTACGAGGCTCCCGGCCCCAAGATGCGCGCCAAGATTCGCATCGGCACCGCCATCTCACTTGTTGCCGTCGCCGCGCTCGCCGTCCTCGTGCTGCAGCGCTTTTATGTGACCGGCCAGCTTTCAGTCCACTATTGGTATTTCTTTACGCACCTCACCACCTGGAAGTTCCTGCTTGCCGGCTTTGAGGGCACGGTAAAGGTCGCGCTCACCGCAGGCGCCATCGCGCTGGTGCTGGGCTTAGCCCTTATGCTCGGCCGCACCAGCGACATTAAGCCGCTGCAGCTGGTCTGCCGCGTGCTCACGGATTTCTTCCGCGGCGTGCCGAGCCTGCTGTTCATCTACTTCTTCTTTTTGGTGCTGCCCCAGTACAAAATTGCGCTGCCGTCGTTTTGGATGCTCACGCTTCCCGTCGCGCTCGCTGCAGCTGGCGTACTCGCCGAGATCTTTCGCGCCGGCGTCAACGCCGTGCCGCGCGGCCAGGTCGAAGCCGCCCAGGCACTCGGTCTCTCCAAGGCTAAAATCACCTTTAAAATCGTGTTGCCGCAGGCGATTCGGTTTATTATCCCGTCGTTGATTTCGCAGCTCGTGGTCGTAGTCAAAGACACCACCGTCGCCTATGTGGTGAGCTACCCCGACCTCATGCAAAATGCCCGCGTGCTCATTACCAACTACGACGCCCTCGTATCGGTCTACCTGGTAATCGCAGTCATCTACATCCTCATCAACGTCGCGATTAACAAGGCCGCTGTCTACGTTTCGCACAAGACCGGCGCGACCATCATCCGCTAACGCTTTACCATTTCGAGTCATAAGGAGCCGAGCACCATGGCACAGAGCACCTCTTCCACCGGCAATCAGCCGCTGATCGAGCTCAGACACGTCGATAAGCACTATGGCGATCTACACGTCCTCAACGACATCAATCTCTCGGTCGACCGCGGCGAGGTCGTCGTTGTGATCGGTCCCTCGGGCTCGGGCAAGTCGACCATGTGCCGCACCATCAACCGCCTGGAAACTATCGACTCGGGCGAGATCCTCATCGAGGGCGAGCCCCTGCCGCAGGAAGGCAAGGATCTTGCCCGCATGCGTGCCGAGCTGGGCATGGTGTTTCAGCAGTTCAACCTGTTCGCACATATGACCGTGCTGCAGAACGTCATGCTGGGGCCGGTCGACGTGCTGGGCGTGTCCAAGGAGGAGGCTCGTGAGCGCGCCATGGACCTGCTGAGCCGCGTGGGCGTGGCCGAGCAGGCCGACAAGGTACCCGCACAGCTTTCGGGCGGCCAGCAGCAGCGCGTGGCCATCGCCCGTTCACTCGCCATGCAGCCCAAGGCCATGCTCTTTGACGAGCCCACAAGCGCCCTCGATCCCGAAATGATCAACGAGGTGCTCGAGGTCATGGTGCGCTTGGCCCAGCAGGGCATGACGATGATCGTCATCACGCACGAGATGAACTTCGCCCGCCGCGTGGCCGACCGCGTCGTGTTTATGGCCGACGGCCAGATCGTGGAGACCGGCACGCCCGACGAGTTCTTCGACCATCCCCAGACCAAGCGCGCCCAGGACTTCCTCAACTCCATTAAGGGCCACTAGCCAGCCACCCCGTGGGACAAATCCATTGAAAGTGTTGTCCCACGTCTCTCATGCGCCCTGTCACCTTCAGATTCGAAAGCAGCACCTATGATCGGAACTCGCACTTCATCGTCCTATACCCCGCATGTCGACGTCGCCCCCGCCGACCGTCCGCTCATCCTGGTGGCGCCGCGTTGGGAAGAGGCAAAGCCGTTTTTAAGCGAGACGCTCTCCCCCAACGAGGAAATCGCAAGCGTCTTTGTCGATGCCATCCTTGCCGCCGGCGGCCTGCCGCTGCAGATGTCCATCACCGAGGACATTGAGGTCATTCGTCATTACGTCGATATCGCCGACGGCATCGCCATTCCCGGCGGCCCCGATGTTAACCCCAAGCGCTGGGGCGACGAGCGCCCCTACGACCCCACACTGTGCTGCGAGATTCGCGACCGTTTTGAGTTTAAGCTGGTTAACGAGGTGCTCCGCGCCAAAAAGCCACTCTTTACCACCTGCCGCGGCACGCAGCTGCTCAACGTCGCCACCGGCGGCACCCTGTGCATGGACGTGCCGAGCCTGGGTGCGCGCGAGGGTCGCACGCAGTGGCGTCACACCCACGTGCTCAACGATCCCGTGCACCCCGTCGAGGTCGTGCCGGGCTCGCTGCTGGAACGCGCGGTTGGCGGGCACAGGCTAATCCAGACCAACTCCGCACACCACTGCTGCGTCGACCGTCTGGGTAAGAGCACGCGCTTGGTCGCCAAGGCAACCGACGGCGTTCCCGAGTGCATCGAGGTCGAAGGCCAGCCTTTCTGCCTGGGCGTGCAATGGCATCCCGAGTACACCTGGCAGACGCTCGAGACCGACTTTAACCTGTGGAAGTCGTTTGTCGAGGCAGCGGCAAAGGTTAAGCAGGCCCGTTAGCTCGCAAGCCACACAAGTTAAAGCCTCCTAAGCCAGCGGGGGGCGGACACCAGCCACGGTGCCCGCCCCCCCCTGTATTTGGTATGCTCGGTATGATTATCCCTCACAAACAATCAAAGAAATTTCGACCGCAATCGGTCGACGGTAAAGCAGATGGTAAAAACGCTTGCTACGTTTATCAGACAGTCAATTAGAATCGAAATGCATTGACTATTCCCCAACGGGGTCACGCCACAAATCCACATGAGCATCGAGGTTGAAAGCGGAAGCATGGAATTGGCCCCGAGCTGTATGTAGATCGCTACAACATTGACAAGCAACAGCATGCCAATCGGACCGAAGCCGGACCCAAAATAGGAAACAACGATCACGCAAGAGACCACGTATGCAAGGCAGACGACACTCGCCAGAAGAAGTCGATAGCAATAATTATTCAGGTTGAAATACTGTTGAGCATCTAAAACGATCGCGCAGTTAAGGCAGTACAAAACGACACTCGACAGGATAAACGCGCCCAAAAGGGCGAAAGAAGACAACATCACTCGGGCAACGGTAACGCACGCTCGCTTCCCTCCCCGAGCCATCGACAGGCCCCACGGTTCCTCAATAAAGCCCGAACTGACAAAGCGCGGCACAATGCAAGCCGCGATGAACGGAAAGAACAATGCATGAGCCAACGGGGCTACGTTGAACAGCAGACCGCGAAAAACCTCTGCATTACCAAATAGAAGGACATCCTCTGCCGATAGCCGAAGCGTCGGGTCTGGGAAAAAGCCCAAGAAACTGTTCTCACGGAGGCTACAGAACCACATCGGGAAAGAATTAAGCTGCAATACCACCATGCACGCATAAATTACCAGGATTAAGGCGTACGTCCATTTGCTCACATGCTTCAATTCTGAATGAAGGAATCTTCTAGTCTGACGAGCCATTGAGCACACCCCCAGCACGAAAGCTCACGAGAGCGTAAATCAATACCGATAGACAGCTGGCTGCCGCGCCATATCCCAGAAGCGTCAGCTGCCCCATATCGCTATACCCAAGGACACATCCGACTCCAAGGTACGGCCCCGGAAGAAAGAAGATCCATCGCAAGGACGGTATGGGCGTCTGAAGGTAAGTTCCGTAGAGTGTCAAGCTCATGACAAATCCGATTATTACCACAGCCCCGCTAAATACGGCGCTGCTTGTAATCCGATAGATGGTCACCGTCTCCAACGCAACCGATATCACCAATACGGCGTTGATTATCATCGCAGGCAAAAATGTAGCCAGCATGCTATGCGCATAGTTTTGCCCTCCACGTGTTATCGCTATTGCAAACAGAAGAAGGCAAAGCGCACTATATGCTGCGCCGATTATTAAAGAAGACGAAAGTACATGTGCCAGAGCCCCGTTAAAGCGGGCAAGACCTCTTGCTGAAGAAATTCGGCATCCCTCTTCATAGCCGCGCTCCTGTAAAATCGCCAGGCAAACGATGAGCGGAACGAACAGGGAGGTGCCGGCAAAAGCACTGCGCACAAGGGACTCATCGGGTGCAGAAGGATCGATTACATTCCAGCACTGATATTTTCTGTATTGAAGACGTCGATGATGCACCCGTATACCATTGGCGTCGACACCATCAGATGCGGACC
>CAKUOD010000017.1 GCA_934668695.1 uncultured Collinsella sp. | reverse complement strand
TACAGGATGCGGCGGTGCACCGGCTTTAGGCCGTCGCGCACGTCCGGCAGGGCGCGCGCCGTGATGACCGACATCGAATACTCGATAAACGACTGCTTCATCTCGCGACCGAACTCCGAAATCTGGAGCTGGCCGCCATTGATATCCTCGCCGGCCGAGGCGCCACGGTCGACTTCGCCAAAGCTCTCCTCGAGCTCACCGTCGTCGTCCTCTTCCTCGTCATCATCGGCATCGGGGTTATAGGCATCGGGGTCGCCGTCCTCGCCCTGCTCAGCACGGGCAAGCAGGCGCTTCAGATCGTCGGGCATGCCGGCATCGCCGGCCTCGGCCAAACCCTCGTTATTGTTGATATCGTCTGCCACGTTACCTCCTCATGGTTTGCGTGGTCCATTAGTTCCCTACCACGGAGACGGATTACCGGGAACACCGGATAACCCTCCTAGGTTTTCCAGGTGCCCCAGGTTGCCCTGAAGGATGAGGGCGCACGCCTTGCGTGCGGCGCCCGAAATCCTAAAGGGCAAGATGGGGTGCCTGGGAAAGCTAGGCGTCTAGGAAGCGTGCGTCATGCGCGTGTTTTTCAATGTACTCGCGGCGATAGCCGACCTCGGAACCCATCAGCTCGCGCACGGCGCGGTCTGCCACCACGGCGTCCTCGATCGACACGCGCTGCAGGATGCGGGTCCTGGGGTCCATCGTCGTCGAGGCAAGCTGCTTGGGGTCCATCTCGCCCAGGCCCTTGTAGCGCTGGACGGTATAGCCCTTGCGCTTCTTGGTGATCTTGCCGTCCTTGGCCTTGCCGTCCTCGTCGTTATCGTCGGGGTTCAGGCCCAGACTCTGGATGGTGTCGCGCAGGATCTCGTCTTCGGGCTGGCGGCCGTTGGGATACACGTAGTGGATCTTGTTGCGCACCTTAATGCCAAAGATGGGCGGACAGGCAACATAGACGTAGCCGGCATCGATCAGCGGACGCATGTACTTGTAGAAGAACGTCAGCAGCAGGATGCGGATGTGCGCACCGTCGACGTCTGCATCGGTCATGATGATGATCTTGTGGTAGCGCGCCTTGGTGATATCGAAGTCGCCGCCGTCGCCGGCACTCGTCGTGACGCCGCAGCCAATCGCGGTAATCAGCGACTGGATGGTGTCACTCGAGAACGCACGATGGTCACCAACGCGCTCGACGTTCAGAATCTTGCCGCGCAGGGGCAGAATCGCCTGAATGTCTCGGCGACGGCCGTCCTTGGCCGAACCGCCTGCCGAGTCGCCCTCTACGATGAAGAGCTCGGTCAGCTCGGCATCGCGCACCGAGCAGTCGGCGAGCTTGCCGGGCAGCGACGCCGTCTCGAGCAGACTCTTGCGGCGGGTCGCCTCGCGCGCCTTGCGGGCGGCGTTGCGCGCCTTGCAGGCCTGCTGGGCCTTCTTGACGATCTCGCGGGCAGGCTTGGGGTGCTCCTCCAGGTAATCGGCCAGACCGTCGGTCACGATCTTGAGCGTCAATGCGCGCATGTAGGAGCTGCCGAGCTTGGCCTTGGTCTGGCCCTCAAACTGCGGATCGGGCAGCTTGACCGAGATGACGGCCGAAAGACCCTCGCGCACATCGTCGCCGGTCAGGTTGGCATCTTTCTCCTTGAGCAGATTCTGCTTACGGGCGTAATCGTTGATCACGCGGGTGAGCGCGGTGCGGAAACCCTCGAGGTGCATACCGCCCTCGGGGGTGTAGATGTCGTTGGCAAACGACATGACGTTCTCGCCGTAGCCGCTATTCCACTGCAGGGATACCTCGACCTCGCCCATTTTGGTCACAGGCGCGTCCGGATCCGATTTGCCCTCGATGTAGATGGGCTCCTTAAAGGCCTCAGGAACGTCCTTGCCGTCGTTGAGAAACTTGACGAAGTCGATGATGCCGCCCTCGTAGCAAAACTCCTCCACGCGGGGAGTAGCCTCGCGCTCGTCGGTCAGCACGATCTTGAGGTTCTTATTGAGGAACGCCGTCTCTTGCAGACGGTTGTGCAGCGTATCGAAATCGTAGATGCAGGTCTCGAAGATCTCGTCGTCGGGCCAGAAAGAGACGGTGGTACCCGTCGTCTCCGAAGTGCCCACGACCTCCATCTTCTTGACAGTCTTGCCGCGCGAGAACTCCATCTCGTAGACGTTGCCGTCGCGGCACACCTGAACGACCACACGCTTGGACAGCGCGTTGACGACGGAGATACCCACGCCGTGCAGGCCGCCCGAGACCTTGTAGGCCGAGTTATCGAACTTACCTCCGGCGTGCAGAATCGTCATAACGACTTCGAGCGTCGGGATCTTTTTGATAGGATGCTCGTCGACGGGGATGCCGCGCCCGTTGTCGACGACCGTGATGGAGTTGTCGGCGTGGACCGTCACCTGAATCTCGGTGCAGAAACCGGCCATGGCCTCGTCGACGGAGTTATCAACGATCTCCCACACCAGGTGATGCAGACCGCTGGCGCTCGTCGAGCCGATGTACATGCCCGGGCGCTTACGAACGGCCTCGAGACCTTCGAGGATCTTAATCTCGCCGCCATCGTAATCGTTTTCGTTTGCCACACGTCCTCCTTCAGTTAAGAAAATGTGTACAGCCTTACTAGTTTATCGTAAAAAAATACCCTCGGGGACGAGGGTATTTGGCTCTACAAGGCCACCAGATGCGATTTAAGGCTCTTTTTTGCTTTGTGCGCCCTTGGCCCACTCGGCACTGGCCCTCATGGCGTTCTCGAGGGCCTCGCGCAGTTTTTGGTCTTCGATGGGTGCCACTTGGCGCTCAATTTCCTCGCGCTCGGACGCACTCAGGTCGGCGTGCGGGGCCGGCGGGCGCTCGGGCAGCGCCGGGCGCAGACGCTCCTTGGCAGCGGGAGGCGTATGCCATGGAGCCGTCGTCTTAAACACCAGGCCGTCCACATGGGCCCCGGCACGCTCCATGCGTGCGCGGATGATCTCGCGCAAAAGCGTCATCTCCTGCGTCCATGAGGGCGAATCGAGATATACCAGCAGCTCATTGGTCTCGAGCAGATAGCGCAGGCCCGTCACATGGCGTCCCTCGCGCGTGCCCGAACACACGGCATTCCACGCGCGATAGACCGCGCGCGACTCCTCGGCGGCCTCCATCTGCGCGCGGCGCTCGGGTGTCACCGCGGCCAGAATGCGCTGGCGCTCGGCATCCAAAAAGCCGCCAAAGGCAACCGTGCCGTTCTCGCGCTCGTAATTAGCACGCCTCACCCATGCTCACCACCTTGGCTCGATCGAGCAGGTCATCGGTAAAGTACCCCAAGTTGGTAGTAGTAATGACCGTCTGGATGTCATCACCGATCAGTTGCAGAAAAGCGGAACGGCGTTCACCGTCGAGCTCGCTCATCACATCGTCCAAAAGCAGCAGCGGTGCGGTGCCCAAGATATCGCGGGCAACCGCCACCTCGGCCACTTTCCACGCCAACACCAGCGTACGCTGCTGGCCCTGGCTGGCAAACGAGCGGGCAGACCGCCCCGCCACGCTAAACTCGATTTCGTCGCGATGCGGGCCCACGAGTGTCACGCCGCGGCGCATCTCCTCGCCGGCACGGTCGTCCAGGGCTGCCAGCATGCGCTCATACGCCCAGCCCTTGAGTTCCTCTCGATCGTCGGTCTGGGGCAAATCCCCCAACGTGGACGCATAGGACACATGGGCGGTCTCGCCGGACGCAACCTGTCCGTAGGCATCGCGCACGTAACCCGCCAAGCGATCGAGCAGGGCAAGACGATGCACCAGCAAAGCGGATCCAGCGCGGGCGATGGACTCGTTCCAGGCGCCGAGCATCTCGCGGCAGCACCAGCTCTCCTTGAGAAGGGCGTTGCGCTGGGTCACGCAACGCCCGTAGGCACTTGCCAGATCGGCATAGCGCGCGCTCAGTTGCACGCCAAAGTCGTCGAGCGCGGCGCGACGCACGCTGGCACCGCGCTTGACCATGTCCAGGTGGTCCGGGCAAAACAGCACGCTCGGCAGCACACCGCGCACACCGGCGGCGGAGCATTTCTTGCCGTTGCGACTAAACGAGCGTTTGCCATCCTCCACACTCAGCCCCATGTCCAGCACGCGACCATCGCCCTCGAGCCTCAACTGGACTCGGCATGAGCCCACGCCGTCATGTACCAGCTCGGTAGCGGTCGGATGCCTAAACGAGGCACCACTCGTCAGCAGCTGCAGCGCCTCTATGAGATTGGTCTTTCCCACCGCGTTGGGTCCCGCGAGCACCGTCACGCCATCGTCCAGAACAAGGCGGTAACTATCGAAGCTGCGGTAGTGTGCGACGGAAAGATCGCGAGCGAACATGGCCATGGAGCGACCGCTAGATGCGAACCGGCATGACCAGGTACAGGTAGTTGATCTTGTCGTAGGACTTGAAGATGCCCGCCTGCGAGTAGCTCTTGAGCTCCAGCGTGATCTCCTTCTCCTTGGACAGGGCGTTCAGGCAGCCAAAGATGTAGTGGTAGTTGAAGGCGATGGTGCCCGACTCGCCCTCGGCCTCGACATCAATCGTCTCCTGCGCCAGATCCTGGTCATTGGAGATGGAGGACAGGCCCATCTGGCCGTTCTCAACGTCGATCTCGAACTTGACGGCGGGGTTGGCACTCGCGATGACCGCCACACGCTTGAGGGCGGCGTTGAAGGCGGCCACGTCGATCTTGACGCTCGTCACGCACGAATCGGGGATGAGCTGCTTGTAGTTGGGATACACGCCCTCGATACGGCGTGAAACGTAGGTGGTGTTGCCGGCCTCGAAGACGACCTGGGTGTCAGTGGCACCGATCATGATGGTGGCCTGGCTGGCCATAATGCTCAGAGCGTCGTTGAAAGCGTCGGCGGGAACGTTGAGCTCAAAGGAGCCCTCGAGGGTCGAGGTCTCGACCTGCGTATCGCATACAGCCAGACGGAAGGAGTCAGTCGCCACCAGGCGCACTGTGTTGTTCTCGACCTTCATGTGCACGCCGCCCAGGATGGGGCGGGCCTTGTCGGTCGAGGTGACGCGCCACACGCGGCCGACCATTTCGGACAGGACGTCGGTCGGAAGCTCAACGGCGCTCTCGATGGCATAGGCCGGAAACTCGGGGAAGTCGTTGGCGTCGAGCGTGTTCAGGCGAAAAGAGCTCTTCTCGCACCCAATCAGCACCTGGCGTTCAGACAGCTCAAAGGTGACCGGAGCGTCGGGGAGCGTCTTGGTAATGTTGGAGAGCATCTTGCAGGGGATAACCATCTCGCCCTCTTCTTCGACATGTGCCGCGATGCGATGACGAATCGAGATGGTGTAGTTAGAGGTCTGGAATTCCAAGATGCCGTCCTGCGCCTTAACGAGTACGCCCGAAAGGATGGGGAGGGTGGATGCCGAAGCGACTCCCTTCATAACGACGCCGATAGCTTGTGTAAGCGAGCTCTGGCTGACGGTGAACTTCATCTTTTAATACCTTTCTATAGATATAAATATCTTAATAATAGTAATAGCACTGACGAAACTGTTGATTACTCGCAAAGACGCAGGTCAGGCCCAGAAAGAGAATCGACAGTATCCTGTGTGCAACAGGGGTCGTTTTCCACGTTCAAAACCTGCGCAAAACTTTTCATCACCGCGGGTTGGGTTTTAGACACCTTATGCCCGTGGTTTCGACAAGTTTTCAACAGGTGTCTCTATTTCCCTACGAGCGCAGTGTAATTTTGTCTCGCAGCGACTTGAGGTCCTCGGTGACGGTTCTGTCTTCCTGGATCATCTTCTGGACTTTTTTGTAGCTCGTGCTGACGGTCGAGTGGTTGCGGTTGCCAAATTCGGCACCCACCGCCGTGGTCGTCATCTCGCACATCTCAATCGCCAGATAGATGGCGATGTGACGTGCCTTGGCGATATTGGCGTTGCGGCGCGGGCCGATGAGCTCCTCGTGCGTTACGCCGTACTGCTCCTCGATGACGGACTGGACCGTCTGAACGTTGATCTTCTTGGCCGATGTGTCGAAGTACTGGCTGGCGATGGTGTCGATATCGTCAAAGGTGAGCTCCCCGCCCTCGCGTTCGCGGTCGCCCGCCTCGCCGGCGCAGCGCTCGCAGAAGCTCTCGAGCTCGCGGATGTTGGTGCCCGAGACCTCGGCCATATGCTTAAAGTGCTCGTCGGTCAGGTGTCCGCCGTCGCCACCGTAGGCCGCCAGCAGCGAATCGTCGCCCGCCTCGGGTGCTGCGGCGATGGTGTTCTCGTAATAGCGCTGCAAGATCTTGTATTTCATCTCGTAGCTGGGCTCTGCGACCAAGCAGAGCATGCCGGCATTAAAGCGGCTGGTCAGGCGCTCGTCCATGCTCAGGTCTTTGGGTGCGCGATCGGCTGCGATCACGACCTTTTTGTTGTTGCGGATGAACTCGTCCATGAGCTGGAAAAAGTAATCCACGCTCGCGCGCTTGCCGATGATGTTTTGGATGTCGTCGATGATGAGCACGTCCACGCCGTGGTATGCCTGCATGATGGGCGCGTTGCTCTTCTTTTGACGGTCGAACTCGGTCATCAGGTCGTCCAGGTACGCCTGGGAATTGGCATACTTGACCTTGATCTCGGGAGATTTCTCGGCGAGCTCGTTTTTGATGGCGAGCAGCAGGTGGGTCTTGCCCAGTCCCGATTTGCCGTAGATGAACAGTGACGTGCACGTGCCGCGCTCGTCCGCCAGGGCGGCGAACTTGAGCGCCGAGCGATAGGCGTGGCTGTTCTCGGGGCCGTAGACAAAGTTCTCAAAGGTGAATTTTGAGTTTGCGGCGAGCGGGGCTCCATCCGTATTCTGCTCGGCCGGTACGGTCGGTGCTGGCATGGGTGAAGCGGGGGTCGCGGCTTGCGTGGACCTAGTCGGCGCTCCGCCCTTCATCTGGTTCATCATGCGACGAAAATCATCGGCCGAGAGCGTGTTCTTGATTGCAATGCCCGAATCCGTGCCCGCCGCTGCGTCGTGAGCGATAGGCATGTGCGTGACGGGTGCGTTCGTTGACGTCGCCGCCGCGGTCGGCAACGGTGCCATGGTTTCACGGGAAACATCGCTGTGCTGGTGCTCGATTGTCGGCACGTCGCCTGCGGAGGCCGGCACCGCCGGGGAGGCAGCGGGAGCCGTGGCGGGCGCCGTCGCGGCAGCAGATTCCGCCACGGCGCCTTGCGGTGCCACGATGTCGAGCGCGATCGGTGCAAAGGCGATTTCTTCCAGATAGGCCTCAATAGTCGGCTGATGCTTTTTGAGCTGCGCGATGGCAAAGCGCGAGGGGGCCTCGATCGTGAGCGTATCTTCGGTCAGGCTTATGGCGCGCGATTGCCCCAGCATGTTGATGAGGCGTGCATCTTGGCCGTCGCGCTGGCAAAAGGCGATGGCATCCCCAAGGATGATGCTTGCTTCCTCGTCCACTGTCTCTCCCGTTCTTTAGCTCTGAGCTCGCACGCGAGCGGCGCCGAGTTCGGTCAGATGGTATTTCTGGCCATGCTTGATGACCAAGCCGGCCTGCGCCAAGTCATTGAGCGTGCGTGACCAAGTGGGGGCCGAGTTTCCAAACGCCCTCGCCAGATCGGTCGCACCGCACGCTTGATTTTGCGCCAGATAGCCCAGCGCGGCGTTGCCGCGATCGCTTACGAACACGTCCGGCTGTGGCTGCGCATACTGATTTGCTGCATTAGGATACATCATTTGAGCTGCTGATTGTTGAGAACTCTGCATCGGCGGCATTTGCTGTTGAAAACTTTGAGGCCACTGTTGGTAAGGCTGCGGAGGCATCTGCTGGGCCCAGGGGTTGTACTGCTGCTGCGGCATCTGCTGGTACGGCTGCTGATATCCCTGCTGGTACTGCTGTGGGAACTGCTGACCATACCCCAGTGGCGGCATCTGCTGATATGGATATCCCTGTTGGTACGGCTGATATCCCATTTGCTGGCCACCCGGTGCCCCCGTCGCCTGCTGCATTGCTGCTGCATCCTGATCCGCCCGCCGCATGGCCTCTGGCGCGTTTGGCGGCATCGACATCGATGCCGCCTGGGGCTCTTGTGTAGGAAGCATTCCGGGCTGCTGCATCTGTCCCACGGGGGGCTGCATCTGCTGCGTTGCCATGGGCTGCTGCGCAAAAGCTCCCGGCAGGGGATATGTGGGCTGCTCCGTCTCGGGCCTCACGGCAGCACCGCGTCCGCCGGCACGCTCTATTTCCTGCACGCGTTTAGGGTCCAGGCTTACCGTAACCACGGTGCCGTTGCCCATGTTGTCCTCGATGGACACGGCCCCGCCGGCGTTTTCCAAATACTCCTGCACCATGGGAAACCCTGCTCCGGTTCCACGGATATAGCGCTTCATCTTGCTGTTTGCGCTGGTAACGCCAAAGTCGAAAGCGCGCTCCTTGTCGTCGATGCCGGGTCCTTGATCAGCAAAGCGGATGGTGTCTCCGCCGTCCAGAATCGAGATGATGGGCTCGGCAAAGTGCGCGTGGATAAAGTTTTCGACAATCTCGCGGATGACCATGAGCGAGATATGGCCACCTTGTTCTTTCATGCACTGGTAGACGGTGTTGGTCGTCTCTTCCAAATACGTGCGGACATCTTGCGGATCAATGGCGATCACACGCGGTGTCGACAGCATGTCGTCATAGACGGCGATGCGCGCGGCGTACATGGCTTTTGGCGCCTGCGTGGTCGTCTGCTCGCCCTCCTCACGCTCTTCGCGCACGCCGGTGATGTGCTCGTTGTCGGGTGCCGGGTCTCCGGAATCGACCATGGTGTAAAAGTCGTCAGACATGCCGCTCGCAATCTTTCAAAAGGTTTCGAACAAATAGTAGCTCACCGTGCAATGTTTCTCATCTTTCGACAACTTTTCAAAACCTGTTGAAAACTTTGGAAAACGGACGAAAAGTTCTCAACATTGCCAACATGACCTGTTGAAAACTCGATGAAATATCGTGAAAAGTTGCCATGCACCGCTAAATCGAGCTCGGCTTATGGGGGAACCGTGTGAACTGCGCAACCTTTTACCTTTGATTTCTTGACATTTGAACATTGATTTCCCTACAATCTTCAAGCTCACGTGTCTATATCTGCGTCCGCGCCCCCGCGGACACTCGAAATGCAGCAGGAGGAACTTAAGATGAAGCGTACGTATCAGCCTAATAAGCGTAAGCGTGCCAAGACCCATGGCTTCCGTGCCCGTATGGCCACTAAGGGTGGTCGTGCCGTGCTCGCCCGTCGTCGCGCCAAGGGCCGCAAGCGTCTCACTGTCTAGCAGCGATACACACATCTCGCATGAAGACTATTAAGTCTCGGCAAGATTTCGAGCATGTGTTCAGTCAGGGGCGTCGTTTCAATCACCCTCTGATTCGAATGACCATATGTGAATCGGTTGGCGAAGGCGACTCCGGAAGGGTCGCCTTCGTTGGTGCTAAAAGGCTCGGTTGTGCTGTCGTGCGCAACCGTTCTAAGCGTGTGATGCGCGAGGCCGCCCGCAGCTGTGGATTTCCCGTTGCGGGTTATGACATCATCTTGTTCGCAACTCCCAAGACGAGGGTTTCCTCGCCGCAGGAGATGGACAATGCATTGCGTTCGCTTATGAAACGCGCCGGCGTTGCCGGGGAGGAGCGATGAGCAATCACGTTTTGCGACGTGTTGCCATCGCTCCTATTCGCATATATCAACAGGTTATTTCGCCCTTATTGCCTGACGCCTGCATTTATTACCCAACGTGCTCGCAATACGCCGTCCAGGCGATTGAGAAGTACGGTGTTTTGAGAGGCTGCTGGCTTGCCGTGAGGCGCATCGCTCGCTGCAATCCCCTGCACGTCGGCGGTTATGACCCTGTGCCCTAGCGGGCACTCGCTATCGGAGGAAAACTTACATGTGGGATTGGATCGTTAACATCCTTTTCGAGCTGCTCAAGCTCATCCAGACCTTTGCGGTCGACTGGGGCCTGTCCATCATCATCCTGGTGGTCATCATCCGTCTGCTGCTGACGCCGCTTATGCTCAAGTCGACTAAGTCGACGGCCCGTATGCAGGTGCTACAGCCCAAGATGCTCGAGATCCAGGAGCGCTATGCCGACGATCCTCAGCGCCAGGCCGAGGAGATGCAGAAGTTCTACAGCGAGAACAAGTTCAATCCGCTGTCCGGCTGCCTGCCGCTCCTGATTCAGATGCCTATCCTGTTTGCCCTGTTTACGCTGCTGCGTAACCTGCCGCAGTACTTTAACGAGGGCACGTTCTCGTTCTTCAACATCCTGCCCGACCTGACCACCACGCCGAGTGCCTCCTTTGCCGATGGCTTTATGGTCGCGCTGCCTGCGCTGGTCTGCCTGATCCTGTTCGCTGTCCTGACCCTGATTCCTCAGCTTTATATGTCGCGCAACCAGACCGGCCAGCAGGCTCAGAGCATGCGTATGATGGCCGTTGTCATGACGGTCATGATGCTTTGGATGGGCTGGAGCCTTCCCGTTGGTGTTCTGCTGTACTACGACGTCTCGTCTGCTTGGCAGGTTATCCAGCAGATTTTTGTGACGCAGAAGGTCATCGACAAGGCGAAGGCCGATGAGGAGGAGCGTCTTAAGAACGCGCCGCTGCAGGTTGAGGTCACTCGTCGCGAGAAGAAGCCGCGCCCGCACAAGAAGAAGTAGTGGGATATCAATCTTATTTAGGTACCTAACTTTTGGAGTACGTTATGTCTGAAGAGATCATCGAGGATATGCTTGAGGAGGTTGCCCCGCAGGTCGCGGGCGATTATCCCGAGATTGCACAGCGCTACAAGGCCGGTGAAGAGCTGACCGACGAGGAGCTCGACACCATTGCCGATGTCGCGATTTCCATCCTGCGTTCCATCCTTTCGCACTTCGATGCCGCCAACTCTCCTATCGATGAGTATGAGGGCGACGAGGGTGAGCTGATTTTGGATGTAACGGCTCCCGACCTTGCTGTTCTCATTGGCCGTCATGGTCGCACCCTTGATGCCCTTCAGGTTATGTTCTCTTTGCTTGTGAGCCGCAAGCTTGGCTTTAGGTATCCGGTTGTAGTGGACGTCGAGGGATACAAGAGTCGCCGTCAGGATAAGGTTGCCTCCATGGCTCACTCTGCTGCCGAGCGCGCCATCCGCACTCATAAGAGTGTTTCGCTTCCGCCCATGAATGCCTATGAGCGCCGACTGGTTCACATTGCACTTCGTGGCAATGATGCCGTCGATACTCATTCTGAGGGTTCTGACCCTGATCGCCATGTGGTGATTGTTGCTCGATAATCTACTCGAGCTTATGCTAAGGGGACGTGGTTTCCACGTCCCCTTTTTTTGTCAAAAGTTCTCGAAACACTGATTTTTGTCAGAAAGGAGCTTTCGTTGTTAGTACTTACTGATCAGCAAGCTGACGAGATGTTGAGTCGCCTAACTTCCTATTGCAAAGAGTATTCCTTGAGCGTAACTGATACTGAACTGAGGAAATGTATTCAGCATTTGGATTTGGTTCTGGAAAAAAATAAGACAACCAATCTCACCCGTATTCTTAACATGGAAGATGCTGCGGTACTTCATATCCTCGACTCTCTTGTTTTGCTCCCTTATATCAATAAGGCTCCTGAGGGAGCTTTGCTCGATATGGGAACAGGTGCAGGCTTCCCTGGTATTCCGTTAACCATAACCACGCATCGTAAAGCTACTTATATTGACTCTGTTGGTAAGAAGGTTGATGCCGTCAATTCTTTTGTTCATGCTCTTGGATTGAAATATGCTCATGCGGTCCATGATCGTCTTGAAGAATATGCTCGAAGCCATAAGAAGCAGTTCTCTGTCGTAACCGCCCGCGCACTGGCTCCTCTACCGATTCTTGTTGAGTATGCAGCTCCGTTCCTCAAGGATGGAGGGCTATTTGTTATCACCAAGGGCAATCCTTCGGATGAGGAGCTTGCTTCCGGCATGTCAGCAGCTAAGATTTGCGGCTTCACTTTGCTTCTGAATGACGCAATCGATTTGCCTGAGGGCTTGGGCCACAGAGAGTTCATTGTTCTCAAGAAGAGTCATCCAGCATCCGTTTCATTGCCTCGTGCAAATGGCATGGCTAAGAAGAATCCGCTTGCCTAGATGTTTCACGTGAAACATAATGGATATTAACAACTTGCAGTGTTTCACGTGAAACATGGCGGTTGATATCGAATCGGAATGTTTCACGTGAAACATCCTCCGTTTGACAGCTTTAATACACACCAGGAGGGACCGTGGGATTTCGCGACGTTAAGCGTTCTAAGAGCGCAAAAGACACGCGTATCATTGCAATCATCAATCAAAAAGGCGGCGTCGGTAAGTCAACGACGGCTGTAAACCTTGCAGCAGCACTGGGTGAGCAGGGTCGTAAGACACTGATTGTCGATTTTGATCCGCAGGGAAACAGCACCAGTGGATTTGGAATTGAAAAAGAAGACCTTGATCACTGCATCTATGATGCATTGTTGAATGATGTGCCGGCAGAATCGCTTGTTCTTGATACAAATTGCAAAAAGGTATTCGTAATTCCAGCTACGATTCAGCTTGCAGGTGCAGAAATTGAGCTCGTAAGCGCAATTGCTCGTGAAACCCGCCTCAAAGATTTGCTTGAGCCGATTCAGGACGAGTTCGATTTTATTTTCATTGACTGTCCTCCTTCGCTCGGCCTGCTTACTATCAATGCCTTGACCGCAGCAGATAGCGTTTTGATTCCAATCCAGTGTGAGTATTACGCACTCGAGGGCGTTACGAAGTTGCTTGAGTCAATGAAGATGGTCAAATCACGTCTGAACAAGGGCTTAGACACCTATGGCGTGCTTATGACAATGTATGACTCGCGTACTTCCCTGTCGAATCAGGTTGTTGAGGAGGTTCAATCGTACTTTGGTGATAAGGCATTTAAGACGCTGATCCCTCGTACGGTTAAAATCTCCGAAGCTCCGTCTTTTGGAGAACCGGTAATTACCTATGCGCCTCAAAATAAGGGTGCAAAAGCGTATATGAACCTTGCAAAAGAGGTGATCAAGCGTGCCTAGTGCAAAGAAACGTGGCGGATTGGGACGTGGACTCAATGCTTTGGTCTCAGAGGCCGAGTATGAGACAGGTGGTTCTGCTGCATCGGCTTCAAATGCCGCATCTGAAACAAAACTGCCGATTGAGGATATCGTTCCCAACCCTAATCAGCCGCGAATTCACTTTAACGAAACCGAACTTCGCGAGTTGAGCGAGTCAATCCAAGAACATGGCGTTTTGCAGCCGCTTTTGGTTCGTAAGCATGGAAACGGCTATGAGATCATCGCTGGTGAGCGTCGTTACCAGGCGTCAAAGCTTGCTGGTCTTGAGGAACTGCCTGTCATCATTAAGGATGTTAATGATGAAGAGATGCTTGCTCTTGCGCTTATCGAGAATCTTCAACGTTCCGATCTGAATCCTGTCGAAGAGGCTAAGGGCTATCGCCAGCTCATCGATGCTAGCGGTATGACCCAAGAGGCATTGTCGAAGGCCGTAAGCAAGTCACGCTCTGCAATTACAAACTCGCTGCGCCTTCTCGATCTCCCCGAAGTAGTTCAGCAGATGATTTTTGAGGGTAAACTTACTGCTGGTCACGCACGTGCGATTCTTGCAGTTCCCTATGAGGATGCTCGAATTCGACTTGCAGAGAAGGTTGTTGCGGAGGGTCTTTCCGTAAGAGCGACAGAAAATCTTGCTCCATTGTTTTCTGCCGGAGAGACACCTAAGACGCCGCGGCCTGCAACGCCTCAGTCTTTTAAAAAGGCTGCGCGTGTACTTCGTCAGGTATTTAATACCAACGTGCGTGTGAAGAGCTCGCGTGGAAAGAATAAGATTGAGATTGAGTTTAAAGACGAGGAAGAGCTCTCTCGTATTCTTGGTGAAATGATTCAATTTGGTCAGGAGGATCAAGATGAAGAATAAGTTTCTCGCGGCCATTGCTTTGGCAACTACTATCGCCGCTGGTGCCTTTGCCGGATGTAAGATCGCGACAGACGAGGAGTTACGAGGTCGACTGCTTCGCGGAGCTCAGGATATCGTTGACACATCTAAGAAGAAAATGGATGTGATGACCGAAGATGTCGCAATGCGCACTGCTCAGGTAACTAAGAATCCCAAGATTAACCAAGATTGGGTTAATCATCAGTGGGAGAATGTTGGTTTTTAGGTACCTAACAATTACCCGCCTTTTCTAAAGGGGCCCTTGTCTGATTCATGAGACAAGGGCCCCTTATTTTGTCCGTAAAAAATGGGAAAGGTAGCAGCTGGTCCAAAATTGAGGTCAATAAATGAAACGGCCCCGGTTGCATATCCTGCAACCGGGGCCGTTCGATGTTTCACATGAAACGTTTTGGAGTGCGACTCCCCTATGCGTTCTTCTGAACTTTGAAGCGCTGTTTCAGCTGTCCGCAAGCGGCGTCAATATCGTTACCACGGGAGTTACGAATCGTGGTCTCGATGCCACGGGACTCAAGACGACGCTGAAGATCCTCAACCTTATGAATCGGCGACGGCTTGAGCGGGCTGCCCTCGATGTCGTTAAGTTGAATCAGGTTAACGTGGCACAGCGTTCCCTCGCAGAAGTCGCAGAGTGCCTGCATCTCGGGATTCGTATCGTTGACGCCTTCGATCATGGCATACTCATAGGTCGGGCGGCGGCCAGTCTTCTCGGTGTAGAGCTGAAGCGCTTCGTGAAGGCGAAGCAGCGTGTACTTCTTAACACCGGGCATGAGCTTATTGCGCGTCGACTGGATGGCGGAATGCAGGGAAACGGCAAGCGTGAACTGCTCGGGGATATCGGCAAATTTGCGAATACCGGGAATAACGCCGCTGGTAGAGACGGTGAGGTGACGAGCGCCGATACCGATGCCATCGGGGTCGTTGAGGATACGCAGCGCCTTGAGAACCTCGTCGTAGTTGGCAAACGGCTCGCCCTGGCCCATAAAGACAACGCTTGTGACACGCTCGTCAAAGTCGTTGGATACATGAAGCACCTGGTCGACGATCTCTTGAGCGGTCAGAGAGCGCTTGAGGCCGTTGAGACCGGTAGCGCAAAAGGCGCAGCCCATGCCGCAGCCTGCCTGCGTGGAAACGCAGACGGAAAGCTTGTTACGACGGGGCATGCCGACAGTCTCGACGGAAATGCCATCGTGGTACTCGAGCAGATACTTGCGCGAGCCATCTTTGGAAACCTGCTTGGTGAGTTCAGTCGGCGTATCAAAGGCAAAAGCCTCTTTAAGCTGCTCACGGAAAGCCTTGGGAAGGTTGGTCATATCGTCAAACGAACAAACGTTCTTCTCAAAGACCCATTCGATGAGCTGCTTCGCGCGGAAGGCGGGCTGACCAAGTTCGGCCACGAGCTCGCGAATATCGTTTTGGCTCAAGTCGCGAATGTCCTGAGATTTAGTCCTGGGATTCATGGAAGCCTTTCGATTTTGGGGAAACGTAGAGGGTATCGCTACAATATGGTATCAGCTGCAGAAATTATAGAGGAGGAGTCTGCCCATGCCGGGTAAAAGCCTAGAGAACATGCACGTAGCGGTCTTGGCGGGCGGTCATTCCGCTGAGCGCGAGATCTCGCTCAATTCGGGAAAGAACGTCGTGGCTGCCTTGAAGGAGGCCGGCTACACTTCGGTGGAGCTGCTCGACACGGCTGCCGATGATTTTATGGTAACCATGGCGACCGGCGGCTTTGACGTGGCGTTTATCGCCATGCACGGTGCCGGCGGCGAGGATGGCGCCATGCAGGGCGCCATGGAGACCCTGGGTATCCCCTACACGGCCTCGGGCGTGCTTGCCAGCGCCTGCGGTGCCGACAAGGAGGTCTCTAAGCTCCTGTACGCCAAGGCGGGCATTCCCATTGCCCCCGGCCTCGCGCTCGAGGTGGGCGATGAAGTCGATATCGATCATATCGTCGACGTTTGTGGCGAGCGATGCTTTGTGAAGCCGGCCGTCAACGGTTCCAGCTATGGAATTTCCCTGGTCCATGAGCCCTCCGAGCTGCCCGCGGCAATCGCCAAGGCGTTTGAGTACGGCGACAAAGTGCTGGTCGAGAAGTGCATTGAGGGTACCGAGATCACCGTCGGCGTATACGGTGAAGATGACGTGCGCGCTCTGCCGATTGTCGAGATTCGCAAGCCCGAGGACTGCGAGTTCTACGATCTGGACGTGAAATATGTCGACCCTACGGACATCCATCGCATTCCGGCGCAGATTTCGCCCGAGAATTACGCTCGCGCTCAGGAGCTTGCCTGCGCCGCTCACAAGGCCCTCGGTTGCCTGGGTATCTCGCGCAGCGACTTTATTGTGAGTGAGGACGGCCCCGTTATCCTCGAGACCAATACCATTCCCGGCATGACCGATACGTCGCTGTATCCGGATGAGATCCGCCACACCGACGACATGACGTTCCCGCAGGTCTGTGACAGCCTGATCCGTATGGGCCTTCGTCGAGCGGGCATTGCATGCTAATCGAGGACGCGGTTTCGTCAGGAACGCCGCAGTTTGTCATCGACTCCTATGCCACGCTTGCCGAACGCGCCAAAACGCAGTCCTTCGGCCTTATCGAGGAAGATGTGATTGTCCTCGATACCGAGACCACAGGTCTTTCGGTGCAGGACAACGAGCTGATCGAGATCTCGGCGGCCCGTCTTTCGGGCCGCGAGGTCATCGACCGCTTCGATACCTTCGTGCATCCCAAGCAGCTGATTCCCGCCGAGATTACCGAGCTCACGAGCATTACAAATGCCGATGTGGCAGATGCCCCGTCGGCGGTTGAGGCCGTCGCCGCTCTCGCCGATTTTGTCGGTGGCTGCCCGGTGATCGCACACAACGCCACGTTCGACCGCTCGTTTATCGAGTCGGTCAAAGGCGGCGTCAACGTGAGCGATATTTGGATCGATTCGCTGGCGCTGTCGCGCATCGCGCTTCCGCGCCTGGCCTCGCACAAGCTGTCTTTTATGGCCGATCTGTTTGGCTGCGACTCGGTGTCGCATCGTGCGAATGCCGACGTCGACGCCCTGTGTGGCGTATGGCGCGTGTTGCTCGTGGCGCT
The DNA here is from genome assembly GCA_934668695.1 of uncultured Collinsella sp. The sequence goes on along the minus strand of CAKUOD010000017.1, from coordinate 23,849 downwards.
CACCGACTTGCCCCAGGGCCTCATGGCGCGCCTAGCCGACATGCATCCGGACGTGCCTTGGTCCTATCGTCCTATCTTCTCATTCTTGGCAGGGCAGAACCCGGGCTCCATCTTCTCGCTCAGCGCCGCCCGCGCCGACGTTCTCAAGGCCGACCGCGCTGAGGATCGCGTGGATGCCGATGAGCTGCCGGTGCTCAAGATGCCGAGTCGCGAAGAGATCGAGGCGGACTACGCCCCGGGCGGTCTGGTCAACCGCATGTATCCCACCTACGAGCCGCGCGATGAGCAGATCGCGATGGCGCTCGAGGTTCGTGATGCCCTCGTTACGGGCACGCATCGCGTAATCGAGGCGGGTACGGGCGTCGGTAAGTCGATGGCCTATCTGGTGCCTTTTGCCGAGGCCGCGCGCCGCAATAACATTACGGTTGGTATCGCGACTAAATCGAATAATCTTGCCGACCAACTTATGTACCATGAGCTGCCAAAACTTGCCGAGCAGTTGCCTGACGGTCTTTCGTTTTGCGCACTGAAGGGGTATGACCACTATCCGTGTCTGCGTAAGCTCGAGCGCATGAGTCGCGGTCAGGTCGAGATCACCACCAAGCGCGATCCGGCTGACACGCTCACCGCGGTTGCGGTCATTATGGCGTACGTGTGCCAGTCGGCAGACGGCGACCTCGATTCGCTTGGCATTCGCTGGCGCAGCGTCAACCGTCCCGACTTTACGACGGCCTCGCGCGAGTGTGCCCGTCGCCTGTGCCCGTTCTTCCCCGACAAATGCCTGGTTCACGGTGCTCGTCGCCGCGCGGCACATGCCGACGTGGTGGTCACCAACCACTCGCTGTTGTTCCGCAATGTCGCTGCCGAGGGCAGGATTTTGCCCCCGATTCGCCATTGGGTAGTTGATGAGGCCCATTCCATCGAGCGCGAGGCCCGCCGCCAGTGGGCGCGTGTGGTCTCGGCAGATGAGTCGCGCGTTCTGTTTGAACGCCTGGGCGGTTCGAGCGCCGGTGCGCTGAGCCAGGTTTCCCGCGATTTAGCAACCTCGGAGGGCTCTACGCTCTACTTGGGACTGACCGCCAAGGCGACATCCACCGTTGCCCGCGCGAGCATGGCGATTGCCGATGTGTTCGATGGTGTTCGCGAGCTGGGCCGGCGCGCCCGTGGCGGCTACGACAACGCAAACCTGTGGATTGGTCCCGAGCTGCGTGAATCGGACGACTGGCATGATTTTATGCAGTCGGCACACGTCGCCATCGACGCGCTGGAGCAAGCGGACAAGAGTGTCGATGCGCTGGTGCAGGCTGTTGCCGGCGATAAGCCCGAGACCGTTGTCGACCTGAGTGATATCTCGCACCGTCTACACGAACTAACGGAGAACCTCAAGCTCATCATCGATGGTACCGACGAGCACTACGTGTACTCGCTGCAGGTCAACCGCAGGCTGCGTGCTGGCGGCGAGTCGATGACCGCCGAGCGCATCGATATCGGCGAGGCCCTGGCGACTGAGTGGTTGCCCGAGGTTCACACGGCCATCTTTGCCTCGGCGACCATGACGGTGTCTAAGAGCTTTGAGCACTTTAACCACGCCGTTGGCCTCGACCGTATCGGTGCTTCGACGTCTTCGTCGCTGCATCTGGATTCGAGCTATGACTTCGACTCGAATATGGCCGTAGTCGTTGCCGGGGATATTCCCGACCCGCGCGATCGCGAGGGCTATCTGTCGGCACTCGAGCGCGTACTGGTCGATGCCCATCTTGCCATGGGCGGATCGGTTCTCACGCTGTTCACCAACAGACGCGATATGGAGGATCTGTTCGCCCGTGTGGAGCCCAAGCTGGCCCGTGCAGGCTTGGAGCTTAACTGCCAGCAGCGAAATTCGTCTCCGCGCCGTCTGCGGGATCGTTTTATCAACGAGCCGACCTCGTCGCTCTTTGCACTCAAAGCCTTCTGGGAGGGGTTTGATGCCAGCGGCGAGACGCTGCGCTGCGTCATCATCCCCAAGCTGCCGTTCTCGAGTCCCACGGACCCGCTCTCGTGCGAGCGTAATTTGCGCGAAGACCGCGCTTGGGCGCGCTATTCGCTGCCCGAGGCCGTACTCGAGGTCAAACAAGCCGCCGGCCGCCTCATTCGCTCGTCGACCGATTGCGGCGTGCTCATCTTGGCCGACCCACGCCTGGTGACGAAGGGCTATGGCAAGAAGTTTTTAACTTCGCTGCCCACGAGTTCCTATCAGCGCATTGAATCGGCGCAGATCGGTCACTATCTGCAGTTGTGGCGCCAGGCGCACGAACGGCGCCGCTAGAGCGGACAGGCTAAGGTCTTCGCCATATCGCATAGGCGCTTTGACAGGGCGGGGTCATCCAGAATGCGGATGGCTCCGCCCGCTGCTATTACCTGGCTGAACAGCCAGCGCTCGGAGCTGTAGCGCACGATTACCGTCGCCGCACCTGCCCCATTAGGCTCGATCGACATAATGCCGGCCCAGCCCAGACGCTCTGCCATGTCGAGTGGCATGAGGAGCTTTGCGCCCTGCTCCGCTTGGGAGAGAGAGTCGTGGAGGGATGCGGTCGAAGGCGCGTGGCGCTCGACGGAATCCTCGGTGAGGGAAAGACCCTCGATTTTGTCCATGCGGTAGGAACGTTGCCCATCAACTTCGATGTCCCAGGCAATCAGGTAGGTCTGGTCGCCATGTGTCGCGATGCGCAAGGGGTCGATGAGACGCTCGCGCGGCTGTGCATCGTCCATCGAACGATAGGTGATACAGCAGCGAACGCCGTCCTGAATGGCGCTGCTGAGCTGCTGCCAGTGCGATCCGCGGACGACGGTGTCGACGACGCGCTGATTGTAGCCGAGCTCTTCGGGAAGAAGTGCCCGTCGAATTCGCGCCGCCGTCCGAGGCTCAATCCCCAGCGATTCGAGTTCGTGATTGAGCACGGCGCCTTCGGCGGCACTCAGGCGTAGCGGCAGCACGCGTCCCGCATCGCCGGTAAGGGATATGTGTTCGCCGTTGCGCTCGCAGATAATGCGGGCGCCCGACTCGCGATCGGCGAGGGTCGAGACAATATCGAGGATCTCGTCCAGCGAGGTTCCGGAAATGTCAAAGCGGCTGCAAATCTCATTTTTCGTCAGTCCCGCGCTCCCGGCGGCGTAGAGGGCTTCCATGATGTCGATGGCACGCGAGAGTCTCTGCTCGCTGGTGAGTTTACGCACGGGCATGCTCATGCACCGTCCTTTCGATGAGGCGGTTCCACGCCAGTTTGAGTGCGTCGGGGGCAACGGGCCTCATGCCGTCCATGGCATGGGCCATGCAGAATGAGGCGGCCGCGTCAAAGTCGCGCACGTCAACGGTCCAGGTCCATCCTTCTTTACTGCGTGCAAGATTGCCTCGTCCGCGCGTGAGGCCGCTGACCATATCGGCTTGCGCCTCATGCGCGAACGAGAACGTTGCCGCAACGGGCGGGCGGTCGGCAAAATCGAACTCAAAGAACAAGTAATCGTTGAGATTGAAGTCTGCGGGAATGGTGTATGCCCTTGAGGGACGCCAAGCACGGACGATGCGGTCGCAGCGGAACGTTCTGATGTTGTCGGTGGCATTGTCCAAGCCGCAGAAATACGCCGTGCCATCGTGCTCGAACATACCGTAGACGCAGACGGTGCGCTCTTTCTGCTCGCCGCGACCGTTCTGATACAAAAAGCGCAGTGCACAGCGCTCGGCAAAGGCACTCCAAACCGCATCGACGGTGGGGGAACGATGAATCGGCGTCTCGTCTGCGGCCGATATACCGGTGAGGTAGGCAATCTTGGACCGGATGTCGGCAAGTGGCGCGGCAAAGGCGTAGGAGCCGGTCGCAAGCGTCTGGTCGATGGCGTCCAGCAAGATGTCGGCGTCGTCTGCGGTGATGAGGCCGCCTGCCGCAAACGTGTGCTCGCGGTCGATTGTCCACGAGCTTTCCTCGGTCTCCTGCGCACCGGCGGGGCGAACCTCCTTGATTAAGATGCCACGCTCGAGCAGTTTGTCACGATCGCGCCGAAACTTGCGCTTATCCGAGTCGATGTTGCCCGAGCCATATCCCAGGTCAGAATCCAAGACGATCTGCTCGGTCGTCAGCGGTTCGGGGGAGCTGTTGAGCACAAAGAAAAGATTGAGGATGCGCTGAGCCGTTTTATCGAAACTGGGCTCCGAATTCCCCTTTTTAATTGTCGCGGTCGCGTCGCTTGCCGTCATAGAGTCCTCGCATGAGAAGATGGTTTGCTGCCATGATTTTAGTCCGATATGGAGATTAGGCTATATCCTTGTCCGCTCGGGGCGTTAAGATGGCCCGAATTCGGTCGTTTGCGCTCGCTCGGGGTATACTTTCGACTATATACGGTTCTAATGTGCATGCATTGGGCCTATTTGTCGGATTATGGATGTGGAGCGCACATGGCGAACACCCAGAACTATATTAACCACCTGCTGCAGAACACCGGCATTACGCCGGCATGCAGCGAAGAAGAGCGCTTGGCTGCCGAGGATATCGCTCAGATCTTCCGCAACCACGGCTTTGATCCCGAGGTTCAGGAGTTCAATGCCCCGGCGCCCAGTAGGTTGGCATTTGCCGTTACCGGTATTCTTGCGTTTGCCGGCGCCCTACTGATGGGCATCGGCGGCGGCATCGGCTTGGTCGGCACCTTGCTGGCCATTGCCGGCGCCGTTCTTTACGTGCTCGAACTCACGGGCCACCCCGTGGTTTCGCGCCTGGGCAAGACGGGCGTGAGCCAAAATGTCATCGCCTACCACAAGGCCTCGGGCCCGCTCGCGTCTCCGCGCAACCGCCCGGTGGTCGTTGTCGCACACTACGACTCTCCCCGTGCTGAGCTGCTCGCCCGCGAGCCCTATGCTTCGTATCGTGCGCTCATCGCCAAGCTGTTGCCCGTTGCCACGGTTGCCCCTGCTGCCGTTGCCATCTTGCGTATCCTGCCGCTCCCCGGCGCGCTCAAGGTTCTGCTGTGGATTGTCGCGATCCTCGCTTCCCTCGTTGCGCTCGCCAACGCGGCAAACATCATTTCTAACCGCTACATTCTTCCCTATACGTCCGGCGCGGTGTGCAACAAGTCTTCTGTCGCCGCTATGCTCGGCGTTATGGACAACGTTGCTCCCTTCCAGGGCGAGAATGAGTTCCCCGACGACGTTCCGTTCGACACCTATTTTGGTGAGCAAAAACGTCGCGCCGAGGAGATGGCACGTGCGGCGGCGGAATATGCCGCGGCCCAGCAGCAAAACGACTATGGCAACACCATCGAGTATGAGGAGCCTGCCTACGAGGAGGATGAGTTCGGCCAGCCGATCGCTCCCGATGCTCAGTTCGAATCCGAACAGGGCGAGGCTTTCGACGAGCAGATCGATGGCTTTGAGGGTGCGTCTGCCGACGAGACGCTGATTGGCGCCATCGTGCCCGAGGCTCAGGACCAGGCTGCCCAAGTCGAAGAGCCCGCTGCCGAGGCCCCCGCTGTCGAGCCGGCGGAAGAGCCTGTTGTGGTCGAGCCCAGCGAGCCTGAGCCTAAGCTCTATCGCAATGCCGCCGGCAACATCCGCTTTGGTTCGGATGCCATTCGTGCACTCGGGATGCTTCCCGAGTCCTGTACGCTCGATTACGAGGAGGGCGAGGAGCCGACGTTCGAGCCCGAGCCTGTCCCCGTCGCGGATGCACCTGCACCCGCCGCCGTTGTGGACGACGTGCCCGCTGCGGCTTCTCCTGCCGTTGCGGAGCCCGAGGCTATGTCTACAATCGATCCTGCAGCGGGACTGGACATTCTGGCACCCGCCGCGCCGGCACAGGACGTCGCGGACGAGTCTGACGATGATTATGTCGAGCAGCCGCGACGCGTGTCTTACGAGAGCGATACCGATTTCTCGGCCGAGATTCCCGCGGCGACGCCCCATGCCGATATTGCATCCGCCTTCTCTTCGATTGGCGCCAGCGCATCCAGCTTCTTTAAGGGCGCGTTTGCAAAGGGCAAGAAATTCATCGACGACTTTGAGGAAAAGCGCGCTATCGCACGCGAGGCTGCCGAGCAGGAGGCTATCGCCCAGCAGCAGGCAGCCGAGGCGGAGCGTGAGCTCGCGGCACAGGAGTTCGAACAGAACGAGGCTATGCAGCCAGTGGCCGTCGATGCTGCCGAAGCTACGACGTCTTTTGAGCCCCAACAACCGGCATCCGAGGACGTTGTCGAGGCTACGACGTCTTTCGAGCCCCAGCAGCCCGTCGATAGCACCATGTCGTTCGACGCCGCGCAGTTCGATGCCACGATAACGTTTGAAAAGCAGGGCACCGCGATTGCTGAGCCCCTTGAGGCTTCCGATGATCAGGCCGCTGTGGCAAACGATGCCGAGGCCGCCGATGTGGTTGAAACCCCGGATGTTGCCGAAGACCAGGCCGTCGAGGTCGGCGCTGACGAAGAGCAGCACGTGGCGGTCGAGCAGGACGATTCGGCCGAGGTCGAGCAGGAGGAGGCTGTGGTCTCCGAAGTTTCCGAGGTGCCCGAGACGGACGAGTCGAGACCTTACTCCACGCAGATTTTCACCATGCCGACTCCGGGTGGTTCTGGCTCCACGGTTGCCAACGTCGCCCCCACTCAGGACGAAACGGTCGATTCCCTCATGGCGCAGATTTCGTCTCAGGCTGCACCGCGCCCGCAGATGAATGTTCCCGATCCGGCGTCAGTTCCGGCGCCTGCGCCCTCTTCGTCGCCGCTGGCCTCGGTCCCCGATCCGTCGTTGCCGTCGATGAAGCAGGCTAACGTTGCGTCTCGCACGTCGCTGTTTGACCTTCCCGACCCCTCGGCTCAGGTCGATGACCCCTTCGCGACGGCGCAGGGTCCCGAGCCCACATCGGCGCCCGTTGCGCCTTCTATGCCCGCCGCGTCGGGCGCGCGGCCGCTCGAGACTATCTCGGCTCCCGCTTCGGCTGCGCCCAAGCCCCGCAAGCGCGGTCTGGGCGGTCTGTTCGGTCGTAAAAAGAAAAACGATCAGGACAGCATGAGCGACTGGCTGGGTGTCGAAGACGATTACGATGCCAAGAAGTCCGGCCGCGGTATCGGCTCGTGGGATAACTTCGAGGACGATAACGACGGCTGGAAGGGCGGCGCTACGTCTTCCGATGGCGCATCTGACGAAGACATGCTCTCGGCTGTCGCCTCCATGGGCGATGACGAACTGCTCGGTCACGATATCTGGTTTGTGGCGACGGGTGCCTCGGATTGTGATGGCGCCGGCATGAAGGCGTTCTTAGCCTCGCATCGCGATAAGCTCCGCGGCGTATTCTTCATCAATCTTGAATCCGTCGGCGCCGGTAGGCTTTCGGTCGTGACAGTCGAGGGCGAGCAGCAGCTGCTTAAGGGCGACCGCCGCATCATGAACCTGGTCAGCAAGGTCTGTAAGTCGTTCCATGTCGATTGTGGTGCGCTCGAGATGCCCTATGCCAGGACCGATGCCTATGCCGCGCTCGAGGCGAGCCGCCGCGCCCTCACCATCGCCGGTGTGGACGGCACGCGCCTGGCTTGTGCTCGTACCGAGGACGACCTGCCCCACAACGTTAACCCGACGAACATCGCCACGGTATCCGAGGTCGTGACCGAGGTTATCCGCCGTTCGTAGGCGGAGCTCTAAGGAGTCAACGTGTTTTCGTTCATTAAACGTCATTGGCCTGTTTACTTGATTCTGACCCTTATTGCCGTCGCTTTGGGATTTGGGGCTGCCTACATCGTGGGCGTAAAGGGATCGACCCCCGCGTCCGCAATCAGCGAAGAGGTGGAGCAGGAGCAAAGTACGGGTGCCGATGGAATCCCTGAGTCCGAGCAAGCGCTCGTCGACGGCGGATCTTCATCTGCAGAATAGCCGCGGCACTTTACATGGCTAAAAGAGGGCGAACCGGGAGACTGGTTCGCCCACTTTTTTGCATTAGCGCCTCCTCGATGCCGATTCCAGGTGGGCAAACAAGATGGCTGCGGCGCCGGAAGTCAAGAGGGCGGTTAGGCAGGCGGCGATGGGAATAGATCCCGTTGCCGGCAGGTCTTGCGGCAGGGCACATTGTTGAACGACGCGATCTTCGTCATGTGACTCAAGTTTGTCGCCGCCGCCATTGCGACAGAGGTCGACACGGGCGCTGTTGGTGAGTGCAGTTTGTGGCGTATAAGCCGACGTTGCCTGCATGTGCACGACTGCACCCCGAGCGTCTGTACCAAGGATTGCTTTGACATCGTCAAGGTCGTCGTGCTCATCTTTGAGATCATCGCGGGTCCAAGAATCCGCATCGCTTCGAGTCGTAAAGTCGGCGGCCACCGCACCGTATTCAATGCGAATGCCCGTTACGACGGTATTGGCGGGAAGATCGAGCTCATGTGCCTCAAGTGTGGTTGATTCTGTGGCCGGGACATCGGTTTTCCAGAGATGCCAGCCTTCGTAATCAACGAGGCGACGGTCCTCGCCTAAGCGCTCTTTAACTTCTTCGGACTCAAGCCAGGGGTTTTCATGTCCATCGTCAAGTGTCGCGTTTGCCTGCTCGTCGATGCTTGACGAGCCCAGCGGCGTCGTGCGGTACCACACGTTACATAGGCCGTTGAGGTCGCCGGTGGCGATAGGGGTTTCGATTGAGACGAATCTTGCGGTGCCGTCCTTGGCGCACTCAAGATCATCGGTAATTGTGAACTCATCAACCCAGGTGGTCGACTCGTTTCGCGCATCGACGGTGTAGGAGAAAAACCCTTTCGCATCGGCTTGTGTCGCGGCGCGGTTTTTGCCATCGCCGTTGGCCAAGAGGGCATCCCCGACGGGCTGGGCAATTTCTTGACGCTTGTCGATCTGTCCTTTGATCTCGATCGGCGCGTCCTTCATGGCAAAAGATTGGACTTCTCCCGTAGCCTTCACTTCAAACGTTATCTCCTCGGCAAGGTCGTAGGTCCGCGGGGACATCATTTCGCGCAACGTATAGGTGCCGGGCGCAAGATGTTCGATACGGTGCGGTTTATCGGATGAGGTCCAGGAGTCTATTTCGGTTTTATCGGGACCATATAGGGTGAGCTGTGCGCCTTCCACTTCCTGCTCACCGCTTGCATCGACCTTGGAGATATCAACCTTGGTGAAATCGTCGGACACTCCGAGATGGGCCTCGATGACGGGCGTTGTCTGGTTGGCATATGACAGCTCGACCGTATGGGGATTCTGGTCCAGGAGGTATCCTTCGGGCGCTTGGGTCTCAACGACTTCGTAGCATGCGGTTCCACATCCCAACGAAAGATGGCTTGCGCGGGCGGACCCCTGCTCGTCAGTCGTTACCGTGGCGACAGTTTCGCCGGCCAGGGCAACGATGCTACCGTCGGGGCGAACAATATCGCCTGCAGCTCGGATATCAAATACGGCCCCCATGAGGTTGCGCCCATCGGTGGCGTCGGACTTTACGATTTCGATGCTTCCGGTTACCGCGTCGTCGAAGCATGAGGCGATTGCAACGGGCGTTAGATATCTGTCGGCGGGGATTGTTATCGTGAGGTCCTCTCCGACAAGGTATGGCTTCTTTGACGAGACCTCTCGCACGTAGTAGGTGCCCGGGTTAAGAGATTCGGGCAGCGTGACGGTACCCGTTGTGTCGGTCGTAAAGGTGTTCAGGATATTGTGGGACGGATACCAGCACGTTTGCGAGATGGGCTCGTGGTTGCTGTCGAGCAACTGGAAGCTAAAGCCGGCAAGGGGAACCGCGGCACCGGTTTGGGCGTCGCGCTTAACAATCTGGAGGTGCGTCGATAGGGCATGGTTGTCCACGATGTACTGAAGCTCGGCACCGTCAGCGATCTGTTCGGCCGAGACGGTCCATTCTCCTGCCTGTTTAAAGCCTTCGGGGACGGACTCTGGAACCTCCCGAACTGTGTAGCCGGCACGGTCGTAGGGGATGGCTCCGTGGACGCCATCGGGCCGCTTGCCTGCGCCGAACCATGCTCCGGGCTGGTCTTTGGTGGAGGCAAAACCATAGATATTTGTGGTCAACGTGCCAACAACCTGTTGTGAGCTATTGCTGATGACTTCAAAGACAACGCCTTCAGCGGGCTGCTCCAAGCCAGACTGATCGCTGTTGCCGTGATCTTTAAACTTGGAAATTTCAAGGTCAAATGCAATCGGAATATCGGAAATGCGAGATTCGAGCTCGACGACGCCCGAATCGCCCAACTGGTCGGCCCCAACGGTGTAGGTCCAGCTGTCGCTGGGCAGCAGGTAGCCCTCGGGAGCCTTCGACTCATAGACGGTGAAGGTTCCCAGGGGAACATCGGCAAGGGCGGCTCGACCGGTTTCGTCGGTCGTAAGGGTTTGCGTCCATCCGGGGGTGGATTGAGAAACGCAGGTAAACTCGGCACCGGCGAGCGAGGCTCCCGCTTGGGATCCAGTGCCCGTTGCGGCGTCAAGCTTTACGATGCGTAGCGTGATGGTGCCTGGTTGCTCATCGATTGTGACATGGCCACCACTGCCCTCCGTGGTAAAGGGGATCCGGTCGCGTCGAGGGACATAGCCTGCCGGCGCCTTTGTCTCTACCAGGTAGTATGCCGTGTTGGGCAAAAGTGTTGCCTGCGCTCGGCCGTTGCCGTCCATTTTGAGCGTGCCGATGCGCGCGTCGCTCATGCTCTCGAAGATATCGAATGTTGCCCCGTCAAACTGATAGGTGTCGTTTCCGCTGGTAATGACGGTGTTCGCGGACTGTTTTTGGAAAGAAACGGAGACAGATGGCAGTACGTAGAGCATGTCTTGACGCTTGCTGCCGCCCGATATGGGTCCCAAATAGCGCCGCGCGCGGTGCGGAGCGGCTTTGATGCCTCCCGATTTTGCATTGTCGTGAAGCCACCGTGCGGCAGCCACAACCTCATTGTCGGCGGTAAAATGCCCACTTTTTGTCTTGCCTTGAGCTGTTGTGTAGGAGTAGGTGCCGTCGACATGGGTGGTGCCGTTAAGCATCCATACGGCAAGTTGAGTGGCGGCGCGGGCGCGATCGGGCGACAGGTTGTAACCGCCAAACGACGTGGCAGAAGGATATCCGTGACAAACGATCGCGGCGAACTCGTCGTCGAGCCATACCCAGCCCTGGTCAAAGTTGAGCCATGGGCCACCCGGCTTGGTGGGACCGGGACGTTCCTGGTTCATGCAGTATGCGATTGAGGCGTCTTGAGCCTCGTACTTACCGATGAGGAAGGGCCCGCAATCGTCGCTAATGGTACGGAAGCCGAGCTGATCGTAGCCGTCGATGGCAAGTGCGGGTACCGGCGCCAAGCAACTGATGAGTAGGAAGAGGAGTAGGAGCAGCGGGCCTGTTGCGATTGCGCTGTGGACAGAGTGCGTGGGTGCGTTGGACATGGCTGCTCCTTATCCCTCGTGCGCCGCACGGGGAGGCTGCGGCGCTTGGGACGAGGCTACCCCCGAGGTTCATGCGGGTAAGTACCGGAAGCTGACCAAAAGCTTGCCCGATTTCTGACAAATTGGGCCCATATGGAACAATCAAATAAAATCGCAGGTAAAAGATGGTGAAATAAGGACGTCAGAGGTCCCTATCTCCACAATTGGACTGTTTTCCAGACGATTCTCCACAGCTAAAACAAGCATCGACACCCTTGTATCGAACAAGACAACCGCGTTATACTAGCCAACACACAAGCGGGCATCGCCAAGTGGTAAGGCATCAGCTTCCCAAGCTGACACTCGCGGGTTCGAGTCCCGTTGCCCGCTCCATTCGAATTTCAGGCACGGTAACGTTTCGCTACCGTGCCTTTTTCAATAAAGTGCCGGGACTCGAACCCGACAGGGTGCGAGCGTAAAACAAACGCGAAGCGTTTGTAGCGAGCAGGCGAAGGCGCCGTAAGGCGCCTGAAGCCGGTGCGCGTCCGCGACGCGGACGCGCGGACGTCCCGTTGCCCGCTCCATCAACAAAGGAAGACGTGGGGACGGACAATTCGGCGGAGTTTCCCCAACGGTTTCGTGAATCTCGATATGCCCCTGAAGCCGGTGCGGATTTGCGAAGCAAATGCGCAGACGTCCCGTTGCCCGCTCCAATTCCAAAATGTTAGGTTAATGCCTGCTGCCCATACTTGCACCTGCGCACGGTACAATGGTTGGGTTACGACCAACGTGCCAATAACCAAAAAGGAGCCGCTATGATCGATCGCTATACCCGCCCGGAGATGGGACACATCTTTTCCCTCGAGAACAAGTACGCCATTTGGCAGGAGATCGAGGTCCTGGCCTGCGAGGCCCAGGCGGAGCTCGGCAAGATCGGCATTTCTAAAGACGAAGCCCAGTGGATCCGCGACCATGCCAACTTTGAGAAGGCAAAGGTCGACGAGATCGAGGAGGTCACGCGCCACGACGTCATCGCCTTCCTGACCAACATGAAGGAGTACATCGACGCCGATGTTCCCGAGGGCGACCCCAAGCCCAGCCGCTGGGTTCACTATGGCATGACCAGCTCCGATCTGGGCGACACGGCTCTGTGCTACCAGCTCACCCAGGCCTGCGACCTGATCATCGAGGACGTCAAGAAGCTCGGCGAGATTTGCAAACGTCGCGCCTTTGAGGAGCGCAACACGCTCTGTGCCGGCCGCACCCATGGCATCCACGCCGAGCCGATGACCTTCGGTATGAAGTTTGGCTCTTGGGCATGGGAACTCAAGCGCGATCTGGATCGTCTTGAGGACGCCCGCAAGAACGTTGCCTTCGGTGCCATCTCGGGCGCTGTTGGCACGTACAGCTCCATCGAGCCGTTTGTCGAGGAGTATGTCTGCGAGCACCTGGGTCTGGTTCACGATCCGCTGTCCACGCAGGTCATCAGCCGCGACCATCACGCCTACCTCGCCGGTGTCCTCGCTACCACGGCTGCCACCTGTGAGCGCATCGCAACCGAGGTTCGCAACCTGCAGAAGACCGATACGCTCGAGGCCGAGGAGCCGTTCCGCAAGGGGCAAAAGGGCAGCTCCGCCATGCCGCACAAGCGCAACCCCATCACCATGGAGAAGGTCTGCGGTCTGTCGCGCGTCGTGAAGTCCAACGCCCAGGTTGCCTTCGATAACGTCGCCCTGTGGCACGAGCGTGACATTTCGCACTCCTCTGCCGAGCGTGTCGCCCAGGCCGACAGCTTCATCGCCCTCGACCACATGTTCCAGTGCCTCATCCGCGTTATCGACGGCCTGCAGCTGTACCCTGCCCGCATGATGGCCAACCTCAATAAGACCCGCGGCCTCATCTTCTCCTCCAAGGTGCTGCTGGCCCTCGTCGACACGGGCATCACCCGCGAGGACGCGTACGCCATTGTGCAGGAGAACGCCATGGCAACCTGGCACGAGGTGCAGGATTGTGTCTCTGGCCCCACCTTTAAGGAGCGTCTCGAGGCCGACCCGCGCTGCACCGTCAGCCAGGAGAAGCTCGACGAGATCTTTGATCCGTGGGACTTCCTCACCCGTATCGACACGGTCTTTGATCGTCTGGAGCAGCTGAGCTTCGAGTAGGCTGGCTTTATTCGACCGCTTGCGGATACATTTCAACCATTGGCGCCTTGCCCGTCTTGGGCGAGGCGCTTTTTTTCGTTGCTGCCGCAGGCTCCGGTAATAGAATGAAAATTCGGCTGCTGTTTTGATGAAAGGAGGCACGTGCCCAGACGTATTAAACGAGGCGCTATCGTCTCGTTTGTGCTCATACTCTTTGTTGCCGTCTGTGCGGGCGCCCTGACGTATACCGTTCGACGCAGTCCTTCCTCCTCGAATGAAGCCGATAAAGATCTCCCGGTGCTCAAGATTGGCGTTACGGATAATGACCCCTATGTGTATGTCGATACCACAGGCGATTACGCCGGTATCGATATCGATATCGCCCGCGAGGCCTGCAAGCGTGCTGGAATCAAACCGCAATTTGTTGACATATCTTGGAATGATCGCGATCGCCTGCTCAAAAACGGCGATATCGATTGTCTGTGGTGCGACTATTCGCCCAATTATCGCGAAGACGTTTATTACTGGACTGAGCCGTATCTGACCGTGACAGTCTCGGTCGCCGCCAAGAAAACGAGTGGTATCAAGGGTTTGACGTCTCTCGATGGAAGCAAGACCATTGCGGTGATTGCGGGTTCGGTGAGTGAACGCCGATTGCTTGCCGGGGACCTGGGTATCTCGCCGGATATGCACATCAAATCATATGGCTCTGCCGAACTCTGCAAAGCTGCCCTGGTCAAAGGTTATGTTGACTGTTGGATGGCGGACGTTCAATCGCTCGACCGGCTCGTCGCGCAGTATCCCGGTGTTTATCGCGTGTTTGCCGACAACGTTATGACAGTTGACCTGGGCGTTGCGTTTGAGAACAGCTATGAGGGGGAGTACGTCAAAAACCTCAATACCGTGCTGTTCGACATGGATCGGGACGGCACGATTGATCGCATCGTGAGCAATTACGCGGCGGGGGCGAAATCATGATGAATGACGAGCGCCGCTTGCGTCGAAAGAACCTTGCCGTCATAGCCGTGGGCGTAGTCGTTAGCCTTGCCTTGTTGGGCATGCTGTATACCGTCGGCACGCATCGCTGCCTCGATAAAACATTTGGATTCGGTCAAGAGACCATGGTGTTCTTGGAAAACGCCTGTGAAAAATACGACCGATACGAACAAGGCAGAAAAACCGAGGCGACGCACGATTTGGATGCCGCGGTCGAGTCGTTTGCGACGTTTTTGCCTTCTGAGTGTGTCGAGATCGGCGACGACCTGATCGAGGAATATGTTCGTGTCGAGAACCTTTCGGGACTATTGGTCATGGACGCCGACGGTCACATGATCGCCCACTATGACGTTGACGGTCGCGACCCGCTCATGCTGTGGCGAGAAGAGCTCGTATCCTCTTCGGTCCAATCGATGTATCGAGGTTCAGGGGTGTCCTATTCTGATGTCCTCGAGCGCCGCGGTGTCGACTTTGCCGTGAGTGTCGTCCCGTATGGCGATGGCGTTGTGCTGGGATATCGATCGCTCGCAACTGAATCTGCCGACGATTATTCCTACACGATTGCCGATGTGCTCGTGAACAACACGTTCCACCAAGGTCCAACGGTGCTTGTGATGTGCGATGCACAAATCATCTCCTCGAACGATCCGTCTGTCGATGTGCCGCTTGCCCGACTTCTCACGGACAGTGGAATTGATTGGAAAGATGAAGGCCTGACGCGTATCGAGTATCGGGAAGAAACATGGTATGCCGTGCGTGCGGCATACAAGGACTACCGCCTGTTTGCGCTGTATCCCAAATCCGAGGTCATGTCTGACAGGATCACATTTGTCGCTGCCGGCGTCTTGGTGGGTCTGGCGTTTTGGGTCGTGGTGCTGCTAGCGCGAAATATCGTTGACCACCGCAACTTAGCCGAAAAGGACAAACAGCTCGGCATCATCAATGCCATCAGTTCTGCGTATGAGTCGACCTTCCTGTTGCATCTCGATACGCTCGAGATCGAGGGAATTAACATGTCGCCGTCGATGGCGAAAATATTTGCTGAGCATACCGAGGCATATGACTTTTTGGACACGGTTTGTCGAGACGTTGTGAGTCCCGAAAGCCGCGAAGTGGTCATGGAACTTATAGATACAAGTACGCTTCGGGACCGTATGGAGGGCGTGCCGCACTTGGATGCCGAGGTGCGAGATTGCCGAGGTGCTTGGTATTCGCTGCAGGTTGTTCCGCAGCGTCGCGATGAGCGGGGCCGACTGGAATCGGTCGTCGTGGCGACGCATAACATCTCGATGGCAAAGCGCGCCGAAGAGCTTTCTTTTCAGGACAAACTGACGGGGCTTCGCAATAGAAATTACCTTGAGTCCCTTGGCGACGACTCGGTGAACAAATCCCTGCCCGTGAGTGTGATCATGATGGACTGCAACCACCTCAAGCGCACCAACGATCTTTACGGTCACGAAATGGGCGATGAGTTGCTGCGGCGTACGGCGTCTGTATTGAGGCGGGTGGCAGGCGAGAAGTTTGTGCCCATGCGCGTTGGCGGAGATGAGTTTTTGTTGATATGCCCCTACACTGATCGCGAGTCCGCGCGTCAATTGGTGCAAGATCTTCGCCGCGGTCTTGCTGCGGCGAGCGATGATGCGCTGGCCGTCAGCGCGTCATTTGGCATCGCGACGGTAGAGACACCCGGCTGTACGCTAGCCGAGATATACCGCGTTGCCGACCATAACATGTATCAAGAGAAGCGTGAAGTTCACGCTCAGGACGCGAATCGTTAGTATTGCAGTCACCGGTTTGTGCATCGTAGGATGTTGAATCGGTGCCCGCGATACTATATCGGCCCGGGCGGGGATAATAGACATCTGAAATTTCTCTATGAGAGGGGATCTCAATGATTAGCTTTGACTACAAGCCTCAGGGCGTGTGCTCTCGCAATATCCATCTCAATCTTTCCGACGACGGCAGCAAGGTACTGGGCGTCGAGTTTATCGGCGGCTGCGATGGCAACCTTAAGGCCATCTCCAAACTGGTCGAGGGCGCTCCTGCCGACCGTGTGATCGAGGTTCTTGCCGGCAATACCTGCGGCATGAAGAAGACCTCTTGCGCCGATCAGCTTACGCGCGCTATCGAGGCCGCCCGCGCCGAGATCGCCTAATGGGTATCGCCGACCACATCAAGAACGGAATATCGCGCCGCGGCTTTGTGCTCGGTGGAGCCGCCGCGGGCGCTGCCACGGTGCTTGCCGGATGTTCGAAAAAAACAGGCACCAGTGATGATGCCGCCGGCGAGCCGCAGGTTATCAAGGACGATTCCAAGATCGTCTCGATTACGGATGAGTACGAGGCCGTCGACATCGACCTTGAGCCTGCGGCCTCGTGGACGCTGCCGCTGGGTACGCTGCTGTACTACTGCGATGGCGACTATGCTGCGGCAATGATGGCGCCCGCATCGGCACTGCACGCCAACACACTCGGTGTGCTCAACCTGGGCGATGGCTCACTTACCACATTAATTGAGGATCCTATCGAGGGCACGGGATATGCTTTTTACGATGTCCGTGCCGGCGATGGCGTGTTTGCGTGGGTTGAGATGAACTTTGCCAATTCATCGTGGAAGCTCTACGCTCAAAATCTGTCGGGCGCTTCGCTCTCTGGCGACGTGGTTGAGCTCGATCGAGGTGGCAAGGACTACGATCCGCCACTGTTTACGGCGTTCGGGTCATCAGTCATCTGGTATAAAATGCCTTCGGCAGGCGGCAATAAAACGAGTAACGATTCGTTTTGCTATCGTCGCTCGCTTGATGAATCTAAGGCCGAGACAATTTGGAAATCGACAGGCCGCTTTGCGTCGGCCCCACGCGCGAGCGACGGCATTTTGACCATCTCGCCGCGTGTCCGCAACGACGAGGGCGTCTACTACGGCATAACGGCAATCGATCTGACCGATGGCAACAACACCAAACGTGCCCAGCTAGTCCTTCCCTCGTCAGTCTCGCCTTTCGAGGCCGTATATATGGGCGATACCTTCGTGTTTTCTATCGAGGCGACCTATAGTGGCGTGGGCAGCCTGGGCAACATGGGCACGTATATCGGTAATGAGGGAGGGCCGTACCTCTTCCTGTCCCGCGAGCCTCTCGCATGTGCGGCTGGCAAGAAGAATAAATACCTTGTTAAGGTACAGGCATCGCATTTCCTGATCGACACCTCTGCCAAGACCTATGGTTCGCTGTTGTCGCCCGACCGCGCTTTGGAGTATGGCGATTATCCAGCTACGGCGGGAAAATCGGACTCATTCCTTACGTACGCCACGGTGCGCAACAGCCAGGGTATACCAGAGACGGTCACCGCACGCCTATTCTCTCTTTAAGCTTAGAGGGGTTAAAAAGACGCCAACAGGGGAATAAACGCGTTGTAATTGTGAGTACCGCCCGCCGAGCTGCCGCGTCATAGCGGCATCCGGTGGGCTCAGGTGCGTTAAAATGAGCTTGTTCTTAGCTAATTGAGACAGGGGGGGCCGTGTTATGGCTTCAGATGCAAAAAAGATTCTGCTGGTCGAGGATGAGAAGGCAATCCGTGACGCCGTCGCTGCCTATCTCGAGCGCGAGGGCTACTGGGTTGTGGGCGTCGGTGACGGTCAGTCCGCGATCGAGGAGTTCGAGAAGCATCAGTTCGACCTGGTTGTGCTCGACCTTATGCTCCCCAAGATCCCCGGTGAGCGCGTTTGCCGCACCATTCGCGATACCTCGGATGTCCCCATTATCATGTTGACGGCCAAGGGCGAGATCGAGGACCGTATTATCGGTCTCGAGCTCGGTGCCGACGATTATCTCATCAAGCCGTTCTCTCCGCGCGAGCTCGTCGCCCGCGTTCGTGCCCTGTTCCGTCGTGCCCATCAGGCCGATGAGCCCGCCGTCGAGGTGCTCGACTTCGGCGATCTGGTCATCGACATCTCCGGCCACAAGATTCTGGTCGAGGGCAAGGAAGTCGATCTGACGGCTTCTGAGTTCAAGCTGCTCACCACGCTTGCCCGTCACCCCGGTCGCGTCTATAACCGCATGGAGCTGGTCGAGAAGGTGCTCGGGTACGACTTCGAGGGCTACGAGCGCACCATCGACAGCCACGTGAAGAACCTCCGCGCCAAGCTGGGCGACGACCCCAAGAAGCCCAAGTGGCTCTACACCGTCCATGGTGTTGGCTATCGTTTTGAGGCTCCGGCCAAGACCGATAAGTCGGACGAGAAATAAGGTAATCGCATATGACACCTGCGCGCTTTGAAATCGGACAAAAGCACAAGCAGGAGAGCGAGGCGGGTTCCAAGGCAAGTTGGAACACGCCTCGTTCCGATTCCCGGCCGACGATGAGCTATCCCTCGCGTATGGCCCTGGCTTTTGCCCTGACATCGCTCATGACGGTATTGGTGCTGGTGGGCGTCGTCTCCGTTGTATGGGGTACGGTTTTTACGGATTACACGCGCTCCAATATCGTCGAGATCGCCAATTCCGCTGCCGAAAAGCTTGCGACATCGTACGAGGAAAACGGCAACTGGACCGCGGGAGAGTTGCGTACGGTCGCGACATCGAGCCTGGTGTCCGACGATCTTGGCATGCAGGTCGTCAATAAAAAGGGCGTTATCGTCTACGACGATTCATGGCCTTCGGCAAGCGCGACCGCCGATGTGCGCGAGAGCGAATCAGCGTCGAGCAGCTCGAGCGGTAAAAAAGCATCGCATAGCCCGGTCTCGTCTGCTCCAACCGACTCCGATAGCGTTGCCAACGTCGAAATCATAACGTCTTCGGGCGAGCATGTCGGACAGGTAAAGCTATGGGCCATCGGCTCCGATGCCTTGCTCACCAAGGCGGATTCTGCATTTAGGGAGAAGACCTTTAACGCCATGGCCCTCGCCGCGGTTGTTGCAATCTGCATTTCGGTCGTTATCGGATCGCTCGTGTCGCGCATGCTCACCAAGCCGATTCATCGTATTACGAGCACGGCCAAGCAAATTCGCGATGGCGATCTGTCCGCTCGTACTGGTTTGCGCGGTGATGACGAGATTGATCAGCTGGGTGAGACCTTCGATGAGATGGCCACTTCGCTCGAGAAGGATATGAAACACGAGAAGCGCCTGACCTCAGACGTTGCACACGAGCTTCGCACGCCGCTTATGGCCATGCTCGCAACGGTCGAGGCCATGCAGGATGGCGTGTATCCCACCGACGATGAGCATTTGGAGACCGTTGCTTCCGAGACGCGTCGCCTGGCTCGTCTGGTGCAGCAGATGCTCGACCTGTCGCGCATGGAAAACAGCACGGCTCCGCTCAACCTTGAGCCGGTGGACATGGTTCCTTTCGTGCGTTCCATCGTCAATGCCCAGGAGCGCCTGTTTGTCGACCGCGATCTGCGCTTGCGCTTTGCTGACGAGACCCAAGGTCACGACGATGTCGTCGAAGCCGACCCCGACATGATCACACAATGCGTCATCAATCTCATGAGCAACGCCATGCGCTACACCCCCGAGGGCGGTTGGGTCGTGGTGTCGGTGCTCAGTGACCGCAAACACGTTAGCATCGCCGTTTCTGATACCGGCATCGGTATCGCCAAGGAAGACCTGTCGCGTATTTTCGGACGTTTTTGGCGTGCCGACGCCAGCCGCGCCCGCGAGGCGGGCGGTCTGGGCGTGGGCCTCGCCGTGACCAAGCAGATTGTCGAGCGTCATCACGGCTACATATCCGTGGAGTCGGAGCTTGGAAAGGGTACGACTTTTACGATTCATCTGCCTCGCGAGCACACGGCGGACGCGGCATCTACTACAATGGAGCACTAGCTTTTCGCTATTCGGTGAAGGAGGGGTTTCGTCCCTGCCGCTCCGAGTTTGCGAAAACATGCGGGAAAGAACCCGCATTACTGTCGTATTTTGGTAAGGAGTGACTCACGTGACAACGATGGAGCGTCGTCCGGATTCCCGTGGCAAGGTTCGTGATATCTATGATGCCGGTGAAAACCTGCTGATGGTCGCCACCGACCGCATTTCTGCGTTCGACTTCATTCTTCCCGACGAGATTCCGTTTAAGGGAGAGGTGCTCAACCGCATCTCGGCATTCTGGTTCGATAAGTTTGCCGACATCGTTCCCAACCACCTCGTTTCCATCGACCCGGCTGATTTCCCCGAGGAGTTTGCTGAGTATCGTGACTACCTCGCTGGCCGCGCCATGCTGGTCAAGAAGGCCCAGACGATTCCTATCGAGTGCATCGTCCGCGGCTATCTGACCGGTTCGGGCAAGAAGACCTACGACGAGAACGGCACCGTCTGCGGCATCCAGCTGCCCGAGGGTTTGACCGAGGCTTCCAAGCTTCCCGAGCCGCTGTTCACGCCGTCCACGAAGGCCGAGATCGGTGACCACGACGAGAACATCTCGTTCGAGCGTTGCTGCGAGATCGTGGGCGAGGACATTGCCACGCAGATTCGCGACCTTTCCCTCAAGATCTACAAGGCTGCCGCCGAGTATGCAGCGACCCGTGGCATCATCATTGCCGACACCAAGTTCGAGTTTGGTGTCATCGATGGCAAGGTCACGCTGATCGACGAGTGCCTCACGCCCGACTCCAGCCGTTTCTGGCCTGCCGCCAGCTACGAGGAGGGCAAGATTCAGCCCAGCTACGACAAGCAATTCGTCCGCAATTGGCTCAAAGCCAACTGGGATATGACGGGGGAGACCCCGCACCTGCCCGCCGAGGTCATCGATGGCACGTCCGAGCGCTATCGCGAGGTCTTCCAGATCATTACGGGCTCCCAGTTCACAAGCATGAAGGAGAACGCATAAGTGAGTACCCGTAGCGCCACGAACAAGCGCACGCAATCCCACGAGGTTACCGGGGTTGCGCGCAAGTCCGCCGCATCCGCCAAGCCCGCCCGTCAGGCAGCGAGCTCTGTCCGCGTCGTGCCGGCTTCGTCTAAGGCACGCCGCAAAGAGCTCGAGAAGGGCGAGAACCTCGAGGGCCTCTCTAAAGAGGAGAAGCGCGCCCGCAAGGCTAAGCAGCGCGCCAAGGAGGACCGCATCTACACGGTGTCGAATATCCTTCTCAAGCAGGATGAGGACTACACCAAGCGCCGCCGCATCTGGTGGACCGTGCTCACTATCGGCATGGTGCTCGTCGTGGCCATTTGGGCTTCGCTGTACTTCGCTCCCGCTGGCATGGTGTCCAGCCCCGTCCAGATGGTCGGCATCGTTTTGTCCTACGTCGTCATTTTGGGTGACTTTATCTACGACTTCGTTCGTATTCGTCCCCTGCGCAATATGTACCGCACGCAGGCCGAGGGCATGTCCGAGAACAAGCTCAACGCCCTTATCGAGCGCTCGGCTGCCGAGGAGGACAAGAAGGACTCCAAGAAGAAGTAGCGTTTGCATGCATACTTATCGCTAAGATATAAGGCGCGTCGTTTTTGCGGCGCGCCTTTTTACTGTTCTATAGATAGATGGAGTGGCACATGATTCGAGCTGCCCTGACGGTCGAAGAGGCTCTGGAGGGCATGAAGGCCCTAGAGCCCAAGATTAAAAACTATGCGCGCTTGGTTGTCCGCAAGGGCGTAAACGTCAAGCCCGGCCAGGAGGTTGTCGTTCAGTCTCCCGTCGAGTGCACATCATTTGCACGCGTGGTGGTTGCGGAGGCTTATGCCGCCGGTGCCGGTCACGTGACGGTTATTTGGGCTGACGATGCCGTGACGAGGCTCACGTACGAGCATGTCGAGAAAAGCTATTTTGAGCAGACGCCCGAGTGGAAGCGCATACAGCTGGATTCGTTGGCCCAGGACGGCGCCTGCTTTATCTTTATCGAGGGCGCGGACCCTGCGGCTCTGAAGGGCATCGATCCCGCTAAGCCTGCTGCAGCTTCTAAGGCAAGGAACACGCAGTGCAAGGTCTTCCGCCGCGGACTGGACTACAACATCAACCCGTGGTGCATCGCCGGCGCGCCGGTCGTTGCCTGGGCGCGTGAGGTGTTCCCGGGAGACGCCGATGAGGTTGCAATCTATAAGCTGTGGAATGCGATTCTGCACACCGCTCGCGCCGATGGCCAGGACCCGGAGAGCGACTGGGAACTCCATGACGCCGCATTCGAAAAGAACCTGCGTTTCCTGAACGACAATCGTTTCGACTACCTGCATTACACCTCGGCAAATGGAACCGATCTGACGATTGGCATGACGAAAGGTCACGAGTGGGCCGGCGGCAAGGGCAAGACGCCCGATGGGCACCCCTTCTTCCCCAACATTCCCACCGAGGAAGTCTTCACCTCGCCTGACCGTATGCGTGCCGACGGTATCGTGTATTCGGCTATGCCGCTCATTCACCACGGTAACAAGGTTGACGATTTTTGGATTAAGTTCGAGGCGGGCCGCGTAGTGGACTACGATGCCCGCGTGGGTAAGGCGACGCTTGCGAGCATTATTGACACCGATGAAGGTGCCGCTCATCTGGGTGAGGTCGCGCTTATCTCCAAGAACACGCCGATCCGTGAAAGTGGCGTTCTATTCTATGACACGCTCTATGATGAGAACGCCAGCTGCCATCTCGCGCTGGGTGTCGGTTTCCCCGAATGCATCGAAGGTGGGTATGACATGTCCAAGGAGGAGCTCCTGGAGCATGGCGTTAACGTCTCGAGCACGCACGTCGATTTTATGATCGGCACGGACGACATCGATATTACGGGCGTTACGCCTGATGGACGTGAAGTTGTGATTTTCCAGAACGGTCAATGGAGTTGGGAATAGTCCCAGACCGTGGTACAATGCCACCCGCGGGCCGTTAGCTCAGCTGGCAGAGCAGGGGACTTTTAATCCCAAGGTCCAGGGTTCGAACCCCTGACGGCCCACCATAGAATAGAAAAGCGACTGGCGGATGCCGGCCGCTTTTTTGTTGCCGCGACACGGGTTCGAACCCGAACTTCTCTATATATAAGAACGCTTGGCGAACAAAACCTGCCTTTTACCGACGGGAAACAAATAGCTGATGCTTTTGGAGTAAAGTGGCGCTCCAGAGATGACCGATGCCTTAACACCTATAAACCAGCTGGTCATCGCCAATATCAGAAGCCAATGCTTCAGTTTTAACCTCAGTGATGCGACTGAGGGACCTATTCATTTGTGAACAAAATATGGAGTACGGGATTCCCGCCCCCGGCGCCCCTCCGGTCTGGCAATATATCTCCTTGCCGCGCGGCCCGGTCGGACCGGATCAGCCGCCAGGCGTGCACCTTGAGAACCGGATACTGCGAGGATGGACACACCAGTTGTGTCGCATCCGGGCAGACATCGAACCATTTGAAATGGTCTAACTTGGATTTGTTTTTCGCAAGGCCGCCGAGAGG
>CAKUOD010000016.1 GCA_934668695.1 uncultured Collinsella sp. | reverse complement strand
ACGCGGCGGAAAGCACGACGGCGCGACCCTTGTTGGAGTTGGTGGAAGCCATTGGACTCTTTCTAATCGATGTGGGGAGGGGAGGGGCAAACGCCGCTGAGGGGTTTGCCCCACGACCCCTGTAAGCGGGCGGGTTTACTGGTCGGTCGGCTTAGCGACGCCGGACTCGTCGGACCAGAGCTCGACACCCTTGTTCTTAAGGTAGTTGTCGGCGTATGCGCGACGGCCGCCGGGCTTGGCGGTGAGGTCGCCCATCATGTTGGAGAAGCCGCCGTCGACCTTGATGGCGTCGCCGGTGGTAAAGTCCGAGCGCTTGGACGCCAGGAACATGACGGCGTTGGCGATATCGCTGACCTCGCCGATGCGGCGCGTGGCGATCAGGCGGCTGCGGCTCTTCTCGACCTCGGGGTCGGCGTAGAAGTTGGCCGACATGGGGGTCTTGACGAAGCAGGGCTCGACGCAGTTGGAGCGCACGCCATACGGGCCCCACTCGGCGGCAAGCATCTTGGACATCATGTTGACACCGGCCTTGGTGGAGCTGTACACGCCCGAGAACGTCTCGGGGGAGTGGCTGGCGACGGTGGAGATGTGCACCAGGCGGCCCTGGCCGGCCTTGATCATCTCGCGACCAAAGCGCTGCGAGGTGATGAAGTAGCCGGTGAGGTTGACGTTGAGTACCTGCTCCCAGTCGCTCAGCGGCAGGTCCTCCATAGCGGCGAAGCGCAGGATGCCGGCGGTGTTGACGAGGACGTCGACGCGGCCGAAGTTGGCGATGGTGGCGTCGACGGCGGCCTGAACCTCGGCCTCGTCGGTGGCGTTCATCTTGTAGCCCTCGGCGTGGATGCCAAACTCGGCAGCGAGGTCGGCGGCAGCGGCCTTGACCTTTTCCTCGTCTAGGTCGAGCATGACGACGTTGGCGCCATTGCGGGCGAACTCGCGGCAAATCTCGACGCCCATGCCGCCGAGTGCGCCGGTCACAGCGCAAACATCGCCCTCGAGCTTAAGCCAATTGCTCATAGGAACTTCCCTTCTTGTGCCTCCCAGTGGGTCGCTCCCATTAACCGACCCACGTGGTTTTCGCTGGTTATCGTATGCTTTGCGTTTGCGCAGGTGAATTGCATATTTGTTAGAATGGCGTTAACCATAGGTTTATACCATGTGCCGCAGTTTACCTGTGTTGAGCGTGTGACCTGCGAAAACGACCCCCTGCGGCAGCGTGTGGCCGTACGTGCGAAAACGGAGAGACGACGTGTACGATCGACGACTTGAGGCTATATCTGCCGCCGCGGAGCTGGGAAGTTTCTCGCGTGCCGCGGCAAAGCTGCGCGTGTCGACGCCGGCGCTCGTCAAACAGGTGTCGGGGTTCGAGGCCGAGTTCGGTATTACGCTGTTCGAGCGCTCGCATTCGGGCGTTAAGGTGACGCCGGCCGGTGCGCTTCTGGTTGACGACGCGCGCTCGATCATGCGCCAGTCCGAGGATGCCCTGCGCCGCGCCCGGCGTGCGGCGGGCGACGGCGGTGCGGTGCGCTTAGGCGTATCGATGATGTGCCCGGGGCGTCAGACGCTTTCGATGTGGACGGGCGTGCACGAGCTGGAGCCGTCGCTGCGTTTTGAGATCGTGCCGGTAAGCGACCTCTACGACGAGCGCGAGACCGTCATGCGCAGCCTTGGTCGCGAGGTGGATGTGGTGCAGTCGAGTTTTTCGACCCCGCGCTGGGGCGACGCCTGCCAAAAGCTCCTTATCGTCAACGTGCCGTTTTATATCGATGTGCCGCGCACGAGCCCGCTTGCGCGTAAGACGCGTATCACGGTTGCTGACCTGGAGGGCATGCGCCTGCGTGTGCTCCGTCACGGCAACGACGCCATGGACAGCCTGCGCATCGACCTTTTGGCCGACGGCGGCGTGGACGTGATCGATGTGGACAGCTTTGACTTCGCGCTCTTTAACGAGGCGGAGGAAAAGGGCGATGCAGTGCTCACGTGCGGTGCGTGGTCGGGTGTGCACCCTGCCTTCGTTGGGGTGCCGTTCCTATGCGGTCGCGAGGTGCCGGTCTTTTTGCACTACCCGCTGGAGCCCACCCTCCAAGTCCAAAAATTCGTCAACGCCATAGCCCAACTCCTCAACTAGCTCATCTGGGACGGGGCTTTTTAGCTACTTTTGCCGCCCTTACAAAACGAGGCCCTGGCCAACCGGCCAGGGCCTCACTAACTTTTATTCCGTTCTAAATGACGGGCTGATTGCGCGCAGGAGGGTGCCCCGGGGCGTCGGGGTATTTCCTCCGCGCGCAGTTTCGCAGCGAAGCGAGAATGTTTGAGCACGGAGGAATTACCCCGACGCCCCGGGGCACCCTCCGTCAGTAACCGTTTCTACTCCAGCTCAAACGCTCCCGTGTACAGCTGGTAGTAATACCCGCGCTTGGCGATGAGCTCGTCGTGGTTGCCGCGCTCGATGATGCGGCCGTGATCCAGGCAGATGATCGCGTCGGAGTTGCGCACGGTGCTCAGGCGGTGCGCGATGACAAACGTCGTGCGGCCTTCCATGAGCTTGTCCATGCCCTCCTGCACGATGGCCTCGGTGCGGGTGTCGATGGAGCTCGTTGCCTCGTCCAGAATCATCGCCGGCGGATCGGCGACGGCGGCGCGCGCGATCGAGATCAGCTGGCGCTGGCCCTGCGACAGCTGCGCACCGTTGCCGGTGAGCATGGTGTCGTAGCCGTCGGGCAGGCGGGTGATAAAGTCATCCGCGCCTGCGAGCTTGGCCGCCGCGATGCACTCCTCGTCGGTGGCGTCCAGGTTGCCGTAGCGGATGTTGTCCATCACGGTGCCGGTGAACAGGTTCACGTCCTGCAGCACCACGCCCAGCGAGCGACGCAGGTCGGACTTGCGAATCTTGTTGACGTTGATGCCGTCGTAGCGGATCTTGCCGTCGGCAATGTCGTAGAAGCGGTTGATGAGGTTGGTGATGGTCGTCTTGCCGGCACCGGTGGCGCCGACAAACGCGACCTTCTGGCCCGGCTTGGCGTACACAGACACGCCGTGCAGCACCTCGTGGTCGGGCGTATAGCCAAAGTCCACGTTGTCCATGACCAGGTCGCCACGCAGCGGCACGTACTCGATCTCGCCAGTTGCACGGTGCGGGTGCTTCCAGGCCCACATGCCGGTGCGGTGGTCGGCCTCCTCGAGCTGCCAGGTGTCGGGATTCACCTGTGCGTTGACGAGCGTCACGTAGCCCTCGTCGGCCTCGGGCTCCTCGTCGAGTAGCTCAAAGATACGCTCGGCGCCGGCAAGGCCCATGACCACGGCGTTGATCTGCTGCGAGATCTGGCCGATCTGGCCGCAGAACTGCTTGGTCATGTTGAGGAACGGCACCACGACGGCGATGGAGAGCGCCATGCCCGAGAGGCTCAGGTTGGGCACGCCCAGCGCCAGGAAGATGCCGCCGGTCAGCGCGACCAGCACGTAGAGCAAGTCGCCCAGGTTCCCGAGGATCGGCATGAGGATGTTGGCGTACATGTTGGCCTTCTGCGAGACCTCGAAGAGCTTCTCGTTGCGCTCGTCAAAATCGGCCTCGGCGGCGGACTCGTGACAGAACGCCTTGACGACTTTCTGGCCGTTCATGACTTCCTCGATATGGCCCTCGACCACGCCGAGCTCGGTCTGCTGCGCGATAAAGAAGCGCGCGGAGTTGGAGCCGAGCAGCTTGGTCATAAAGGTCATAAAGGCGACGCCGGCAATGATGACCAGGCACATCCACGCGCTGTAGTACAGCATGATGAAGAACACGGTGACGATGACGATGATCGTCATGAGCAGGTTGGGCAGCGACTGGCTGATCATCTGGCGCAGCGTGTCGATGTCGTTGGTGTAGTGGCTCATGATGTCGCCGCGCTGGTGCGTGTCGAAGTAGCGGATCGGCAGGTCCTGCATGCGGTTGAACATCTTCTCGCGCAGCTTCTCGAGCGAGCCCTGCGTGATGACGGCCATGGCGCGGTTCCAGAAGAGCGAGGAGGCGACGCCCACGGCATAGATGCAACCGAGGGTGGTCACAAGCTTCAAGATCTTGGGCTGCGCGGCCGTCCAGTCGCCCGACTGCCACGATTCGCTAATGACCTGCAGCGCGCTCTGGAGAAACGTCGCGCCGATGGAATTGATGATGGCGCAGAGCACCACGCCGGCGACGACGAGGGGCAAAAGCACTGGGTAGAAGCCAAAGAGCATCTTGATGAGGCGCGTCATGGTGCCGCCCTTGCGGTTGCGTGCGCGCTCGGCGGTCATTGCCTTACTCATGTGCCTCGCCTCCTTCCTGGGTCTGAGCTTGCGGTGAGGATGCCTCGGTGTCGGCTGCGGCGGTCTCGGCCGCCTCCTCGCCTTCGGCACTCATCTTATTTTGCGAGGTAAAGGTCTCGCGGTAGATCTCGCTCGTCTTGAGCAGCTCATCGTGGTTGCCGATGTCCTTGATGCGGCCACCCTCCATGACGATGATGCGGTCGGCATCCTGCACGGAGCTAATACGCTGGGCGATGATGAGTTTGGTCGTGTTGGGCAGGTAGCTCGCCAGGCCTTCGCGGATCTTGGCGTCGGTCTTGGTGTCGACGGCGCTCGTGGAGTCGTCCAGGATCAGAATCTTGGGGCGACGCAGCAGAGCACGTGCGATGCACAGGCGCTGCTTCTGGCCGCCGGAGACGTTGGAGCCGCCCTGCTCGATCCAGGTGTCATAGCCCTTGGGGAAGCCGTCGACAAACTCGTCGGCGCAGGCCAGATGCGCGGCCTCGCGGACTTCCTCATCGGTGGCGTTGGGGTCGCCCCAGCGCAGGTTCTCGGCGATGGTGCCGCTAAACAGCACGTTTTTCTGCAGCACCATGGCTACCTGGTGGCGCAGCGCGTCCAAATCGTAATTGCGTACGTCCACGCCGCCGACGCGCACGGTGCCCTCGGTGACATCGTACAGGCGGGCGATCAGGTTCACGAGCGTCGACTTGGCCGAGCCGGTGCCGCCGATAATACCGATGGTCTCGCCGCTCTTAATGTGCAGGTCGATATCGTCGAGCGCCTGGCGTTTTGCATGCTCGGAATACTTAAAGCTCACGTGATCGAAGTCGATGGAGCCGTCGGCAACCTCGTGCACGGGCTCGGCGGGGTCGGCGATCGTGGGCTCGGCGGCCAGCACCTCGGTAATGCGGTGCGCCGACTCGCCGGCCATGGTCACCATGACAAAGATCATCGACAGCTGCATCAGGCTCATCAGAATCTGGAAGCCGTAGGTAAAGATGGAGGAGAGCTGGCCCACGTCGAACAGGGTGCCCTGGCTCGTGATGATGAGCTCGGAACCCAGGTAGATGATGACGACGAACGCGCCGTTGACGCAGATGTTCATCATAGGGTTGTTGAAGGCGAGCAGCTTCTCGGCGCGGGTAAAGTCCATCTGGACGTCGCGCGCAGCGGTGGCGAACTTCTCCTTCTCGTAGTCCTGGCGCACGTAGCTCTTGACTACGCGCATGCCGGTGACGTTTTCCTCCACAGACTCGTTGAGCGCGTCGTACTTATGGAAGACGCGGGCAAAGATCGGGCGCACCTTATAGATGATGAAGAACAGGCCAAAGCCCAGCAGCGGAATGATGACCAGGTAGACCATGGCGACGCTGCCGCCCATGGCGTATGCCATGGTAAAGGCAAAGACCAGCACCAGCGGCGAGCGCACAGCGATGCGGATGAGCATCATAAAGGCCTGCTGCACGTTGTTGATGTCGGTGGTGAGGCGGGTGACGAGCGAGGAGCTCGAGAACTCGTCGATGTTGGCGAAGCTGAACGTCTGGATCTTGTAGAACAGGTCGCGACGCAGGTTCTTGGCAAAGCCGCAGCTGGCATGGCTGCAGGTGATGCCCGCGACGGCGCCAAAGGCGAGTGACGTCAGCGCGATGAGTACGAGAAGGCCGGCGGTGGGCAGCATCTCGGTAACGGCGGTGCCGTCCTTGATGGCGTCGATCATGTCGGCGGTGATAAACGGGATCATCATCTGGCAGATTACCTCGCCAAGCACCAGCAGCGGTGTGGCGATCGTGACCTTCATGTAATCGCGGATGCTGCCCATAAGGGTTTTAATCATCCAGTTCCTCCCAGGTTACGCGGATTTTATCGAGCATTTCGGCGAGGTCCTCGCGCTCGTCGTGGGTGAGCGCGCTAAAGGCCTGCTCTCTAAAGCGAATGCGGGCAGCCTGCTCTACGTGGGCCTTTTCCCATCCCGCTTCGGTCAGGCGAATGGTGAGCTGCCGCCGGTCTTTGGGATTGCGGCTGCGCTCGATAAGGCCGGCGCATTCGATCTTGGAGAGAATCTCGGAAAGCGAACCGGGCTTAAGATCAAAGTGCAGGCCTAGTTCCTGCTGTGACATCTCGCCGTTTGGCTGCTTGGCGAGCAAGCAGACGATGGGGGCCTTTCCCGAGGCGCCGCCGCCGTGAAAGTGCAGAAAGTGGCCGCAGAAGCCCAGGCCGCTCAGGATGCGCTTGGCGAGTTTGTCTTCGGCGCTGACCGCTTCGGGCATGTCTGCCGGTTGCAATGGGTCGCCGCCGGGCTCGTGCGGGCGAAGGCTAAGGGGTTCATCGCACATGAATTCGTATCGCTCCTTTCTTTAGTTAGGTAGTGGGATTGTTTTGTGCCTAACTAATCTAGGAGCGCCACATAAAAATGTCAAGGTACCAAACTTATTAAGTTACGGCGTTTTGCCAAACGCCGTAACCGCTCGACGCTGCAAACGCTCCTAAGCGGCAATCTGGCGTTCAATCGTCGGGCATGGCCACAAGGCCTATGCCCTCCTCTTTCACGCCACCTTGCTCGCTTAGGAGCGTTTTCGCTGTCCATCCTCAACCTGTGATTCCGCCACGGTCCGCTTCGGTGCATGTAACCCCTTGGGGATGGAGGAAAAGGGATCATTTTCCGAAACCTTTCCGCAACAATTTGCCCTTCGTGCCGCTCGCCTCCGCCCACAACGCCTCCTGCGCTACACTTAGTCGCACTGTGGCGCTGCTGCGCCGTGCCCGAACCAAGGGAGACCCTCATGAAGAATACTCAGCTGCTGCTGATCAACGATATGTGCGGTTACGGCAAGGTCGCGCTTTCCGCCATGCTGCCGGTGCTGTCGCACATGGGCTACCGTATCCATAACCTGCCGACGGCGCTCGTTTCTGACACGCTCAACTACCCCAAGTTCTACATCCACGACACCACGGAGTACGTGCGTCAGAGTCTTGCCATCTGGGAGGAGCTCGGCTTTGAGTTCGACGCCATCTCGACCGGCTTTATCGTGACCGAGGAAGAGACGCGCATCATCTCGGGCTTTTGCCACCGTCGTGCGCAAAAGGGCACCAAGGTGTTCGTCGACCCCATCATGGGCGACAACGGCAAGCTCTATGCCGGCGTGCCCGAGTCCACGATTGGCCTCATGCGGCACCTGCTGGAGTGCGCAGACTACGCGGTGCCCAACTACACCGAGGCCTGTCTGCTCGCCGATACGCCTATTGCAGAGCAGATCACGCCCGATGAGGCCCGCGCCCTTGTGGACGCCGTGCGCGAGTTGGGTGCCAAGTCGGTGGTCATTACGAGCGCCGTAGTCAATGGCACGAACGCGGTTATCGGTTACGACCATGTGGCGGGGGAGTACTTTACGATTCCCTTTGAGCTCATTCCGGTCTATTTCCCGGGCACGGGCGACACGTTCTCGGCGGTGCTCGTCGGCCGCGTTATGGCAGGTTGGAGTCTGCAGCGCGCGACGTCCGATGCCATGCGTGTGGTGGCTGAGCTTATCGAGCGCAATGCCGACCAAGAGGACAAGTCGGCCGGCCTGCCCATCGAGGCCTGCCTGGACGTGATCGACCATGAGTAACGCTGGCGAGGGCGGCGTCAAGCCTGCGGGCGAGAACAAGCCGCTCGGCGCGCCGCGTGGCAAGCGTCCGCGTATCCGCGTGAGCTGCGTGGACCAGCTGGGTGCGTGCCGCTGCCACCATGGTCACAAGCCGGGCGACGTCTTTGACTTCGACCGAGACCGCGGCAAGATGTGCGCCATGGCCTGCCATGTGGGCTTTCCCTATATCGATATTCTGCGCTATGGCGGAACCGTGCCTGGCAACGAGCCTGGTACGGCAAAGTTCTGCTGCCCCGAGGTCGACACCCTCAACGTCTGGCTCGCCGAGATCGTCGACGAGTAGTTGAACGTGGATTTTCTCCCACCGAGAAAATGAGCGTGGATTTTCTCCCGTTTAGAGCGCACTTGAACGCTCAAAGTGGGAGAAAACCCACGCTCAATTTGTATGCGGGAGATAATCCACGCTCGTTTTATGCCAATGGCGCACCTCGCGCGCCCGCGAACCTACAGCTGCTCGAGTATAGCGGTGCAGCCGGCGAGCACATCGCGGTAGGTGGCGTCGAAGTTGCCGGTGTACCAGGGATCGGCCACGTCGCCGGGGCGCTCGGTCCAATCGAGCAAGCGCGTAATCTTGCCGTCGGGGTCGTCGCCAAAGATGCGACGCAGACCGCGCGCGTTCTCAGCATCCATATAGACAATGCGATCCCAGTTGCCATACTCCGCGCGCCGCACCTGACGTGCGCGATGTGCGACGACGGGAATCCCGACTTCGCGCAGCTTGGCGACCGTGCCATGATGCGGCGGGTTGCCGATCTCCTCAGTTGAGGTTGCTGCAGAATCGATGACAAACTCGCCCGCGCGCCCAGCGCGGCGCGCTAGCTCGGTAAACACGGACTCAGCCATCGTCGAGCGACAGATGTTGCCGTGGCAGATAAACAGTACACGTTGCATATGCGGTTTCCTTTCGATCGCCATCATCGAACTCGAGTATCGCAGCTAAGCCTACGCCTGCGCCCTCGCCCGCTTGCGCTCCCAACGTGCCAGCTTAATCGTCACCAGCGTGAGCGTCCAGGCCACAAGCGAGAACGCGGCGCCCACTGCGCCCACGTACGCAATGCCAATGCTGCTTACCACGGCGCCGCCCACTGCGGTGCCAAACGAGATGCCGACGTTAAACGCCATGGGCTCAACCGAACTCGCGAGCACCATCGACTTGGGATGGCGGCTGCGCGCCACGTCCATAAAGTGCGTGATGCACGACACCGAGAACAGGTACATGAGCATCGCCAAGCTAAAGACAAAGACCAGCGCGAGCGGCATGGTGCCGCCCACAGCAAACAACCCGAGTAACGCCGCAGCCTGCAGCACAAACGTCACAAGCAGCGCCTTCATGCCAAAGCGCGCATCGATCCATCCGCCCAGGATGTTCGAGATCAGGCAGAACACGCCGTAGGCCATGAGCGTGGTGCTCGCCTGAACAGTGCCCATGCCCAGCACCTGCTCAAGATAAGGCGTCACGTAGCCGTAGAATACGTAGACCGAGCCCACACCAAACAAAAAGATGAGCATGCCGGTGATGATGCTCGGCTCGCGTAGAAGCCCCGCCTGCTCGCGGAAGGTGGCAGGCTCGTCGGTTTGCCCAGTGCGCGGCATAAACGCCACGAGCGCTCCGCAGATCAAAACGGCAAAGGTCAGCGTGCCGTACATGGCCACGTGCCAATCGAGCGTGTCGGCCACGAACTTGCCGATCGAAGTGACAAAGACCATTGCCACGGAAAACGCACCATATACCACCGAGATGGCAAGCGAAGTTTGCTGCGGGGACAGCAGCTCGGGGATGTACGTCACGCCCACGGCGAGCAGCGCGCCCGAGACGGATCCCAGGACAATGCGCGAGATAAACAGTACCTGGAAGTTGGGCGCCAACGCCATGACCAGATTGCCGAGCACAAAGATAATGCTGTAGCACACGAGCAGCTGGTAACGACGGAAGCGCCCCGTGCTGAGCGCAAGCACCGGCGTCGCGATGGCGTAGACCAGTGCAAAAACGCTGATGAGCTGGCCCGCAGTGGCAAGCGAGATGCCGAGTTCCGTCGCCAAGTCACTTTCGATGCCGATGACCACGAACTCGGAGCAGCCGAGCGAGAATCCCAACAGCACGAGCAGCGCCAGGCAGAGCCTGGTGCGCGCGGGGGAGAGCGCGGCGGCGGTTGATTTACTTTTAGACGTGGTTGCGGCGGTCAAGGTTGTCACTCCAATGTCGCATGAATAAGCGGGATTCAATCCCTGCAACTCTAACAGAATGTGTCAGGTGCCTGCCTCCTTTGTCGCAGGCTGCGCTTGCCTGTATAGTCGCAATACAGGCGAAGATGGTCTCAGGTACATTGCGGGCGACAGGAGATCCCATGGGTATGCACACGACAAAGGTTGCAGTGGGCGAGGGCAAGTTTGTGCTCGAGGCCCAGTTGACGGTGACGCCGCGAGGCATGGCGGTGTACGCCTGCTCGCCTGAGTTCGCGCACCTGGGCGCCACGGCGCAGGCCATTCCGCGCCCCGAGCCCGGCCGTACGGCGACGGTGAGCATCCTGGCCGTTCCGTGTCATCGAGACGAGATCCCGGCGCACGATATCGCGGCGGCGCTGGCCACGCGCTTTGGCGTGCCGGTAGTCGTAAGCACGGGTTTTCATGTGGAGAACGCGACCGCGGACGACTTGCGGCGCATGCTCGATACCACCAAGGAACTCATTGCCGCGCTCGAGGAGGCCGCAGCCCGCATTCTGCGCGCCGGCTGGGATGAGGGCGGCGCAGGCGCCGAGGTCGTGGCGGTCGATGCCGCGACCGGCGAGGCGCTCGGCCCTGTCGATCGCATCGAGGCCCATACCGGCGAGGGCATTCTGCATCAGGCATTTCTGACGCTTCTGGTCGAG
This sequence comes from uncultured Collinsella sp., assembly GCA_934668695.1. Next base: position 30,848 of record CAKUOD010000016.1, on the reverse strand, counting down.
GGCCAGGGCGAAGACGCGCGCCTGCTGCTCTGTCGCCGCAGTCCGCTCAAACGACTGTGGGGCGGGGTGCTGGCCGATAGCTGTGCCGGCCATCCGCTCCCCGGGGAGGACGTTGTCGCCGCGACGGCGCGCCGCATCAACGAAGAGCTCGGCATCACGCGCGCACCCGACCAGCTCAAACACCTCGGTCACGTGACCTACCGCGAGGACCACGGCGACGGCCGCTGCGAGTGCGAATGGTGCGAGGTCTACCTTGCCCATGTTGAGCCGGGCGAGCTGCATATCAACCAAGAGGAGATCTCGGAAGTGCGCCGCGTGGCCCCGTCCGAGCTCAAAGGCTACCTGCAGGGTCACCCCGAGCAGCTGGCCCCCTGGCTCCGCGAGGCCCTCAGCGACCCATCCATCCGTACGGCTCTCGCTATGTAACAAAGGTACAGTCTCTTTGCCATATCCAAACCGTCACAACATTCGATGAAAATCTCGAAAACGAAGAAAACCGTCGAATGTTGTGACGGTTTTTGTCCAGGGGATCGCTTCTCATCCAAAAAATCCGCTTGACTGTATTGCCGCAACACAGCGCAACGTAAGGGGTGTCCGATAACGGGCGCCCCTTTTTAAGCGGCAACGTGGCTGCGAATCCGGAGCGCCCCCAACAAGAAAGGTGGGGAGATGGAAGCGGAAAAGAAGGCGTTTAAGATCACCAAGCGCGAAATTGGCTTTGTGCTGGGTATCGTTGTCTTTTTGCTGGTGAAGTTTCTTCCTTTGGCGGAGCTGAGCTCGACGGTCGAGCTCACGGTCGGCGGTCAGACCTGTCTGGCGTTGACGCTCGCCACGGTGGTGTTCTGGGCGTGTGGCGTGGCACAGCCAGGCTTTGTGGGCCTGCTCTACTGCGCGCTACTCGTTCTGTTTAAGGTGTGCGTGGACGACACGGGCGCCGCGAGCATCTCGGCGACGGTCGCCTCCACGTTTAGCTCGTGGACTAAGGCCACTATGTGGCTCGTCATCGGCGCCTACCTCATTGCTAGCGCCGTCAAGGAGTCGGGTCTGGGCGAGCGCATCGCCTATGCGTTTATGCTCAAGTTCGTGCGCGATGCCAAGTCGCTCATCATCTCGATCTTCGCGCTCACCTTTGTGCTGTCGCTGCTGATCCCGCATCCGTTCCCCCGCGCCTTCCTCATCCTCGCCGTCGTCTCGGTCATTGCCGAGTCTGCCGGCTACGGTGACGACGACCGCGGCAAGCTCGGCTTCCTCGTGTTTGCCGCTGCCGCTCCGGGCTCCATGTTCTTCCTGACGGGCGACTCCACGCTCAACCCGCTCGTTGCGCAGTACAGCGCCGAGGCCGGCGGCATGAGCCCGTCCTTCATTGACTGGTTCCTGTACATGAGCGTGCCTATGCTGGTCGCGCTGCTGTGCACCCTGTTCTTGGGTCTCTTCCTCTTTAAGCCCAGCAAGGAGCTCGTCTACGATCGCGAGCAGATCGTGGCCAAGCAGGCCGCGCTTGGTAAGCTCTCCGTCAAGGAGATCCGCACCATCGTGTGGCTCGTCATCGCCATCGCGCTGTGGCTCACCGTCTCGGGCGATTATATCGGCTGGGTGACGCTTGCCATCGGCGTCTCTCTCGCCATGCCCATCATCGGCGAGGTCCTTACCCCCGCCAGCTGGAACGCCGTCGACATCAAGTCCCTCATGTTCCTGACGGCTGCCATGGCCGTGGGTTCCGTGGGCGGTGCCACCGGCATGAACGCTTGGATCGCCGACGTCGTGCTACCCAGCTCCGTGCCCGAGAACATCTTCCTGTTCGCCCTGCTCGTCGCCGCGCTCTCCATGGTCATCCACATGTTTATGGGCTCGGTCATGGCCGTGCTCGGCGTGTGCGTGCCGGCGTTCATCAGCTTCGCGGCCGGCTCCAGCGTGAGCCCGCTCGCCGTGGCGCTCATCGTCTTCACGTCCATCAACATCCACTACATCCTGCCGTTCCACAACCTGCCGATCCTTATCGGCGAGGGCAAGGACGCCGGCGGCTACACCTCCAAAGAGGCCATGCGCATGGGTATTCCCCTCACCGCGGTCGTCTTTATCGTCGTGCTGGTCGAGGCTGCCTGGTTCCACCTCTTTGGCCTGATGTAAACGGTCGAGTGCTTGGCTGTAATTAGCCGAGTGCTTGAACTGCGAGTGCCCGAGCGCCCCATCTATGAGCGCTGCGGCCCCATTACGTTACCAAGCCGGCGGCACTCCCGCCGCCGGACACTCTCCCGAAAGGAGCACGCCATGTCCACTACCGATGCTTCCCAGATTCACGACCTGCGTTCCGCGCTCGACTTTTTGCGCGAGATGCCGGGTCAGCTGCTCGAGACCGACACCCAGGTCGATCCCGACGCCGAGGTATCGGGCGTCTATCGCCACGTCGGTGCCGGCGGCACCGTTATGCGCCCGACCAAAGAGGGCCCGGCGATGGTCTTCAACAACGTCAAGGGCTTTGACGATGCCAAGGTCTGCATCGGCATGCTTGCCAGCCGCAAGCGCGTTGCCGCCCTGCTCGACTTGGACGAGGAGCACCTGGGCCTCGAGATCGGCAAGCGCTTCGAGAACCTGATCGCGCCCGAGCAGATCGCCGAGGGTGCGCACGTCGACTGCCAGGAGGTCGTGTACAAGGTGACCGACGAGGGCTTTGACCTGCGCAAGATCGTTCCCGCTCCCACCAACACGCCCGTCGACGGCGGCCCCTACATCACCATGGGTCTCGCCTATGGCACGAGCCCCGACGGCTCCCAGTCCGACGTGACCATCCACCGCTTCTCCTGCGTCGACAAGGACAAGCTCGCCATGTGGATTACCCCGGGCAGCCGTCACCTTGGCGCGTTCTTTGACGAGTACTGCCAGCGCGGCGAGGACATGCCCATCTCCATCTCCATCGGCCTGGACCCCGCCGTGTACATGTGCTGCGGCTTTGAGGCGCCCACCACGCCGCTCGGCTTCAACGAGCTGCAGATCGCCGGTGCCCTGCGCGGCCACGCCGTCGAGCTTGCCGACTGCGTCACCGTTCCGCAGAAGTGCATCGCCAATGCCGAGTACGTGCTCGAGGGCTATCTCATGCACGACGAGACCATCAACGAGGACGTCAACGGCCACGGCTACGCCATGCCCGAGTTCCCCGGCTACACCGGCGGCGCCAAGGTCTGCCCGGTGATCAAGATCACCGCCGTCACCACGCGTGTCAACCCCATTATGGAGAGCTGCATCGGCCCTTCGCACGAGCACGTGTCCATGGCCGGTATTCCCACCGAGGCTTCCATCTACAAGATGGTCGAGACCGCCATCCCGGGCCGCCTGCTCAACGTCCACGCTGCTCCCTGCGGCGGCGGCAAGTTCGTTGCCATCATGCAGTTCAAGAAGTCGAGCAAAAATGACGAGGGCCGTCAGCGCAACGCCGCCATGCTCGCCTTCTCGGCATTTTCCGAGCTCAAGCATGTGATTCTGGTCGACGAGGATGTCGATATCTTCGATATGAGCGACGTGATGTGGGCCATGACCACGCGCTTTCAGGCCGACGTGGACCTCATCACCATCCCCGGCTGCCACTGCCACGTGCTCGACCCGTCCAACGACCCCGCGTTCGATCCTTCGATCCGCGAGCACGGCATCGCCTGCAAGGCCATCTTCGACTGCACGGTCCCGTTCAACCTCAAGAAGAACTTCATCCGCTCGCAGTTCATGGAGATCGATACAGATAAGTGGGCAGCAGAGCTTTCTTTCTAGTACGTAGCCCTACCAAGTAGTTAAGGAGTTGTCATGCCTGAGTCTTCTGGCCGTCCCCGTCGCATTGTCGTTGGCGTGTCTGGCGCCAGCGGTGCCGCGCTGGGCCTTGAGTGCCTCAAATGTCTGCGTCAGGCCGGTGCCGAGTCGGCGCTTGTCGTCACGCGCGGGGGAGAGATCACCATCGAGCAGGAGCTCGGCATGACGCTCGACGAGTATGCCACGCATGCCGATGTGGTCTACGGCAACAAGAATATCGGCGCCGCCATCGCAAGCGGCACCTATCCGGTCGATGGCATGATCGTGGCACCCTGCTCCATGAAGACGCTCGCCGGCATCGCGAGCGGCTACAGCGACAATCTGTTGCTGCGTGCGGCCGACGTGCAGATGAAAGAGCAGCGCCGCCTGGTGCTCATGGTGCGCGAGACGCCCTTCAGCGCCATTCACGTCGACAACATGGCGCGCCTGGCGCGCGTACCGGGCGTCATGCTCATGCCGCCCATGCTCACGTTTTACAACGGCCCCGTCACGCTCGACGACGCGGTGCATCACATCGCCGCCAAGGCACTCGAGGTCGTCGGCGTGTCATGCGCAAACTATAAGCGCTGGTCATAGGCGTCTTTAGGGTAGGATACGAGGAGTGTTTGAGCCCGCTGCCCCTGTGGGCGGCGGGCTTTGGTGTGTCGGGAGGATCTATGCAGACGGGCATGTATGCGATTAGCGAGATGGCGAGCTTGTTTAACGTTTCGCGCCAAACACTCATCTATTACGACAAGATCGGTCTGTTTAAGCCCGCCGTGGTTAACGAAAAGGGCTACCGTTTCTATTCGCCCACGCAGATCCCGCTCATGCGTCTGATCTGCATGCTGCGCGACCTGGGGCTCGAACTCGACGAGATCGACCGTCTGACCTCGACGTTCGACATTGGCGAGATGACCGATCACCTGCGCTCACGGGTGCAGGCGCTCGATGAGCAGATCGCCGAGCTCAAAGCCGAGCGCGCGAGCGTGCAGGAGCGCCTGAGCTTTTACGACGAGGCGGTTTACTGGCGCGAGCGCGAGGGCAGGCCGGAGCTCAAGCAGTTTGAGCGCCGCTACGTGGTCTTTGAGGAGTTTCCAGGCGATATCGAGCGTGGCCGCTCGATGCTTCACCCCACGCTCATGCGGGCGATTCTGCGCATGCGTACGTTGACGGGCACGCGCCCCATGCGCGGCTGGGGCGCCATGCTACGTCGCGAGGCACTGCATTCCGACGACCCCATCGCCGGCGCCGGCTCCTTTGCCGTGCTGCCGCGCGGTGCCGAGGGGCTACTGCCGAGCGATCCCGCCGAGCTGGCAGAGATCGGCATCGAAGTGCTGCCCGAGGGCACGTATCTGTGCATGAGCCGCTGGGGTATGCCGTACGAGCCCGAGGGCATCCGCGCCATCGTTGCCTGCATGGACGAGCACGCGCTCCAGCCCATCGGCAACGCCTTCGACTTTTGCTACCTCGATACCACGAGCTACGACGAGTCCCACCAAGAAGACTTCTGCTGCATCCAAGTCCCCGTTGTCCTCAAATAACTTGCGGTGAAATAGTTCCTAAATAGCCTGAGTAATCGCACAAACGGGAACTATTCCACCGCAACTTCGATGTGACAAAGAGATAGTCCCTTTGTCACATTGACGAGCGGCACCGCGAGTTTGTTTTAAAGCGGAGGAGGCGGCTCATTTCTTATAAACTCGCATTATTTGCAAGTTTGTAAGGTAACATCTTATAAACTTGTAAAATCTGCAAGTTTATAAGATGTTACGTCTGGCCGGGCGCTAGGGAGACTCTATGAACATCGTTCGCCGAAGCCGCTATCTTGATCGACTCATTGCTTTTCAGGATACCGACCTCATCAAAATCGTGACGGGTATACGCCGTTGCGGCAAATCCACGTTATTGGACATGATGAGGGAGCACCTGGCGCAACAGGGGGTGCCGGCCGAGCGTTTGCTGACCTTTAAGATGGAATCTCTAGAGTATGCGGGGATTACAGATTACCTGACGTTTTATCGCATGGTTCGGGAGCGCGTTGACGGTGTCGATCGCCCCTATCTGTTCTTTGACGAGCTCCAGAATGTCGAGGGCTGGGAAAAGGCGGTTAACTCGCTCCGAATCGATTTGCCGTGCGATATCTATGTCACGGGCTCCAATGCCTTTTTGCTATCGAGCGAGCTTGCAACGCTTATCTCGGGCCGGTATATCGAGGTCAAGATGCAGCCGCTCACGTTTGGCGAGTATCTTGATTTTCGCTCGATCGATGCGGTCGTTGCCGAAGGGCTTGACGAGAGGGCCGAGCTCGTTTCCAAGACGGGCGATCGCCTTAATTCAAACACCGTGCTCGAGCAGTACATAACCTATGGCGGCATGCCGTTTCTGGCTCATGACGAGCCGAGACGCGAACCGTGCCGCGACTACATCCGCAGCCTCTATCAGACGATTGTCGCGCGCGATATCCTATTGCGCGCGACGCGTAGAGGTCGCGGAGCTATCACCAAGCGCGACGTTCTCGAGCGGCTCTGTGCGTATCTGGCAGACAACATCTCCAATCAAACCTCGGTCAACAAAATCGTAGGGACGCTCAACGAATCATCGGGCGGTAAGACCAACGCATCGACGGTGTCGGCGTATATTGACGCTCTGGAAGAGACGTACCTGTTTACCAAGGTAAAAAGGTATGACGTCAAGGGGCGGGAGCTTCTCAAGACAGGCGGTAAATATTACATAGCCGATACGGGAATCCGCAGCTATCTTGACGGATATAGAGGCAGCGATAGCGGAAGGATGCTCGAGAACGTTATCTACAACCAGCTTGTCTTTGAAGGATACGAAGTGTTTTGCGGCCATCTGCGCGCGGGGGAAATCGACTTTGTCGCAATCGGCGAGGGATCGGACCGTAAATATATCCAGGTTACCGAACGGATCGATGCCGAGGCGACCAGAGAGCGCGAGCTGCGACCGCTCAAACTAAACACGCTGGGAAAAATCCCTGATTCGTACGAGAAGATCCTGATCGTCAGGGATGGTGAGCATCCAACAGACATCGACGGCATCAGAATCGTAGGGGCGGTCGACTTCTTGCTGAGAAACAAGATCGCCCACGGCTAAACGCAAAATGTGACAAAGGGATAGTCCCTTTGTTACATTCCATGCGAGCCGCCGTGCCATCTGGGGGTATAAGGCTGGCAAGTGTTTATTTGCGAGGCCAAGGGGGCGCCCCGTATGGATATTGATAACTTTGAATGGTGGTATAGCGAGGGAGAGGCTCCGGACGAAGAGTGGGACGAGCCCGCGCCGCGTGACGTGTCGAGCGACGAGGACGAGATCGGCAACGTCGTCGCCGCCGACTCGGACGCCGCCCTCGACCCCGTCGAGCCCCTAACCTTTGAACAGGCCTGGGCCCAGGCCGAGGCAGACGAGGCCAAGGCCGACGCTACGGCCACGCTCGGCGAGCCAGCCGACATGTCCATCTCGCCGGCAAAGACCCCGCAACCTCGCCATACCATCGACCCCGACAGCACGGCATCCTTCAGCATTCTCGACGTGCCCTCGCAGGGTGCTCAAGCGCCCGCGCCCACACGTCGCCCCAATCTGTCTCGCGAGGAAGATGCAGGACGTCGCTCGCCGCTCGGCCCCATCCTTATCGCCTTCATGGCCGGCGTCATCGCTTGCTCGGCGATCGGAAATGTCTGGAGCCACGTGGAGCAACAGCGCAAAGACGCCGCCAAGGTCGAGATGTCTGTCGAGCAATCGCTCAGCCGTACGCGCTCGGTGCATGTGGCGGTCGAGGTCAAGGACGGTGCGACATGGGACACCGCCCGCGGAGACAGCCAGATGCTCATCCATATCGTGGGCCGCACACTCAGGGGGCAGGCGATTGACGAGTATCAATATGTCAACTCCGCTGGTGACGGCATCGAACTCAAGCCCGGCGACTACGAGCTTACGGTCGACGAGCCGCCCGTCGCCACCGATGGCACGCGCTTCCGCGCCTCAAAGCGCATGGTTCCCGTGAGTTTTAATTCACAGGCGCCCGATACGATCGATAGCACGCCGCAGGGCGGGTTCGACCTTTACGCAATCGCTCAATAACTGCGCCTGCCGCTTCTCCTTGCCGCCAAGAGTGGGACAATAGCCCTCGACACTGTTGTTTACTTTTGGAGGAAGTAGCATGTCTACCGTCACTACCATCAAGCGCGGCGGCCTCACCGCGGCCATCGATTCCATGGGCGCCCAGCTCACGAGCCTTGCCCTCAACGGCAACGAGTATCTGTGGCAGGGTGACCCGGCATTTTGGGGCAAGCATGCGCCTATCCTGTTCCCCATTGTGGGCTCGCTGCGCAACAACACGGCGACGTCTGCGGCTGGCACCTGCGAGATGCCGCGCCACGGCCTCGCGCGCATCGTCGAGCACAAGCTGGTCGAGGTTTCGGAGGACGGCTCCTCGGTAACGTACGAGATCACTGACACGCCCGAGTCGCTCAAGGCGTTCCCGTTCCACTTTAAGCTCAACATGACCTATGCCCTGACTGGTGACGCCACGCTTACCCAGACCTTTGCCGTCACCAATACCGGTGACGTGGACCTGCCGTTCTCGGTGGGCGGCCACCCCGCATTTAACGTGCCCGCCCCCGGTGCCGAGGACGAGGCGTTCGAGGATTACGAGCTGGCGTTTACCGAGGCTTGGACTAACGAGGCTCCCATCATCACGCCCGACGGTCTTATGACGTTCGAGGGTAGCTACAAGGCTCCCGATAACTCGGACGTGCTGCCCATCACGCACCGCAGCTTCGATAACGACGCCATCATGTTCACCGATACCCCGGGCTCCACGCTCACGCTGCGCGGTCGCAAGTCGGGCCACGGCGTCAAGATCGACTTTGAGGGCTTTAAGTACATCGGCGTGTGGTCTGCCGCCAACGATGCTCCGTTTGTGGCGCTCGAGCCCTGGACCGGTCATACCACCATGGACACCGAGGACGACGTCTTCGAGCACAAGGTCAACACCATTACGCTGGCGCCGGGCGCTACCGACACCCGTTCCTTTAGCGTCACCCTGCTCTAGAGGTTCCACCGTTCTAACGAACGGCGGACCGGTCGACGCTGCGCTCCACCCAGGGCGACAATTTGTCATTCAAAAGACAAGGTATGACCAGAAGGTCTATGCCTTGCCTTTTTCATGCCAACTTGTTCGCCCTGGGTGGCGCTCGCTGGCATTGTCAAAACATCGGCGTCGCCGTTTCCGTCAAGGGCTTGGTGCATGGGGGATAGGTTACTTTGTGCCAATCGTCCTCGTGTGCCTATTAATTTTTCGCGCACATGCTGCGCTGCTGGTTGTTGACGTATATCCTGTCTTATTGTCAGCAAAACGAAATTGGGAAGGCACCAGATGCAACCTCGACTACAGCGCGGCGCGCATACCCAGCCGGTGTGCAGCCGTCGTATCTTCTTAGGCAGCGCGCTTGCTGCGAGCGCTACCGTTGTCGCCGGCGCGCTCGCCGGCTGCCAGCGCCCCTCTACGTTGGAAGTGGTCCAGCCCACGACGGGCGGCGGCCGCGACGACCTGTCTGATTCCGTGATCGGCAAGGATAAAATCCGCATCGGCATGGAGGCGGCTTACGCCCCGTACAACTGGCAGGTCTCCGAGGCCAGCGAGTTCACCATCCCCATCGATAACGTGCAGGGCGCCTATGCCGACGGCTACGACGTGCAGATCGCCAAGATCGTCTGCAAGGCCCTCGGTGGCGAGCCCGTTGCCGTCAAGCAGAGCTTCTCGGGCCTTATCGATTCGCTCAACAACGGCCAGATCGACCTCATCATCGCCGGCATGAGCGCCACGCCCGAGCGCGAGGAGTCCGTCGGCTTTTCCGAGCCGTACTTTATCGGCTACTTTGGCCTGTTCGTAAAAGAGGGCTCGCCCTACCAAAACGCCACCAAGCTCAGTGACTTCAGCGGCGCCACGGTGCTCGGCCAAAAGGACACCATGCTCGATACCGTCATCGACGAGATTCCGGGCGTCGTTCACAAGAACCCGGTCGATTCGGTTCCCACGGTGTTTTCGAACCTGCTGCAGGGCACGTGCGACGCCGTGACCTACAACACCGAAAACGAGAAGGGCTATATGGCCCAAAACCCGGGTATCGTGCCGATTCAATTTGCCGAGGGCGAGGGCTTCAAACAGGAGGTCACGGCAAACGTCGGCTGCCGCAAGGGCTCGGACAAGCTGCTTAAGCTCATCGACAAGACGCTCAAGGGCGTCAGCCAGGAGGAGCGCGACCAAATGTGGGACGCGTGCCTCGACCGTCAGCCGGCATAGGGAGGCAGCATGAAAGGCATCAATCGTCTGGCCTCCTTTATCAAGGCCGACCACCGTTATGTGTACCTGGGTACGAGCGTCATCGCGGCGCTTGGCCTGGCGTTTAGCCAGCGCAACCCCACGCCGCTGAGCTTTTTGGCACCCACCGGCATCTTCCAGGATTGCCTCTGGGCGATCCTTTGGGCCTGGCTCGTCGTGTCGGCGGCAGCGCTCGTCACCAAGCTCATGCACTGGAGCGACTATCGCGAGAAATCTCCGTTTGCTTCCGAGCGCTTCCGTCGCGGCGCGCGCCTGGGCAGCTATGTCGTCGTTGCCATCGCGGTGATCTTCTTTTTCGACCGCTGCGTCATGTCGTTTATCGACCTGGTGCAGGTGAGCATTGTCTCGGACTCCAACCCCAGCGACTTTTTGTCGAGCCTGGTCTACATGACCTATAAGAGCGGCGACTTCTTTATCCGCGGTATCGAGATCACCATCGCGCTTGCCACCTTCGGCACCGTCATCGCTTTCTTCCTGGCGCTGCTCTTCGTGTTTTTGCGCATCCAGACGTTCGACCGCGTGGATAACGACCTGGTGCGCTTCTTTAAGAGCATCGGCCGCGGCTTTGCAACGGTCTACTCCACCATCGTGCGCGGTACGCCCATGATGGTCCAGGGCCTGCTTATCTACTATGCGGGCTTTACCGTTTTGCGCGGCATGGGCTTCGAGACCGCCCAGGCCAACCAGATCTGGAGCACCTTCACCGCCGGCCTCGTCACCATTTCGCTCAACTCCACCGCCTACATGATGGAGGTCCTGCGCGGTGGTATCGAGTCCATCGATCCCGGCCAGGCCGAGGCGGCGCGCTCGCTGGGTCTGTCGCAGTGGCAGGCCATGCGCAAGGTCGTGTTCCCCCAGGGCATTAAAAACGCGATCCCGGCGCTCACCAATGAGCTCATCATCAACATCAAGGATTCGTCGGTGCTTTCGGTTATCGGCGTGTTCGACCTCATGTACGCCACCACCACCGTCGCCGGCGTGTACTACCGCCAGATGGAGGTCTACTGCGTGGCGCTCGTGGTCTACCTGATCCTGACGCTCGTGGCGAGCCGCCTACTCGAGGCCTTTGGCAAAAAGCTCGGCGCCGAGGCACCGGCAACGCTGCCCAGCTCCAACTAGGCTCAAGACGAGGAGAATCATCATGGCAGATACCGCCACTACCGGCGCTGCGGCCGCCGCACAGACCAAAGAGCCGCTCATCCGCGTCGAGGGCTTGCGCAAGAGCTTCGGCTCGCTCGAGGTGCTCAAGGGCATCGACCTGTCCGTTAACCCCGGCGAGGTCGTCACCATTATCGGCGCCTCGGGCTCGGGCAAGTCGACCTTCCTGCGCTGCCTCAACCTGCTCGAGGCCCCGGACGCGGGCCATATCTGGTTCCATGGCCAGGACCTTACCGCCGAGCGCTGCAATATCAATAAACTCCGCGAGGACATCGGCATGGTGTTCCAGGGCTTTAACCTGTTCAACAACATGGACGTGCTCGACAACTGCACGCTCGCGCCCGTCACGCTCAAAAAGATGAGCAAGGCCGAGGCCGAGAAGGTCGCGATGGAGCATCTGACGAGTGTGGGGCTCGAAAAGTTCGCGCACGCCGCCGTGGGTCGCCTGTCCGGTGGCCAAAAGCAGCGCGTGGCCATCGCCCGCGCCCTGTGCATGAATCCGCAGATCATGCTGTTCGACGAGCCGACTTCGGCACTCGACCCCGAGATCGTGGGCGAGGTGCTCGAGGTCATGCGCAAGCTCGCTGCCGACGGCATGACCATGGTCGTTGTCACGCACGAGATGGCCTTTGCCCGCACCGTCTCCGACCGCGTGGTCTTTATGGACAAGGGCGTGGTGCTCGAGGACGCCGCGCCGGCCGAACTCTTCGGCAACCCCAAGCACCAGCGCACCCGCGAGTTCCTCTCGCGCTATCTCGAGGACAAATAACCGACCGCAAACGCGTGAACGACAGGGCCGCTCCGGTGGGGCGGCCTTTGTCGTCACAATCGAAAGGATGTCATGGCCGAGGTTTGGCGCTTCTTTGCGCATGAGGATGATTTTGCCGATTTGGATGAGGCCAGCGCATGCGAGCGCTTGGGCCGCGTCCTGTCGTTTCCGACGATTTCGAGTATGGATGCCGAGGCGGTGGACTGGCAGCCGTTTGATGGCCTGCGTGCCTATATGCAGCAGGCCTGGCCGCGCGTGTTCGCGGCGGGCGAGGTCGAGCTCATCGACCATTCACTGCTCGTGACGCTTGCCGGCTCCAACCCCGCCCTTAAGCCCGTTATGCTCATGGGTCACATGGATGTGGTTCCCGTGGTACCGGGTACCGAGGAAGATTGGGCTCACGCCCCCTTTAGCGGATGCGTGGACGACACCTACATTTGGGGTCGTGGCGCAATCGACATGAAAGACCAGGTCGCAGGCATTCTCGAGGCCGTTGAGTACGCACTGGCGCACGGTTGGCAGCACGAGCGCACGCTGCTGCTGGCCTTTGGCCAGGACGAGGAGACCACGCAGTACGGCGCGGGCGCCATCGGCCGCGCGCTCGAGGAGCGCGGGATTGAGCTTGAGTACCTGATCGACGAGGGCGACTACCGCATCGTCTCTGCTGCAGAGTACGCCGCGGGCGAAGGCTGGCTCATGCACGCCGACCTGGCCGAGAAGGGCTATGCCGACATTGTGCTCAAGACACAGAGCGCGGGCGGACATTCTTCCAACCCCTACGGCGGCACGTCGCTCGAGGTGCTCAGCCGAGCCATCGCGTCGATCTGCGATATCGAGTGGCCGACGCGCGTGACCGACCTGCTCGCTGCGCAGCTCGTTGAGCTGGGGCTCTACACGGCAGATGAAATTGCTGCCAACAAGGACGCCATCGTGCGCGATTGCCTTGCCAGCAAGAAGCTCTATCCGCTCGTAACGACCACCTGCGCGCCCACGCAGATCGAGGGCGGCAGCACCGGTGCCAACGTGATGCCACAGGACATGTGGGCCAACATCAACTTCCGCATGCTCGAGGGCACGAGCGTGGCCGACGTTGTGGCGCGCTGTCGTGAGGCTGTTGCCGCGGCGGGTCTTGCCGGGCGCGTGGAGGTCGAACTTGGCCCTGGCAGCTCCGAACCCTCGCCGTCCCCACGCATCGGCGGTCCCGGCCTCGAGACCGTCCGTGCCATCGCCGCCCGCTATTTCCGTGATCCAAAGGGGGCGGAGGAAAACGGATCATCCGAGCCGTTGGCAATCGTGCCCTCGACCGTGATCGGCGCCACCGACGCTGCCAACTACCAGCGTATTTGCCCTGAGTGCATTCGCTTCTCGGCCTTTGTGGTGGATGATGACGAGTGCGACCGCGGTGTCCACGGCACCAACGAGCGCATCACCCGCCGCGCCTACCTCCAGGGCATCCGCTTCCTCATCGCCCTGTTCCAAACGCTCTAACCAAAAAGCAAGCCTTTGGTGCAATGGGGTCAGGTTTGTTTGCACCAATCATTCCGTGCGGGTTATATGCAGGTTTGCCTGCGCACGCTATCATGTATGGGTTAGACCGCAACTATGTACCCCATACGCGAAGGGATGCGCATGTATCTGAAGATCGACATGTTCTAGCCGGGCTTACCCCCGCAGTGGCGCCGCGCGCCCCATCAATTCTGCCGATTTTCACCTTCACGCATATAAAGGAGTCCCGCCATGCGCGATAAGCTCGAAAAGATCATCAAGGCCTACGAGGAGCTCGAGAAGAAGCTCTCCGACCCGGCCGTCGCCTCCGACATCAAGGAGTTCACGCGTCTCAACAAGGAGTACGCGCATCAGTCCGACCTCATCGCCGCTTCGCGCGAGTACATCGGCGCGCTCGATGATATCGAGGCCGCCAAGGAGATGCTCCGCGACACTACCGATGCCGACGAGAAGGAGATGCTCCAGATGGACATCTCCGAAAACGAGGCCAAGCTTCCCCAGCTCGAGGAAGACATCAAGTACATGCTCATCCCGAGCGACCCCAACGACGACAAGAACACCATCGTCGAGATCCGCTCAGCCGCCGGTGGCGACGAGGCTGCCATCTTTGCCGGAGACCTCTACAAGATGTATCAGCGCTTCTGTGAGTCGCGCGGCTGGAAGACCACCGTGCTCGACTCCAGCCCCAGCGAGGCCGGCGGCTTTAAATCCATCGAGTTCAAGGTCGAGGGCGACCGCGTCTACTCTGTCATGAAGTTCGAGTCCGGCGTCCACCGCGTTCAGCGCGTCCCCAAGACCGAGTCCCAGGGTCGCATCCAGACCTCTACGGCTACCGTCGCCGTGCTTCCCGAGGCCGAGGAGATCGACGTCCAGATCAACCAGTCCGACCTGCGCATCGACACCTACTGCGCCTCCGGCCCTGGCGGTCAGTGCGTTAACACCACCTACTCCGCCGTGCGCATCACCCACCTGCCCACCAACACCGTGGTGCAGTCGCAGGAGCAGCGCTCCCAGATCCAGAACCGCGAGGTCTGCATGCAGATGCTGCGCGCCCGCCTCTACGAGATGGAGCTCGAGAAGCAGCAGGCTGAGCTTGGCGCCGAGCGCCAGAGTCAGATCGGCCACGGCAACCGTTCCGAGAAGATTCGCACCTACAACCAGCCCCAGGACCGCGTGACCGATCACCGCATCGGCTTCAACTCCACCTACAACGGCGTCCTCCTGGGCGACCAGCTCGGCACCGTCATCGAGGCGCTCGCCGCCGCCGAGCGAGCCGAGAAGCTGGCACAGGCCGTTTAGTAGGTTACGCGGTTTTACAAACCGCGTAACGACTCGACGCTGCAAACGCCCCTAAGCGGCAATCTGACGTTCAATCGTCGGTCGCGTACCAAAGTACGCTTCCCTCCTCTTTCACGTCACCTTGCTCGCTTAGGGGCGTTTTCGCTGACTTTGCCAAAGCATCGGCGTTACCTTGGTTGGCACTTGGGGACACCCCTTGGGTGATCATCGGGGATGTTCTTGTTTCGGGCTGTATGGGGCAGCGGGTAAATTGCTGTTTGAGTTTATTTGGTTTGATTTTGCAGCCATTGAACTGTTTGCCTGTTAAATCCTGCTTAAAGCATTGGCCTGCTGTCAAAAATAATGCTCAAAAAATCGTCCGAGAAGCCGCAGTGCATTTTATGATGCGTTGTGCGTCAAGCGATTTGGCAAGTGTTTGGTTAGATATTGGTCAGGTTTGGGGCAACCTTGCCAGAAACTTGACGGATTCAAATCTTGACGTCGACAAATGAACACTTTGATTGCGCTCCAAGCAAAAAACTGGGCTGATTCTCGATAATCGCTTCCAATCGTCCCTTGCCAAGCGGTGCCCTCGCGTACAATCTGCTCCGACATTCGCGCGCCGTCTGGCGCTTAAGAGGGGAGGACCCCATGGCAAACGAGATCTGGACCATCAAGCGTTGTCTCGAGTGGACCAAGGAGTACCTGGCCGAGCGCGGCGAGGAGCATCCCCGTCTTTCTGCCGAGTGGTTGCTGTGCGCGGCTACGGGTCTGGCGCGTATCGACTTATATATGCGCATGGACGAGACGCTCGACGCGGCCCAGCTCGAGACCATGCACGCGGCCGTCGTTCGTCGCGCCAAGGGCGAGCCGCTGCAGTACATCACCGGCAGCACGCAGTTCCGCATGATCGACGTCGCGTGCGCCCCCGGTGTGCTCATCCCGCGCCCCGAGACCGAGATGCTCGTCGAGGAAGTCCTGAACTATCTGGATGCCGAGGTGCTGAGCCCCGAGGCAGCTGCCCGTCAGCGCGTGGAGTTGCCCTGGAACGATGAAGTCGAGCAGGCTCGCAAGGCCGAGGCCGCGCTGGCCGATGAGCGCGCGACTGCCGAGCGCCGTGCCGCAAACTTAACGGCTGCCGATGAAGCCGCGCTGGGCAGCGATGTGCTCGGTAGCCGCGCCTACGCCGAGGAGCTGGCCGATCGCGAGGCCGAGGAAGCCGCCGCGCGGGCGGCCGAAGCCGAAGTGGCAGATACCGATGACGTGGAAGCCTCCGAGCCCGAGCTCGACGAATACGGCATCGCCATCGAAGGTGATGACCAGGAGACGACCTCCGCGCAGAACGCCGCCGAGCCCGCTCCGGTCGAGCCCCGCATCGCTCGTGTTCTCGAGGTCGGCTGCGGCACGGGCTGCATCTCGCTCTCGCTTGCCTGGGAACGCCGCGGGCACGTCACCTGCACCGCTACCGATATCGAGCCGCGCGCCATCGACCTGGCAACCAAAAACCGCGACGCACTTGGCCTCACGGCGGACGAGGTCGCGTTCAGCCTCACCAACCTGGTAAGCTCCATTCCCCGCGAAGAGTGGGGCACCTTTGACGTGCTCGTCTCCAACCCGCCCTACATCCCTACCGATGTCATGCGTTCGCTGCCGCACGAGGTCAAGGACTTTGAGCCCGACCTAGCGCTCGAGGGCGGCGCCGACGGCCTGGACATCTTCCGCCGCCTGCTCAACGCGGCGCCCTACATGTTGCGCGCCGGCGGCCTCTTTGCCTGCGAGCTCTACGAGGGAGCCCTCGACGCCGCCGCCGAGCTCTGCCGCCAAGCGGGTCTTTCGGATGTGCGCATTGTCCGCGACCTCACCGATCGCCCCCGCATCGTCCGAGCCATCGTCACAGAGCCCAAACAGCGCATTTAAAAACTGACGGAATAGACAACTGTATAAGTTCGCTCTTGCAATATACCGTAAAACTTCTACTATAGAAGGAGAAGGGTATGCCAAATCAGCCGCATCGATACCGTATTGTGCTCGACTATATCGAGCGCTGGCTTGATGAGCAGGATGACGCTACATTGCGGCAGCTTTACGCAGACCTTTTGGTGCTTGAGAGGGAAGGCCCAAGCCTCGGTCGTCCGCTGGTCGATCGTGTAAAAGGCTCGAAGCTGCACCATTTAAAGGAACTAAGGGTGACGTCGTGCGGATCGTCGGTGATTCGCATCCTTTTTGCCTTCGACCCCAAACGTCAGGCAGTGTTGCTGTTGGCGGGAGATAAGTCGCAGGCAGGGTCGTCGAAGGCAAAGTGGAACGGCTGGTATGCGATCAATGTTCCCAAGGCGGAACAAATATACCGTCGCCATGTAAGGAGGCTCGATCAAGATGGAGCTGCATGAGTATATGGAATCACGCGGGATAGCGCGTGAATCTATTGCTGCCGAACAGGAGAAAACTCGTGAACGTATCGAAGTCTATAAGCTCGCTCAGATTCGCAAGCTAAAGGATCTGACGCAGGCCTCGGTAGCCCAGTCAATGGGTGTTTCTCAAAAGCGCGTATCGGAACTCGAGCGCGGTGAGCTGGGCTCGATGAGGCTCGACACGCTCGGCAGATACGCCGAAAGTCTCGGCGGAAAACTTGTCGCAAGCATCGAATTCCCCGATCGCACCGTTACGCTTGCTCGCTAAAATCCTTCAATAACCCCCTCACTTTCACCGACTACTAGAGCCGCTCACCAAACCAACATGCGCTCCGGGCAAATAGATTGAACGTTTCGTGCGAGAATGCCCCACAGTAAACAAACTTGCATCAGAGCGTAAGGGGCTGGCATACACATGCAGACGGTCTATCGGGTATACGAGGGAGCGCACGAGCCGCATCGGCTTGCCGTCGAGCGCACGGCCGAGGTGCTCGGTCGCGGCGGCTTGGCGCTGATCCCGACCGAGACGGTCTACGGTGTCGCCGTGGCGGTCAACGCCTTCTCGGATGCCGTCCCCCAAGATACAAGCGAATCCCTGCCGTGGCCGCGCGATCCGCAGACGACCGTCAACGGCGTCGCGGTCCCCGCGCTCGGTACCGGCTACCGCCGCATCTTTACCCTCAAGCAGCGCGAGCTCACGCAAACTGTGGCTTGGCTGGTTGATGGCGTCGAAGCCCTCGACCGCTACGGCGTGGATATCCCCGAAGAGGCTCGCGTGCTTGCCCGACGATGCTGGCCGGGCGCCCTGACTATCGTGGTCAAGGCAGCCCCCTGCGTGCCGACCTTTATGCGTGCTGCCGACGACACCGTGGCCCTGCGCGCTTCGGCTTCGCCTGTGGTGCAATCGCTCATCCGCGCCTGCGGCAGTCCGCTTGCCTGCACCAGCGCCAACACGCACGGGGCGCCCTCGCCGGCAAGCTTTGCCGCCGTTGAGGATCGCATCCTGGAGGGGGTCGATGTGGCCGTCGATGCCGGCGAGACCCCGTGCCGCGACGCTTCGACCATCGTGTCATTCCAGCACGGCGAGCTCCAGATCCTGCGCCAAGGCGCACTTCCCGCATCAGAGATCGAACGGGTCCTGTCCGACCCGATGCAATAGAAAGGTGCAAGCGATGTCATTGAATCTAGGCAGCCTGGGCATGGAAGATGCCACGTTTGGCTTTGGCGGTTCCTACATCATGGCGCTCGACTGCGGCACCACCTCGGTACTCGCGACCATCGTTGACGAGTACGGTTGCATCGTTGCCCAGGCGCGCCGCAGCGTCAAAACCAGTTTTCCGCGCCCCGGTTGGGTAGAGCAGGACCCCATGGCGGTCCTCGCCAGCCAGATCGCGGTCATGATGGAGGTCCAGTTTAAGAGTGGCATCCATTCCGACCGCATCGCCGCCATCGGCATCTCCAACCAGCGCGAGACCACGGTGGTGTGGGACCGCGTAAGCGGCCAACCCATCTATAACGCCATCGTATGGCAGTGCCGCCGCACCGCGCCCCTGATCGACAAGCTGGTCGAGCAGGGCGCAGAAGAGCTGGTGCGCTCCCGCACGGGGCTCACGCTCGATCCGTATTTTTCGGCATCCAAGGTGCAGTGGATTCTCGACAACGTCGATGGCGCGCGCGAGAGCGCGGCGGCGGGCGACCTCATGTTCGGCACCATCGACACCTGGCTCATCTATAACCTTACCGGCGGCCAGGTCTTTGCCACCGACTACACCAATGCCAGCCGCACCGCACTCTTCAATATCCATACCTTGGATTGGGACGACGACCTGCTGGCGCTCTTCGACGTTCCGCGCTCCATGATGCCCGAGGTTCGCTGGAGCTCGGGCGACTACGGCCGCGTCGCGAGCGACATCATGACCAACATGCCGCCCATCATGGGTGTGGCGGGCGATCAGCAGGCGTCGCTGTTCGGCCACTGCTGCTTCCATCCCGGCCAGACCAAAAACACCTATGGTACGGGCTGCTTTATGCTCATGAACACTGGCGACGAGATCGTCGAATCCAAGAACGGCCTGGTCTCCACAATCGGTATCGCCGCGGACGGCAAGGTCAGCTATGCGCTCGAGGGCTCCATCTTTGCCGCCGGCTCAACCATGAACTGGCTGCGCAACAACATGGGCATTATCTCCAGCGTGAGCGAGTCGGCGCAGCTCGCCGCTTCGATCAACGACAACGAGGGCTGCTACTTCGTTCCCGCCTTTGCGGGCTTGGGTGCTCCCTGGTGGGACCCGCGCGCCCGCGGCATCGTGTGCGGCCTGACCGGCGCCTCGAGCCGCGCGACCATCGTGCGCGCGGCCTGTGAGTCCATGGCATATCAGAGCTACGACGTGTTGCGTGCCATGGAACAGGACGTGGGGCTTTCGATCGAGCGCCTGTCTGTCGATGGCGGTGCCTCGCGCAACGAGTTCATCATGCAGTTCCAAGCCGACCTGCTGGATATCCCCGTGCTGCAGTGCGAGACGGTGGAGACCACGGCGATCGGTGCCGCGTACCTGGCCGGCCTTGCCGTCGGCTATTGGGATGATTTGGAGGAGCTGGAGCAAAACGCCCAGATTGTTAAGACCTTCCTTCCCCATATGTCCGCCGAGCGCCGCGAGCAAAACCTGGCGGGCTGGCATGATGCCGTCAAGCGCTCGCTCAGCACTGCGCAGTAGGGCTGCGACGAGCCGCTCGATACAGCAAACCGTTAAACTTATGCATGGCGCGCGGTGGCGACATTGCTGCGCGCCTTGTCAGCAAGGCCGTTTTGCGGCCGCAACGAAAGGGGCAATCAACCCATGACCGTCACCTACGATGCGTCCCGTGTGACGCTTGTCGATCACCCGCTCGTTCAGCACAAGCTGTCGATCCTGCGCGATAAAAACACTGGCACCAACCAGTTCCGCCAGCTCGTGCGCGAACTCGCGCTTTTTGACGGCTACGAGGCCATGCGCGACCTGCCTATGGAAGACGTCGAGGTCGAGACTCCTATCACTACCGCCACGTTTAAGCAGCTTGCCGGCAAGAAACTTGCCATCGTGCCCATCCTGCGTGCGGGCCTTGGCATGGTCGATGGCATCCTCGACCTGGTGCCTTCCGCTCGCGTGGGCCATATCGGCATGGAGCGCGACGAGGTTACCCACGAGCCGCACGAGTACTACTGCAAGATGCCCAAGGACATCGACCAGCGCATCTGCCTGGTCGTCGACCCCATGCTCGCTACGGGCGGCTCGGCCGAGATGGCCATCAGCTACCTGCGCGAGCGCGGTGTCAAGGACATCCGCATGCTGTGCATCGTCGCGGCCCCCGAGGGTCTCAAGTCGCTGACCGAGAAGGACCCAGATGTGCATATCTATACCTGCGCCATCGACGACCATCTCAACGAGGCCGCCTACATCGTTCCCGGCTTGGGCGACGCCGGCGACCGCATCTACGGCACGCTCTAGTCGTTGGGCCTTGTCGGCTTCGGTCACAAATACGAAGAAACGGTGCGCGCGGGCGAGCAAAAGACGCCCACGCGCGCTCCTGTTAACGGACGTTTCGCCCCGCAGGGTACGGAAAAACGTATTATCGTAACTGCGGCATAAAGAAGGTCTTAAGAAAACGTACAGGTGCGTATTAACCGTTTGTTTTTCGGTTGTACTTTGGCGATTGGCTCGTACAATAGTCACCAATGTTTGGCTGGGACTGTGCTGTGAAGCGTTTAAACAAGGAAAGCGAGGATGCCAGTGTTTCAGATAGCCGATCTGCTCGCTATCGTTGCAGGCGCCATCGCGGGCGCAATTGCCTTCCTTCCCTTTGTCTTTACGCTCAAGCCGGTTCTTGACGATAAGCAGAATGCGGACATGCTCAAGGGCATGGTGAGTCTGGCGGTCTCGGCAATCGCCCTGCTCGTCTTCACCTTGGTTGTGTTTGCGTTGTTCGGAGAGGCATTTCGCATGTTCCTCCTGGGCGAGGCGATCGGCTTCGTGGCCTTTATGGCCGCCTGCACGGTTCGTGTCGCCAAGGCGCTGCGAGATCCTCATGAGGTCGAAAGGTAAGTCGTGGAAATTTTTGAAAAGCTGCCTGATGAGATTAATCATCTGGTCAGCGAGTTCAGCTCCACCCCTGTCGTGGGCGATCTGAGCTGCGGCATCACGCAGTACTCGTTTTGGCTGATCGTCTCCACGATCGTGCTCCTGATCGTCCTGGCCGTGTTCAAGAAGAAGCAGACCCTGGTTCCCAAGGGCTTCTTCGTCAACGGTTTCGAGTACATCATCGAGTACGTCGAGAACGATATCGGCAAGGGCGTCGTGGGTGAGAACTGGAAGAAGCACTTCCCGTTCCTGTGCTCGCTTTTCCTGTTCATCCTGATCAATAACATGATCGGCCTGATTCCGGGAATGAAGCCCGGCACCGGCGCAATCGGCTCCACCGCCGCGCTCGCCATCTTCGCCTTCGTGTACTTCATCTACTACGGATGCAAGGCTCACGGCGTGATCGGCTACATCAAGAGCCTCGCCCCGCAGGGCGTAAGCTTCCCGATGAACGTGCTCGTGTGGGTCGTCGAGCTTTTCTCGACCTTCCTGCGTCTCATCACGCTTGCCGTCCGTCTGTTCTGCAACATGTTCGCAGGACACGTGGTCATGGGCTCGTTCGCCATCATGGCGAGCATGTTCATGCAGCCGCTGCTTCAGCAGGTTTCCGCGGCCCACGCCGTCGGCGCCCTGCCTTCGCTGGCCTGGCTTGCCATCCTCATCCTGATCTATGCGATCGAGCTTGTGGTCGGCGCCATCCAGGCTTACGTCTTCACGGTCCTTACCGCCGTGTATGTCTCCGAGGCAGAGGAGGTCGCGGAGGAGGAGTAGCCTTCCGTTCGCGCCTTAAAGGTAAGGCAATTCGTTAAACCGCCGGTGCCCGTACCCATGGAGCCCGGCAGTTATAAAAAGGTTATCCTGCGTGAAATAAGACACGCACGACAAAGGAGGAATCGTGGGAGTTATCGGTTACGGTCTCGGTGTTATCGGCGCTGGTCTTGCTATCGGCCTGTCTGCTCTGGGTGCTACGGGTGCTATGGCCCGTCAGCCTGAGGTCCAGGGCCGCGTGTTCACCGTCTTCATCATGGGCTCCGCCTTCGGCGAGGCTCTGGCTCTGATCGGCTTCGTTGTCGCGCTGATCGTTAAATAGCACGGAGCGTCAAGTATGAATCTTTCATCCCAGAAGAGCGCGATCGCACTCTCCGCGTCCGCGGCCGCGCTGCTCATGCCGGTTTCCGCGTTCGCCGAGGACGGCGCTGCCGGTGCGGACATCCTCATCCCTAAGATGGCGGAGTTCATCCCGGCGCTTATCGCCTTCCTGATTATCTGGATCGTGCTGGCCAAGGTCGCCCTGCCGGGCATCATGAAAACCATGGAGGAGCGCGGCAAGAAGATCGAGGAGAGCCTCGACGAGGCCGAGAAGACCAAGCAGGAGGCTATCGCCAAGCGCGCTGAGTCCGACTCGATCGTCACCGACGCCCGTCGTCAGGCTGCCGACATCGTTCTCGAGGCCCGTAAGGACGCCGAGTCCGAGCGCGCCCGTATCATCGAGGCTGCTCACAAGGAGGCCGAGGAGATCATCGCCAAGGCCCATACGACCGTCGAGGACGAGCGCAAGTCCATCTACGCCGGTGCCGCGAGCTCCATCGCCGACCTGTCCGTTGCCGTCGCCACCAAGATCGTGGGCGAGGCACTCGAGGACGAGGCCGAGCAGAAGAAGCTCATTGAGCGCTACATCCAGGAAGCAGGTAGCCTGAATGCCGACTAGCCGCTATCAGGACAAGGTGCTCGAGACCTACGCGCGTTCCCTTTTGGAATCCGCCAAGGCCGAGAACCATGTGTTCGAGGACCTCGAGATGATCGAGCGCCTGGCTTCTGCCAGCCCCGAGATCATCGCCGTGCTCGACACCATGTCCAAGCGCGACCAGCTCGACCTTCTTCCCAAGGTGGCAGCTGCCTTTAAGTATGTTGCCGAGGAAGACGAGGATGTAGTGGGCGTGACCGTCACCACGGCGATCCCGCTCGACGACGAGCTGCGTCAAACCATCACTAAGAAATGCGAGCAGGACTTCGGCCGCAAGGTATTCCTTATCGAGCAGGTCGACCCGTCTATCGTGGGCGGCCTGGTGCTCGAGGCCCGCGGCGAGCGTCGTGACATTTCCGTCAAGACGCAGCTGCGCATCGCGCAGGAGACCCTCGCAAACTCTGCTAATTCGTACGGAGGTGAAGCCTAATGTCCGAAACCCTCAATGCCCAGGATATCGCCAAGAAACTGCAGGAGCAGCTCACGAGCCTCTCCGCGACGGTCGATACGCATGAGGTTTCAACGGTCGACGAGGTAGGCGACGGCATCGCGCGCGTCTCCGGCCTCAAGAGCGCCATGGCAGGCGAGCTTCTGGAGTTCAAGAGCTCCGATACCGGTGAGACCGTCTTCGGCCTTGCCCAGAACCTTGACCGTGACGAGGTCGGCGCCGTTCTGTTCGGTGCCGTCGACTCCATCAAGGAAGGCGACGAGTGCCGCACCACTGGCCGCATTATGGATATCCCCGTGAGCCGCGCCATGCTCGGCCGCGTCGTCAATCCGCTCGGCCAGCCCATCGACGGCCTGGGCGACATCGTCGCCACGCACCGTCGTCCCATCGAGTTCAAGGCTCCCGGCGTCATCGACCGTACCCCGGTGTGCGAGCCGGTTCAGACCGGCCTGCTCGCTATCGACTCCATGGTGCCTATCGGCCGCGGCCAGCGTGAGCTTATCATCGGCGACCGTAAGACCGGTAAGACCGCCATCGCCATCGACGCTATTCTCAACCAGCGCGGCAAGGGCATGGTCTGCATCTATGTCGCCATCGGCCAGAAGGCCTCCACGGTTGCCAACATCCGCGAGACCCTCGCTCAGCACGGTGCGCTCGAATACACCATCATCGTTTCGGCAACCGCTGCCGATTCCGCCCCTATGCAGTACATCGCGCCTATGGCCGGTGCCGCTATCGGCGAGTTCTTTATGTACAACGGCGAGGACGGCAAGCCTGCCAGCGAGACCAACCCCGGCGGCCACGTGCTCGTCATCTACGATGACCTGTCCAAGCAGGCTGTGGCCTACCGTCAGATGTCGCTGACGCTGCATCGTCCGCCTGGACGCGAGGCCTATCCTGGCGACATCTTCTACCTGCACTCTCGTCTGCTCGAGCGTGCCGTCAAGATGTCCAAGAAGAACGGCTACGGCTCCATGACGGCTCTGCCGATCATCGAGACCCAGGACGGCGACGTCTCGGCCTACATTCCGACCAACGTCATTTCCATTACCGACGGTCAGATCTACCTGCAGTCCGAGCTCTTCTTCCAGGGTCAGCGCCCGGCAGTCGACGTGGGCATTTCCGTGTCCCGCGTCGGTGGCGACGCTCAGACCAAGGCCATGAAGCAGGTTGCCGGTAACCTCCGTCTGGACCTCGCTTCGTATCAGGAGCTCGCCGGCTTTACGCAGTTCGGCTCCGACCTCGACGAGGCCACGCAAAAGCAGCTTACCCACGGCGCTCGCATGACCGAGCTCCTTAAGCAGCCGCGCTACAAGCCGTTCGAGGTTTCCGAGCAGATCGTTGCGCTGTTCGCTGGCAACGAGGGCTTCCTGGACGACCTTGAGATCGCCGACGTGCTGCCCTTCCGTGCCGAGCTCATCGAGTACATGGACAATGGCTTTGGCTTGCTGCTCGACAAGGTTCGCGCCAAGAAGATCGATGACGACACCAAGGCTGAGCTCTTGCGCGTCATCGGCGACTTTAAGCAGCAGTTCATGGCCAAGCACCATTCGGATGTTTCTGGATCAGAGGAGAACTAAGCCCTATGGCCAACCTTCGCGACATTAAGAAGCGAATCTCCTCGGTTACCACGACCAAGCAGATCACGCGCACGATGGAGATGGTCTCTACGGCCAAGATCCGTCGTGCCCTCGATCGCTCCAAGCAGGCCGAGCCCTATAAGGAGGCGCTGACCGACGTCATGTTGACGGTCGCCGGCGACGCCTCCTGTTCGGGCACCGATCCCATGCTGCAGAAGCATGAGAGCGTCAAGCGTGGCCTGATTGTCGTTATTGCCTCGGACCGCGGCCTTGCCGGCGGTTTCAATACGACAGTGGAGCGCACGGCCGAAAAGCTCGCCGCTTCTTGGGCGAACGACGGCATCGAGTGCGAGACCATCGCGTGCGGACGCAAGCCGGCCACGTATTTCCGCGACCGCGCAAACGTCATCATGCACTTTGAGGGCAATTCCTCCGAGCCCGATTTCCATCAGGCCCGCATGATCTCCTCTCATATCTGCGATGCGTATCGTGCCGGTGAGCTTGACCGTGTCGAGCTTGTCTACCACCACGCCAAGAACCGCGTGGATCAGGAGCTTCGCGTCGAGCACTTGCTGCCGCTCGATCCCGAGATGATCGCTATGGCCCACGGTCCGCGTAAGAACGAGACCGACGCCCCTAAGCGCATCTCGTCCACGTTCGAGTTCGTGCCCTCTCCCGAGCATGTTCTCGGCAAGCTTGTACCGTCGTATATCCTGACGGTCATCTACCAGGCCCTGATCGATTCGGCGGCCGCCGAGCAGGGTGCACGCCGCAAGGCCATGCACTCCGCGACGGAAAACGCCACCGCGATCATCTCGACCCTTACCCGCACGTATAGTCGCGTGCGCCAGGCTTCGATCACGACCGAGATCAACGAGATCGTCGGCGGAGCCTCAGCAT
Source organism: uncultured Collinsella sp. (assembly GCA_934668695.1). Next base: position 4,804 of record CAKUOD010000016.1, on the reverse strand, counting down.
TGGAGGAACAGTAATGGCTAATAACACCGTAAAGCTTGCGGTCGAGGAAGCCACCAAGAAGACGACTGCCGGTGATGGTCGCATCGTGCGTATCATCGGCCCTGTCGTCGACGTCAAGTTTGACGGCGCGGTGCCCCCGATCTACAACGCGCTCACGGTCGAGGCCGAGACCCCGATCGGTCACCTGAGCACGATCCTCGAGGTTGAGAGCCAGCTTCCGGGCGGCGTCGTCCGCACGGTCGCCATGTCCTCGACCGACGGCCTGCAGCGCGGCCTCATCGCCACCGATACCGGTGAGCCCATGAAGATGCCCGTTGGCCCCAAGACGCTCGGCCGCATTTGGAACGTCATGGGTAAGCCCGTCGACGGCAAGCCCATGCCCGAGGTGGAGGAGTTCTATCCCATCCACCATGCAGCGCCCCGCTTCGACGAGCTCACCACCAAGACCGAGATCTTCGAGACCGGTATCAAGGCCGTCGACCTGCTTGAGCCCTACATCCGTGGCGGCAAGACGGGTCTATTCGGCGGCGCCGGCGTCGGCAAGACCGTTCTGATTCAGGAGCTCATCAACAACCTCGCCCAGGAGCACGGCGGCACCTCGGTGTTCACCGGCGTCGGCGAGCGTACCCGTGAGGGTACCGACCTGTTCCTCGAGATGAGCGAGTCGGGCGTTATCGACAAGACCTGCTTGGTCTATGGTCAGATGAACGAGCCGCCCGGAGCGCGTCTGCGCATCGGTCTGGCCGGCCTTACCACCGCTGAGTACTTCCGCGATCGTGGCCAGGACGTTCTGCTGTTCATCGACAACATTTTCCGCTTCTCTCAGGCCGGTTCCGAGGTTTCCGCACTGCTGGGCCGTATGCCGTCCGCCGTCGGTTACCAGCCTACGCTGGCTACCGAGATGGGCGACCTCCAGGAGCGCATTACCTCGACCAAGACGGGATCCATTACCTCCGTCCAGGCTGTCTACGTCCCTGCAGACGACCTGACCGACCCGGCACCCGCCACGACGTTTACGCACCTCGACGCCACCACGGTTCTTTCGCGTAGCATTTCGTCGCTCGGCCTGTTCCCGGCTATCGACCCGCTCGCGTCTTCCTCCGACGCTCTCGATCCCTCGATCGTCGGCGAGGAGCACTACCGTGTCGCCGTCAAGGTCCAGGAGCTTCTGCAGGAGTACTCCGACCTTCAGGACATCATCGCCATTTTGGGTATGGACGAGCTGTCCGAGGAGCAGCGCCTTACGGTCAACCGCGCCCGTAAGATCCAGCAGTTCCTCTCGCAGTCCTTCCACGTCGCCGAGAAGTTCACCGGCAACCCCGGTGTCTACGTCCGCGTCGAGGATACCGTTCGCTCCTTCGCCGAGATTGTCGATGGCAAGGCCGATGACCTGCCCGAGCAGGCTTTCCGCTATGCTTCCACGATTGAGGACGTGCGCGAGCGCGCCCGCAAGATGGGGGAGAAGTAGGTTATGCGTATCCGCATCGTGTGCCCCGTGAGCTGCGCCTATGAGGGCGACGCTGCGTTTGTGTCGATTCCGTCCACGGATGGCGAGTTTGGCGTTCTGCCTGCCCATTCCAGCGAAATCTGCACGATCGACCGCGGTTACGTTCGCGTTTCCGATAAGGCCATGGGCACTGTCGACCACACGTTTGCCGTGGCCGGCGGCTATGCCCAGGTTGCGGACGATGTCGTGACCGTCCTCGCCGAGCGCGCTTGCGATCTGGCGACCGTCGACGCCGACAAGGTTAAAGCTGATATTCAAGGTTTTGAAGAGAAGCTGGGTAATTTGTCGGAGGATGATGCACGCCGCGCCTACCTCTATAATGAAATCGCATGGTGTAAGCTCAAGCTTGCCCAATAGTCAAACGATTTAGCGTTCGACCATTTGCGAACACATCATGCCCGGGATGGCCCAGCCACCCCGGGCATGCTTTTTGAAAGGGTAGACCTTGGATATTATCCGCATTGAGGGTGGCCACGCCATCGGAGGTTCCGTGCCTGTCTCGGGCGCCAAGAACTCCGCGCTCAAACTTATGGCGGCAACGCTTCTGGCGCCGGGCAAGACGACGCTGCAGAACGTGCCCGATATTTCCGATGTCCACGTAATGGGCAAGGTGCTCAAGGGCATGGGCGCTACGATCGATGTTCTCGACGAGCATACGCTCGAGATCGATACCTCTCAGGTCGATTCTTGGGAGGCCCCCTACGAGCTCGTCGCCAAGATGCGTGCTTCCACCGCCGTCATGGGGCCCCTGCTGGGTCGCTTCCATCGCGCCAAGATCGCCATGCCGGGCGGCTGCAACCTGGGTGCTCGCAAGATCGATATGCACATTCTTGGTCTTGAGGCCTTGGGCGTTGAGTTCGATACCGCCCATGGCTACATCAACGCCAGTGCGCCCCAGGGTCTGCGTGGCACGACCGTCACGCTCGAGTTCGCCAGTGTCGGCGCCACCGAGAACCTCATCATGGCCTCCGTGCGCGCACAGGGCACCACGGTTATCGACAATGCCGCTCGCGAGCCCGAGATCGTCGATCTTGCCAACATGCTCAACGAGATGGGCGCCAAGATTGTCGGTGCCGGCACGCCCGTCGTGACTATCGAAGGCGTGGAAGAGCTGCATCCCGTTACCCATCGCGTTGTGGGCGACCGCATCGAGGCCGGTACCTTTATCGTCGCCGGCGCGCTGATGGCCGACGATCGCGGTGTCGACGTCACGGGTTTTTGCCCCATCCATTTGGGCATGGTGCTCAAGAAGATGGAGCTCATGGGCATCGATTGCGAGCGTACCGATGACGGCGTCCATGTGAATCGCGCCGAGCGCATCAAGCCGGTCGATATCCAGACGCTTCCGTTCCCCGGTTTCCCGACCGACATGCAGGCGCAGATTATGGTGCTCTCCGCCCTCGCCGACGGCAGCTCCGTCATTACCGAGAACATCTTCGAGAATCGCTTTATGTTCGCCTCTGAGCTGGTGCGCATGGGTGCCGACATTCGTATCGAGAGCCATCATGCCATGATTCATGGTGTCAAGGGTTTCTCGGGTGCACAGGTTACCTCGCCCGACCTGCGTGGCGGTGCGGCCCTCGTCGTAGCCGGCCTGATTGCCGACGGTACGACCGAGGTCTCGGCCATCCATCACATCAAGCGTGGCTACGAGCAGTTTGTCGAGAAACTGCAGGCGCTCGGCGCGCATGTCGAGCATGCCACCGTCCCCGATCCCGTTATCTACTAATACAGGTTGCCTATGTTTAACAAGAAGCCCCTCGCGGATACCACCACCCGAAGACCCTCAACTGGTGCGCAGGCCAAGATCTACAGTCGCGATAACGTGGCTCGCTATTCCGAGCGCGCTCGCCAGCGTCGTCGCAGCCACAACGTTCGTCGCGTGGCGCTTATCGCCGTGCTCGGTGTGCTGCTGAGCGCCACGACCGCTGCCGGCCTGTGGTTTGCCACCATTATGGGCAAGCTCGGCGATTCTAATGTCATTACCGACAACCTGCGCCAGATTCTGGTGGATACCGACGAGGCGAAGGATCCGTTCTACGTGCTGCTTCTTGGCACTGACGGCCGTCCGGGCGAGGATACGTACCGTGCCGACTCGATTATCCTGGCACGCATCGATCCCACGCAGAAGCAGGCGACGCTCATTTCCGTTCCGCGCGACACCAAGGTCGTGTACAAGGGCGAGACCATGAAGATCAACGCCTGCCACACCGTTGGCGGCGCCGAGGCCATGGTCGAGGCGGTCAACGAACTGTGCGGCGTTCAGATTTCCCATTATGCCGAGGTCAGCTTCGACGGAATGCAGGCGCTGATTGATTCGGTTGGCGGTATCGACATTAACGCAACCGACGATGTCGACGACCCTGAGCACCTTGATATTAAGATCACCGCTGGTCAGCAGCATATGGATGGCGCCACCGCCCTTACCTATGCCCGTTGCCGCTACACCTATGCCGACGGCGATTACACGCGCATGCGCCACCAGCGTCAGGTGCTTGGCGCCCTTGCCAACCAGATCCTCAATAACTTCGATGCCACGAAGATCTTTGGCTTGGTCAATTCGCTGTCCGATATGCTCGTAACCGATATGAGCGTTCAGGATATCGTGTCTACGGTCAACGCCATGCGCGGCATGGATGTCGACGGCATCTACTCGGCCAACCTGCCCTCGTACGCCGGTGATGACACTATGATCGACGGCGTGAGCTATGTCTTTGTCTACGAGGACGAGCTCAAGGAAATGATGGAGCGCGTCGACGCCGGCAAGGACCCCAAGGGCCCCAATACCATGGGCCTGTCCGACGGTTCCAGCTCCACGATCGGCGACCTGAACAACAACACGTCTGACGACTACGCAAACGGTACCGCAACCTCTTCGGTCAGCTCTGACAATTCCGATGACTCAAGCGATTCGAGCGATTCGGACTACTACGAAGAGCCCACCGGCGACGGCAACGGCTATGAAGCCAACTACTAAGTTACGCGGTTTTACCAAACCGCGTAACCGCTTGACGCTGCACCCTTGGTTCCGCCGTTCTAACGAACGGCGGACCAGTCGACGCTGCGCACCGCCCAAGGCGACAATTTGTCATTCAAAAGGCAGGGCATGACCAGAAGGTCAATGCCCTGCCTTTTTCATGCCAACTTGTTCGCCTTGGGCGGCGCTCGCTGACTTTGCCAAAACATTGGCTATCCCATGCAAGTCAAGGGATTGGTGCAAGGGGGTCAGGTTACTTTGCACCAAAAATCGCCCCGTTCTCGGTTTTGAGGACGGGGCGATTTTGTTGAGCTGATTTG
>CAKUOD010000015.1 GCA_934668695.1 uncultured Collinsella sp. | reverse complement strand
GTTTTGAATTTGCAACAGGGAAGGCGAACGATGACGATCACCGAAATCGACGAGAAGTTCATGCGCGAGGCGCTGGCGGAGGCTCGCGCCGCCGCGGCGGTGGGCGAGGTACCGATTGGTGCCGTGGTGGTGCGCGCGGGCGAGATTGTCGCGGGGGCGCACAATCGGCGCGAGCTCGACCAGGACCCTTCGGCGCATGCAGAGTTCGCGGCCCTGTGCGCCGCTGCCCACGCGCTTGGCCGCTGGCGTCTGTCCGATTGCACGGTCTACGTGACACTCGAACCCTGCTGCATGTGTGCGGGGCTTATGGTCAACGCGCGCGTGGGGCGCTGCGTGTATGGCGCGAGCGACGCCAAGGCGGGCGCGTTGGGATCCCTATACGATTTGAATGCCGACTCGCGCCTGAATCATCGGTTTAATGTAACCGCTGGTGTACTGGCAGGCGAGTGCCGCGAGGTGTTGAGCGGCTATTTTAGTGGGCTGCGTAGTGCCGATGGTGCTGGCCGCGGTTGTGGGGCCGATCTTGAGGCGCATGCCGCTCATGCCGAGGCGCTCGCGTGTGCCGACGATAATACCGTTGAGGCGGTCGATTTTGGTGCCGCGTGCCGCCGACCCCGCCGTGTGCTGTTGGCGATCGACTCCTTTAAGGGCAGCGTTTCGAGCGCGCAGGCGGAGGAGGCAGTTGCCGAAGGCGTGCGCCGCGTTTGGCCCGATGCCGAGGTGTGCACATTGCCGCTGGCAGATGGTGGCGAGGGAACGCTCGACGCCGTTGCCGCCTGCGGTGGCGAGCTTGTGACCTGCGAGGTTGCAGGTCCCTTGGGCGAGCGTGTGCCTGCCCGGATGCTGGTTGATGTCGAGTATGAGTCGGCTGTTATTGAGATGGCCGAAGCCGCGGGCATCGGGTACTCGCCTTGCACGGAGTCGTCGGCGCTGGCTGCTACAACCTATGGCGTGGGCGGGCTGATGCTCCGTGCGGTTCGTGCCGGGGCAAAGACTATCTATATTGGCTTGGGCGGCAGCGCCACCAACGACGGTGGCGCCGGTATGCTGCAGGCGCTGGGCGCGCGCCTTGTCGATGAGCACGGCCGCGATATCGCTCCCGGTCTCGCGGGTCTCGAACACGTGGTGAGTATCGATTTGGCGCCAGCGCTTCGGGCGCTGAACGGCGCGCGAGTCGTGGTGCTTTCCGATGTCGAGAATCCGCTTGTGGGACGCCGAGGCGCCCTAGCGGTGTTCGGTGGGCAGAAGGGCCTGCCGACGGATGATGCCGAGGCGCTGAGCAGGTGCGACAGCTGGATGGTCGACTACGGTCGCCTGCTCGATGCGGCGATTGCCGAGGCACGGGCTCAGGGGTTACTGCGCGTGCCCGAGGGTGCGCGGACGTTTGGCTCGGTGCTCGGCGTGCCCGGTGCCGGTGCCGCCGGCGGCCTGGGTGCCGCGCTGTTGGCGCTTGGCGCGGAGCTGTGTTCGGGCGTGGAGACGGTGCTCGATCTCGTGGGATTTGACGAGCGCGTGCGCGATGTCGACCTGGTCATAACGGGCGAGGGTAATATGGACGAGCAATCCGCCGCTGGAAAGGCGCCGGTGGGTGTGGCTCGCCGCGCCAAGCGATATGGCAAGCCGGTGGTCGCCGTCGTGGGCGGTCGTGCCGACAGCCTGGATGCGGTGTATGAACAGGGCATCGACTTGGTTTTGCCGATTTGCCGCAAGCCCATGGACCTGGAGCAGGCACTCGATCCGCAAGAAACCACAGCCAACCTCATCTGCGCCGGCGAGGCAGCTGCCCAAGCCTATGACCTCGCTCGCCTCTAAAACCCATCCCCCAATAACTTGCGGTGAAATACGGAGTGTTTTTGCCTTTAAGGTGCCAATTCAGTCCGTATTCCACCGCAACTTCGTGAATTGCCATCCGAGGCTGGTCGACAGGGGTCTCGAGCCGGACCGTTTGCCACGAAATGCGGCCATCTACTACGTTTGACCGAGCTACCTCGACCATCCCGGATTTTGTGAAATTAAAACTGCAGGTAGACGGCTTGCCGGTTTTCGAAAAGGCCGGCTATGGTTGACCCCTGCGGCCTAAACGTAGTAGATAGGCCCTTTTCATGGCGCAGCGTCAGACCAGTCTATTTGGGACGGCTATTTTGACTACATGCCGATCTGATTGCCCAAGTAGTCAAAAAAGCTCCGTCCCAAATTAGCCACTTTGTGGGGTGTGGGGGATAAAGATTGCCGACGGTTTTATCCTACCGAGCCCCTTTGATGGCGCGAATGGTTCGATTTGACGACCGAGTGGCAACCTGACGCGGAATGGCGGGTCGTTTAAATTGCTACAATTTTAAGCATATAGCGATGACCCACCTTGCGTTTCTGCGCGGGGGGGGGGCGTATATTTGCATCGATGGGGACGACGACACACATATAGCGAGCCACTGCTTGCCGTCCTCATGGATTGGGGAGGGCCTTCATGAATCGCGTATATGCGAAAGCTCAAGAAATATTGAAGCCTTTGGGCACAAAAACCAATACAGTCAAGCGTGCTCTAAAGGTTTTGACCGTCCCGCTGGCGGCGTGTGCGCTCATGTTTGGTGCGACGAGCGCGTCTGCCGACCAGACGACGGTTCCCTTTAGCAACCATACCGTGCAGACGGTGAATCCTACCGGTACCACGGTCAACCTGTTCGACTACTGGGTCGTGGATGGCGACAACGACAATTCCGCCAATGTTAACAACTACAACAAAAATGACAACACCGGCATCAATAAAGGCCGTCAGCTCAAGTTCAATGGTGGTGCCGGCACGGGCATTAACAAATGGACGGGCAAGAGTACCACCGGTGGCTTTGGGCGCCTTCCATTTGTGAAGAACACGCTGGTAAAGGGCTATCCGGAGATCAAAAATGGCACCTACCAGGGCGTTAACTACAACGATGAGTCGCTCGATTACCTCTTTAACAATGACAGCCAGGCAAATAAAAAGCAGAACGGTAAGGCCGTTTACAACAACGTACAGGGCCTCTTCCAGCTCAAGGATGGCTATTACGTTTACGACTCGTATGGCTCTGACAGCTCTGACGGCAACTATGCCGTGTATAACCAAACAACGAACTCCTTTAACGTCTACGACTCTGCGGGCGTATATAAGGAAAGCGTATCAAGTGAGAATCTAGGTCAGTTCTTCCCCTTTGACTCGGCTAAAAAGGTTTTTACCGAGTCGGGTAAAAACCTCTCCCCTATAGGAATAACGGACGGAGAGAACGATAAGCTCAACCATCACTTTGGCATGTCCATGACCACGGAGTTTGTCCAGCCTAACGGTGGCAAGACCACTAAAGGCGAGGACATGGTCTTTGAGTTTTCGGGCGATGATGACGTCTGGGTCTACATCGACGGCGTGCTCGTGGGTGACCTGGGTGGCATTCACGAGAAGGCAACGCTTAAGATCAACTTTGCTACCGGCGAAGTGAAAGTCGGTCATATTGATGGTGCAAATGGAACCGAGCAGATCCTCGAAACGACCAACATCAAGGCGAAGTTCCAGGCTGCCGGTGCCACCTCCAACTTTACCGGCAACACCTTCAGCAGCAGCACCAAGCACAAGCTGAGTTTCTTCTATCTGGAGCGCGGCGCGGGCGCATCGAACATGAAGCTCAAGTTCAACCTCACCACCCTGCCGTCGTCCGAGGTCGAGAAGGTCAACCAGAACGGCGAAGCAGTCAACGGCGCAACCTTCGCGTTGTACCAGTCCGATGATAAGTGGAACATTCAGGGCGAGCCTATCGCTCAGGGTACGACGAAAGACGGGGGCCAGCTGATTCTTCAAAAGTCGAATGGTTCCGTTCTGTCCTTTGACGAAGAGCACAACACCAATCATTGCGACTACTTTGTACTCAAAGAAGAAAAACTGCCCGACGGATATCGTTCGAGCCTGACTTCATCGACCACCGCAACGCCAGGCGAGCTGCATCTGCAGTACAAGCCAGCTGCGGCGAGTGGCACGGGCGGCGTGGTCGTCGCACCGCAAACGACGGTCAAAACAGCGGATGATAGCACATGGAAGGGCAGCCGCATGTGGCTGAACGGCGGCTATCTGGCCGCCAAGGAGACCATCTCCCTGTCCAAAGACATAAAAGACAACAAGGACAACCCCATTAGCTCGGGTACGACCTTTGCCGTCGTGCTCAAGCTCACCGGTGCGGGCGAGGACCACACAAGCGAAGACGCGTGGACGGCGGTCACGGGCAACCCGCTCGATGGCTATAAGCTGTGCTCCGCGCACGGCATTGCCGGTGCCGTCGAGGCTGCCCAATCGGCGGACACGAGTGTTTTTGCCGTCAATACCAAGGGCGACTACGAGGTGACGGTCAAGTCGCTGCCCGGCGATATCGAGAAGTACGCCGCCATGTTGCAGGATAAGTCTCAGTCCGAATATACCGTGGCGGCGTATCACACCACGGCGTCGTCTCTGGCAGAGGCAACCACGGAGAACACCTCCATGGTTCAATACCAGTCGATAAACAGGCAGTTCTCAACCGTGATCCACCTTACGAACGTTCAGAACCGTCTGTTTGTGCAGAAGATCGATGACTTGGGTGAGCCCGTGAACGGCGCGACGTTTGAGCTGTACCAGGCCAAGGACGTTACCGTTGATGGCTCCGGCAAATATGTCATTAACTCCAACGCCACGCCGTATGACACCGTGCAGGCAAATGGCATGACCTATCCGTATGAGATTAAGGGCGCTGCATGCTTCCCGCTCGATTCCGCAAAGCATGAGCCCCTTATCAAGGGTACGTACTATCTGCGCGAATCGATGAACCCAGATGGCTACGAGAAAAATTCCACCATTACCAAGGTGATCGTGGACGATTCGGGCGTGTACGTTGATGCCGGCGAGAAGAACGACGGCGTGCGTAGCCTAAGCGGTCCGGGTTCGCTGATTGCCTCGCTGGCGCAGTTTGGCTCGCCCGGCTCTATCGATAACACGCTTACGCACATCAAGGGCAAGCTGCAGAGTGCAACTGGTGTAGATGCCAAGGGCAACCTGACGTGGGGCCAGGAGTGCACCGCCGAGGGCGTGACGCCTTCTCTGACGGACCACCTGATGCACATGCGCTATGACAAGACACTGCAAGGTGCCAAGACCGTCTTGCGCTATGTCGAGGACGGCGAGCCGCGCGACGGCCAGCTGGCGACGATCTATGCCGATACGGGTATCAACCGCATGGCCCTTTACCAAGACGGTAAGCCCACCAATGGTACCGACCTCGGTACGCTTCAGCTCAACCATCTCTTTACCACGGCAACGGCCGTGCAGTATACCGATCGTCGCGTGGCACGTCTGCAAGTGACCAAGACCGTGACGGCAGACGATGGCCTCACCGCGCCTACCAAGGATGCGAAGGGCGAAGACCTGACCTTTACATTTAAGTTCACCCTGCCGGAGTCCCAGAAGGGCTACGAGGCGCATGTGTTCGATGCGAACGGCGAGGCCGTGGGCAACTCCTTTACGCTCAAGAACGGCGGCACCCATTCCATTAAGGCCGGCGAGACCATCCGCGTATACGACCTTAAGAAGGATGACAGCTATAGCGTGAGCGAGCTCACTACCAAGGGCGAGGAGTCCAGCGGCAACGTGTTGGCGAGCATCGTTAACACCGTGACCGGCTCTGCCGATGAGTCGGTGCTTCCGGCTGGCTTTAGGCTCGTGAGCCGCAGGGCCGGCGGCGAGGAGCAGCCCGGAACCGGCAACGCCATCGAGGGCACAATTGCTGCGCTCGTGGGCGGAAACATTCCCGCGAGCAACAAGCTCGAGTTCACCAACAACTACAGCGCCAGCTCGGTAACGCTCGATGCCCAGAGTGGCCTGAGCGCCAAGAAGGTGCTCGAGGGCCGCAATTGGGCCGATGGCGATACCTTTACCGCGCAGCTTACAGCCGAGGACGGCGTCCCCATGCCCTATGGCGCCAAGAGCAAGGTGTCGACGGTCGAGCTCAAGGATGCCCAGACGGCAACGTTTGGCGACATCACCTATACCAAGCCGGGCACGTACGCCTATACCATCAAGGAGGTTGTCCCCGGTTCCGATGCCGGGGCAGATGGCATAAGCTACTCCGCCGCCTCCTATACTGCGACGGTTGTGGTGGAGGACAACCATGCCGGTGCTCTGGTCGTTAAGAGCGTGAGGGTGATGCAGGAGCGCGACGACGCGGGCGCCGAGACTAAGAAGGAGGTTACCGATAAGGTAGCAACCTTCACCAATCACTACGACGAGTATGAGAAGGACATCATCATCCATGCTCAAAAGAGCCTGACCGATAAGGCCGGGACCTTCCCGCTTGCCCAGAACACCTTTGGCTTTACGCTCGAAGGCATGGGCGGCTATGCGAATGCCAACGCAACGTTCAGCCCCAATACGGTCGACGCGAGCATCAAAGCCCCCATGCCCCAAGGCGCCGAGGGCAACATTGCGACCGTGGGCAACAACGCCGACGGCACGGTGACGTGGCCGGCGATCTCCTATACCGCCAAGGCGGATGCGGGACGCGCCTACGTGTACAAGTTCGCTGAGAATCCCGGCAGTGTCGCGGGCATGACCTATGACGGGTCGGTCTATTATGCCGTGGTGCGCAACGCCGAGAAGGGTGCCGGCATCCAGACCTCGATCGAGTACTACAAGGCCGCGGCAGACGGCTCGGTAAAGCAACTGGGCACGAACGTCACGCCTTCCTTTACCAATATATATAACGTGGAGCCCACGAGCGTGACCCTGCAGGGTCAAAAGACCGTGAGCGGTCGCGACTGGAACCAGGACGAGAGCTACACCTTTAACCTTGCTGCCGCTACGGACGACGCCAGCGTGACTGGTCTGGACAAGACCACTGCGCAGGCGGTAGCGGACGGGGCTGTCGCTATTAGCGCCACCCAGGCTACCGCCACCGCGCCCGAGTCGGGACGCGTGGCCTCGTTTGCCTTTGGCACCGAAGCCGCTTCGGCCGTGACGTTCAAGCGCGCGGGCACCTTTAGCTTCAATATCACCGAGAACGCCACGCAGGATGGTCAGGCAGGCATGTCCATGGACAAGCACACCGCACGTGCGACCGTCGTGGCGACCGATCTGGACGAGTCGGGCAACCACACGGGCAAGCTGCACGTGTCGAGCGTGACCTACGCCAACGCCGGTGCCTCCGATGCGGACAAGGCCGTAGCCGACAAGGCTGCCTTTACCAACGCATACCACGCGTCGGGCACCTTTGGTGGCGTGACGGTGAGCAAGACCCTTCAGGGCCGCGCCTCTACGGCGGGCCAGTTTACCTTTGCCGTGACGGGCCTTTGGTACAACGGCGTCCAGACGTCGGTCAACGGTGCCGAGGCCAATCTGTCCAATAAGGCTGCGGGGGCCGGCGTGTCCGGTGCCGTGGTGGGCGCAAGCAGGCAAGAGAAGCTCTTTGCCCGCAAGCTCACGGAACAGGACCTGGGGCGTACGTTTGCCTATCGCATCCACGAGAACCAGCCTGCGGCTGTCGGCTACACCTATGACACCGGCTACACTGGTGACGCTATCGTGCTCGTCAAGGTTCTTGCACGCGAGAACGACCCCGCTAAGCTCTATACCGTGACGACCGTGCTCAAGGGCGCGGGTGTGACGGAGCTGCTGGGCGACGGCGCCGACGCGAGCGCGCTGACGGACGAAAAGATTACCGAGCTCAAGCAAGATTCGACTACCTACGTGCAGCAGTACGACGCAAGCGTGGCCGGCGCCACGACGCCCACCGTCTCGTTTGTGAACCGCTATGCGGCAAGCCTCGACTATGGCGCCGCTGGCGGCCTGCGGATCGAGAAGACGCTGACGTACCCCAAGGACGCGACCATTTTTGGCTCGCCTAAGAGCACGTTCCGTTATATCGTCAAGCCTGCCGACGAGATATCTGCCAGCAAGGTTGGCATTTCCACGGACGGCAAGGTCTTTGAGACCGCAAATGTCGAGGCCGACGCCCCCAAGACCGTGAGTTTGATACCTGCGGGTGGGTTGACCTTCACTCAGGATGATGCCGGCAAGACGTTCACCTATGCGGTGAGTGAGATTGACGACAAGGCGACGGGCTATACGTACGACAAGATGATCCATACGGTTAAGGCTGTCGTGGCGGATAACGGCGACGGTACGCTTAGAGTCACGACAGCGGTAAGCAAGCAGATCGATGGCAAGGACGAGCTCGAGGGCCAGTGGATCTATCCGTCGGGTGCAACGTCCACCGGTGTCGCGACGGTCAAATTCAAGAACACCTATACGGTCACCGAGGCGGCAACCTACACCCCGTCCGTGACGAAGGTGGTTGCCGGTGCCGATGCTCCGGGCAAGTTCACCTTTGCTATGACCGCGGCTGACGATGCTACCAAGACTGCCATCGATGGCAAGCTCATCACCGGATCTTCGATGAGCGTGGACAACGGCTATGCTGAGGAGAAGCAAACGACGGCGGCCCTCAAGGACGGGGAGCACGAAAAGATTGACTTTTCGAAGCTCACTTTCAACAAACCGGGCACGTATAAGTTTGCTATTAACGAGCTGCCCCCGAACGGCGGTCTTGGCGAGTGGAAGTATGACGCGCACACCTATACCCTGACCGTTACCGTAACTGATGAGGGCGGCAAGCTTGTGGCCCGCGCCGATGGTGCGACCGGCTCGGAAGGTTTCATCTTCACCAATAGTTACCAAACTTCAACGAGTTACGAGCTCCAGGGCGGTCTTGAGATCGTCAAGACGCTTAGCGGGCACGACCTGCATGCCGGCATGTTTGGCTTTACGGTGACAGGCAAAGACAACGTCTCGACCGATAAGCTCAACAAGCTGCTACGCGCAGATGAGGGCAAGCTCACCGTGACAAACGATGAGCCGCAGGCCGATGGCACGTCCCATACCGGCATTTTGGGTGGCCTGACCTTTGCGACGGAAGATGCAGACAAGACGTTCACCTACAAGATCGTCGAAAACGGCGGCGGCAAGCGCGGCTATACATACGACTCCACCTATTGGATGGTAGAGATTGCGGTTAAGAAGCGCCGCGACGGTTCGCTCTATACCGTGACCACGGTCAAGCACTATGACGCCAACGACGTTGAAAAGCCCCGCGATACGAAGACCTTTGGCCCCGAGAGCGGTACCGCCAAGGCCCAGGTGTCCTTCACCAACAGCTACATCGCGACCGGAACCTTTGAGGGTCTTACTGCCGAGAAGGTAATGGACTCCGGCGACAAGATCAAGGCTGACCAGTATACGTTTTACCTGTATGCCGAAAAGGCCGATGGATCGCTCAAAAAGATGGATGAGGGTACGAGCCAAGAAGGTGAGAACGGCAAAGCCACGGTCGACTTCGGCAAGGTTTACTTTAAGCTTGGCGATGCTACCAGCGAAACTCATGAGCAGGCGATTGACCTTGCCCGCGCCGTCAACGATGGCGTTGCCACCAAGCGCCACAATGCCGACCACACCACCACCTACAGCTTTAACCTGGTGGCAAAGGAGCGCTTGGCCAACCTGCCCGCGGGCGTGCGTCCCGTGGATACGTCTGCGACGTGTCGGGTGCTGCTCGAGGTGACCGACAACAACAACGGCAAGCTGACGTTCAAGGTGACCTATCGCGATGGTACCGAGAACGGCAAGATTGTTTTCCACAACACGCGTGACAAGGTCAAGACGATTGGCGCGGTCGCGAAGCCCGATGTGGACATCGACGGGCAGCTGCTTTCTGTGGGCGACTCCTACGTCTATACCATCAACTGGGCCAATACCGAAGCCGATGCCTTCGTGACCGTGACCGACAAGCTTCCTGCCGGCGTTGTGTTCGAGGCCTTTGAGGGCGAGTATGCCGATAAGGGCGTCGCGAGCGGCCAGTCGCTTACTTGGGACCTGGGTAAGCAACCCGCGGGCAGCCACGGTTCGGTGCGCGTGCGCGTCAAGATTACCGAGGACGCTGTGAAGGATGCCCAGGGTGCGGTCGGCACCGTTGAGAACAAAGCTACCGTAACGGTTGACAACAAGAGCTATACCGGCACCACGACCAACTACGTGCCCAAGAAGTCCGAGAGCGATGCTCAGGATTCGACGGGGTCGGGTGTGGCGCTGGGCGACGAGCTTACCTACACTATCGGCTACAAGAACACCGAGGGCGCGTCTGCCACGGTGACGATCACCGATGCCGTTCCCGCGGGAACCAAGTTCGTGGAGTTCGCCGGCGACCATAAGGATGCCGGCTCCAAGGACAATGACGGCAACCTCACCTGGACGCTGGCGGACGTTCCCGCCGGCAAGGAGGGCGCGGTTCAGTTTAAGGTCCGCGTGACCGAGGACGCGTTTAAGAGCGGTGGCGCTTCGGGCAATATTTCCAACCAGGCGTCGGTGGCGGTCGGCAACAACCCTGCCGTCAAGACCAACACCACTACCGATGAGGTCACTGACGGGCGCCTGACGCTGAGCAAGACGGTCACGGCCGCCGAAGGCATCACCGCGCCCAACAAGGCATTTACCTTTAAGGTGCTGCTCTACCAGGCCGATGGCACAACGCCTCTGGCCGGCACCTTTGCGTACGCCGGTCGCCCCAGTGGCACCAATGGCACTTATGTAAGCGGACAGATCAAGAGCGGTGACACCATCGCGCTCAAGGCTGGCGGCTCCGTCACGGTTACCTTGCCCATGGGTGCGCACTACGAGGTACAGGAGCTCGACTCCAAGGGTGAGCTCATGACGAGCGAGGACGGCTTTGCGGTTGTCGATAAGGCGAACCCCCAGAAGGGTACCGTCGGACAGGCGACGCAGGTGGGCTTCACCAACGTCTACAGCGTGGAGTCCACGAAGGTGGAAAACGCTTTTAAGGTGCAAAAGAAGATCTCCGGACGCAACTGGATGACATCGGATGCCTTTAACATGACGCTGACTGCCCAGGGCGAGGCGCCTATGCCCAAGGGTGCCAAGAGCGGCGTGTCGACGATTGAGCTGCACAAGGATGCCCAGGTCGGCAACTTCGGTACCATCGAGTACACCAAGCCCGGCACCTATACCTATGTGATTACCGAGCAGTCGGGTGACGAGGCGACACTCACGTTCTCGAAGGCCACCTATCGTGCCACCGTCACGGTGACTGACGACGGCGCCGGTAAGCTGTCTGCCAAGACCAAGATTGCACAGCTGACCGACGATGCGGGCGACGCTGCCGAGCGCACGGTCGAGGCGGCCGTCTTTACCAACACCGCCAAGACCGGCAGCCTCACCGTCAAGAAGACGGTCGTCGGCGGTGACAGCCAGCGCGAGTTCGGCTTTACGGTCGCGCTGGCCGACGGGGACGGCGAGCCCGTCTCCGGCACCTTCGGCAAGGGCGAGCACGCCGTGACGTTCGCGGACGGCAAGGCGACCTTCACGCTCAGGGACGGCGAGGAGAAAGCCATCACCGGCCTGCCCGTGGGCGCGCGCTACACCGTGGCCGAGGACGCCGCCGAGGGCTACACGACTGCGGTCAACGGGGCTGACGGCTCCAAGGCCGAAGGCGCCGTGACCGAGGACGGCGCGACCGTCGCGTTCACCAACACGTACGGAACGGCCACCGAGGGCAGGGACGTCTCCACCGCGGGACTCTTCACCAAGACGCTCGAGGGTCGCGACTGGGCGGAGGGCGACAGCTTCCAGTTCGCGCTCGCGGGCGAGGGCGGCGCCCCCATGCCCGAGGGGTCTGCCGACGGCTCCAAGACCGTCAGCGTGACGGCCGCCGCCGGCACCAAGGCGGGCGATAGGGTCGCCTTCGACTTCGGCCCCATCCGCTACACGTTCGATGACATCAAGGACGCCGGGTTCGCCGAGGTCGGCGGCAAGCGCGTGCGCGCCAAGACCTTCACCTACACGGTGCGCGAGGTCAGGCCCGATGACGGCTCTGCCATCGCCGGCGTGGCCTACGACGGCCACGTCGCCACGATGACGGTGACCGTGACCGACGACGGCTCCGGCAACCTCACGGCCTCGACGCCCGCGATCGCGGAGGTGAGCGGCGGTGACTTCGTCAACACCTACACGACCGAGCTCGACTACTCGGCCCGCGCGGGAGTGCGCCTGTCCAAGACGCTCTCCGGCCGCGCCATGGAGGCGGGGCAGTTCGCCTTCACCGTGACCGCGGACGCCGAGACGGCCGCCAAGCTCGGCCTCAAGACCGACAAGGATGCCTACGCCGTGGCCGCGGCTGACGATGGGAAGGCCGACCTGGTCGACCTCGTCGGCGGTGCCGCGGAGAGCGACGTGAAGTTCACCGACGCCGACGCGGGCAAGGCCTACCGCTTCACCGTCACCGAGACCAAGCTCGGCGGCGATGGCTACACCAACGACACCGCGCCGCGCACGGTGACCATCGCGCCCGCCTACGATGCCGCGACGGGCAAGCTCACGGTCACGACCACGGTCGTCAAGGACGGCGTCGAGGTCGCCCGCAGCGAGGTCTCGACGGCCGACGACGCTGCGTCGCTGCCTGCGCCCGTGACAGTCTCGTTCCAGAACTCCTACGAGGCCACCGGCACGCTCGGGGGCGAGGGCGATGTGGCTATCAGCGCCACCAAGACGCTGACGGGCCGCGCCGCGGCGGCGGGTGAGTTCTCGTTCTACGTCCGCGATGCCCGCGGCAGCGTGGCCGCGACCGCGTCCAACCGGGCCTCCGGCGACGGCGAGGCGGCGGCACTCACGTTCTCGCCCATCGCTTACACCACCGGCGCGCTCGAGCAGATGGCAGCGGACGGTACCGCCACCAGGGCCGACGACGGCTCCTGGACCATCCCCTATACCGTTTCCGAGGATACGGCGGCGCTGCCCGCGGGCGTGACGGCGACTGCGTCGAGCTTCGATATCACCGTCAAGGTGACCGATAGCGGAGACGGTAAGCTGGACGTGGCCGTGACCTACCCCGAGGGCTCTGACGACACGCTGTCGTTCGTGAACGGCTACGGCACCAACGAGGCGACGGTCGATCTCGCGGGCACCAAGACGCTGGCACTCGGCCAGGCCGGACTCGGCCTGACGCAGGCCGACATCGCGGGCAAGTACACCTTCAAGATTGCACCGCTGGACGGAGCGCCCGCCCCGGTCGACGCCTCCGGCAAGACGGTGACCGAGGCGGTCAACGACGCCGCCGGCAACGTCGAGCTGGGTAGCGTCACGTTCAAGCAGCCGAGCGACCTCGACGACGTCGAGATCGACGGCGACGGCCTGCGCGCCAAGACGTTCGCCTACCGGGTGAGCGAGTCCGGCTCGGTCGACGGCGTGGTCAACGACGCGGTGGCGACCAGGACCTTCACGGTCAAGGTGGTCGAGAACACCAGTGAGGGCACGCTCACCGCGGAGGTCCTGCCCGCCGAGGGCACGCCCCAGGGCAAGGGCGCATTCGAGTTCACCAACACCTACGGCGTCGGCCCCACCCCGAGCTCCGTCACCGACCAGGTCAAGGTGAACAAGAAGCTCAAGGGCCGCGACCTGGCCGAGGGCGAGTTCGAGTTCCAGCTGGTCGAGATTTCCGCCGACGGCAGCGAGAGCGTCGCGGTGACGGGCAGGAACGCCGCCGACGGAACGGTCGCGCTCGACCCGGTCACCTACACCGCGCCCGGCACGCACAGCTACGAGCTGCGCGAGGTCGTCGGCACGGCGGGCGGCGTGACCTACGACAGGGCGATCTACCGCGTGCGCACGACGGTCACCGATGCCGGAAACGGTACGCTCACCGTCAAGCACGAGCTCGCGGACGCCGAGGGCAAGCCCACGGGCGATGGCTCGGTGACGTTCAGCAACGGCTACGAGGCCGCGCCCGTCACCCTCAGGCTGGGCGCCGCCAAGGTGCTCGAGGGCGCCGAGCTCAAGGCGGGGCAGTTCGGCTTCATGCTCAAGAGCCGGGACGGCAAGGTCATGTCGACCGCCAGGAACGCCGCCGACGGCAGCGTCACGTTCGACGCGCTGACCTTCAAGCGGGCCGGCACCTACACCTTCACGGTGAGCGAGGTCGACGACGGCCAGGCGCACGTGACCTACGACAGGGCCGTGCACAAGATCGTCGTCACGGTGAGCGACGAGGCGGCAGACGGCACCAAGACGGGCTACCTGTCGGCGAAGGTCTCCTACGAGGGCGACGCCAACATGCCGCCGGTCTTCACCAACAGCTACGCCGAGAATCCCGGGACCCCCGGCACCCCCGAGAACCCCGGCACGCCGGGCGGCGGCTCGGGCAACGGTTCCGATAGCGGCTCCGGCAGCGGCGGCTCCAAGGGCGGCATGCCCGACACCGGTGACCGCAGCCTGCCGGCGGCGGCACTCGGTGTCATGGCTGGTATCGGTGCGCTGGCCGTCGCGGGTGGCGCGGCCCTGTACCGTAAGCGCCGCTAGCGATATGGGCGAGTGGGGCGAATCCATCCGATGGGTTCGCCCCACTTGCCGTGGCGGGCGGGAGCGGGTAAGATATACCGAGCGCCTAGCGCGTTCGATGGGTTCGGATGACGACATGTTCCGAATCTGGTCAGGTCCGGAAGGAAGCAGCCATAAGGAGCCTCTGTCGGGCATCCGAATCCATCGAGCGCGAAGGCGCTTTTTGGTGCCGCGGCAACCCGCGAGAGCCGGCAGGGCGTTTAGTGTCTCGCTGGTCCTCGGCTTCGCCTGCGGGATCGCTCGACTACCAAACGCCCTGCCGGCTCTCGCGGGTTGCCGACCAAAACCACCTGAAGGGTCACATTTATCTGATAATTTGATCCCGTGCTTCTTGCTGCTCGTTGGCGTTATTTGAAGCGCGGTGGCCACGTGGTTCATGAGACGGCGGTGCTGTCTCCTTTTTTGCAAGTAAAGAGGTCCGTTTTCGAACGAGCTTCGACTACTGAAGATGCGATGTTCGCACTAACGACATAGCGTAATTACGGCATTGTTGGTTTACGCACAAATTGAAGAAATCTAAAAGATGCGTCGATTTCACTTCGCCCGCAGCGTTACGGCGCGAGAACGTCCAATGGAACAACTTGGACGCCGCGGTCGGTAACATAGGCTTGTGAACCAAATCCAATAATCGCTACTTTAGAAACCGGCGGGGTGTTTCCGGCAGCAACCATCCGCTCTTCGACGGCAACAAGATTGTCAGATGCCTCTTCGATTTGAGCGGAACTGAGCTTGACCTCAACGGGAATCCACATCCCACCTGGAGCCGCTATGACAGCGTCGACCTCAAGATCGCGGGAATCGTGATAGTGATAGAGGCCCATTCCGTTTGCCCTCGCATAGACCCATAGATCATGGAGCGCCAACGATTCGAAAAGCAGCCCAAGTGTCTTGAAGTCTGACAGCAACGTCTCCACAGTCGCCCCGAGCGCAGCCGCCGCAAGCGACGGGTCGGCAAGATGATGCTTACGCGCCTCCCTCAGATGCACCGGAGATCTCATCGCGGGATTCCATGCGGGGATATCGCAGACGAAACTCAATCTGGTGAGAAGGGATATGTATGATGCCGCGGTTTGCCTCGATACGTCGCCACCCAAATCGGCCACAAGCGTCTTGAGCGTCGCAAGAGTGGATTCGTTGCGCGCCAACGACGCGATGACGGCTTTCACTTTCTCGGGATCTCGTCGAGAGCCATCGACACGGGGGATGTCTTCCTCAGCGACTATCTCGATATATCGCTTTGCAGTCGCGGACGCAATTCGCGCGTCACGCCCAATCGACGCCGGCCATCCGCCGCAAACGATGCGCTCGGCGATCTCGGCAGAACCCATCGATCCGAAGGCGCCACTGAACTTTTGGCCAGAAATGATGCCCGACAGCTTAACCGCACCGCTAGATTTCCCAAGTTCGAAAAGCGTCATGGTGTCCATGCGCAATTTTTTGGCATAGTTTTCACCATTGATTACCAGCGCATTTAACCAAATTTACGGTTTTCATTTAACCAGATTTACGCATTTCAGTTAACGAGACAGATTAAACATGAACGAGCCAAGTCAGATGAGAATCATCTACTCGACACCGCGCATGAGCTTCGAAATGGTGATGTGAAAGCCGTCGGCAATCATCTTGAGATTTGAAAGGCTGACATTGCGCCGCCCGACCTCAATGCTCGCGTAGTAGGAGCGATCCATCTCAATCAAATTAGCGGACGGAGTGCCCGGGCTCGTTGCACCTAGGGCGCGGCGGGGTCGGCGACGTCGGAGGCGATAAAGCCGATGCCCGCGAGAACGATGCCCGCGGCAATAAGCTCGCCCGCCACGGCCAACATAGAGTTCAGCAAGTGGGTGACCGTGTTCGGCGACGACAAGATGGCGGCGGCTGTCGTGGACAGGCTCGTCTACACGGGCAGGCTCGTGGAGTTCAACGGCGCAAACTGCAGAATTGAATCCCGTGTTTTGTGCTGCTTGCTGGCGTTGCCTGGGCATTGATGGCTACGTAGTTCAAGAGACGTTGCTGCTGCTTGGATTTTGCAGTTAAAGAGGCCCGTTTCCTCGGTTTTGGTTGGGGAAACGGGCCTCTTTTGCCTCTGGGTTTGTGGATTGACGAAGGTGATGCCCGCCGGCAGTTACTTTGAGTTCTTGATGCGGCGGGTGGCTGTGGCGGTTATTCCGAGCCCTGCTACGGCGATTCCTGCGAGTGCGATTGCGCTCGGTGCTGTGTCGCCTGTGTTTGCGAGCTTGCCGGCGGTCGTATTTGCCTGCTTGCCGTTGTTCGAGTTCGCTTGCTTGGTGGAGCTCTGCTGATCGTCTTTGCCGGTCGCGGGCGAGCTGGCAGGCTGTGCCGTCTCGGCCGGTTGCGTCGAGCCGGAGGGTTTTATCGTCTCGGCGGGGTTCGTTATCTCGGGCGAGGCGGCCTTATCTGCCGCGGCTTTTGCCTCTTCGTATGCCTTGCAGGCGTCGTCATAGGCCGCTTGCGCCTTTTCTAAATCGCCGAGGAGCGCATCTCGCTTGGCTTTGCTTTCGTCGATATTGGCTTTAGCTTCCTCCGCCTCACTTTCGAAACGCTGAACCTGTTTTTCCTGGCTTTCGAGCTGGCGTTGGTAGGAGTGAAGATCATCTTCACAAGATTTTTCTCGCCTTTCTGCCGACATGATCTCACTTCGCAACTGCTTAATAGTTTCGTTAGAAGCTCCGTCGTCGATTGCCTTATTTAATTCTGCCTGAAGGCCGCTTGTCCGGTTGCGGGCCTCATCGTATTTGGCTTGGGCTGCATCGACGTTCGCTTGCATGGCGGGAAGGGGTTTCCTCCATTTGGCGGCTTCCGCCACCACCATGCCGTAGAGTTCTTGAAATGCGGCAATGTTATCATCAATTTTCGCAATTATCTCGGGACTGGCGGCGGCTTTTGCGGCCTCGAGGTTTTTGAGCGCTTCCTGCATGGCTGCATACGCTTTTTCTTTTGCGGCGGCCGCATCTTCCGTCTGCAGGACAACTGCATCGACGGGGGAGCTGGTTTCTGCCGCAATCGCCGTTACGGGGGCGATTCCCGCGGCAAGTGCCGCGGAAAGGGCGATGCCCACGGTTGCGCGTCTTGCACTTCTTGCGAGAATGTCGTTCATCTCGGCACCTCATTTCAAGGGTCGGCGACTAACTTGGTAGCACTAATGTAAGTATATCAGGCGGTTTGCCCGCCATTGATCGGGCGTGCGCGTATACCCCTTGATTAACAGCCATTAAATCTATCCCTTAAGGAACGCGGCTTGCTAGTGTTGTCTGGGCATTGATGGCTGCGTGGTTCAAGAGACGGCGGCATTGCCATCTGTTTTTTCAAGTAAAGAGGCCCGTTTCCGTGGGTTGGGGAAACGGGCCTCTTTTGTCTCTAGGTTTGTGGATTGGCGAAGGTAGTATGCTCTGGCGGCTATTTTGAGTTCTTGATGCGGCGTGTGGCTGTGGCGGTTATTCCGAGGCCTGCGGCGGCGACTGCTGCGAGTGCGATTGCGCTCGGCGCTGTGTCGCCCGTGTTCGCGAGCTTGCCGGCGGTCGTATCTGCTTGCTTGCCGCTGCTCGAGTTCGCCTGCTTGGTGGAGCTCTGCTGAGCGTCTTTGCCGGTCGCGGACGAGCCGGTGGGCTGTGTCGTCTCGGCCGGCTGCGCTGAGTTGGAGGGAGGCGTCGTCTCGGTCGGTTGCGTTATCTCGGGCGAGGTGGCCTTGTCTGCCGCGGCTTTCGCCTCTTCGTATGCCTTGCAGGCGTCGTCATAGGCCGTTTGCGCTTTTTTCAAATTGTCGAGGAGCGCATCTCGCCAGGCTATGAACTGGTCGATATGGGCTTTATACTTCTCTGCAGAACGTTCACAGTCATTAACTTGTCTTTCCTGCCTTTCGAGGCCGTCGTGGCGCTCGCGGAGCCCCGTTTTGCAAGAGTCTTCTTGCGCTTTTGCCGTTACGATTTCACTGCGCAACTGCTTTATTTGCTGTTTAGTAGTTTCGACAAGCTCCTCGTCGCCGAGTGCTTCGAGTGCCTTAAGCGCCTCAAGTTTCTTGTCTAATTTTGCCTGGAGCTCGCTTACCCGGTTGATGGCCTCGTCGTATTTGGCTTGGGCTGCATCGATGTCCGCTTGCATGGTGGGAAGGAGTTCCCTCTCTTCGGCGGCTTGCGCCGCCATCTTGTCGCGGAGCTCTTGAAAACGGGCAATGTCATCATTGAATCTCGCAATTTTCTCGGGACTTGCGGCGTCCTCCGCTGCTTTGAGTTTTTTGAGCGCTTCCTGCATGGCCGCATACGCCTTTTCTTTTGCGGCGGCCGCATCTTCCGTCTGCAGGGCAGCTGCATCGATGGGGGAGCTGGTCTCCGCCGCGATCGCCGTTGCGGGGGCGATTCCCGCGACAAGCGCCACGGAAAGGGCGATGCCCACAGTTGCTCGTCTTGCTCTTCTTGCGAGAATGTCGTTCATCTCGGCACCTCATTTCAAGGGTTGGCGGCTCAACTTGGTAGCACTAAGGTAAGTATATCAGGCGATTAACCTGCTCTTGAATCCCGTGAGAAATAACGAGCTGTTGACCCGTCTTTCCTCGTCTTTTGGAGTGGCAGTACTATCATGGTTCGAATTGAGTGTGAATGATGATAGGAGCGCCTTTATATGATTGAGCTGCTTAGGCGTTTTGGCGGCAAGTTTCGCCGGTATATGGTGATTGGTCCGGCATGCAAGCTGATCGAAGTGATCTTTGACCTGCTGACGCCGCTCGTGATTGCCCAGATGATCGACAAGGGCATTGGGGCGCACGACGTCGACACCGTCGTTCACTACGGCATGGTGCTTGCCGCCATGGCCGTGATCGGAATCTCGTTTACGATGGTCTGCCAAAAGATGGCGGCGCTGACCTCGCAGGGTATGGGCACCGATATTCGCGGCGCACTCTACGAGCACATCAACAAGCTGAGCTACGCCGAGCTTGATCGCTTTGGCACGCCGTCGCTCATCACGCGCATCACCAACGACGTCAACCAGGTGCAGCTGGCCGTGGCGTTGGGCGTGCGCATGCTCATCCGCTGGCCCTTCCTGGCGGTGGGCTCCATGGTCGCGGCTCTCGCCATCGACCTTAAGCTCGGCATCATCTTTTTAATCTGCACGCCCGCCATCGGCCTGGTGTTTTGGTTTGTCATGGCGCACTGCATCCCGTACTACAAGCAGCTGCAGGCAAAGCTCGACCGCATCGCGCTTATCTGTCGCGAGGGGCTTTCAGGCGCTCGCGTGGTCCGTGCGTTTGTGCGCGAAGACCACGAGCGTGAGCGTTTTGCCCAGGCCGCCGATGACCAGGCGCATGTCGCCATCGCGGTGGGCAAGCTCTCGTCGATCCTCAACCCCGTCACGTTTCTTCTGATGAACCTGGGCGTGTGCGCCATCCTGTGGGTGGGCGGCATCCAGGTGGATGTTGGAGAACTCACGCAGGGCCAGGTAATGGCCTTTGTGAACTACATGACGCAGACCCTCACCTCCATCGTTTACGTGGCCAACCTGGTCGTGGTCTTTACCAAGGCGAGCGCCAGCGCGTCGCGTATCAACGAGGTGCTCAACTGCGCGCCGAGTATCACCGACGACGGCAACGAGTCGGTCGCGCTGCCCAAGTCGAGTGCGGCGGGCGACACCGCTCCGGTCCCCGCGCTGAGCTTGAGCCATGCGAGCTTCTCCTTTGGCGCGGGCGCGGCCAACGCCGTTGATGACGTGACTCTGGAGCTGCCGCTGGGCAAGACGCTCGGCATTATCGGCGGTACGGGCAGCGGCAAGTCGACGCTCGTCTCGCTCATCCCGCGCTTGTACGATGCGGGTGTCGGCAGCGTGAACGTGATGGGTGCCGACGTGCGCTCTTGGCCGCTCGACCAGCTGCGCCATGTGGTCGCGACCGTTCCGCAGCGCGCGTCGCTCGTGAGCGGCACCATCCGCAGCAACCTGACCTGGCGCGACGAGTCCGCGACCGACGAGGAGCTGTGGGCGGCGCTCGATATGGCGCAGGCCAGCGAGTTCGTGCGCAACAAGCCGCAGGGCTTGGATGCCCCGGTTGAGGCGGGCGGCAAGAATTTCAGCGGCGGTCAGCGTCAGCGCCTGACCATCGCGCGCGCCCTGGTCGGTTCGCCGCAGATCCTGATTATGGACGATTCCGCCTCGGCGCTCGACTTTAAGACCGACGCAGCACTTCGCCACGCCATTCGCGAGCGCAGCGCGCGCGGTGCAGCCGAGGGCGGGCTGCCGCTGACCACGGTCATCGTGAGCCAGCGCGTCTCGACCGTGCGCGATGCCGACATGATCTGCGTGCTCGACCACGGCTCGGTCGCGGGCCTGGGTGCGCACGACGAGCTGTACGCAAACTGCCAGCTCTACCGCGAGATCTGCCAGTCGCAGCTTCGCCGCGAGGAGCTCGAGGGCCAGCAGGGGAGCGCGGCGTCCGCGTCCGTCCCAAGTCCCGCGTCCGCCTCAACCGCTCCTGCATCCACCTGCGCAAAGGAGGGCTGCTAGATGAATCCGTATACTTCTTCCGGTTCGGTCGCCACGATGACGGCCAATGTGTCCGGTAATGATAACCTCAACGACCTGGGCGATGGCCCGCGCCAGCCCGGCGACCCCGAGCGCTATCCCGTGGGCGCGGTGACCCGTCGCCTGATGGGCTACGTGCGCCCGCACCGCATTTCGTTTGCGGCGTCGTTTGTGAGCGCCGCCATCTCGGTGATCTTGCAGCTCTACACGCCCATCCTCATCGGCGAAGGCATCGACCTCATCGTTGCCGCCGGACAGGTGGACTTTGACGCACTGCTGCCGCTCGTCACCAAGCTGGCAATTGTCGTGGTGGGCGCCGCGGCGTTCCAGTGGCTGCAGGGCTACTGCGTCAACCGTCTGTCCTACGAGACGGTGCGCGACATGCGCGTGGAGGCCAGCGACAAGCTCAGCCGCATGCCGCTCAGCTTTATCGACAGCCATGCCCACGGCGACCTTATGAGCCGCGTGGTCAACGACGTCGACCAGGTGGGCGACGGTCTACTGCAGGGCTTTACCCAGCTCTTCACCGGTGTTATCACCATCGTGGGCACGCTCGCGTTTATGCTCTCCATCAACCTGACCATGACGCTCGTGGTGGTGCTCGTTACGCCGCTCTCCATCTTTGCGGCCGGCGCCATCGCCAAGCTCTCCAACAAGAGCTTTACCGCTCAGCAGCGAATTCAGGGCCAGCTGGGCGGTCATATCGAGGAATATGTGGGTGAGCAGAAGCTCGTGGACGCGTTTGCCTACGGGCCGAGCGCTCAGCAGCGCTTCGATGCTCTCAACGCCGAGCTCTACACCGCGGGCGAGCGCGCGCAGTTTATGGGTTCGCTCTCCAACCCCGGCACGCGCTTTATCAACAATATCATCTACGCCGTGGTTGCCGTGATCGGCTGCGTGGGCGTGATTACGGGCGTGCCCGCGGCGCTCACGGTGGGCGGCGTGCAGATCTTCCTGTCCTACGCCAACCAGTACACCAAGCCGTTCAACGAGGTCACGAACGTCATTACACAGATCCAGACGGCCTATGCCTCGGCGCGCCGCATGTTCGCGCTGCTCGATGCACGCGAGCAGGAGCCCGACGCTGTGGATGCCATTGAGCTCACCGCTCCGAAGGGCGAGGTCGCCTTTGAGCACGTGGACTTTAGCTACGTGCCCGACCGTAAGTTGCTGCAGGACATCCGCATCGATGCCAAGCCCGGCATGCGGTTTGCCCTGGTCGGTCCCACGGGCTGCGGCAAGACGACACTTATCAACCTGCTGCTGCGCTTTTACGATATCGATGCCGGCCGCATTGCGGTTGACGGGCGCTCCTCGCGCGATTACACGCGTGCAAGCCTGCGCCGCGCCTTTGGCATGGTGCTGCAGGACACCTGGCTGTTCGAGGGCACGGTGGCGGACAATATCGCCTACGGTTGCCCCGACGCCGCGCGCGAGCAGATTATCGAGGCGGCCAAGCGCGCGCATGCGCACAAGTTTATCGTGCAGCTGCCCCAGGGCTACGACACAGTGATCGGCGAGGACGGCGGCACGTTTAGCCAGGGCCAAAAGCAGCTGCTGTGCATCGCGCGTGTCATGCTCACCGACCCGGCGATTCTGCTGCTGGACGAGGCAACCTCGAGCATCGATACCCGCACCGAGCTACAGGTGCAGGCTGCATTCGACGAGCTCATGGCCGGCCGCACGAGCTTTGTTGTGGCGCACCGCCTGAGCACGATCCGCAACGCCGACTGCATCCTGGTGATGCGCGACGGGCAGATTATCGAGCGCGGTACGCACGATGAGCTGCTAGCGGCAGGCGGCTTCTACGCCGAGCTCTACCGCAGCCAGTTCGCCCAATAAGCATACCTTTTGAGACGTCGTGGCCTTGAATGTAAACAATAAGATGCGTATCAGTTCTCGATTTGTCGCGAATCTCCGCGAAAGCCTGCGAACCATCGCGAAATCCTGTGGCCCATTCGCGATGGTTCGATGATGGGACCGACTATACCGGTTTTTCGATATGGCTATGGCAGTTTTTATATATCGAGTGAGCGCGAAGGGCCAGAAACTCGACTCGCGGAGGGGGCGGCGGCAACCCGCTGGTGAAGGAAGTTAACTTGGCGGGTTCGATCTCCCGGTTCTAAAAATACTCAGTATACTGAGTGATTTTACTCAGTATACTGAGTATTTAAGAAACAAGGAGGTAGATTGACATGTTTGAGCGCCATCAAGTTGCCGTGATAGCCCAGAGGATGCGGGAAACGAATAATCCGTTGATGCAATTTATAATCGGGCCCCGCCAAACGGGAAAGTCGACCATGTTCGTGCAGGCGTTGCACCATGCAGACATGCCCTGTCACGTGGCCAATGCGGACGATGTTGTGAATCCCGATGCCAGCTGGCTGCAAATCGAGTGGCAACAGGCAAGAAACCTCACGTCTGGAGGTAAGGTCCCGGCCGTTTTCGTTGTTGATGAGATTCAAAAGGTGCAGAGTTGGTCCACGGTCGTCAAGGGATTGTACGACCGGGATCGCCGGGAGGGGACGCCGCTCAAGGTCATGTTGACCGGACCGTCGTCGCTGCTGCTGCATAAGGGCTTGGAAGAATCCCTTATGGGCCGTTACGAGCTCATTCGGTCGCCGCATTGGTCCTATCGCGAGTGCAGCGAGGCCTTTGGCTTTTCTTTTGAAGACTATCTCTATCACGGTGGATATCCGGGTGCGGCGCCGCTGGTTTCCGATGACGCCCGTTGGCGAAACTATATCCGAGATGCGATCGTCGAGCCGGCGATCTCGCGCGATGTTCTCTCGTTGGAGAATATCCGCAAACCGGCGCTGATGCGCGCGCTCTTTTGGCTCGCGGCGAGCTATTCGGGGCAGGAGCTTTCGTATTCAAAAATGGTAGGCCAGCTGCAGGATGCCGGTAACACGGTCACGGTCGCCGGGTATTTGGACCTGCTGGGCAAGGCCGGTTTGGTTACGGCGATTCCCAAGTTCAGTGACAAGGAGCTCGCAAAGCGCCGAAGCACCCCGCGGCTCATGGTTTATGACACGGCGTTTATGACGGCGCTCGGCGATAAGGGCCGAGCAGAATGGCTGGAGGATTCGGCGCGGCGGGGTCATTTGGTGGAATCGGCAGTGGGTGCACGACTGCTTGCGCGCGCGCCGGAAGAGGGTTTTGAGGTCATGTGGTGGCGTGAGGGCGTCAAAGAGGTCGACTTTGTGCTGCGAAGGGATGATGCGCTGAGCGCCATCGAGGTCAAAAGCGGTGAAGAGTCCGGCCAGAGCGGCATGTCGACGCTCCTAAAAAAGTATCCGCGAGCCAAGCGGATCGTCGTGGGAGGGGCGGCGGCCGGGGCGTGCACCGTGGAGGATTTTCTGCTCGATAAGGTGACGCTGTTTAACTAGCCTGAGTATTTTGACTTGGGCGTTGGATGGGTGCTCGGCCGCCTCGTGCGATGGCGAAAACCGGGCCAGGCCTTACCAGCGGATATGCATGCAGGAGGGGCTTCCAATTTTCATGTCCCGCTCATATCGTCTGTCAGAAGCCTGACGAATGACCTGTCCCCCTGTCATGCCCTTGTCACAAAATCTATTAACGGGACCGTCAAATTTCCTCCTGCATTTTCTGACGGTACCGCGGCTCCCGCATGAATTTTGGGGCTTGCGCTGCTGGTGAGGATGTCCATTGATATCGTCCGCTCTGCCAATCGACAGACGGTGGTTTACATCTGCGTCGTTAGTACTAAGATATTCATCTAATAAATTGCATTAGTGGCTTTAGTTTTGGGGGAAACGAGGCAACGTGACTATGACGTGCTCTTTGGTGGTCAACAGCAAGAGCGGTAATACCAGGATGGTTTCGGGCGCGATCAAGCGCGCTCTGCAGGCTGCGGGCGTTGAGTTTGTCCACGCCGCGGCGTTGAGTGACGATGCGGACGCAGATCAGGTTGCGCGCGAGGCGCAGGGTGCCAGCGCAGCTGACACGGTACTCGTCGGTTTTTGGTGCGACAAGGGCGCGTGCACGCCTTCGGTTGCCGCGCTGCTCTCCGCTCTGCACGGCAAGCGCGTTTTCCTCTTTGGTACCTGCGGTTTTGGCGCCGACCAGAGCTATTATCAGCAGATTATCGACCGCGTGACGTCCAATTTGGCCGATGATGCCGAGCTAGTGGGCTGGGCTATGTGCCAGGGCAAGATGGGCCCTGCGGTCAAGCAGCGCTACGAGGCGATGCTCGAGCAAGAGCCCGAAAACGCACGCTATAAGATGCTGCTCGACAACTGGGTTGCCGCAAAGGATCACCCCACCAAGGAAGATCTGGACAACATGACTGCAGCCGCCAAAAAGGCCGTGCTGGGGGAGTAGCTCCCATCGCTGACGGCGGTCGGTCCATCTTTCTAAATGTAACGTCCTCCCGGACGGCGGCGCACGAAGTTCCCTGCTCTACAGTCCTGCGCAAGACGAAGGCCACATTAAGTGGCCTTCTTTGCGTGCGGAACTCGCGATGAACTTCGTGCCCCGCCGTCCGGGAGGACGCCTCTTTATTGATGGGAGGCCTGATAGGTCGATGGTTCCGTGCCCGGATGCGTCCAAAGTGAGACGGGCTTTCCGGATGGGCAGGCTTTCGGAAAATGCGTCCCGGAATTTGCCTTTGGAATGGGACGTAGTTTCCCGTTGAGGTGCTTTGCGGAAAGTGCGTCCCACTCTGGGCGTTCGAAGTGGGACACACTTTCCCAAAGGCGCTCCAACGGGAAATTGCGTCCCATTATTCGGTCAAGAAACGGGATGCATTTTCCCAATGAGAGCAAAACCGGTCCCATGCATCCCACAATCAGTCCTCAAAGTGGGACGCCGTTTCCCAATGAGGCTCAAGCGGAAAATGCATCCCGGAATTTGCGCTCAAAGTGGGATGCGGTTTCCGGTTGAGGGTCTAAGGGGAAAGTGCGTCCCAGAATCGACGCTTGAAGTGGGACGCCGTTTCCCGATGAGGCACTCGACGGAAAATACATCCCAGAAATGGCCTTTGAGCTGGGATAAGATTTCCGTGGCATCTCGGATTCTCAAAAATGAGACACGCCGTTGGCGAAAATGAGACACGGAATTTTGGGTGTCAGGCGTAGCATTTGAGCAAATGAGCCGACTCCACTCGAGTAAAGCGAGGTCTCCCATGCACGTTCCATACCCCCACATTCGTCGGTTGTCGAAAATCCCGCTTGTTGGGACGGCGGCGCTTGCTGCGTTGATCGCCACGAGCGTCGCCTGCTTCACGGCCACACCCCAGGTTGCCCAGGCGGCCGACACGCCTGAGATCACCGATATGACCGAGCAGGACTATAGCGACCTGGGCCTGGGCACGAGCGAGGACATTCCGGCCGATACCGTTGGCCCCTATTCCACCGATACCCCCACGACGTTTGCTACGCGCAGCGAGGTCTATATGGCAGCTAACGGTAGCCATGGCAATCGCTACACTCTGCGCGACAAACTCGAGAACGTCGAGCGCGGCGATATTGGCGGTAGTAGCAAACTCACCGATGGCTATGGAAGTGTGTGGGGCGCCGCAAAGTTCTGGCAAAACGTCAACAATTTCGATACGAACAGCGACCTCTACAAGCATAGCGACTACGGTGGCGGTGACTGGTCGTACCTGAGCAACAACGGGTCCTCGACGGTGCTCGCCAACGACAATAACGGCTTCTCGGGCATTCACGCTACAAGCGTTGAGTTCTGCAGCGATGCCAGTACAGGCAAAAAGAGCCACGTTGCCGAGCTTCGTGCCTACGGCGATAGTTCTTCCACGACGATCGACGGCAAGTCGTACGCCGGAAAGGTTGAGCTGGTCCTCTATTCGTTTAGCAACGGGCGCACGCGCAGCCTTGATACGCGCCTGCCGGTGACGGTCAACACCAATATGATGGACGGAAGCCGTTTTAAGTATCTGAACGCCGGTTACCTGCAAGAGCACGACGCCGTCTTTGATGTCGAGGCGGGCGATGTCGATGGTGACGGCGTGGACGAGCTTTTTGTCTATGCGGGCTGCTATGTCGACGAGAGTGGCGTGCGTAAGGCTGTAGTCGATATGTACGACCTGGAGGGCGGCAACTGGAAGCAGAGTGTCGTCAAAATCGACGCCGGTAACGCCGCGGACTACACTACGTCCAACAAGGGCGGGAACAGCTCATGGACGCAGCTGCAGTCAGCTCCTGTCGTTTCGCTGGCTGCCGGAGACCTCGATCGCGATTT
The DNA here is from genome assembly GCA_934668695.1 of uncultured Collinsella sp. Next base: position 21,103 of record CAKUOD010000015.1, on the reverse strand, counting down.
TTGCGATGACCTCGCCATCGTGGTCTCGGCGCCCTACGGCAAGAAGAATATCGCCACGTCGACGCATTGCGAACTGTTCTCGTGGGATGCATCCAAGGGTGCGCTCGTCCATGTCGATGCTCTGGGTGACGCGGGCGCAATCTCCCTCTCCGCGAACGGCAAGACCATGGTCGCCGCGAATGCGACGTTCGGCACGTTTGCCGCCTACGATGAAGAAGGAAAGAAGACGGGTGAAACCGTCACGGGCCTTATTCTTGCGGGCTATGACTGGCAACGCAGCGCTTTTGATTACGACGCTAATGACGGCAGCAAGGGGCTGTACGGCGCGCTGTACCGCTACGCGTATTTTGACTCGGAGTCTGGCGAGTTCAAACTTTCCGATTGCAAAGAATACAGAGACGGGCTCCTCGCCTCCTATGGGCTGATGCATGTGCCCAACAGCGCATGGAAGGATAGCGCTCAGGATAAGCGCTATCCGTGCACCTTGGCGCCTATTGCCCTTGCCACTGCCAACCTTGACGGCCTGTCCGAGCAGCCGGCGGTCGACGAGGTGCTCGTGGGCGGCGATGTGTTCCGCGACTTTGCCTGCAACACGGCGCAGAGCGGGGCCCAGGGCTTGGGGTCCATGGTCGGAACCATGAGCATGAGCGGTCAGCAATACAACAGCAGCAACAAGCATGACCACAAGGGTATCGAACAGGTGTGGATCAGCGACGTTAAGGCGGGCAGCGTCTCGGGTTCGGATCGCTACAACGAGAGCTTTATCGCCGTGGTAGGCAAGCACCGCGACGAGGACCTGCGTAAAGATGACGACTACTACTGGATGACCGCCTCGCATTTTTCGCTCGACGAGAACGGAAGGGTGCGCCGCGGCGAGGAGCAGGTGATTAGCGAGAGCAACCGTCGCGGCACTACCTACGGCACATTTATCTCGCTCGCGCTGCCCGATGTCGACAACGACAGCGTCAAGATTACGTACAAGGACCGCTACAAGGTCTATACCAACCCGCGCGTGCTCGCCGTGCTGCAGGATGCTCCCTATGTTGAGGATCTGGAGCAGGCATACGGCTATCTGGTGTTGGGCGGCACGTCATACGGAGAGGGAAAGGGCACGGGGACATCCCGGGGCTATACCATTGGCGCCGAGTTGGGCGTTGCCGTCGAGGTGCAGACCGGTCCGCCCCTGGTCGCGATTAATGCTTCAGTCGATTTTGCCGCCGAGGGATGCTATGACTACCGGAGCGAGCGCACGGTCAGCGCAAGCGTAAGCTATGAGTCGCATGCCGGCGAGGGTGACAAGGCCGTGCTCTACACGATTCCGATGGTCTATTACGAGTATGAGATCGAAAATGAGGAAACTGGTGGCAAGGGCGTGATGGCGGCGCCCGTGTCGCTCGGCGCGCAGACCTCGGTCGTTAATGTCGAGGCCTATGACCGCATTGCCAAACAGCACAATATGACGCCGCTCAGCTACTTTTTGACCAACCGGTCGGGAGAACCCGACAGCTATTACACGGCGCTCAACGGCACGACTCCCGTGCAAGATTCCTTTGGCCTGGGCAAGCCTGGCGTAACGCGCGCCTACACGCACGATGGGTTTAACGGTGCTGTCGCGCAGTCGGGGGCGAGTATTGAGCAGACCATCGAAGTCGAGGAGGGCGAGGAGCAGGAGTTTGAGTACGGCTTTACGCTGAACGGCAGCGTTGTCATGGGCGCGAAGCTCGCAAAGCACGAGTTGTTTGGCGGCCTGTGCTTTGGTGCCAACGCCGGCTTTACTACGGGTAACTCCTCGAGTGAATCGACCGAATACGGCGGAACCGTCGACAACCTGCCCGAAGCTGCGAAGGATAAGTACGGCTTTGCGTGGCGCCTGGGCGTCAACGCGGTGGATGTCAGCAAGTTCGAGGATGGCTCGGGCGACAAGCTCGGTACTAAAGATACCGACCAGTTCTGGATCGTGGGCTATGACGTTAAGGATGTCGAGATGCCCGAAGCGCCGGCCGTGACGGGCTTTACGGCAAACGCCGTTGATTCGACCAGTGTTACGTTTAGCTGGGACGATGTGCTCGCAAAGAAGAGCGGCTTTAGCTACGGCGTGGGCATGCTGCAGAGCAATGCGGCGGACGCGGTCGTGAACAGCTGGAAGATTGCCGACAACACGCAGACTTCGCTTACCTGGGACGGGTTGCAGCCCAATACGGAGTACCGATTCGCCATCGCCGCTGTAAAGAACGGTTCAACGACCGAAACGGGCATTCGCTCGGCAATTATCACGGTCAAAACCATGCCCGATGGCATGACGATGACCGTGAGCGGACCTGCGGCGGATGCTGCGGAGGGGTCGGATCTTGGATACGACTCTTCGGTCGAGCGCGTAGCGGGAAGTCACCTGACGCTCTCGGCGATTGGCCATGTGAAGCAACTCGGTGCCGACGGTGACGAGACGGAGCTGGTACCGACATATATGTGGTATCGCAAGGGTCGCGGCGAGACCGAGTTCAAGCGTGTGGGTGCCGATGGCAACCTCGCAGCCGGGACGGCCTCGAAGCTCGAGATTGACCTGACCGCAGACGATGACGGCGCACAGTACTACTGCCACGTGGGATACAACGACGTGGGCCTCGACACCGGTGTGACGCTCGTGAATATCGCGACCGAGGAGACAGCACCCACAACGGTGAACGCCACCCCGATCCGCACGCGCCGCCTGTTCTCACAGGCAAGTGCGGGCGCCAAGAAGTTCTTGGACCATACGCTGGTAAACACTGCCGGCCCCACCGACTCCGAAGGCTCAAAGGACCCCGAGACTCCTGAGACCCCGACGAGCCCGGACAAGCCCAAGTCAGACAACGGAGCTAAGACCGACACCAAGGTCAAGACTACGACCACAGCGAAGAACCTCGCAAACACCGGCGACCAAACATTCGCTCTAGTCGCCACCGCAGCAGCAGCGGGAGCAACGCTCGTAGTGATAGCCCTCATCATGCTGATCAAGCGCCGCAAGACCCACTAGTAGCCAGTCGAACATATCGACAACCCAAAAACCCGGGTAGCCAAACAACTTAGCTACCCGGGTTTTCTCTTTATTAGAAATCAGAGTCTTCAAGGCAAGAGCCCGATTCAACCAGAGACACTCCGAATACTCTCCATGACAAGCCGCACTCCAACAACAAGGCGTCTGTCCAGGCGGAGGCATATAAGGTTCATCGCGAGTTCCGCACGCAAAGAAGGCCACTTAATGTGGCCTTCGTCTTGCGCAGGACTGTCCGAGCAGGGAACCTTATATGCCTCCGCCTGGACAGACGTTTCAGTTATGGCTCAGCAGCTAGCCGCTACTTGATCTTGGTCGTGCCCGGCGCCAAGTTGGGATCGGTCTCGTTGGCCTCGGTCTGGAAGTGCTCGGTGTAGACGTTCTTGCCGTCGCGGAACATCTCGTAGTACTGCATCTTGGCGTAATCCTCGCGTGCCTTGGTGGCAGCGGCGGCAGCGGCGTCGTCACCGGTGACGTTGGAGGAGAGCGCCCAACGCAGGCTGGCGTCCTCGTAGCCCACTGAGTTGATGGCGGGCAGCGACTCGCGCAGCGTCATGTGCGCCTTTTGGTAGTCGGAAAGCGGGGCGCCGATCAGCTGCATGAGCTGGGTGGACAGGTAGTTGGTGGACAGGTCATCGGTCTCGCTCGTCTGGTCGCAGCCGGCGACGTCGTAGTTAGCCCAGATGATGTAGTCGGTCTGCCACAAGCGCTCCTGGTGCGTGGCGTCATCCTCGTCGGTAAACCACTTGTCGTTGAACTTGGACGGGAAGAACGGCTGGTGGTCGCCCCAGAACACCACGACCACCTTGCGGTCGAGCTTGCTCAGGGCGTTGAGGAAGTAGCGCAGCGCCTGGTCGGACTGCTCGATGCACGAGACATACTCGTCGACATCGGACAGCGTGCCGTCCTCGACGGTCTTGGCGTCCAGATCGGTCGTGTCGATGTTCAGGTGCACCTGCTTGTCGAGCGGCACCAGGCCCGTGTCGTAGCCCGAGTGGTTCTGCATGGTCACATCGAAGATAAACTGCGGGTCGGCGTTCTGGTTGAGCAACTCAAGAATCTTGTCGTAGGTCGCCTGGTCGGTCACCATGCCGCGCAGGGTGTCGGCGCCCTGGAAGTCGTTGATGGACAAGAACTGGTCAAAGCCAAAGTCCTTGTAGACGTTCTCGCGGTTCCAGTTGGTCGCGTGGTTGGGGTGCATGGCCGTGGTGGCATAGCCGAGCGACTTGAACTGCTCTGCCAGGTTCTCGGTCGTCTCCATGTTGTAGATGGTGTAGGGGTACACGCCCGAGCCCAGGTTGGCCATGGAGTTGCCGGTCAGGAACTCAAACTCGGTATTGGCGGTGCCGCCGCCGTAGGCACTCACGTAGAGCTTGCCGCGGCTGAGACAGTTGGACAGGCTCTTAAAGTACTGCGGGCCCTCGTAGCCGGCACGCATGTTCTGGTAGATCGACAGGTCCGAGAACGTCTCGTTCATGATGGCGATGACCGTGGGCTTCTCGCTATCGAACTGCTCCTTTGCTGCGGCGCGCTCGTCGCTCTTGGCGGCATCGGACTTGTCGTAGGCCTTGGCGTATTTTTTGAGCGTGGCCTTGGCGTCGTCGACGGAGTAATCGGCGGGTTTAGGCGGCTTGATGGACTGCGCTGCGCTAATGAAAGCGGGCAGGTAGCCCTCGCGCCAGTAGCTCTCGAGCGGGCGCCAGGTGTACACGGTGATGCCGAGGGTATTGTAGTAGTCGATGAGCGTGACGTGTGCAGTCACGCCGCCCAGGCACAGCACGGCGACGAGCAGGTTGGTAATTAGCATGCGCTTGGCGTTGGCGGTGCCCTTCTGGCGATGCGGCGCGACCAAGCCGGCATACTCGCACAGCAGCATGGCGATGGCGGTAAAGCCCATGGATAGCACGCAGAACAGCGAGATGGAGAAGGTGTAGCCGTTGCCGGCGACCGCGGCGGCGGTGGAGATGGCCGAAAGGTCGCCCGGCTGGATGGGCATGGATTTAAACGTGATGACGAAGAACTCGGCAATGCCCAGGACAAAGAGGGCAAAGGCCAGGACGGCAGGAGCTGCGCCATGGCGCTGGAACAGGAAGAACAGGCCGGTCATGAGCGCGGTGATGATGGCCCACTCGAGCAGGATGCACAGGGGGTAGACCCAGGTAAAGTCGTGGTTGGACGAGACCTCCATGCCCAGCAGCGCAAAGACGCCGGCGAGTAGCAGGCACAGCACGGCGGCGACGAGCGGGCTGCCCACAAAGGCGCCGCGCAGGCGGGCGAGCTTGCCCGTGGGGGCGGGGGCGTCGGGCGCGGCGAACGCAAAGACGCGCGGGGCGATGCGATCGCGCGCGATGCTTGCCCAGGCGCATCCGGTGAGGATGGCGTTGGTCAGGATGAGCATCACAAAGGCGAGCGGCTCGTTTTGGGCGACGAGGCCAATAGCGCCCCAGACGGTCAAAAAGAGCTGGAACAGGCCAAAGGCGACGCTCCATCCAAGAGCGCTTTTTGCGACGGTGCCCGACTGGGCGCGAATGGCCTTGGCCTCGCGCAAAACAAGGTAGACGGTCGCCGCAAGACCGACGAGCGAGATAGCGGCTGCGAACATGCTGAGACTCCTCACAAACTTAGAACCTACGAAAGCGGGGGTTTACCCGATTGTTACCAAGATATGCGCAGCATTTGAGGGCTGCGTACAACAACCAGCCATAATAACGCGCACGTGTGGCAGTGTTGCGCAATGGAGTGGCGACCTGCGCGATAATGGACGGGAATTACACGGAAACGTAAAGGCTTCTTAAAGAATTGGCGAGGATGAGGCGATGAACGAGCAGGTTTGCAAGACGGATGCTAACGGCTGCGGCGGTGTTGTGGGCGTGGACGCCGGCGGCTATCCGGTCGAAGCTACGGGCAATGCGGTGCTCGATATCTTGGAGCACCGTTCTTCCACGCGTGCCTTTGCGCGCGATGATGACGAGCGCCCCGTGGCGGTGACCGACGAGCAGCGCGCGGCGATCCTTCACGCGGCGAGCCGCGCGCCGTCGGCAGGCGCCATGATGATGTACTCCATCGTGAGCATTCGCGAGCAGGCTACGCTCGACCGCTTGGCCGACCTGTGCGACCACCAGCCCATGATCGCCAAGGCCCCGTGGGCACTTATATTTGTGGTCGACTACGCCAAGTGGATCGACCTGTTTGAGCACGTGGGCTGCTTCGAGCCCGAGTTTGTCGAGCGCACGGGCAAGGCACCTCGCCGCGCGCCGGGTTTGGGCGACTTTGCCATCGCGGCGCAGGACGCCGTGATCGCCGCGCAAAACGCCGTGGTTGCCGCCGAGGCTCTGGGGCTGGGAAGCTGCTACATCGGCGACATCGTCGAGAATGCCGAGGAAGTTGCCGCGCTGCTCGATTTGCCGCCCTATACCATGCCGCTGTCGATGCTCATCATCGGCACGCCCCGCAAGGAGCGTCCGGCGATCGCGCATCCCGTGGTGAACCTGGTGCACGAAGAGCGCTACCGCCGCGCCGACGCCGCGACTATGGATGCCCAGGTGGCCGAGATGGATGCGATGTTTCGCCCGCACGCCCGCGAGGTGGGCGAGCGCGTGGTGGATATCTACACACGCAAGCACACCAGTCCCTTTATGGCCGAGATGAGCCGCTCCATGGAGTGGTGGTTCAAAAACTGGCTCGGTAAATAACCAATGTGGCAAGGGGACCGTTCCTTTGTTGTCCCTTTGTCGCATTGCATATCGCCGCGGTGGCATAAAGGCCGCATAAATGTTTATCTAGCTGGGTAAATGGCGTCTGGTCAACAGGTCCCAAGCACCTATAATCCCTCCGAACATTAAAGTTGGGAGGAAACCGGCTCATGGAACAAAAGACCAAAGACGCGGCATCGCACGCTGCGATCCCGGTGAGCATCTCGGCGATGCTCGTCACGCTGGGCGTGGTGTACGGCGATATCGGCACCAGCCCCATGTATGTAACCAAGGCGCTCGTTGCCGGCAACGGCGGCATCGGAAGCGTCACGGAGGAGTTCGTGCTCGGTGCGCTCTCCCTTGTCGTGTGGACGGTTACGCTGCTGACGACCATCAAGTACGTGCTCATCTCGCTGCGCGCCGACAACCACGGCGAGGGCGGCATCTTCGCCCTGTACAGCCTGGTCAAGCGCTGCGGCAAGTGGCTCATCATCCCCGCCATGCTGGGTGGCGCCGCGCTGCTCGCCGACGGCATCCTGACGCCGGCCGTTACCGTTACCACGGCCATCGAGGGCCTGCGCACCATTCCCGCGGTCCATGCCGTACTGGGCGATGACCAGGGTCGCGTTGTCGCCATCACGCTTGCCATTATCATCGTGCTCTTCTTGGTGCAGCGCATCGGTACGGCCAAGATCGGTCATGCCTTTGGCCCCATCATGACGCTGTGGTTCCTGTTCTTGGGCGGCACGGGTCTGTTTTTTGTCTTCCAGCATCCCGCCGTGCTGCTGTGCCTCAACCCGGTGCGCGGCATTGCCTTTTTGCTGAGCCCCAACAACCACGCGGGCATCATGATCTTGGGCAGCTGCTTCCTCGCCACCACCGGTGCCGAGGCGCTCTACTCCGACATGGGCCATGTGGGTCGCGGCAACATTTACGCCACCTGGCCGTTCGTTAAGTGCTGCTTGCTGCTGTCCTATATGGGCCAGGGCGCTTGGCTTATCAACAACGCTGCCAACCCCGAGCTCATGGGCATTGCCGACCTCAACCCGTTCTACCAGATGCTCGCCCCGAGCCTGCGTCCGTTTGCCGTCGGCCTTTCAACCATCGCGGCCATCATTGCCTCGCAGGCGCTCATTACCGGCGCGTTCTCGCTGGTGTCCGAGGCCAGCCGTCTGGACCTCATGCCGCACATGCAGGTCTTCTATCCGGCCGAGACCAAGGGTCAGCTCTACATTCCCATGGTCAACAACGTCATGCTCGTGGGCTGCGTCATCGTGGTGCTGCTGTTCCAGAACTCCGCGCACATGGAAGCCGCTTACGGCCTGGCCATTACGCTTACCATGATGTGCACCACGCTGCTGCTCTTCTTCTATCTGCACGAGGAGCGCAAGCTCAAGGTCGCACCGTGGGTCTTCGCCGCTTTCTTCCTTATGCTCGAGGGCTTCTTCTTTGTGAGTTCGCTCACCAAGTTCTTCCACGGCGGCTACTTCACCATCCTCATGGCCGCGCTCATCATGGGCGTCATGGTGTGCTGGTACAACGGCACGGCGGTCGAGCAGCGCCAGTTTACGCTGCTGCCGCTGCGCAGCTATCTGCCGCAGCTCAAGCGTCTGCGCGACGACGACCGTTACGAGCGCATGAGCGACAACATCGTGTACCTGACCAAGGATACCCATACCGACTACATCGACCGCGACATTGTCTACTCGATTCTGGACAAGCATCCCAAGCGCGCCCGCGCCTGGTGGTTCGTCAACGTCGAGACCATGGACGAGCCGTACACGTTTGCCTATTCGGTCGAGACGTTCGACACCGACTACGTCTTCCGCGTGCACCTGTACCTGGGCTATAAGGTCAACCAGCGCGTCAATGCCTACCTGCGCCAGGTCGTTCAGGATCTTGCCGCCACCGGCGAGCTGCCCGCGCAAAAGCACGACTACTCGGTCTATAAGGACCCGGGCAACATCGGCACGTTCAAGTTCGTCATGATCCGCAAGCTGCTGGCGCCCGAGAGCGACGTGGAGCCCAGCGAGCGCACGGCCATCACGCTCAAGTACATCATCCGCCGCGCCGCCGGCACGCCCGCGCGCTGGTACGGCCTGGAGAACTCCAACGTGAGCTTTGAGTACGTGCCGCTGTTCACCAAGTTCAAGGCCGTGAACAAGATGCAGCGCCTGGCGCCCAACGAGCGCCCGTAGGCGTCGGCGGGTTGCATGGAGTTGGTTTTCGATGGACAAGATTGGGGCCGGGGAGGCAAACATGGATGCAAAGATGCTTGATGGCCGCGAGGTGGTTGCCGAGATGGTGCGTGAGGCACGCGCCGACGCCGCCGAAGATCGGTTCTTTACGAATCGTGCCAACATGGACATGGCCGATCGCGTTATTTCGATCGTGGCACTGGTATTTGGAGCGGTGTGCGTGTGCGCCCTGCTCGCGCACGTTCTGTTTGTCTAACGATCGCAGGCTGCAAAGGCTATACACTTGGAACCACCACAAGGGAAAATCACCACAAAGGTGCCTGTCCCCTTTGTGGTGGTTTTTGTTTTTGAGAGAGGGACGGGGCGCTGATGGACGTTCGCTCGGACGGCGATATTGCCGAGAACTTTTGGTGGCGGCGCACGACGCTGACGCGCCGCAGCCCTCTGTATGACGTCTGCGTGTCGGCGGGGCTGCTGGTCGCGGCGACGATTGTGGGTGCGTTGCTCGACCATCCTGGTCTCGCGCCGAGCATCATGATCGTCTATGTGTTCGCCGTGCAGCTGTGCGCATTCTTTACCTGGAGCCGCCTGTATTGCCTGCTGAGTTCGGCTGCCGCCGTGGCGCTCTACAACTTCCTGTTTGTCGACCCGCGCTACTCGCTGTCGTTTATCGACCGCGTCTATCCCGGCATGTTCTTCATTATGTTCGTGGTCTCGCTCGTGTCGAGCTCGATTGCGTTGGCCCTGCGCCGCGCCTTGGCGCAGGCCGCCGCCAGCGACCGTCGCACGCATATGGTGCTCGAGACCAACCGCATGCTGCAGCGGTGCGCCGATCAGCAGCAGATCGTGCATGCCATGGCAACGCAGCTGGCACGTCTTTCGGCCTGTCCGGTCGTGTGGTACAGCGCCGATCCGGAAGACGATGACCTGCTGCCGCGCGCGACGTACACGGCCGTGGGCGATGCCGCGCCGGTGCACGAGCTGGTGCCGCAGATGCCGCCGCGGCTCTCGGCGTCCGCCTATGTGGGAACGCCGCTCGATGCCACCTATGGCGGTTCGGCGTTCTACGGCATATACCTGACCGTGCGCTCGGGTGACGGCTTCGTGCGCTCGGGCGATCCCGCCTCGGTGGTGGGCGTGCTGGCTATCGTTGCCGAGCCCGACGTGCTGACGCACGAGGAGCGGACACTTGCCGATGCCATCGTGAGCGAAGGCGAGCTGGCACTCGATCGCGCCCGCGCCATGGAGGCTCGCGAGGAGGCGGCGGTGCTCGCCAAAAACGAACAGCTGCGTGCCAACCTGCTGCGCTCCATCTCGCACGATCTGCGCACGCCGCTTACCAGTATTTCGGGCAATGCCGACGTGCTGCTCGACCAGGGCTCGACCGGCACCGCGGTGCTCGATGCCCAGACGCGCCGCGGCCTGCTGCTATCCATTCGCTCGGATGCGCTGTGGCTCAACGCCACCGTCGAGAACCTGCTTGCCATCACCAAGCTCGAGGGCGGCGGCATGCATCTGTCGACAACGCTCGAGCTCATGGACGATATCGTCGAGGAGGCGCTGCGCCACGTGAACCCGGCCGTGCGCGAGCACGACCTGAAGGTGGTGCCGTGCGACGAGCCGGCGCTCGTCAACGTCGATGCGCGTCTGATGGTGCAGCTGGTGGTCAATCTGGTGAACAACGCCATCGCCTATACGCCCGCAGGCTCGCATATTGTGATCTCGATTGGCGCTGACGGCGGGTGCGTGAGGTGTTCGGTCGCTGACGACGGGCCGGGCATCGCACCCGAGGACCGTGAGCGCATCTTTGAGTCGTTCTACACCGCCAACCACGGCTTGGCTGACAGTCACCGCAGCGTGGGCCTGGGGCTTTCGCTCTGCCGCTCCATTGCGTTGGCGCATGGCGGTAGCATAGAGGTTGCCGCGGCGGATCCGCACGGCTCGGTCTTCACGATTGAGCTTCCCGTCGCCGATGTTTCGTTTGATAAGGAGTAGCGCCGTGCCGAACTCTGCCGTAAAACCGCTCATCTTGGTCGTTGAGGACGACCCCGCCGTCCGCAACCTTATCGTTGCCGCGCTCGAGGCGCACGGCTTGCGCCATATGGCTGTGGAGACCGCCCATGCCGCCATCGCCGCCGCCTCGTCGCAGGCGCCGAGCATTGTGCTGCTCGATCTGGGCCTGCCCGATATGGACGGCGTCAAGGTGGTGGAGTCGGTGCGCGCATGGTCGGGCATGCCAATCATTGTGGTCTCGGCGCGCAGCGAGGACGCGGACAAGATCCGGGCGCTCGATGCCGGTGCCGACGACTACCTGACCAAGCCGTTTTCGGTCGAGGAGCTGCTCGCGCGCATTCGCACCACGCTCAGGCGTCTCTCGTATGCGCAGGTTGGCATGGGTGCGTCCGAGGGCACATTCGATACCGGTGAGCTGCATATCGACTTTGACGCCGGCATCGCCACGATGGACGGCGAGGAGCTGCACCTGACGCCGATCGAGTACAAGCTCCTGTGCCTGCTGGCACACAACGCCGACAAGGTGCTGACGCACCAGTTTATCCTGCACGAGATTTGGGGCACGGCAACTAAGAGCGACCTGGCGAGCCTGCGTGTCTTTATGGGCACGCTGCGCAAGAAGATCGAGTCCGACCCCGCGCATCCGCGCTATATCCAAACGCACGTAGGCATTGGCTACCGCCTAGTCACCCAAGGCTAGATCGCCAACCACCATCCCAATATGAGTTGCGGTGAAATACGGTCTAAATCTGCCTAATTCCAGGCAAAACAGTCCGTATTCCACCGCAACTTTGTTATTTGCCCTTGGGCTTGCTGGCGTAGAACTTCTTCTTTTTAGGTTTGCCGGCGGGGGAGGGTTTGCCGGCAAAGTTGGACTTGCCGTCGCCGGCGTGCGCGTGGCCAGGCGCTGCCGCACGAGGCTTGCGGGCCTCGGGGTTACGCAGCTCCTCGACGCGCTCGGCAATTTCCTCGGCGCTAAAGCCGACCTCGGCCATGGCGTCCTCGATGGGCAGGCGACGCACGATATAGCAGTGGTGCACCTTTTGGTTGCGCGCGAAGTCCTCGGGGATGGTCTGCGCCGTAATGTCCTGTAGCACCACGCCCGCACGCGCGAGCTTGCGCGTCTCGGGGCGGAAGCCACGCAGGTTGCAGCTAAAGATGGCATGGCCGCCCTGCGTGAGCAGGCGCGATACGCCGGCTAGCAGCTCAACGTGGTCGCGCTGGACATCCCAGGTGCGGCGGCCCATCTTGGACGAGTTCGAGAACGTGGGCGGGTCGACAAAGATCAGGTCCCAGCGGTTGCGCGTCTGGCGCTGGTCGCGAATCCAGGCAAGCACGTCGTCGCGCACAAAATGATGCTGCGGACCCACAAAGCCGTTCTGGCGCATGTTGCGCTCGGCCCAGTCCAGGTAGGTGTTCGAGAGGTCGACCGTCACGGTCTCCTCGACGCCACCATCGGCCGCGTAGCAGGTGGCGGTGCCGGTGTAGGCGAACAGGTTGAGGAAACGGCGCGCCTGCTTGGCGTGCTCGCGCACCAGGTTGCGGGTGACGCGGTGGTCCAGGAAGATGCCGACGTCCAGGTAGTCGTCAAAGTTGACGGCAAAGGTAAGGCCGCCCTCCTCGATGAGCGGCAGACGGCGGCGTGCGATGTTGGCGCGCTCGCCCGAGCCGCCCTTGCCGGCGCCCTGCTTGCTGTACTGCGAGCCGCCGCGCGAGCGCATGCGGGCCTTGGCATGCACATGCTCGGCGGGGACATCCAGGATGCGCGGCGCGATGGCCAAGATGTCGAGCATGCGGGCCTGAGCCAGCGCGGGGTCGATGGTCTTGGGTGCGGCGTATTCGGCGATGACGAGCCAGCGGCCCGGGGTCTGCGGGCAACCCTCGTACAGGTCGATGGCGGCGGAGTAATCGGGCAGGTCGGCATCGTAGACGCGGTAGCAGCTTACGCCCTCGCGTTTGGCCCACTTGCGGCGCAGACGTGCGTTTTTGCGCAGGCGGTTGGCGAACTGCTCGGACTCGGGGATGAGCACGGGCAGCGGCTTGCCGTCGCCCAGGTCGAGCGTGGCGGCAGGTTCGGGCATGGGAGCGTTGGCGGCTTCGTCCACGGCGTCTGCGGTCTGCTCCTCGGCATCTGCGCTGGTCGCAGCTTCAAATGCCGCGGCGGCGTGGTCGAGCGAGGGCCAAACCTCAATAGTTGCCTCTTCGTTATTGGGCATGACAGCTATGGAGCGCGCGGGCTCGGCATGGAGCGCGCGGGCCATAAGGCCATCGCGGGTGAGCGCGGCGACCGGCGCGGCGGTAAGCTCGGGCGCGCGGCGCAGCTCGCCGATGAGCGTCATGGCGTCGTGCATGAGCGACAGCGGCGTCTCGGTAGTGTCCGCGACGATGGCGGCGCCGGCAACAGCGCCCGCGTGATCCAGCACGGTGGCGGGCTCGGCGGCGCAAAAATCGACAAAGCGCTTGTAGCCGGCGCACTTGACCATGCGCTCGGCGGTCTTGCGGGCGGCGGGGTCAATGTCCACGGCGACGATGCGCGCCTGGCGCTCGCGGGCTGCGGCCTCGCGCTCGCGCGCCTCGGCAAGCAGCTGCTCCCACAGGGCAGCGTCATGCAGCTGCCAGCCCTCAAAGCCCCAGCGCTCACGGGCAGCACCCGGAGCACGATTGGTCAGGATGTTTACAGCCTCCAGCAGCAGGCCGCCGCCGGCGCACGAGGCGTCGATCAGCGTGGGCAGGGCCTCGTTTTCGTAATCGTCGGCCGTCAGCTCGCGCTCGCACAGCGTGGTCCAGCCAACCTGCGCCAGCACCAGCGCGGCGTAGTCGGGGCGCAGCACGTGCGTGCCCTCGCCAGCGCGGGTCGCGGCGGGCGGCAGGCGCTTGAACAGCGGGTCGCCCGAAAGGTCCAGGCTGATGCTCGCGCGGCGCTGACGCAGCGAAAGCAGCAGGTGAACGTCGGGATCGGCGGCGTCGACGTTGGCGCGACGGCCCGTGGCCTCGGCCAGGCGATCGCACAGCGCGTCCTTGGCGCGCAGGGCGGAGAAGCGTGTGTTGCGCAGCTGTTCGGTCACGCCGCGGGCGGTGATGGCGATGGTGGCGCCCGGGCGGACGATGTTCTCCCAGGCAATATCGTACACGCCGTCATACAGCTCGTCGGCATCCTGCGCCTCAAAGCGCCCAAGCACCACGAACACGCGGCTGGCCAGGCGCGACCACAGACATGCTCGGTAGCCTTCTTCGAGCTCGCCCTCAAACGTAGCGCGGCCCTTCAGGCGGCGGACATGCGAAAGTCCGAGCCGTTTAAGCTCGTCGGCGAGTGCGGACTCAAAGCCCTCGGGGCAGCTTGCGTAAAATTCCATGGGTGACCTCTCTGGTTGCGTCGCTCCATTATATGATGGATGCTCCGTTTGCCCTCGCCCTCGAAAGGAACCCATATGATTGATGCGTGCCCCGATTCCGCCGTGCTCTTTTTTGACGTGGACGGCACGCTGACGTTTTTTGATCCCGACGATATGACCGATAAGGACTTTTCGGCGGTTCGCCCTTCGCAGACGGTCGTCGAGGCGTTTCACCGTCTGCGCGACGCAGGGCACAAGGCGTTTATCTGCACGGGTCGCCCCCTGTGGCTCATCGCGGACAGCTTGCGTGCGCTCGACCCCGCGGGCGTCGTTGCCATGGCGGGCGCCACGCTCGAGGTCGAGGGCCGCGTGGTGCACGAGGATTGCTTTGACGAGGGCATCGTTGAGGAACTTGCGCGTCGCATTACTGTGGCGGGCGGCGAGGCGTTGTTCGAGACGAACGGTGCCACCTATTCACTTGAGCCGGTTGGTGTCGAACAGTCATTTCTGCTAGGCGCCGGCGTGGTGCACAGCGTCGAGGAAATGCGCGTCGACGGTCGTTTGCGCGTGGGCAAGGTGTGCCTGAATGCACCTAACCTGGCGCGCGTGGCCAACGACGACGGCTTTATCGAACGCAACTTTGAGCTGTGCAACACCGGCGGGGAAAACCGCGAGCTGAGCCCCAAGGGCATCGATAAGGGCGTGGGCGTGGCGCGGGCGCTGGAGTATCTGGGCCGCAGCGGTAACGCGCGCACCTTTGGCTTTGGCGATTCGGGCAACGACCTGGGCATGCTCGCCGCCGTCGAGACGGCCGTAGCCATGGGCAACGCCATGCCCGAGGTCAAGGCGGTCGCCGATTACGTGACCGACGACGTCGCACACGACGGCACCGTCACGGCGATGCGCCACTTTGGCTTGATTTAATAAATGGCCGGTTCGCCCTCACTGTGGGCGAACCGGCCATTTGGGCTATTTTGCAATATAGAGCTTGGGATGACTGCGACTGTTCTCGATTGCCGCCGTCATGATGCCCTCGTCGTCTCCATCTATGATGATGCCATCGAGGTCGTCGATCTGCGCGGACTGGTAAAAACTGGTCTTGTTGAACTTTCCCTGGTCAACCATCATGTAGCCCTGGTTCGAGTTGGTCAAATACATGCGCTTGATCATGGCGGAGAAGTCATGCTCGACGGTGAAGCCGTGGTCGGGATGGAATCCGTCGGCGCTGACAAATGCCTTGTCGGCATGAAGCTTGCTCATACAGTCGAGCGTCAGCGCGCCTGCCAGATAGAGGTGACCCTTACGTACGGAGCCGCCCAGCAGCACTACCGAAGCATTGGGCAGATTGAAGCTGGCGTAGTTTGCAATGGCAAGGTCGCCGGTGATGATGGTGATGTCGCGCTTGTCCATGAGGGCCTTAGTGAAGTAAAAGCCCGTGGTGCCGATGTCGATCACCAAAACGTCGCCATCGTCAACAAGGGTTGCCGCGGTCGCGGCGATGGCCTCCTTGGCTTCGACTTGGACATTGATGCGCTCTTCGGGATACGAGATGGCATTGGAGCGAGAAAGCGATACCGCTCCGCCGCGTACGCGACGTAACTTTCCTTCCGATTCCAGCGAGACGAGGTCGTGCCGTGCGGTGACTTCCGAAACCGAAAAACGGCGCACGATGTCGGATACCGAGATATTAGGCTTTTCGGCCAGCCAGTTCATGATAAATCGCTGACGTTCGGCCGGTGAAAGGTCTGAAGTAGTTGCCATGAGTCGCTCCTTTTGAACGAAAGGCAAAAGAAATGCCTTTCGTAATCGAAATATAACGTAACGATATGAAAAGAACAAGGCGAAATCAAATGAACAAAATGAGCGATAGGGCATGTTCTTAAATCAATAAGTAGCGGATAGCATGCACGTAAATGGCCTGTAAAGAGTTTTGTTCTGAAAGTGTTGCCGAAAAGCGATACGTTCACGCCCGATATTCGACCGTTCACGGAAAGTTGCCAATTGGGCTTTCGATATCTTTTGAAGTAGTTTATAAAAGAAAGCCGAAGAGCTTTTGAAACAAAGAAAAAGGCTTTCGATAGCAATAATGCTAGATGAGAAAGGACCGAACATGGCGATTAAGGTGTTTGCCGACGGCGCTAACCTCGAGGGCATGCTTGACATGCACGACAACGGCAACGTTCAGGGCTTCACGACCAATCCTTCCCTTATGAAGGCCGGTGGCGTGACCGACTACCGTGCTTTTGCCAAGACGGTTCTTGAGCACATCACCGATGTTTCGGTCTCTTTTGAGGTGTTCGCCGACGACGAGGCTGGTATGGAGGCCGAGGCTCGCGAGATCGCAACCTGGGCGGACAACGTCTACGTTAAGATTCCGGCGCTCAACACCAAGGGCGAGTCCACCGCCGCGCTGGTCAAGCGCCTTTCTGCCGATGGCATCAAGGTGAATGTCACCACCATCTTCACGCCCGAGCAGGTCGACGAGTTCGTCGATGCCGTCTCTGCCGAGACCCCCTCTATCCTGTCTATCTTTGCCGGCCGTATCGCCGATACCGGTGTCGACCCGCTGCCCCTCATGGCAGAGTCCGTAAAGAAGGCTGCCGTCAAGCCTGCCGCCGAGGTTCTCTGGGCATCCACGCGTGAGGTGCTCAACATCTTCCAGGCAGAGTCTGTTGGCTGCCAGATCATCACGGTCCCCAATGCCCTTCTTGCCAAGCGTAAGAATTTCGGAAAAGATTTGCTCGAGTACTCGCTTGATACGGTCAAGGGCTTTGCCCGCGACATTCAGGCGCTCGGTTTTCACATCCTGCCCGAGGAGTAGGGGACGAACATGCTGACCGATCTTCTTAAGCCCGAGCTTGTTGCCTGCCATGTCGAGGCCTCCGATTGGGAGGAAGCGATTAAGGCATGCGGCAAGCTGCTCGTAGACGCAGGCAAATGCGACCAGAGCTATGTCGACGCCATGATTTCATCGGTTCACAAATTTGGTCCCTATATGGTCTTGGAAGAGGGCATCGCCATGCCCCACGCTCAGGCCGATGGCAATGTGAGCGAAGCGGGAATCTGCATCGTCACGCTTGATCCTGCGGTCGCATTTGGACATGAGGATTTCGATCCGGTTCACGTGCTCGTGGGCATCTGCGCACCCGACCCCAAGGCTCATCTTGGTTGCTTGGCGGAGCTTTCGCAGATGTTCGAGGACGAGAACTGCGTTGCCAAGCTCAGCGCGTGCGATACGCCCGAGCAGGTTCTGGAGACCATGCGTTCATTCTTTTAGGCCTTAATGGCACGGCGATGCGTCGCCGCTTTTGGATAGACGGGAAAACCGTCACGTGTAGGAGAGGAAGGTTGCCATGCATATCATCACCGTATGCGGAAACGGCATCGGGTCCAGCCTGATGCTCGCTGGCAAAGTCGAGGAGCTTTGCGAGGAGGAGGGCATCAAGGCCGACGTTGAGTCTATGGACCTGAACGGTGCTTCTTCCGCAAATCCGGATCTGTTCATCACCGTTAAGGAGCTCGCCCCCGAGCTTCACGGCAACGTCGTGATCGTTCGCAGCTATGTGAACAAGAAGAAGATCCGCGAAGACGCCCTCGAGGCAATCAAGGCGGCCGCCGCTAACGCCTAAAGCGGCACAAAAAAGGGCGGTTCCCTGTGGAAGAGGGAAACGCGCCCACGTTAAAAAGAAAGGAAGCCCAGATGCAAGTCATCCTTCCCATACTTGAGTTTATCCAATCGATTCTGACCAAGCCAGCATGGATTATGGGCCTGTTCGCTTTTGTCGGCCTTGTCGCGCTTAAGCGTCCCGCCCACAAGGTGATGACGGGCACCCTGAAGCCGATCCTTGGCTACATCATGCTGTCCGCTGGCGCCGC
The DNA here is from genome assembly GCA_934668695.1 of uncultured Collinsella sp. The sequence goes on along the minus strand of CAKUOD010000015.1, from coordinate 2,961 downwards.
TGTTGTTCAGGAGAACCTTGCTCCGCTGGGTACCTTCATCGAGACCGGTTTCCACATCACCGGCGTCGTGCCCAACAACGAGGTCGTCGTTTCGATGGCCCAGAGCGTCCTCGGCGTTCAGACCATGATGATCCTGATTCTCGGCTACGTCGTGAACATTATCATTGCTCGCTTTACCAAGTTTAAGTACATCTTCCTGACGGGCCATCACAGCATGTTCATGGCTTGCCTGCTGTCTGCTGTTCTGCAGGCATCTGGCTTCGAGGATGTCCAGCTTATCATTGTGGGCGGTATGTTCCTGGGCCTCGTGAGCGCCATGCTTCCCGCCGTCGGCCAGCGTTTCACCGAGAAGGTTACCGATGGCGACGAGATCGCCATGGGTCACTTCGGCTCGCTTGCCTACTATATCTCCGCTGCAGTCGGTATGCTGTTTGCTAAGGACGCCGAGGAGAACAGCACCGAGAAGATCGAGGTTCCCGAGAAGTATGCCTTCCTGCGCGACACCACCATCTCCACGGCTCTTACCATGGCCTTCTTCTACCTGGTGACTGCTTTTGCTGCCTACATCGCAGATCCTGCGGTTGTTGCTGAGACTGCTGGCGGCGACAACGTGATTGTTTACGCCCTGACCTGCGCTCTGTCCTTCGCCGTCGGCGTCACCATCGTCTACAACGGCGTTCGCATGATCCTTGCCGACCTGGTCCCGGCTTTCCAGGGCATCTCCAACAAGCTGATCCCTGGCGCCATTCCCGCCGTCGACTGCGCCGTCTTCTTCCCCTACGCCCCCACCGCCGTCATCCTCGGCTTTGTCGCTTCCTTCATCGGTGGCGTGGTCGGCATGTTCATCGTGGGCGCTACCCTGGGCATCTTCATCATCCCGGGCATGGTTCCCCACTTCTTCTGCGGTGCTACCGCCGGCATCTACGGCAATGCTACCGGTGGCCGCAAAGGCGCAGCACTCGGTGCTTTCGTCAACGGCCTGCTCATTACCTTTGCTCCCGCACTGCTCCTGCCCGTTCTTGATGTCTTCGGCTTCAAGAACACCACGTTCGGCGACTTTGACTTCTCCGTCATTGGTATTACGCTCGGCCGTGCTGCCGAGGCCTTCGGTACCACCGGCGTCTATGCGATTCTCGCTGTCCTTCTGATCGTCGCCTTCGTCCCCAACTTCATCCACACCAAGGGCGCTGTGATCAACCACGTTGAGGAAGAGTAATCCAGGCGTACGTTAAGCCCTAATCGGGCGGAGCTCCGATAACCGGCTCCTACACGGAAGCGGTGACGTCCCAAATGAGGCGTCACCGCTTTTTTGTTTTGGAGCGATTGTGAAAACACGCCGGTGAAGCGGTGCCTCTGCACCGTGAGCGGAGTCAAACGCAATGAATGGCAAAAACGTTTTGCCGCTGGGGTGTCGATATAAAAATGGTAAAAACGTAAAACCGTTCACCGACAAGATAAAAAACCGCAGCTCACGCCTTGATAAACATAGGTAAAGTGTTTAGCAGCTCAACGCCCATATGCAAACGAAAGGAATCAGGCAGATGGCAATCAAGGTGTTCGCTGACGGTGCAAACCTCGAGGGCATGCTCGACATGTACGAGAACGGCAACGTTCAGGGTTTCACGACCAACCCGTCCCTTATGAAGAAGGGCGGCGTGACGGATTACCGCGCGTTTGCCAAGGAGGTCCTGGCGCACATCACCGACGTGTCCGTGTCGTTTGAGGTTTTTGCCGACGACGTCGAGACCATGGAGGTCGAGGCCCGCGAGATTGCTACTTGGGCCGATAACGTCTACGTCAAGATTCCGTGCGTGACTACCAAGGGCGAGTCTACCGCCGAGCTGGTCCGCAAGCTTTCGGCCGATGGCATCAAGGTCAACGTTACCACCATCTTTACGCCTGAACAGGTCGACGAGATGGTCGAGGCCGTTGACGCCGAGACCCCGTCCATCATTTCGCTCTTTGCCGGCCGTATCGCCGACACCGGCGTCGATCCCATTCCGTTTATGACGGAGTCGGTCAAGAAGGCCGCCGCCAAGCCCAACTGCGAGGTCCTGTGGGCGTCCACGCGCGAGCTCATCAACATCTACCAGGCAGAAGCCTGCGGTTGCCAGATCATCACGGTGCCCAACAGCATCCTGGCCAAGCGCAAGAACATCGGTCGTGATCCGTACGAGGTTTCGCTCGACACCGTGCGCGGCTTTGCCAAGGATATCGCGGCACTCGGCTTCCATATCCTGCCGTAGGGCGAACACGAGCTGCGGGCGTTGCCATGGCGCGGGGCGAGAGGGCCGGCCCCATTTACTCTGCGCTCACGCGCTTCGCGAGGGTCGCGCCGAGCAAAAGGGGCCGGCCCTCTCACCCTGCGCCTGGGGCGTCCTTGCTCGTAGGGGTTCTGAGCTGAATAAGACTTTGTTGGTGCCGCCTCTTTGATGGGGCGGCACCTTTTTGTCGCGGTATCTGCAAGTTTTTCTCAGTGCGTGACAAGAACTTGCAAAGTTTGCAAGTTCTTTCCATCGAGTGAGAAAAACTTGCAAGTTCAAAGATGGGCGGCGGATTGCCCTTCTGCTATTTGCCCTGCACCATGGTGAGGGAGATCTTTTTGCGGTCGCGGTCGACCTTTTCGACCCACACCTTGACTGTGTCGCCGACGCGCACCACGTCGCTCGGGTGCTTGACGAAGCGGTTGGCGAGCTTGGAGATGTGCACGAGGCCGTCCTGGTGCACGCCCACGTCGACGAAGGCGCCAAAGTCGACGACGTTGCGCACGGTGCCCTTGAGTTCCATGCCGGGTTCCAGGTCGTCGATGGAAAGCGCCGAGCGGCTAAAGACCACCTCGGGCGCGTCGTCGCGCGGGTCGCGGCCGGGCTTCTTGAGCTCGTTGACGATGTCGATGAGCGTCAGGGTGCCACAGTCCAGGTCGCTTGCCAGCGCCGAGATGCTGCCCAGGCGGCGCTCGAT
>CAKUOD010000014.1 GCA_934668695.1 uncultured Collinsella sp. | reverse complement strand
GCGTTTGACCTGCCCAGAGAGGGGGAGTAGCCGGTGGCCGGAATCGGTTTTGAGCTCAAGCGCCTGTTTAGGCGCAAGGGTCTGTTTGCCACGATGCGCGCCTATGGCTACGCCGGCATTGTGTGCACGGGTCCCATGCTGCTGGGCGTGCTGCTCCAGGTGGGTATCTTGGTGCTGTGCGGCATGTGGGGCGTGGGACGCGCCAACCAGGATCTGCTGGTGTGCATGGTGACCTATACGCTGCTGGCGTCGCTTACGCTCACGAGTTTTTTCTCCATGCCGGTCACGCGCTTTTTGGCCGACATGCTTTTTGCCGAGCGCGAGGATGAGATCCTGCCTTCGTTTTGGGGATCTAATGCCATCATACTCGTTGCGGGCACGGTGCTCTACGGCGTCTTTTTGCTGTTCTCGGGCGCCACGCTGCTGCAGGGGCTGCTGTGCCTGTGGCTGTTCAACATTATGATTGTCAACTGGAACGGCATGAGCTACCTCACGGCCATCAAAGATTACCGCGGTATCCTGTGCAGCTTTGCGGCTGCCATTGGCGTGGCGTGCCTGTGCGCCCTGGCAGCGCTGGTGCTGGGACTGCCGCCGGTCGAGGGCCTGTTGGCGTCAATCGCCCTAGGCTACGGCGTCATGCTCGCCTGGGATGTGGTACTGCTGTACCGATATTTTCCTCAGAGCGACCGCAGCCCCTGGCGTTTTTTGCGCTGGCTCGACCAATTTATGCCGCTTGCGCTTACGGGGCTGTTTACCAACTTGGGGCTTTTCGCACACCTGGTTATTATCTGGGCGGGCCCTATTGGGGTGCAGATCAAAGGTCTGTTTTACGGGGCTCCTTACCATGACGTGCCGGCACTCATTGCGTTTTTGACCACACTCGTCACGACCGTCAACTTTGTGGTGTCGGTCGAGGTCAATTTCTATCCGCGCTACCGTGACTACTACAGTCTGTTTAACGACGGCGGCGTGGTGGGCGATATTGTGGTGGCCGAGGAGGAGATGCTCTCCACGCTCAACAGCGAACTGCGCTTTTGCGCGCTCAAGCAGCTGTTTGTGACGGCGGCGGTCATTTCGCTCGAGACCACAGTGCTCTCGGCCCTGCCGCTGGGCTTTAACAATCTGATGCACGGGTATTCTCGCACATTATGCGTAGGCTACGGCCTGTATGCCGTGGGCAACACGATCCTGCTTATCTTGCTGTACTTTACCGACTACAAGGGAGCCGTTCTGGCCTCGGGCCTGTTTGCCGGTGTGGCAGGGCTGGCGACCGCCGTGTCGTTGCTTTTGCCGCAGCAGTTTTACGGCTTTGGCTTTTTGTTGGGTGCGGTGGTGTTTTTTATCGTGGCCCTGCTGCGGCTCGATACCTATACCGCCAACTTGCCGTATCGTATCCTGAGCCAGCAGCCCATTGTGGCGACCGACAAAACGGGTCGCTTTACACAGCTGGGCCGCTTGCTCGACCGTGCCGAGCAGCGCTATGAGGACAAGCGCGTGGGCGGTGAGCCGCGCAGTGCGTTTGAACGTATGGTGGTTCGCCTGTACCAAAAACATCGGGGAGGTTCTGATGATCGATAAGTTGATGTCTCGCCGCTGCCTGATCGAGGCGGCTGCCGGCGCGCTGTTGCTTTCGGGCTGCTCGTCTCAGGACGAATCCTCGACTAAAAAGGTCAAAAAGCAGGACAAGATTAAAAAGGCCGAGGCCTCCGGCCATTCCAAGCATCTGCGCGATAAGGACGAGCTGTACGAGGTCTACGACGACTCGGACATTGTGACCATGTACCTGACGGTCTCGCGCGGCAACAGCTCCGAGAACACCGACCACAGCTGGGCCGAGATCAACACGTACTCGGTGTATGACTATGCCGACATGGGCGTGACGCGCTATCAGGTTATGGGCCTGCTGCAGCCGGGCGACGAAGACGGCCCGGTGGCCGGCGAGGTTGGCTATGGCGAGGAAGCGCCCAATGCCACCGTGCAGGTGCGCGGTCAGACATCGAGCTCCTACACGCAAAAGAATTACAAGGTGGAGCTCAAAAAGGGCAAGGGTACCTGGCGCCAACAGCGCGCGATTGCGCTCAACAAGCACATGGGCGAGGGCATGCGTTTTCGCAACAAGATGGCCTACGACCTTATCCGCGGGATTCCCCAGATGATGGGCCTGCGCACGCAGTTTGTGCATCTGTGGGTGTGCGACCAGACCGAAAAGTCCAACGATACCTTTGAGGACTACGGCCTGTTTACGCAGGTGGAGCAGCTCAACAAGACGGCGCTCAAGGCACATGGCCTGGATAAGAGCGGGCACCTGTACAAGGTGAACAGCTTTGATTTCCATCGCTTTGAGGACACCATTAAGCTTGCCGACGATCCCGACTACAACCAGGCAAGCTTTGAGGGCATGCTCGAGATTAAGGGCGATTCGGACCACACCAAGCTCATCGAGATGCTCGACGCCCTCAACGACGAATCGCAAAAGATCGATGACGTGCTCGACACCTACTTTGATACCGAGAATCTGGTCTATTGGCTGGCGTTTCAGATCCTGACGGGCAACTGCGATACTCAGAACCGTAACTGTTATCTGTACAGCCCGCTCAACTCAAATACGTGGTACATCCTCGATTGGGACAACGACGGTATGCTGCGCAAGCTTGAGCTGAGCCTGAAGGGGTTCTCGGACTATGCGAGCTGGGAGCGCGGCGTAAGCAACTACTGGGGCAACGTGCTATTCAATCGTGCGCTGCGCAGCAAATCGTTCCGTAGTGAGCTCGACCGCGCCGTAAAGGATCTGCGCTCGTATATGACCGAGGTACGCCTGGCCAAGATGATTAAACATTATCGTGAGGTTACCGAATCGCTGGTCTTTGCTTTGCCCGATATTGACAATCTGCCTGTCACCAAGGACGAATACGAACAGATTGCCGCGGCGATTCCCTCCGAGATCGAGGAGAACTACAAGAGCTTTCGCGAGAGTTATAAAAAGCCCATGCCGTTCTACATTGGCGTGCCGCAGATCGATAACGGGAAGCTGCGCATTAACTGGGATGCGTCCTACGACTTTAAGGCGCGTGACATTCGCTATACCGTGGAGCTGGCGCGCGACTATGCCATAAGCGACGTACTTTTTAAGGCCGAGGACGTGCTGCTTCCCGAGGTGACCTGCGATGCGCCCGATGCCGGCCAGTATTTTGTGCGCGTGCGCGCCACCAACTCAGACGGCTATACGCAAGATGCGTTTGACTACTATGTGACCGACGACGGCAAGCACTACGGCATGAAGTGTTTTTACGTGCAAGACGGCGGTAAGGTCGTGGAGGACACGTATGAGGAGGGCTAGCGCGCTGCTTGAGCGCTTGGCGGCTCCGCCTGTGCGTGCCACGCAGGAGCGTTACCGCCACGAGCTCAAATATCTCATTAACGAGGGCGAGCACACCGCGCTTGCCTGCCGCATGGCGCCGGTTTTTAAACTGGACAAGTATGCGCGGGCGGGTGGTTACACCATTCGCAGCCTGTACTTTGACGACTACTGCAACTCGGCCTACGAGGAAAAAGACGCCGGTATTCTCATGCGCAAAAAGTATCGCGTGCGCATCTATAACGGCAGCGACAAGGTGATTAAGCTCGAGCGCAAAAAGAAGTACGGCAGCTGGATCTACAAGGAGGACGCGCCACTCACGCGTGGCGAGTTTGAGCAGATTCTGGCCGGCGACTACGACTTTTTGCTGAGGAGCCCCTATCCGCTCTGTCGCGAGTTCTACATCGAGTGCATCTGTAATATGATGCGCCCGCGGACCATCGTGGACTACGAGCGCGAGCCGTGGGTGATGGACGAGGGCACCGTGCGCATCACCTTTGATAGCAACGTGCGCGCGGCGGTGGGTAGCTTTGATATCTTTGACGCGATGCTGCCCGCGCTGCCCGTGCTGGAGCCCGGCAAGCTGGTGATGGAGGTCAAGTTTACCGAGTTTTGTCCGCAGTTGGTGCGCGATATGGTGCCGCCGGGTGCGGCCGAACTCACGGCGGTCTCTAAGTACTGCCTGTGTTATGACAAGACCGCCTACCTGCGCGGTTTTAACTACTGGGAATCGGATTTTGGGAACCGAGGGGATATTTAAACCATGAGCACCAGGGACTTTTTTAAGAACTCCGTCTTGGAGGCGTTCGGTCAGGTCGACCCTGCCAAGATTGGCCTGTCGCTGCTCGTGGCGCTCGCCATGGGCATCCTGATCTATTACGTGTACAAGCGCTTTTTTACCGGCGTGGTGTATTCGCGCAGTTTTGCCGTGACGCTCGTGGGCATGTGCGTGCTCACCTGCATGGTCACGCTCGCGATCTCGACGAACGTGGTCATCTCGCTCGGTATGGTCGGTGCTCTGTCCATCGTTCGTTACCGTACGGCGGTCAAGGACCCGCTCGACCTGCTGTATCTGTTTTGGGCCATTACCACGGGCATTACGGCAGGCGCCGGCATGTATGCGCTCGTGGGGCTCACGGCAGTGGTGATCGTGGTGATGATCGCCGGCTTTGCGAGCCACCAGGACAAGGCGCACGTGTACATGATGGTCATCCACTACACGGGTCAGACCACCGGCGACGATATCGTGCGTGCGTTTGGGCGCACCAAGTTCACCGTCAAGTCCAAGACCATGCGCGGTGACAAGGTGGAGATGGCCGTCGAGGTGTTCTCGGACGGCGTGGATATGCCCTATGCCGACGCCATCCGCGCGCTCGACGGCGTGGAAGACCTGACGCTCATCCAGTACAACGGTGAATATCACGGGTGATTTTGTTCCGGCGTTCTAACAAACGCCGGACCGCTCGACGCTGCGCGGGCATCTGCCGGGCGATCTGCCGCTCAAACCGTCGCTCGCGTACATGAAGTACGCGTCGCTCCTCTTTCACGGCACCTCGCCACGGCAGCTGCCCGCTCGCTAGCTATCCTCAACCTGGAAAGCTTATTTGGTTTGGTTTTATGTAAGGATTGGTGTCGCGTGGACGTGCAACAGCTAGAAGAGTCCTGGGCTGCAAGGGCCGGCGCGCGTGAGGCGCGTCTAGTTTCGGCCTCGCATGTGCCGGCGGCGCTGTCACTGTTGGGGATTGTGCGGCCCAGTGATCGCCTGGTGGCCTTTGCGGACGACTTTGCCGATGCGTTTGCTCGCGGCTTTGATGGCTGCGATGTTGCGCTGGTGGGGGAGCCTGCGGCTGCGACGTTTGCTGCCGCGTCCGAGGGCTTTGATGCTTCGTTTGATGATGGCGGGTCGCATCTGTGGTGGTTCGTCAATTCCATCGGCGGGTTTGGCCTGCGTGTGCCCGATCTTCGTGCCCTGGGCCGCGCGGCTCGCGAGGCGCATGCGCTGCTTGTGGTGGATAACACCGTGGCAGGTGTTTTTGGATGCGATCCGTTGCGCTTGGGTGCCGCGCTGTCGCTCGAGGCGCTCGATCGCGTGTGTGCCGGCGAAGCTCCGCGCAAGCTCGTCGCCGTCTCGGTGGCGCGCTCGCAGCTCAAGCGCCATCGCGTGGATGCCGCCGCAGAGTGCGCGCACGCGTTGCTTGCGGACTGTGGTGCGTCTGCGCTTGACCTGTCTGCTGAGGAGACCGACGTGCTAGAACGCGGGTTGTCCTCGCTCGATGCTCGCATGCAGGCGCACTTCGACCGTGCCCGTGCGCTGGCCGAGTATCTGGCCGCCAACGAGATGGTACGTAACGTGCGCTATCCCGGGCTGACCTCGCATCCCGACCATGCCATCGCGACCGGCATCCTGGAGCACGGTTTTGGCCCGGCAGTAGAGTTTGACCTGATGGACTGCATCGCGGGTGAATTTTTCAGCATACTGCCGGACGAATTCCGCACATCACCCGCCGGCGGCTCAGCAACGCGCCTTTCGGCCCCGCGCGGTAAGCAGGGGAGCGCCATCCGCCTCTTCGCCGGCACCGACGACCCTCTGCAGGTGGCTGCCACTCTCGATAACGCCCTTCGCAAGTAGCTAATCGGGGTCTGTGTCACGAAAACGGCCTATTTACTACGTTTAAGCAATAGGAATCGACCACACCCGCCTATTTTGAAAATTACCAAGCTGTTTACCAGCGGTTTTAATTTCATAATGTCCGGTATGGTCGAGGGTATTCAACTAAACGTAGTAGATGGGCCCGTTTTGTGGCGCGAGCCTCATCCCGAGGGCGCTGTGGGCTAAAAACCGCCTAAAAGGACTACTCCGCGTTGATGCTGGCGATGAGGTTGTCGGCTTTGGTGGCGATGACGTTGTTGATGTCGGCCTGCAGCTCCTCGTAGACTGCTATTGCTCGCTCACCGGCGGGGGTGAGCGTGGATCCGCGGGCGCCGTCGCGCTCGATGAGCTTGCAGCCTAGCTGGCTTTCGGCCTCGTTCACGATGCGCCAGGCCTTGGAATACGCCATGCCCATGCTCTTGGCGGCGCGATTGAGCGAGTGCTCGCGGGCGATGCCCTGCAGCAGCAAGACGCAGCCGTGGCCGAACACGCCCGGCAGATCCTTGTCGCACGCTTGAATGACCAACTTTGCCGTCGTCTTGTACTTCATACGCTCCACGTCTCCCCGCTAAAGTGTTTGCTGGGCAAACGCAAAGCCTGCGTCAAACCCTCGTGTGCTCTTCTTAAATCATGCATTGTAGCAGTCAAAGTGCGTTAAGATACTTCCCCAGTATTGGGCGCCCAAGGTTGGGCTGGGTCCTACGAGGCCTGCAGCCGACCGGTCGCATGGAAAAAGGAGAAACATGGCTACGTTCTTTCCCGGTGAGTCCCACACGTTTTCGGAGTATCTGCTGGTCCCTGGCTATTCGTCCTCGCAGTGCATCCCCAACAACGTCTCGCTTAAGACGCCGCTAACCCGCTTTAAGCGCGGTGAGAAGCCGGCAATCACCCTGAACATCCCCATGGTTTCCGCCATCATGCAGTCCGTCTCGGGCGTCGACATGGGTGTCGCGCTCGCTACCGAGGGTGGCCTGTCCTTCATTTACGGTTCCCAGAGCGCCGAGTCTGAGGCCGCTATGGTCAAGGCCGTCAAGGATCACAAGGCCGGCTTCGTTCAGTCCGATTCCACGCTGACCCCCGACATGACCATGGAGCAGGTCATCGAGCTCAAGGAGAAGACCGGTCACTCCACCATGCCGGTCACCGACGACGGCACTCCCAAGGGCAAGCTCCTGGGCATCGTCACCAGCCGTGACTATCGTCCCAGCCGCGATGACCACCAGAAGAAGGTCTCCGAGTTCATGACCCCGCGTGAGCAGCTCATCGTGGGCGACAAGAACATCAGCCTCAAGGTTGCCAACGACGTCATTTGGGACAACAAGCTCAACGCTCTGCCTATCGTCGACGACAATGATCACCTCATGGGCATCGTCTTCCGCAAGGACTACGACAGCCACAAGACCAACCCCAACGAGTTGCTCGATAACGACAAGCGCTACATGGTCGGCGCCGGTATCAACACCCGCGACTATGCCGAGCGCGTGCCGCTGCTCATCGAGGCCGGTGCCGACGTTCTGTGCATCGACTCCTCCGAGGGCTTCAGCGAGTGGCAGAAGCGCACCATTGAGTGGATCCGCGCCAACTACGGCGAGGACGTCAAGGTCGGTGCCGGTAACGTCGTCGACGCCGAGGGCTTCCGCTTCCTGGCCGACTGCGGTGCCGACTTCATCAAGGTCGGTATCGGCGGCGGTTCCATCTGCATTACCCGCGAGACCAAGGGCATCGGCCGTGGCCAGGCCACCGCGCTGATTGACGTCTGCCGCGCTCGCGACGAGTACTACGAGGAGACCGGTGTTTACGTGCCCGTGTGCTCCGACGGCGGCATCGTCTACGACTACCACATGACGCTCGCCCTTGCCATGGGCGCCGACTTTATGATGCTGGGCCGTTACTTCGCCCGCTTTGACGAGAGCCCGACCGAGCGTGTCAATGTGAACGGTCAGTACATGAAGGAGTACTGGGGCGAGGGTTCTGCACGTGCCCGCAACTGGCAGCGCTACGACCTGGGCGGCGCCGCGAAGCTCAGCTTCGTCGAGGGCGTCGATTCCTACGTTCCCTACGCCGGCTCCCTCAAGGACGGCGTGGGCGGCACGCTCTACAAGGTCAAGTCCACGATGTGCAACTGCGGCGCCCTCTCGATCCCCGAACTCCAGGAAAAGGCACGCCTGACCCTGGTGAGCTCGACCTCGATCGTCGAAGGCGGCGCCCACGACGTAGTCGTCAAGGACTCCCAGCAGTCTGTGTCTTATCGATAAGCGGCTTTCCCAGGCACCGCATCTTGCCGTTCAAACCGTCGCTTGCGTACCTAAGTACGCGGCGCTCCTCTTTCACGGCAACCTGCGGCACCTGGAAAACTCGTTCCTTCTAGAACGGGTTGCACATAAAGGTTGAGTTTCAACCACGTTATTTAGATAAAGCGAGATGCCTGCAAGTCGCAGGCATCTCGCTTGTTGTATTTGCTATCATCAGTCAAGTTAACCTTAGGGTCGGTCGGCTTAGCTTTGTTTGCTACAAGTTCCGCACGCAAAGAAGAGCACTTAATGTGCTCTTCGTCTTGCGCAGGACTGTCCGCAGTAGCGAATAAAGCTAAGCCGACCGACCCCAGCTAAGATTAAAGGAGCTGATATGTGCGATTGCACAGATCATAAGGACGAGATCCCTGCCTACGACGCACAGGCCATTGAGTCCAAGTGGATGAAGGCCTGGGAGGACTCCAACCTCTTTGCCGTCGACACCGACGCCAGCAAGCCCAAGAAGTACGTGCTCGAGATGTTCCCGTATCCGTCGGGCGACCTGCACATGGGCCACGCGCGCAACTACACCATCGGCGATGCCATGGCCCGTCAGGCCCGCATGCGCGGCTACGACGTGCTTCACCCCATCGGCTTCGATGCCTTTGGCCTGCCTGCCGAGAACGCCGCCATCAAGCACAACACGCAGGCTGCCGCCTGGACGTATAAGAACATGGACCAGGCTCTCGCCACGATGAAGCGCATGGGCTTCTCCTACGATCTGGATCGCATGGTCAAGACCTGTAGCCCCGACTACTACCGCTGGGGTCAGTGGATCTTTGAGAAGCTGTGGGAAAAGGGCCTGGTCTACCGCAAGAAGAACCCGGTCAACTGGTGTCCTAACTGCAAGACCGTTCTGGCCAACGAGCAGGTCACCGAGGGCAAGTGCTGGCGCTGCGGCACCGAGCCCGAGAAGCGCGACCTGGAGCAGTGGTACTTCAAGATCACCGAGTACTCCCAGGAGCTGCTCGACGACCTGGAGAAGCTCCCCGGCTGGCCCGAGCGCGTCAAGCAGATGCAGGCCAACTGGATCGGTCGTTCCGAGGGCGCCGAGGTCGACTTTACCCTGTGCGACAAGGATGGCGAGCCCATCGAGGGCGACGAGGGTAAGATCACCGTCTTCACCACGCGAGCCGACACGCTCTTTGGTGTCTCCTTCTTTGTCTTGGCTCCCGAGTACGCTCGTCTGCACGAGCTCGTCGAGGGCACGGAGTACGAGGAGGCCGTGACCAAGATCGTCGAGGACTCCAAGCATATCTCCGCCGTCGAGCGTGCCCAGGGCACCCTCGAGAAGCACGGTGCCTTTACCGGCCGCTACGTGGTGAACCCGGTCAACGGCGAGAAGGTCCCCGTGTGGGTTGCCGATTATGTTGTTGCCGACTACGGCACCGGCGCTGTCATGGCCGTTCCCTGCGGCGACCAGCGCGATTTTGAGTTTGCCCGCAAGTATGACCTGCCGATCGTGCCGATCATCCTGGACGATGACGACCGCGCAGCCGTCGAGGCTAACGGTGAGACCATCGATACCTTCCATGCCGAGACCGTCGACTGGGATTGCGCCCACGCTGCCGAGGGCACGCTCGTCCAGTCCGGCAAGTACACCGGCATGCGCGGCGGCAAGCACTCCGAGGGCGAGGCTGCGATCGTGGCCGACCTCGAGGCCATGGGCTGCGGTCGTCGCAAGGTCGAGTTCCGTCTGCGCGATTGGCTCATTTCCCGTCAGCGCTATTGGGGCAACCCCATCCCGGCCATCCACTGCGAGCACTGCGGCATCGTCCCCGTACCCGAGGACCAGCTGCCGGTGACGCTGCCCGAGAACCTGGACCTGGGCGCCGGCGAGACCCTCGCCGAGTGCAAGGAGTTCTACGAGACCACCTGCCCGGTCTGCGGCCGCCCGGCCAAGCGCGAGACCGATACCATGGACACCTTCACCTGCTCCAGCTGGTATTACCTGCGCTATACCGACCCGCACAACACCGAGCTGCCCTTCTCCCGCGAGGCCGCTGATCGTTGGATGCCCGTCGATAACTACATCGGTGGCATCGAGCACGCGATTTTGCACCTGCTCTACAGCCGCTTCTTTACCAAGGCGCTGCGCGACCTGGGTCTGCTGAGCGTGGACGAGCCCTTTACCAACCTGCTGTGCCAGGGCATGGTCAAGGACGAGAACGGCGATACCATGTCCAAGTCCAAGGGCAACGTCGTGCCCCCGAGCTCGGTCATCGAGCCCTACGGCGCCGACACCATGCGTCTGGCGATCCTGTTTATCGCCCCGCCCGAGAAGGACTTTGACTGGGACCCCAAGGCCGTCGAGGGTGCCAACCGCTTTATCAAGCGCGCTTGGCGTATCGTGTGGCAGCTCGTCCAGTTCGGCGACGCCAACGTGGCCTTCGACAAGTCCGTGCTCGACGAGGCCGCGCTCAAGCTCTATCGCGAGCGTCACCGCACCATCGCCAAGTGCACCGAGGACTACGATCGCGGTCAGTTCAACACTGCGATCTCTGCCGTCATGGAGCTCGTCAACGCCGCGAGCGCCTACCTCAACGCCACTGAGAGCGCTGCCCGTGATAAGGCACTGTGCTACGGCGTGGCCAAGGACATCGTGAGCGTCCTTGCCCCCATCTGCCCGTTCTGGGCCGACGAGTTGTGGCATGAGGCGCTCGGCTGCGAGGGTAATGCCTACACCGCTGCCTGGCCCGAGTTCGACCTGGCCGAGTCCGTTGAGGACACGGTGCAGATCGTGGTCCAGGTGCTTGGTAAGGTCCGCGGCCGCGTCGAGGTGGCCCGCAATGCCTCCAATGAGGATATGCAGGCTGCCGCCGAGGCCGCCGTCGCCAAGTGGCTCGAGGGCAAGACGGTCGTCAAGGCCATCTGCGTGCCCGGCAAGCTGGTCAACCTGGTGGTCAAGTAAGCACTGCGCGCTTAACTGACGCATAAAAGACGAGGGGCGATCCGGTTGGGTTGTCCCTCGTTTTGTGTTGTATGACCTGCTTAGTCAGTGCGTCGCACCGTCTTCTACGGGATGTGTACCAGGTCCCTAAAGTAAACGTTGCCCGTTTGCTCCTCGAACATCCAGATGTTGAGGTAGATGTCGTTGAGGTCGTTGTTCACATCAAAGTCCGGGTCGTCGAAGGTGCCTACAAAGGTGAGCATGGCGCGCGTTTCCTCGCCTGCTGCGACCTGCTGGCGCATGCGCACATCGCGGACCACGCCGTTGACGTAGGCATAGGAGTCCACATCGCCAAACATCATGTCGACACCGGTGTTGTTGGTCACCGTAAAGATGAGCGCAGCGTCGCCGTAGCCGTCGGTGTCCTTGCCGATGCAGGTGACGTGGACGTTCTCATCCGCCTCAAGGTCGATGGGGAACTGTTCTTGGGGTTCGGGGCCCAGACCCTGGGGGTCGACGATGTCTTCGTTGATTTTGTCGAAGCCCTCCTGTGGCGTCGTTTTCTCGGCGGCTTCGGTGCTTCCGCGATCCGGCCCACTTGGCCCGGTTTTGCCGTTCGTGTTGCCGCAGCCCGCCAGGGCCAACGAGCAGGCTGCGATGGCGAGTGCGGTCGTGCAGAGGGTGCCGAGACGTTTCATGGGTGCCTCCTTGCCGTAGGGCTCTGGTATGGTTTGCCGTTGTTCGACCGGTTGGCTGGCTTGTTACAGAAAGCCCCTCAGCGTCAGTCTGACCGATAGGGGCTAGGCGTGGAACGCCCTTGGGGCCCGAATGGGCCATCGAATTGGGACGCACGGCCCGTTTTTGCGCTTCCGGGTGCGATCCGCACGGTACTTCCGGTCCAATTGTCCTATTCTTGTGGAGAACCTGTGCGCACGCTGACCTGCGGATTTGTACGACGCTTGCACGTTTGCGCAGGTATTGCTATAGTTTGCTTGCAAATGAAGTTGTAATTGAAAGAAGTGGGGTTTCGGCCCCGCTTCTTTTTTGTATGGATGGAGGTGCCGCAATGGTCAAGACCAAGACCGAGCAGGCGATCATCGACGCGCTCGAGGCCGTTGCTCCCCAGCACGATGTCGACATCGTCGACGTCGAGCTCGTGGGTGCCACCAAGGCCCCCTGCGTGCGTGTGCGTATCGAGGGTGCCGAGGGTCAGAGCCTGTCGCTCAATGACGTCACGGCTAACACCAAGTGGGTCGGCGATGTGATTGAGGAGCTCGACCCCATCTCTTCGAGCTATACGCTCGAGGTGTCGAGCCCGGGTATGGCGCGCCCGCTGCGCCGTCCGAGTGACTTTGCCCGCTTTGTGGGCGAGAACTGCGAGCTCACCTCCACCGCCACCGAGGGCCGTCGCAAGTACGCCGGCAAGATTGCCGCCGCCACCGAGACGAACGTGACCCTCGAGCTCGAGGACGGCGAGTCCGTCACCCTCGATTTCTCTGATGTTAAAAAGTGCAAGTTGAAGCCCACCTACGACTTCAAGCCCGCGAAGGAAGGAAAGTAAGATGGCAGCATCCGACATGATGTCCGCCCTGATGGAGCTTTGCCAGGAGAAGCACATCGACCAGCTCTACCTGATCGACCGCCTGGAGCAGTCGCTCGCCAAGAGCTATGCCGAGATCCTGCATCTTGAGTGGGGCGCTAAGGTGACCATCGACCGCACCACCGGCAAGATCTACGTCTACCGCCTGGAGCCGATCGACGATTCCATGGACGAGGAGGGCAACTTCACCGAGTTCGAGGAGATCGACGTCACCCCCAAGAACACGAGCCGCATCGCTGCCCAGCACGCCAAGGCCGAGATCAACGCCATCGTGCGTAACTCCGCCCGCGAGCAGATCTACGAGGAGTTCTCCGGCCGCATCGGTGACCTCATCAGCGGTACCGTGCTGCAGTCCACGCCCGACTTCACGATCGTCAAGATTCGCGAAGGCGTCGAGGCCGAGCTGCCGCACTTCGATCAGCGCCGTTACGAGAACGAGCGCAACGAGCGTCCGATGGGCGAGCGCTACCTGCACAACCAGCATATAAAGGCCGTGATCATCGACGTTCGCGACCCCAACTCCAACCTGCAGCCGGTTCGTGGCGAGCACAGCCGTCCGCCGATTGTCATCTCCCGTACCCACCCTGAGCTCATGCGTCGTCTGTTTGAGCAGGAGGTGCCCGAGATCTATGAGGGCACCGTCCAGATCAAGTCAATCGCCCGCGAGCCCGGCCAGCGTTCCAAGGTTGCCGTCCACTCGCTCGACGACCGCCTGGATCCCGTGGGCGCCTGCGTCGGCCCCAAGGGCAGCCGTGTTCGCGCTGTCGTGGGCGAGCTCCGTGGCGAGCGCGTCGACGTCATCCTGTGGGATGCCGATCCTGCCGTCTACGTCGCTAACGCCCTGTCGCCCGCTAAGGTCACCCGCGTCCTCATCGACGAGGAGAAGGCCTACGCCGGCGTCATCGTTCCCGACGACCAGCTGTCCCTCGCCATCGGCAAGGAGGGCCAGAACGCCCGCCTCGCCGCGCGCCTGACCGGCTGGCACATCGACATCAAGTCCGAGACGCTTGCCGCCGACATCCTCAAGAACGTTCCCGTTCACGAGGAGCCCGCCGCCGACCTGATCGGTGACGAGGAGGACGAGGACGTCCGCCGCTGCGAGTACGTGTCCGAGGACGGCATCCAGTGCCGCAACCAGGCTCGTCCCGGCTCCCGTTTCTGCGGTGTCCACGACACCGACGCCTTCGATGATGCGGAGGACCTGATCTAGCGCGCGGTCGCGCCGGGCAGGTCCCGGCGCATCTCCCACGCTCGTTCAGTCTCTAGGCACCCAAGGTGCCAGAAAGGGTAGGTGAAGTCATATGGCAAAAGTTCGTGTGTCCACCCTGGCCAAAGAGTTCGGCATGACCTCCAAGGAACTGATGGGTCATCTCGCCGATATGAAGATTCCCGCTAAGTCCGCTTCCTCCACCTTGGAGGATGCCTATGTCGCCATGGTCCGCAAGCAGCTCGCCTCGGTGATCGAGGCCCGCGCTCAGGAAGTCGAGGCCGCCAAGCAGGCCGAGGAGCAGGCAGCTGCCGCCGAGGAGGCCGCACGCGCCGCCGAGGCCGAGCGCGAGCGCATCGCCGCCGAGAAGGCCCGCGAGGAGGAGCGCCGCCAGTTTGCCGCAGCCCAGGCTGCCGAGGAGGCTGCCCGCGCCGAGGCCGAGGCCAAGAAGAAGGCCGAGCAGGAGCGCCTTGCCCGCGAGAAGGAGGAGGCTGCCCGCGAGGCCCAGCGCCGAGCCGTTCCCGCTTCCGACTCCGGTTCGCGCTTCCGTTCGCTGCTTGACCAGATCGCTGCACAGGAGACCGTGCTCAAGGAGAAAAAGGACGCCGAGGACAAGGCCAAGGCCGAGCGCGCTGCCGAGCGCGGTAACCGTCGTGGCGGCAACAACGACCGCCGCGGTGGCCGTCGTAACGATCGCAACGCTTCCGACAACAACTCCGAGCGCAACGCCTCCGAGAGCCGTCCGCACAGCCATCGCACCAACGCCAGCAACAACGTCGCTGCCGGCATGGACTTCCCCAACCCCGATAAGCAGGGCAAGGGCAAGAAGCGCAAGGGCGGTCACAGCAACGAAGAGGACCACTATAGTCGCATGGCTCGCGAGGCCGAGGAGTACAGCCGCGAGAAGGTCCTCGAGGAGGCCCGCGCTGCCGTCGAGGAGGCCTCTCGCGAGTCCACCGGTCGCCGCAAGAAGCGCAAGGAGAAGCGCGAGCGCGAGGCTGCCAAGGCTCAGGAGGAGCGCAAGATAGAGGAGGCGCTGGCCCAGGGCGTGAACCCCGAGGAGCTCGACGCCATCAAGGTCTCCCAGGGCGTTACCGTCCAGGAGCTTGCTGAGGCCCTCGACGTTCCGGCCAACGACATCATCAAGCGCCTGTTCCTGCTGGGCACGCCGCTCACCATGACGCAGTCCATGTCCGACGACCTCGTCGAGCTCGTTGCCGACGACCTGGGCCGTCAGATCAAGATCATCACCCCCGAGGAGGAGAACACCTTCTCGTTCTACGACGATCCCGCCGACCTTAAGCCGCGCGCCCCGGTCGTCACCGTCATGGGCCACGTCGACCACGGCAAGACGTCGCTGCTCGATGCCATCCGTCACACCGGTGTCGCTGCCGGCGAGGCTGGCGGCATTACCCAGGCAATCGGCGCTTCGCAGGTTATGATCAACGACCGCAAGATCACCTTTATCGATACCCCGGGTCACGCCACCTTTACGGCTATGCGTGCCCGTGGTGCCAAGGTGACCGACATTGTCATTCTGATCGTGGCTGCCGACGACGGCGTCATGCCTCAGACCGTCGAGTCGATCAACCACGCCAAGGCCGCCGGCGTACCCATCGTCGTCGCCGTCAACAAGATCGATAAGCCTGGTGCCAACCCCGACCGCGTGCGCCAGGAGCTCACCGAGTACGGTGTCATCCCCGAGGAGTGGGGCGGGCAGAACATGTTCGTCAACATCTCGGCGAAGCAGAAGATCGGTATCGACGACCTTCTGGAGACCGTGCTGCTCCAGGCCGATGTACTCGAGCTCAAGGCCAACCCGGACACCTTTGCCTCCGGCAACGTTCTCGAGGCCAAGCTCGACAAGGGCCGCGGCTCGGTCGCTACCGTGCTCGTGACCCGCGGTACCCTGCACGTGGGCGATACGCTGGTCGCCGGCCTCACCTACGGCCGCGTCCGCGCCATGCTCGACCCCAAGGGCCGCGCCGTCACCGAGGCCGGTCCCTCCGACGCCGTCGAGATCCTGGGCCTGCAGTCCGTGCCCAACGCCGGTGACGAGTTCCGCGTGTTCGAGGACGAGCGCGAGGCTCGTGCCCTTGCCGACGAGCGTTCGCTCAAGGCCCGTATCGAGGAGCAGAGCCGCGTCAAGCACGTCACGCTCGAGAACCTCTTCGAGACCATTGCCGACGCCGAGGTCAAGGAGCTCAACCTGATTATCAAGGCCGACGTCCAGGGTTCCATCGAGGCCCTTCAGGATTCGCTCGACAAGATGGATCAGTCCGAGGTCCGCATCAACACGATCCACTCCGCCGTTGGTGCCATCAACGAGACCGACGTCGTCCTGGCCGACGCCTCCAACGCCATCATCATCGGCTTTGGCGTCCGTCCCGACGGTAAGGCCCGCTCCGCCGCCGAGCGCGAGGGCGTCGAGATCCGTTGCTACGACGTCATCTACAAGTGCCTCGAGGAGCTCGACGCTGCCCGTATCGGCATGCTCAAGCCCACCGAGGTCGAGGTCTCCACGGGTACCGCGACCGTCCTGGACACCTTCAAGGTGCCCAAAGTCGGTATCGCCGCCGGTGTCCGCGTCGAAGAGGGCGAGATCGCCGCGACCGATTCCGTGCGTCTGGTGCGCGACGGCATCGTGGTCTTCAACGGCAAGATCGCCTCGATGCGCCACTACAAGGACGAGGCCAAGAGCCTCAAGAGCGGTTCCGAGGGCGGCATTGGCCTGGAGAACTTCCAGGACATCAAGCCCGGCGACCAGATCGAGGGTTACCGCATCGACCAGGTTGCCCGTACCGAGTAGGGGGTAGCGCTATGAAGCAAACGCAGGCAACCCGCCGTCTGGGCGAGCAGCTTCGCGAGAAGCTTGGTTATATCCTGCTCTTTGAGGTTTCCGATCCGCGTCTCGACCTGGTTACTTTGACCGCGGTCGAGGTCGCGGTGGACCGTTCGTTCGCGCGCGTGTACGTGTCGTGCGATGCGAGCCGCTACGACGAGGTCATGGAGGCGCTCGCAAGCGCCAAGGGCCGTATTCGCAGCCTGTTGGCTCGCTCGCTCGATTGGCGTGTCACGCCCGAGCTCGATTTTCGCATCGATCGCTCGACCGATGAGGCCGAGCGCATCACGCGTGCGCTGGAAAACGTTCCCGCCACGCTTGCGATCGAAAAGGACGAGGACGGCTATCCGATAGCGGATGCCGCCCAGGAGGCAGCTTTAGATGACTAATTCCGCCGACCTCGCCTCGTGCGAGTCTGCAGATATTCAGCGACGCATCCTCGAGCTCATCGAGGGTGCGTCCTCCATTGCGATTTCGGGACACACTTCTCCCGATGGCGACGCCCTGGGCTCCGTGCTGGGTCTGGGCCTCTCGCTTATGAAGTTTTTCCCCAACAAGGACATTGCTCTGCTGCTGGCAGACGATGACCCGGTTCCGCGCATCTACCGCTTTATGGAAGGCTCCGATCGCCTGGTACCGGCATCTGCATACACCGGCAACCCGGACCTGTTCATTTCGGTGGACGTGCCGGTTGTCGAGCGCCTGAACAACTCGGCCGACGTGCTTCGACGCTCGTCGCATGTGGTGTGCTTCGATCACCATCCGGCGCGCGAGGAGTTTGCCGAGCTGAGCCTGAGGTGCATCGATGCCGCGGCCTGCGCTATGATCATCGACCGCTTCTTAGACAATTGCGGCATTGTCGCCCGCGATAACATTGCGACCTGCCTGCTGTGCGGCCTGGTTACCGACACCGGTCGTTTTCAGTACCAGAATGCCGACGCCGCTGCGTTCCATGCCGCCTCGCGCCTGGTCGCGCACGGTGCCGATCCCGCGCGTGTCGCGCTTGAGGTCTATCAGAGCATGCGCGTCGAGTTTTTGCACCTCAAGTCCATCGTTATGGGCCGCATTAAGACGGTGGCCCACGGGCGCGTCGCGTATAGTTACGCGTACCAGAGTGACCTTGAGGCTTGCGGCGTCACCTCGGATGAGTGCGACGGCCTGGTCGATGTGGTGCGCTCGGTGATGGGCGTCGAGGTCTGCCTGTTCCTGAAGGGCATTGAGGGCGATACCAAGGTGCGCGGCAACCTGCGCTCCAAGGGTGACCTCAACGTGTCCGAGATCGCTGCTGCCTTTGGCGGAGGCGGACATCCCGCTGCCGCCGGTTTCTCCAACAACGGAACGATTCTCGAGACGCTCACCGTGGCACTTCCCATGCTGGCCGAACTGGTAGGGGAGGATCCCGCTTCGGTGACCGTCGAGCTTTAACTTTTTGGATGGTACATGGCTCGTCGCACGCCTTCTCAACTGAATATGCTGCTCGCCGTCGATAAGCCGGTGGGCTGCACGTCCCACGATGTGGTTTCGCAATGCCGGCGCGCCCTCCATGAGCGGCGCGTCGGCCATGCCGGCACGCTCGACCCCATGGCATCGGGTGTCATGGTGGTGGGCGTGGGCCAGGCCACCCGTCTGCTGGGCATGCTCACGCTCGATACCAAAAGCTATGTCGCCGACATTTCGTTTGGCGCCGAGACCAATACCGATGATGCGGAGGGCGAGGCGGTCCGCACGGTGGCTGTTGCCAACGAGCTCCGCGATCCTGCCTATGCCCGTGAGCGCTTGGCCGCTATGCTGGGTCCGCAGATGCAGGTGCCGCCGGCGTTTTCGGCTATCTCGGTCAATGGCGTTCGCGCCTACAAATCTGCTCGCGAGGGCAATGCGGTGGACCTACCTCCGCGTCCCGTCGAGGTCTATGCCGCCGACCTGATTGCCGTGGGCGGCGAAGGTGATGCGTGTGTGTGGACCGTGGCGTTCTCGGTGAGCAAGGGCACCTATATCCGTGCGCTCGCTCGCGACTTGGGCCGCGCCTGCGAGAGCGCCGCGCACATTTCTGCGCTGCGCCGCACGGCCTCCGGTGTTGTTTCCATTGGCGCTTGTCATGCGGTTGAGGAGCTTTCTCCCGAGTCCGCGGCTGGCTTTGCCCTGGATCCCATTGCAGCCCTGGGCGCCACGCGTGTTGACTTGCCTGGCAATCTTGCCGACGATCTGCTCTGCGGCCGACGCATTCCCGCTGAGCGTGCGTTTGCCGATTTTGATGCCTCGAAGGCGCCTTTTGCGTTGGTGCTCGATGGGGGACTCAAGGCGCTCGCCCGCATCGAAAGTGGCCGCTTTGTCATGGAGCACGTGTTTCCGCAGGCAATCGGCGGTGTTCGATGATGTTGTCCGCTCGCGAGCTCGCGCGTATCTTTTTCGCGGGCGAGTCGGACGAGGCTCGCATCGTTACTGCCGATGCGTTTGATGAGTGCGAGCACTTGGGTGCCGCATCGATTGCCATCGGCGTGTTCGATGGCGTGCACCGTGGACACCAGGAGCTCATTGCCGCGCTTGTTAGCGACGCGCGCGCCCATGACTGTAAGGCGGTCGTGGTCACTTTCGATCCCGATCCGGACGTTGTGGTGAGTCCTTCGCCCGCTCAAAAATTGATGACGACGGCCGACCGTCTACATGCCTTGGCTCAGACCGGGGTCGATGCGGTAGTGGCCGTTCCCTTTACGCCTGAGGTTGCGGCGCTTGACCATGTCGGTTTTCTCGCATTGCTGTCGCGCGTGGTTGACATTCGCTCGATTCGCGTTGGTAGTGACTTTAGGCTGGGTCGCGGCGGTGCTGCTGGTGTTGCCGAGATGCGCGCCTGGGGTTCCGAGCGCGGCACTGACGTGTATGGTCACGACCTGCTTTGCGAGGGCGGGGAGGCCATTTGCGCCACCCGCATTCGTCACGAGCTGGGACAGGGCCATGTGGAGCTTGCTGCTGGGCTACTTGGCCGCCCGTATATGGTGCGCGGCGGCGTTATTCGCGGCCGTCACGAGGGTTCTGGCATGGGCTTTCCCACGGCAAACCTGCAGGTTCCCGATGGCATTCAGGTGCCTGCCGATGGCGTGTATGAGGGTCTGGTGCTGGTCGATGACACCGCGTGGCCCGCTGCTGTCAACGTCGGACTGCCGCCAACGTATGCCGACGATGCCGCATCTGCGCATCTCGAGGCCAACTTAATTGGTTATACGGGCGACCTGTACGGCACTTCCGTTTCGCTGGCGTTTACGCGCTGGCTGCGTCCCTCGCGTGTGTTCGAATCGCTGGATGAGTTGATCTCGACCGTCGAGGGTAATATCGAAGATATTCGTCACAACTTGGGCGAGCAGGGGGTGAGCATCCGTGATTAGCGATGAGGAAAAAGACCAGGTACGCGCTGCGTCTGACCTGGTTGCCATCGTGCAGGAAACGGTTGAGCTCAAGCCCCGCGGCCATGAGTTTTGGGGTTGCTGCCCCTTCCATGGCGAAAAGACGCCGTCCTTCCACATTATCCCCGCCACGCAGGTCTGGCACTGCTTTGGCTGCGGCGAAGGCGGCGACGTCTTCACTTATATCATGAAGCGCGAGAACCTGAGCTTTCCCGAGTCAATCCGTTATTTGGCCGATCGCGCGGGTATTGAGTTGCACGACACTGGAGATCGCCGTGAGCGCGGTACCAAGCGTGCCCGCATCTACGATCTGTGCGCCGAGACCGCCCAGTTCTACCACACCATGCTTATGCGCGGTAAGGATGGCCGTCCACGCGAGTACTTTGCCAGCCGCGGCATGGGTGGCGACGTCTGCCGCCGCTACTGCCTGGGTTTTGCACCGGGCCGTAACGCGCTGGTGTCGCACCTGTCCCAGGCGGGTTTTACCCCGCAGGAGATGATCGACGCCAACGTTGCCGTGAGCCGCGGGCGCGGGCAGCTTGCCGACCGCTTCTACGACCGCGTAATGTTTCCCATCTTTGACGAACAGGGTCACAACATTGCCTTTGGCGGGCGCATCATGGGTGACGGCCAACCCAAGTACCTCAACACCGCCGAGACGAGCGTGTTCCATAAAAAGCGAAACCTCTATGGATTTAACTGGGCCAAGGAGTTTATCGTTGCGCAGGATACGGCCATCGTGGTGGAGGGCTATACCGATTGCATCGCCTGCTGGGAGGCGGGGATTAAAAACGTTGTCGCCACGCTGGGCACCGCGCTCACGGAGTATCACGTCAAGACGCTCACCCGCTTTGCCAAGCGCATCGTGTACATGTTCGACGGCGATGCGGCGGGACAGAAGGCCGCCCGCCGTGCGATTCAGTTTATCGAGCAGGATTCGATGGATCTGCGCTGCGTGGTGCTGCCCGACGGCAACGATCCCATGGAGTTCATCACGGCGCACGGCGGAGAGGAGCTGCAGAAACGCATTGACGCCGCCGAGCCGCTCATGGACTTCGTGTACCGTTCGCTGCAGGAGTCGAGCGACATCACCACGCCGGGTGGTCGCGCCAAGGCGCTGGAGGATGCGCTGACGCTCATCTATCCGCTGCGCGATAGCTACATGATCGACACGTACTTTATCCAGATTGCCGATCTGCTTGGTTTGGATCTGGAGACAGTGCGTGCGAGTTCGGGTCGCGTGTTTCGCGATGTCGCCAAGCGCGAAGATGCGGAACGACGTCGTGAGCAGAACTATGAACGCCAGCGGGCGCAACTCGAGCGCTCTGGTAGCGCGGGCGGTCGGACGTCTGGTTCGCAGGGGGCATCTCGCGGTGCTTGGGCATCGGGCGCGACGCCGCCGGTGTCCGCTCCGGTCGAAGAAGAGCCGTACGACTATGTCCCGCTCGATGCCTACGGTGCCGCGTCCGTGGAGGTCGTCGACGATCTTCCGCCGATCGACGTGCCTGATGGTATGGGTGCTGTGCCTGTGGCTGACGGTTCGGGCGCACCGGCTGCGGCGGCGCCGATGGTTCTTACTGATCTTGAGCGCAAGTCCTTGGCAGGGGAGCGCGAGCTGTTGACGATGCTCACGAGCTACCCCGACCTGTTCCGCACGTATGCCGACCGCATCTGCTCTATCGAGTGGGTTGACCCACGTCACGAGTCCATCGCATGGGCCGTTCTGGCAACGCCGCCGGGAACCGATCCTGCAGCCTGCATGGATGCGGCGCGCTCGGTCTGTCCCGAGGCGGCAACGCTTGTGAGTGCCGGGCGCATCTCCGCGACGAGCAAGCACCCCACCGAGACGAACATCGTGTTCATGCTCGATACGCTCGAGCTCTACACCATCAAGCGCCGCATGCGTGCCGCACAGGCCAAGCTGCGCCAGGACCGTTCGCTCGATGATGAGGCCCGTCGCGCGCTGACCGTGCAGGCCGCGCAGGATTCGCAGCGTCAACGCGAGCTGCAAAAGTCTATCGGCGGCGTGGCGGACCCGTTCCGTTTGATCGGTCTGGAGGCCGCAGGCACCGAACAGGCCTAGATGTTGTGGTCAACCAGCGTATTCTCGCCTATATCCAGTCGTCTTTTTGGGTATAGACGTCAATGTGTGTGCTAAAGTATTGAGTCCTGTGGACTATGAAGGGAGAATCTGTGCCAAAAAAGACTGAGAGCACGGGTACTGGGCTGGAATCCTACGTTGCAAAGCTCATGGGCAACGGCTCAAACAGGACTTCGGTAACCGAGGACGAGATTCAGGTCGCCCTGAAGGATATCGATGTTTCTGACGAGCAGCTCACCGCGGTGTATTCCGCGCTGCGCAACAGCGGCATCCAGATTATCTCCGCGAGCGGTAACGACGACGCCCCCATGGACGTCGACGATGACGATAACGATACCGATACCGACGATTTCGATGACGACGACGAGCACGATTCCGGCTCGCTCGACGATCACGAGCTCAAGATGGCCCGTCAGGCCGACGCCGAGATGGGTTCTTCCAAGAGTAAGAAGAAGCGCACCGTGCGCACGTCCCGTTCACGCTCGCGCGTGCGTGGCATCGATGCCTCCACGGTGATGCTGACCGGCGATCCTGTTCGTATGTACCTCAAGGAGATCGGCAAGGTCGACCTGCTGACCGCCTCCGAAGAGGTCGATCTGGCCATGAAGATCGAGGCCGGTCTTGAGGCCACCGAGAAGCTCGAGGCCGCCGATGCCGGTGAGCTCGAGCTCACGCGTGCCGAGATGCGTCGTCTTACGCGCATTGAGAACGTCGGCCTCGAAGCTAAGCAGGCACTCATCAGCGCAAACCTGCGTCTGGTCGTCTCCATCGCCAAGCGCTATGTCGGCCGCGGCATGCTGTTCCTTGACCTGATCCAGGAGGGTAACCTCGGTCTGATTCGCGCCGTCGAGAAGTTCGACTACCAGAAGGGCTTCAAGTTCTCCACGTACGCCACGTGGTGGATCCGTCAGGCCATTACGCGCGCTATCGCCGACCAGGCCCGTACCATCCGTATTCCCGTGCATATGGTCGAGACTATCAACAAGCTCGTCCGCGTGCAGCGCCAGCTCCTTCAGGACCTGGGTCGCGACCCGACCCCCGAGGAGATCGGTGCCGAGATGGACATGAGCGCCGACCGCGTCCGCGAGATCCAGAAGATCTCGCAGGAGCCCGTGTCGCTTGAGACCCCCATCGGCGAGGAAGAGGATTCCCAGCTGGGCGATTTTATCGAGGACTCCCAGGCTATCGTTCCGCCCGATGCCGCCAGCTTCTCCATGCTGCAGGAGCAGCTCACTCAGGTGCTCGACTCGCTTGCCGATCGTGAGCGCAAGGTTATCGAGCTGCGCTTTGGCCTTGTCGACGGGCATCCCCGCACGCTCGAGGAAGTCGGCCGCGAGTTTGGCGTCACGCGCGAGCGTATCCGCCAGATCGAGTCCAAGACCTTGGCCAAGCTCCGCCACCCGAGCCGTTCGAGCAAGCTGAAGGACTATATTGAAAGCTAGGAGTTACGCGGTTTTACCAAACCGCGTAACGGATCGACGCTGCGCGCCGCCCAGAGCGACAATTTGTCATTCAAAAGGCAAGGCATGACCAGAAGGTCTATGCCTTGCCTTTTTCATGCCAACTTGTTCGCTCTGAACGGCGCTCGCTGTCTGTCCTCAACCTGCGACGTTGCTTTGGTCGGCACTTAGGGACGTTCCTTTTCTGCCGGCACTTTGGGACACTCCTTGTCGGGCAGCTAATTTGGGTGCAGGCGGAGAAAAATTCTCAAAAAAGTTCTTGCCCTGAGCTGATTCGTCCGTATAATAAATTTCGTTGCTTGAGAGCACGCACCTATTCCTCGGTAGCTCAATGGTAGAGCACGCGGCTGTTAACCGCGCTGTTGTAGGTTCGAGTCCTACCCGGGGAGCCAGAATTTCTCAGCCCATTCTGCTGGGCTTTTTAATTCCTCGGTAGCTCAATGGTAGAGCACGCGGCTGTTAACCGCGCTGTTGTAGGTTCGAGTCCTACCCGGGGAGCCAGGTTGTAGAACCCGTCGCTTATGCGGCGGGTTTTTTCATGCCGCGACCACTTGACTCGAACGTTGCCATATCAACATTTCGTGTCGAGGATGTAATCCCGCGACCCACCACCTCAACATGGCGCGGTCGTTGTAGAATATTGCAATGATTGCTCCCACGACATGGTGCCGCGAGCACCAGATAAGGAGATTCTTGTGTCTGAGACCATTAACGGCAGCCTGAGCGTCTCGAACGACGTTATTGCCGATATTGCCGGTTATGCTGCGATGACGTGCTATGGCGTCGTCGGTATGGCTGAGCAGCTCCAAGGCGCCGAGAGCGTGCGCCTGCTTGCCGGTCAGCGCCTCCGCAAGGGCGTGCTTGTCTCCGCCGACGAGAACGGCCTTACGGTCGATCTTCACGTCGTGCTCGAGAACGGCGTCAACATGAAGTCCGTCTGCCACAATCTTTCGAGCTCCGTTGCCTTCACCCTGCAGGAGATCGCCCAGATCGATCCCGCCAGCCTTAAGATCGGCATCCACATCGACGCGCTCAAGAGCCGTCTGAACTAGCATCCGAAAACGGAGATTCAAATACCCATGATTGCAAAGACCATTCGCACCTGTTTTCCGATCGCTGCGGCTGCCGTTTCCGACAAGGCCGAGGAGATCAACAAGCTCAACGTCTTCCCTGTACCCGACGGCGACACCGGTACCAACATGTCGCTCACGCTCGCCTCGGTGACCAAGGAGCTCTCCGCCCTTCCCGCCGATGCCGATATGGAAGCCATCGCCGGCGCCATCACCCACGGCTCCCTGATGGGTGCCCGCGGCAACTCCGGCGTCATCACCTCGCAGATTCTGCGCGGTGTGGCCGAGGGACTCGTCTCTGCCGATGAGCCCATTACGTCTGCCAACATCGCCTTCGCCTTCCGTCGCGCCGTCAAGGTCGCCTTCCAAGCCGTCCGCAAGCCCATCGAAGGCACGATCCTCACGGTCCTGCGCGATGTCTCGACCAAGGCCGACGAGTGCGAAAAGAAGAAGTTCTCGGCCGAGGATGCGCTCGACGCTATCGTCGTCGAGGCCTACCAGTCCGTCGCACGCACGCCCGACCTGCTGCCCGTCCTCAAAGAGAACGGCGTGGTCGACTCCGGCGCCTTTGGCTTTGCCATCTTCTTGGAGAACTTTGTTGCCGCCGCTCTTGGTCGCAGCACCGTTGTCGAGGATTTCTCCGCCACGTTTGATTCCGCTGGCTCTGCCCGCGACGCGGCCCTCGGTCGCGTTGAGATCGAGGCCAACGACGACTGGGAGGGCTCGGAGTTCCGCTACTGCAACGAGTTCCTTTTTAAGGCCGACGCCCCGTTTGACGAGGACGAGTGCCTTAAGTTCCTAGGCTCCATGGGCGACTGCGAGCTGCTCGTTGGTGCCTACCCCGACTACAAGATCCACGTGCACTCCAACACCCCCAACTTGGTGCTCGAGCACATGCTGCAGCTTGGCCAGATCTACGAGGTCTTTATCCACAACATGGAGATGGAGGCCCACGACCGTACCGCCAAGATTCACGAGGACCAGGAAAAGGCCGCCGAGCCCGCCAAGGCGTTGGGCTTTGTCGCCGTTGCCGCTGGTTCGGGCGAGGCCGACATCCTTAAGTCCCTCGGCGTTGACGTGATCGTCTCGGGTGGCCAGACCATGAACCCCTCGACTGCCGACCTGCTGGGCGCGGTGGACCAGGTCAACGCGACCTCGGTCATCATCCTGCCCAATAACGGCAACATCCGCATGGCTGCCGAGGCCGCCGCTTCTGCCTGCACCGACAAGAAGGTCGCCGTCGTTCCCACCAAGACCGTCCCGCAGGCGTTCTCCGCGCTGTTCGCAGTCCTGCCCGATTCCGAGCTCGAGGACGCCGTTGCCGCCATGGCCGACGCCATCAGCGAGGTTCGCGATGGCGAGGTCACCCGTGCCGTGCGCGATTCCAGCGCCTCTGACGGCTCTCCGATTCACTCCGGTGATGTCATGGGTATCATTGCCGGCTCCATCGACGTGGTCGGCTCCGACGTGAAGCAGGTCACGCTCGACTGCATCAACCGCATGCAGGAGGAAGAGGAGGGCGACGCGCTGACGATTCTGGCCGGCGAGGAGCTGTCCGACGAGGCCTTCCAGGAGATCGTCGACGCCATCGAGGAGGCTCAGCCCGACCTGGAGATTGATGCCCATCGTGGCGAGCAGCCGCTCTATCCCGTGATCTTCTCGATCGAGTAGGCATCTGCCCATGTCCGAGCTGTGCTCCGTGCCGCGCGTCTCGGAGCGCTTTGCCCAGAGCAATGCGCTCGACGAGGATATCGCGCGACTCAAATATGTTTCGGGTAAACGTGAGGAGGCCCTTCGCCGTCTGGGAATTCGGACGGTGGGGGACCTCCTTCTCCATATCCCTCACCGATATCTCGACTTCACGCGCTCCTGGTCCATAGAGATGGCGCCCATCGGGACCGTGTGCACGATTGTCGCCACGGTCGATCGTGTCGTCCAAAAGCAGCCCCGCCCGCGTATGCAGGTGACCGAGGTCTCGCTGGTGGACGAGACAGGCGTGCTGCAAGTCGCCTTTTTCCGTCAGCCCTGGATTGCCCAGCAGTTTAAGCAGGGCGATCGCCTGGCCGTGATGGGTAAGGTCGAGTTTGCCTACGGTTTTAAGCAGATGGCCTCGCCGCACTTTGAAAAGCTTGAGGAAGGGCGCGCCGCGGGCACTATCCTGCCGGTCCATTACGTGAGTGATGGCGTGAGCCAGGCGTGGATGCGCCGCATCGTAAGTGGCGCGCTCGAGGTCGTCGGCAATCCCTTCGACCCGATTCCCGCACGTTTACGCGTCAAGCGTCGCCTGATGAGCAATGCCCGCGCGCTTCGATCGATCCACTTTCCCTCGAGCATGGCAGAGCGCGATATCGCGCGCGCACGGCTTGCCTACGAGGAGTGCCTCTACCTACAGCTGGCACTGCGCCTGCGCAACGACGGCGGCCTGGTCGAAGTCGTTCCCTACGCCCACACCGCGGGCGAGCACCTGGCCGCGCTCAAGCAAGCCCTGCCGTTTTCGATGAGCGACGAGCAGGAGGCCGCGTTCCAAGATATCCTGCGCGATATGTGCGATGGCGGGCGCGTTATGAACCGCCTGCTGCTGGGCGATGTCGGTACCGGTAAGACCGCCGTTGCCGCTTGCGCGCTGGCAGTGGCTGCCGATAGTGGCACGCAGGCCTGCGTTATGGCGCCCACGGGCGTTCTGGCGCGCCAATATGCCGATAAAACTGGCCCTCTGCTCTCGCAGGCCGGCATGTCCTGGGCGCTTCTGACGGGCGCCACGCCGGCCGCAGAGCGCGAGCGCATCCATGCCCAGCTGGAATCGGGCGAGCTTGACGTGCTCTTTGGCACCCATGCGGTGCTTTCGGATGACGTTGCGTTCAAGCATCTGTCGCTTGTCGTCATCGACGAGCAGCACCGCTTTGGCGTAGGCCAGCGTAACGCCCTGCGTGCCAAGGGTCCCGGTGCCGATCTGCTCGTTATGACGGCAACGCCCATCCCGCGTACGCTGGCGCTTTCGGTCTACGGCGATCTGGACACGAGCATCATCCGCCATCGGCCCGTCCCTGGCGCTGGCGTGATGACACGCGTGCTCACCGAGTCGAGCCGCGACCTCGCCTATGGCGCCATCCGCGAGGCGCACGAAAAGGGCCAGCAGGCCTACGTGATTTGCCCGCTCGTGGAGCCGAGTGACTCGGCCGATGAGCTGGAAGACGTGCCCGGTATCGCTCGCGACGACGAGGGCCGCGTGACCGTGCCTGTACCGCTGCACGATACGGCAACCGAGCTCGAACGACTGCGCCTGGCGCTGCCGGGACTTACCATTGAGCGCCTTCACGGCCGCATGCCGGCGGGGGAGAAAGACCGCGTGATCGATGCCTTCAAGCGCGGCGAGATCGACGTTCTCGTCTCGACTACGGTGGTTGAGGTGGGCGTCGACGTGCCCAACGCCACCGTCATGGTCATCGAGAATGGCGAGCGCTTTGGGTTGGCGGCCTTGCACCAGCTGCGCGGGCGCGTGGGCCGCGGCAGCGTGTCGGGTACGTGCCTGGTCATGACGCACTCCAAGGGCAACGGCGGCGCTTCGGCAGCACAAGATCGCCTGCAATCGCTCGAAAAAACCTCGGATGGCTTTACGCTCGCCCAGATGGACCTGCGTCTGCGCCACGAGGGCGAAATCCTGGGGTACCGCCAGCATGGCGGAGTGACCCTGCGCTTTGTCGACCTGGATGCCGACGAGGAGCTGATCGAGTGGGCCCATTTGGACGCGGTCGAGCTCTTGCGGTATGCTTGCAACCTTGACTCCGTGGCGACGCGCCCCCTGCGCGATGCGGTCGCCATGCGATATCGACACATTTTTAAGGAGGTCAGCGGAGGATGAGAATCATCGGCGGCGAATGGCGCGGTCGTAAGATCGAGGAGCCCCGTGGTCGCGATGTCACCCGCCCCACGACCGATCGCGTGCGCGAGGCATGCGCATCTATGGTCATGTCGGCATTCGACTTCGATCTGGACGAGGTCCGCGTGCTGGACGCCTTTGGCGGCTCCGGTGCCTTAGGGTTAGAGATGCTCTCACGTGGTGCCCGCTCGCTCACGACGTTCGAGATCGATCGGAATGCCGCGCGGCTCATTACCAAGAATATCGAGTCGCTCTGCCGTGACCGTGCGCGTTGGCGCGTGATAACGGGCGACATGCTGGCGAGTGCCTCGCGCGGTCGTGTGCCGGGCGGCCCCTTTGATCTGGTCCTGCTCGACCCGCCCTATGCTTTTGGTGCCGAGCCGGTCGAGGAGCTGCTGCAGAAGCTGGCTCAGCAGGGTCTGCTTGCACCTGGCGCTTATGCCCTGTTTGAGCATGCCGCCGCCGATGCGGGCGCGCATCCGGCAGGCTTTGAGATCGTGCGCGAGAAGCGCTACGGCATTACCTCGGTCGACCTGCTTCGTTGGGTCGGCGATAACGATGGTGAGGAAGATTGCGCTGGCACCGATGCTCACAACAACGATGCCACGACGTTTCAGGAGGACGACCATGAATGACACCATCAACCGCGTGATCGTCCCGGGCACCTTCGATCCCATCACGTTTGGCCATATCGACGTCATCCGCCGCGCCCGCCGCATCTTTCCCAGTGTGATCGTCGCTGTTGCCGAGTCGCAGGGTAAAAACGGTGTGGGTACCACGTTTATGCTCGATGAGCGCGTGGCGCTGGCCCGCGAGGCGCTCGGTGATATCGACGGCGTCGAGGTCCTGCCCTTTACCGGCCTCTTGGTCGACTTCGCTCGCGAGCAGGGGGCGGGGGCCGTGGTCAAGGGCCTGCGCGCCATGACCGACTTTGAGTACGAGCTGCAGCAGGCCGACCTCAACTATCGCTTGGATAACGAGCTGGAGTCCATCTTTGTCATGAGTGCGCCGCAGTACGGCTATATCTCGAGCTCGGTCGTTCGCCAGATCGCCTCGCTCGGCAGCGATGTATCGACGTTTGTCCCGCCCAACGTGGTCGAAGCGCTCAGGCATCGCTTTTCGTGACGTTTTTTATTGCCTGGTGGCATGTGGTAAACTAGCACGATGATATGTTACCTATGAAAGGAGACCGGATGCCGGGCGAGAATTTTCCTGGCGACAGGATTGTGAGTCTTGTCGATGAGCTCGAGGGGCTCATCGAAGAGGCTAAGACGCCGTTCGGCAAGAACGCCCAGATGAAGGTTATCGACGCCGACGTCTTCTTCAACATCCTCGACGAGATCCGCATGAGCTATCCCGAGGAGTGGCAGAAGTCCCGCCGTATCCTCAAGGAGCGCGAGGAGCTTATGGCTTCCGCCGCCGCTCAGGCCGATTCCATCATCGCCGACGCTCAGCAGCAGGCCCTCACCATCGCCGGTGAGCAGGAAATTGTCCGCCTAGCGCAGCAGCAGGCCGATGATATCCGCGACCGTGCCCAGCAGTACGAGCGCGAGACGCGTTATGCCGCCGAGGACTATGCCGAGCAGGTCTTTACGCACCTGGAGGAGAATCTCAAGAGCCTGACCGGCACCGTCACCCGTTGCCGTCAGCAGCTCAACGAGGGTGCCGCCCAGCAGAACGGTCAGTGGTAATGGCTGAGTTCCCGAGTGTTACCTTCGACCTTTCCGAGCAGCTCGAGTTTCCCGGAGACTCGTATCCGCTGACCGGTAAGGTCGATGTGACCACCTACACGGTGGGCGAGAAGGAGTACCAGCTACAGGATGGTATTGACTATGACGTGGTCTTTACCAATGCCGGTACCGGTGTTCTGCTCACGGGCATGGTCCGCGCACACGCTACCGGCGAGTGCGACCGCTGCCTGGAGCCCGCTTCGTTTGACATTGCCGGCGAGATCGAGGAGTTCTACCTCTTTAACGAGCCCGAGGATCCCGAGGCCTACGAGGACGGCTACGAGCTCCTGGGTGAGGACCGCATCGTGGATCTGGGTGAGCCCATCAACGACGCGGTCGTTATGGACACGCCGTTTGTGGTGCTCTGCAAGCCCGATTGCCGCGGTCTGTGTCCCACTTGCGGTTGCAATCTCAATGTCGAGCAATGCGATTGCGCTGCCCAGGCAGAGGCAGAATGGGCCGCTGCCACGGAAAATCCATTTGCAGCATTGAAGAATCTCAAGCTCGATGAGTAAAACTGTGGTAGTATCGCTACTTGCGCGTAATCGCCACACTGGATAGTTCATAAGGAAGGTCACTATGCCCGTACCTAAACAAAAGCAGGGTCGTATCCGCACTCACACCCGTCGTTCCGCCAACATGAAGATTTCGGCTGCGGCTCAGTCCACGTGCCCCCGTTGCGGCGCTGTCAAGCTCCCGCACCACGTGTGCCCCAGCTGCGGTTTCTACAAGGACCGCGAGGTTATCGTTACCGAGTAACGGTATACTCTGGATGCGATGCCGTTCCAAATGGAACCACAATGGCCGGCTCAATGAGTCGGCCATTTTTGTATAAGGAGCATGTATATGAGTAACGTTCGCGTTTGTGTAGACGTTGTGGGCGGAGACGAGAAACCTCAGGTTGTTCTCGATGGTATCGAGGCTGCACTTGCCGCCGATCCCGATATCGAGGTCTTGGCAGCTGGCCCCGCTGAAATCGTCAATCCCTTTGCCGCTTCCCATTCACGTGTGGAGGCTCTGGAAGCCCCTGATGTCATCGCCATGGATGACGATCCCATTCGAGCCGTGATGACCAAGCGCAAGTCCTCGATCGTGCTTGCCTGCCGCGCTATCAAGAAAGGTAACGCGGACGCCTTCTTCTCTGCCGGCTCCACCGGCGCCATGACCGCTGCCGCTACCGCCTACGTCACGCCGTTTCGCTATCAGGCCGAGGGCAAGAAGCAGCCGGTGCGTCCGTGCCTCACCAATGCACTGCCTAACCGCGCCGGCGGCCTGACGGTCCTCTGCGACATGGGCGCTAACCCCGATGTCGAGGTCGACGACATGGTGCGTTTTGCCCAGATGGGTAGCGCCTATGCGCGCGTCGTCTTGGGTATTGAGCATCCTCGCGTGGGCCTGCTTGCCAACGGCACCGAGGATGAGAAGGGCTCCAACTTTACCAAGTCGTGCTTCCCGGCCATGAAGGCCGCTGTTCCCGGTTTTGTGGGCAACTGCGAGGGCACCGATCTTACGTCGGGCAATTTTGACGTCGTGGTCGCCGACGGCATGTCGGGCAACATCGCGCTCAAAGCCACCGAGGGCGCTGCCAAGTTTTTGCTGCAGGAGCTCAAGGGTGTCTTTATGTCTTCGCTCGGCACCAAGATTGCCGCGCTGCTCATCAAAAAGCAGATGCGCGAGATTAAGGCCAAGCTCTCTGGTGATGCCAAGGGCGGCGCGATTCTTTTGGGCCTGCGTGGCGTGGTCCTGATCGGCCATGGCGCCACCTCGGTCGAGGCTGTTAAAAACGGTACGCTCGCGGCGGCCGAAGCCGTGCGCGCAGGGCTGGTCGAGAACGTCGCCAACTCCATGGACGGCATCGTTTTGTAAGAGCGAGTTAGAGCGCTGTTATGTGCCTCGCGGCCTGCTTCGTGGGGTAGAATCAGAACCGTGTCTTGGTACCGCCCGGGCGGTACCATTCTTTTGGTATTCATGCACTATGAGAGGAAGCGCTATGGACCGCTCCGAAATCTTCGACAAGATCGCCGAGGTCGCTGCTGACGTTCTGGGCGTCGATGTTGCCGAAATTAGCGATGAGACCACCTTTGACGACCTCGATGCCAACTCGCTCGAGCGCCTGCAACTGGTTACGGCTATCGAGGACGAGTTCAATCTCGAGATCGATGACGAGACCCTGCTCTCGCTCAACTCTGTCGCCGACGCCGTCGACGCGATCGAAAACGCCAGGGAGGCTTAGGTCTTGGCTTTATCCGAACGACTTACGCGCGCCCAGGAGATTCTGGGCCACGAGTTCAATGACAAGGTGCTGCTGCGCGCGGCCCTTACGCATCCTTCGGCCGTCGAAGGCCAGCCAGTCTCGGCAAGCTACGAGCGTCTTGAGTTCTTGGGTGATTCCATTTTGGGCGCCGTCGTCGCCCGTTCACTCTTTGAGTCCTATCCCGAGTTTGACGAGGGCAAGCTCACGCGCCTGAAGGTGTCGCTTGTCTCGGGCGCTACGCTGTCCGAGGTGTCGCATGAGCTGGGCATCGACGACATCATTATCTTTGGTGCCTCCGAGACCGGTACCGGTGCGCGCGGCCTGCACTCGGCGCTCGAGAACGTCTACGAGTCGCTCGTGGGCGCGCTGTACCTGGATGCCGGCTGGGATGCCGCAGCGGAGTTTATCCATCGTACGCTCAAGCCGCACCTGGCCTCCGAGCGTGCCGAGCACCCCGCGAACCCCAAGTCGTTCTTGCAGGAGTGCGTGCAGGCAGACGGCCACGAGCCTCCCGCGTATAAGCTGGTCGGCTCCGAGGGCCCCGCGCATGCGCCCACCTTTACCGCTGTTGTGCTTATCGACGGTATTCGCCAGGGCCGCGGCACCGGTTCCTCCAAGAAGGAGGCCGAGGGAGCCGCTGCGCTCGAGGCACTCGACCGCATGGGCTACACCACCAACGGCGTGATTCTCAACAAGAAGCCTGTTTAAGCGAGGAACCGTGTATCTCAAGTCCCTCACGCTCAAAGGGTTCAAGTCGTTTGCCGACCGCGCCCATATGACATTTGAGCCGGGCCTGACCGTCATCGTCGGTCCCAACGGCTCGGGAAAATCGAACATCTCCGACTCGATTCTGTGGGTCCTGGGCGAGCAGAGCGCCAAGCAGCTGCGCGGCCAGGCCATGGAGGACGTCATCTTCTCGGGCTCGTCGGCACGCAAGCCGGTGGGTGTCGCCGAGGTCACGCTGGTGCTCGACAACTCGGACCATATGCTGCCCGTCGACTTTGACGAGGTCGCCATCACCCGTCGCATGTACCGTTCGGGCGAGAGCGAGTATCTCATCAACTCGAGCCCGTGCCGCCTGATGGACATTCAGGATATTCTGCACGACTCGGGTTTGGGCAAGGATACACATTCCATCATCAGCCAGGGCAAGCTCGATGCCATTTTGCAGAGCCGCCCTGAGGAGCGCCGTGCCCTCATCGAGGAAGCCGCCGGCATCTCCAAGCACAAGCGCCGCAAGGAGCGTGCGCTCAAAAAGATTAAGTCGATGGACGAGCACCTGACGCGTGCCCGCGACATCAATAAGGAAATTGCCCGTCAGCTGCGACCGCTGGAGCGTCAGGTCGATCGTGCGCGCAAGTACAAAGAGCTGTCCTCGCGCGCAAACGAGCTTACGCAGATGCTGGCCGTCGACGAGCTGCGTTCGCTGCAGTCGCAGTGGAACGACTTGGAGAGCCGCTCCAAGGAAGGCGCCGCCGAGCTGGAGCTTGCGCAGTACCGCATGGGCGAAAAGGAGCGCGAGCTCGAGAAGCTCCAGGTTATGCTTGAGGAAAAGGGCCTGTTTGTGGGCGACCTGGGCGAGCAGCGCCGCCATATGCAAGACGTGGTCGGCCGCATTAACTCCGATATGCGCCTGCTCGAGGAAAAGGGCCACAACATGGTGTCGCGCCTGTCCGACATGCGCGGGCAGATTTCGAGCTCCGAGCATCAGCGTCGTCGCGTGGTAGAGGAGCTCGAGGATGCACGTGCGCAGCTTGAGGAAGTGACCGGCGCGCACATGCAGGCCCAGGAGGACGTTGACGCCGCCGGACCTGCCGCCGCTCAGCTCCACGAGCGGCGCGTGGCGCTCGACAATCAGATTTCGCAGCTTACGCGTGAGCAACGCGATGTGCAACGTGGGGCCGATAACGCGGCGCTCGAACTCGCCAAGGTGAAGGACTCGCTGAGTAACGCCGAGGTTGAGGACAACATGTACGCCTCGCGCTTGGAGCAGATCGATGAACAGCTCGAGGAGGTCACGGCCTCGCTCGAGAGCCGTCGCGAACGCGCCGAGGAGCTTGAGGGTGCTCTTGAGGAAGTGCGCCAGGTTCAGGTCGATGCGCGTGAAGCTACCGAGACGGCACGCGCGGCCCTGAAGGACCTGCGTGCCCGCGAGAGCGAGGCACGCAACAAGTTATCCGAGGTGCGCTCGGAGCTTGCCAGCCAAAAGAAGCTCGATGCCCGCATGGCCGATAGCTCGCCGCTGGTGAGCCGTCTGATGGGCGCGCTGGGCGATGATGTCTCGGGTCGTCTGGGTGACGTGCTCGAGGCTCCTCGTGAGCTCGAGGGCCTGGTCGAGCAGCTGCTTGCCGGCGATATCGATGCTCTTTTGTTTGATGACGCCGCCACGCTTGAGCGTGCCGGTCGCGCGGCTCTGGACCAAAAGAAGGCCTCGGGTGAGGCGCTGCTGGTCGCGCGCGGTGTGAGCGCCTATGCTGCCGCTAAGGGCGCTGCCGGTTCCCGCCTGGTCGATCGTCTGTCCGTGCGCGCAGGCTACGGTCCCGTCGTTGAGGCGCTGCTCGGCGGTTATTACGTCGTGGACGATCTTGCTGCCGCGCTGTCGGCGCCGGTCGTTGACGGCGTGACTTACGTGACCCCTGATGGCGCCCGCGTCGCCTGCGGCGGCCTGGTGCGTGTGGGGCTCGACGCCGGCGAGGCTTCGGGTGCTTTGGAGCGCAAGCGTCGCATTCGCGAGCTGGAGGGCCTGGAGCCCGATCTGGCTGCCATCTTTGAGCATGCTTCGGACCAAGTCGTTGAGGCCAACGCCGCCGTCGAGGAGGCACGTGCCGCCGAGGGCGATGCCGCCGGCGAGATTGCCCGCCTTGAGGGCGAGCGCCGCTCGCTGCTCTCCGAGATTGGCCGCCTGGAGCAAAGCGCCAACAATGCCGAGGTCGAGCGCGTGCGTATCTCCAAGCGCCGTGAGCAGGCTGCCGAGGCCGTTCGCGCCGCGCGCCCGCGTGTGGACGAGCTCACCCGTTCGCGCGACGAGGCTCGAGCGCAGGCAAGCGACCTGGGCTTGCAGATTGCCGAGGCCAACGACGAACTCGACCTCGTTCGCCGTGACGATTCCGAGGCCGCCGGTAAGCTCGCCGATGCCAAGGTGCGCCTGGCCCAGACGAGCGAGCGCCTGCGTTCGCTGAAGGGCCGCGTGCCCGACCTTGAGCATCGTCTTGAGGGCATCGACCGTCGTATCCGCGGAACACGCCAGGCTTCGCGCTCGCTCGAGCTGCTGCGCCTGCGCGTCGACCCCATGCACGAACGCTATTCTGCCCTGTTGGAACGCGCATCGGATTGGGCAGCGCGCCTGCGTGACCAGGCCTCTCTGGAAGAGGCGGACTCCGCTTCGCTCAAGAAGACCATCGAGGATGCCAAGGCAGAGGTTTCCCGCGCTAAGGAGCAGGTCGATACCGCCTCCGCCACGCAAAACGAGTTCAAGGTCGCGCGTGGCAAGCTCGAGGTGCAGGTAGAGGCCGCCATTAAGGCCATTACCGCCGATGGCACCACGGTACTCGAGGAAGCGCTCATGCTTCCGGCGCCCACGGACCGCGATGCCGCCGAGCGCGAACTCAACCAGCTCGTGCGTCAGATCAACAACCTGGGCCCTGTGAACCAGGTTGCCATGGAGGAGTACGAGCAGCTCAAGCGCCGCGCCGATTACATCGAGGAGCAGCTGGCCGATCTGGAGAGCGCGCGCAAGGCGCTCACCAAGATCACGGTGGCCATTGATCGCAAGATGCGGAAGGCCTTCCTGGTGACGTTTGAGAAGGTCGACGCGAACTTCCGCGAGATCTTCGCTATGCTCTTCCCGGGTGGTCAGGCGCATCTGGAGATGACTGACCCCGAGCATCCGGCCGAGACGGGCATCGAGGTCGTGGCGCAGCCGCGCGGCAAACGCATCACCAAGATGATGCTCATGTCGGGCGGCGAGAAGAGCCTGACGGCACTCGCCCTGCTCTTTGCTGTGTATCGCACGCGCACGGTGCCGTTCTATGTGCTGGACGAGGTAGAGGCGGCGCTTGACGACGCCAACCTGTCCAAGCTCATCGGCGCCCTCGATGTGCTGCGTTCCGATACGCAGCTCTTGGTCATTTCGCATCAGCGCCGTACTATGGAGGACGCTGACGTTCTCTATGGCGTCTCGATGCAAGCCGACGGCGTCAGCCGCGTCGTCTCGCAAAAACTCGATCGCGAAACCGGAAAGGTCGTGAATGCATAATGGGATTCTTTGACGCTCTCTCTCGCGGACTTGAGCGCAGCCGCGAGGCACTCAACGAGGTCTTCTACTTTGGCGGCGAGGTCGACGAGGACTTTTGGGAGGACCTCGAGGATACCCTCGTTATGGGTGACATGGGTGCCGAGGTCGCTATTCAGGTCTCCGATGACCTGCGCGATGCCGCGGCCAAGAAGAACCTCAAGACCGCTCCGCAGCTCCGTCGCGCCCTAGCCGAGCAGCTCGAGCAGCATTTTGTGCCCGTCGAGCGCGATCCGTTCTCCGACACGCCGAGCTGTGTGCTGTTTGTAGGCATTAACGGTGCCGGCAAGACCACGACGGTCGGCAAGATCGCGAGCGCCATGGCCGCCCGCGGCAAGAACGTCGTGATCGGCTCTGCCGATACGTTCCGCGCCGCTGCCATCGAGCAGCTCGATGTGTGGGGCCAGCGCGCCGGCGTCCCCGTCATCAAGCGTGACCGCGGCTCCGATCCGGCGAGCGTGTGCTATGACGTGCTCGACGAGGCTGACAAGCGCGGCAGCGACCTGGTGCTTATCGATACCGCCGGCCGTCTGCACACGAGCCCCGAGCTCATGCGCGAGCTTGCCAAGGTGGTCAACGTGACGCGTAAGCGCGCCGCCAATATGGCCGCCGGCCCCATGCCCGTCTCGGTCGTCCTCGTAATCGATGCCGCGACAGGCCAAAACGGTCTGAACCAGGCGCTCGAGTTTAACGAGGCGCTGGGCCTGGACGGTATTATCATGACCAAGCTCGACGGCACGGCTAAGGGCGGTATCGCCATGGCCGTGGCCGAGAAGCTCAAGCTCCCGATCCTTCGCATCGGCGTGGGCGAGCAGGTCGATGACCTGCAGGAGTTTAACGCCAAAGATTTCTGCCGCGCCCTGGTGGGCGAGTCCAACTAAGGAGTAACCAGTGTTTGATTCCCTGAGCGATCGCCTCAACGACACATTTGACCGCCTGCGCGGCAAGGGCAAGCTGACCGAGGCCGATATCACCTCGGCCATGCGCGACATCCGCATGGCGCTGCTCGAGGCCGACGTCAACTTTAAGGTCGTCAAGGAGTTTGTTGCCAAGACCAAGGAGCGCTGCATGACCGCCGAGGTCATGGAGTCGCTGTCGCCGGCACAAAATGTCGTCAAGATCGTGCTCGACGAGCTCACCGAGATGCTCGGCTCCACCGAGAGCAAGCTCGTCTTTGGCAACCGCATTCCCAACGTCATCATGCTCGTGGGCTTGCAGGGCTCCGGTAAGACCACGGCGGCCGTAAAGCTTGCCTACCTGCTCAAGAAGCAGGGCCGCTCGCCGCTGCTCGCCGCGTGCGACGTCTACCGTCCCGCCGCTGCCGACCAGCTGGCCACGCTTGGCGGAGAGATCGGCGTACCGGTCTTCCGCGGCGACGGTGCACACCCGGTCGACATCGCCAAGGGCGCCATTCAGGAGGCCGTCGACCACCTGCGCGACGTGGTCATCGTCGATACCGCCGGTCGTTTGCAGATCGACGAACAGATGATGCAGGAAGCCGTGGACATTAAGAAGGCCGTCAAGCCCGATCAGGTGCTGATGGTCGTCGATGCCATGACCGGCCAGGATATCGTCAACGTCGTCTCGACCTTTGCCGAGCGCACCGACTTTGACGGCGTGATCATCTCCAAGCTCGACGGCGATGCCCGTGGCGGCGGCGCGCTTTCCGTGCGCCAGGTGACCGGTAAGCCCATCAAGTTCGTGAGCATGGGCGAGAAACCCGATTCGCTGGAGCCGTTCTATCCCGATCGTATGGCCAAGCGCATTCTGGGCATGGGCGACGTCGTCGGCATCATCGAGAAGGCCCAGGAGGCCGCCGATGCCGAGCAGCTCGAGGCTGCCGAGCGCATGCTGCGCGAGGGCTTCACCATGAACGACATGCTCGACCAGATGAAGGCTGTCAAGAAGATGGGCGGTATGAAGGGCATCCTGGGCATGCTCCCCGGTGGCCAGCGTGCGCTCAACCAGATGGGCGGCAATCTGGACGAGGGCATCTTCGATAAGAACGAGGCCATCATCATGTCGATGACCAAGGAGGAGCGCCTGCGCCCCTCCATCATCAACGGTCAGCGCCGTGCCCGCATTGCTAAGGGTGCCGGTGTGACCCCCACTGAGGTCAACAGCCTTATGAAGCAGTGGGGCGAGATGAACAAGATGATGGGCCGCATGCGCACGATGGCCAATCAGGCACAGGCTGGTGGCAAGAAGGGCAAAAAGGGTAAGAAGGGCAAGAAGATGCGCATGCCCAATATTCCCGGTCTGGATGCCATGGGTCTGGGCGGCATGGGCGGCCTGGGTGGCTTGGGAACGGGCGGTCCCAAGTCCGATATGGACCTGCTGCGTCAGATGGAAGCGCAGATGCGTAATAAGAAGTAGCGACTGGTTAAGTCGTGTATGGCGAAGGCCGCCTGGATGGTACTCCAGGCGGCCTTTGTCGTTCGTTCGCAGGTTGTCGAACGCGCGGAAGCGTGTTGACGTCGAGGTGCTTGCTGCTAGTGGCAGCCGCAGGACTCGTGTCCGTCGTGGTCGTGATGGTCGTGACAGCCGCAGGATTCGCCATGCTCGTGGGCGCGCTCGTGGTTGTGGCCATGGCAGTCGCAGGTGGCCTCGCCGGTCTGTGCGAGCGTGCCGGCAATGAGGGCCTCGACGCAGGCGTCGCAGCTGCCCTGGGCGCCCGCATAGACGGTGATGCCCGCTTGGGCGAGAGCGTTGATGGCGCCGCCGCCGATACCGCCGCAGATAAGCGTGTCGACGCCACCGTTGGCAAGCAGACCCGCCAATGCACCGTGACCAGTGCCGCCGGTGCCCACGACCTGCTCGTTGAGTACCTTGTCGTCCTGGATGTCGTAGATCTTGAACTGCTCGCTGCGGCCAAAGTGCATAAAGATGTTGCCGTTGTCGTACGTCGTTGCCACCCTCATGGTGTCGACCTCCTTTGCTGGCCATGTGGCCGTCGTCGTGGTGATGGGGGAGTATGCGATATTGCCACCTTCGATGATAAGTGCTCGCCCGTTGACCAGCGCGTTTGCAACCTTGCGATGCGCACGACTGCTGATGGCCGCCACCGTGGCTCGTGCGACGCCCATGTGCAGGGCGACGGCCTCCTGATTGAGGCCTTCCAGGTCGCATAGGCGCAGGACTTCGAGTTCGTCGACCGTCATGTCGATGGCGTCTCCGCTGGCAAGGCCGACAGGGGTAAAGCCGCGGTATTCGGGGATGATCCCAACGCGGCGCAATTTTTCGCGTCTTCCTGCCATACACTCTCCAAATCTGACATATGCCAACAATAGAATAGCGAACGTGCGGATTTGCGCAAGGATTTTCTGGCATATGTCAGAAAATGAGGGCTTATGTTTGGGCTGTGGGGCCGCGTGCGCCTGGGCTACAATAAAAATTGCTTTTAGGCGACTGACAGGAGGGTCAATGAGCAAGGCTGATCAACACTTTGTAACCATGTGCCGCGATATTCTGGACCATGGCACCACCACCGAGGGCCAAAAGGTCCGCCCGGTGTGGGAGGATGGCACCCCTGCCTATACCATTAAAAACTTTGGTGTCACGGCACGCTATGACCTACGTGAGGAGTTTCCGGCGCTTACCTTGCGTCGTACGGCCCTCAAATCTGCCATGGATGAGATCCTATGGATCTATCAAAAGAAGTCCAATAACGTGCATGACCTCAACAGCCATATTTGGGACGAGTGGGCCGACGAGACTGGCTCCATCGGCAAGGCCTACGGGTATCAGATTGGGCAGAAGAGCCATTATGCCGAGGGCGACTTTGACCAGATGGATCGCGTGCTGTACGACCTTAAGAACACGCCGTACAGCCGCCGCATTATGACGAACACCTATGTGTTTAGCGACCTGTCCGAGATGCACCTGTATCCGTGTGCCTACAGCGTGACGTATAACGTGACGCAGCGTCCGCAGGATGATAAACCGACGCTCAACATGATTCTCAACCAGCGCAGCCAGGATATTTTGGCTGCGAACAACTGGAATGTGTGCCAGTACGCCATTTTGCTGATGATGGTCGCGCAGTCGGTCGATATGATCGCTGGCGAGCTGCTGCATGTGATTGCCGATGCCCACATTTACGACCGTCATGTCGATATCGTTCGCGAGCTTATTGAGCGTCCGCAGTTTGCTGCGCCCAAGGTAACGCTCAACCCCGATGTGCATGACTTCTATGCGTTTACGACCGATGATCTGATCGTCGAGGGCTATGAGCACGGCCCTCAGGTCAAGAACATCCCCATTGCGGTGTAGGTGACGCGCATGAGGTGTAAGCTTTCTGCCATTGTCGCCGTGTGTGACGATTGGGGCATTGGGTGCGAGGGTGACATGGTCGTGTCCAATCGCGCCGACATGCGCCATTTTGTGGCGTGTACCAAAGGTTGCCCGGTCATTATGGGACGCAAGACGCTGCTGAGTTTTCCCGGTGGGCGTCCGCTCAAGAACCGCCGCAATATCGTGCTTACCCGCGACGAGAGCTTTGCCCCCGAGGGCGTCGACGTGGTGCATAGCGTTGACGAGGCGCTCGCCGCGGTTGCCGATGAGCCCGTTGCCTGGGTGATCGGCGGCGGCGATGTCTATCGGCAGTTTTTGCCGTACTGCGTGGAGGCCGAGGTCACGCATGACCACTGCGTCCATCCCGTGGACACGTACTTTCCCGACTTGGACGCCGATCCCGCGTGGGAAGTTGCGCGGCGCGAAGGGGTTGCCACGATTGCCGCGGGCGAGGGTGACGAAGGCCTCGATTATGAGTTCGTGACGTATCGTCGCGTTGAGGCGTAAATCTCCTATTTGCCCACGGTATTATCGGGTTGGAATGATTGAGGGGGCGGCGCCTAGCGTCGCCTCGTTTGATATTGATGCTGCTGTAAGAAGGGTGCGGGCTGGCTGCTATGACTGATGCCGTTGAGGTTCTGCGAA
This sequence comes from uncultured Collinsella sp., assembly GCA_934668695.1. The sequence continues at coordinate 6,788 of CAKUOD010000014.1, read as the reverse complement.
TTGATTCGCTCGAGGACGAGCGGCTCGATGCTTACGTGCGACTGACCGAGCGCGAGCTGCGCTGCGTGCTGGAGCCGCAAAAGGGCATCTTTATCGCCGAGAGTGCCAAGGTCATAGAGCGTGCGGTGCGCGCCGGATACGAGCCGGTGAGCTTTCTGTTGGGTGAGCGCTGGCTCGATCAGATGATGCCGCTGTTTGAGCGCCTGGTTGTGCGCGCGGGCGCGGGTCCGGTTCCTGTGTTCGTGGCCTCCATGGAGCTCATGGAGCAGTTGACGGGCTTTAACGTGACGCGCGGTGCGCTCGCGGCGTTCCGTCGCCCGCGTCAGATTCCGGTTGATGAGTTCTTGGGCGGCGTCGTCGAGGCGGCGGGGGAGCGCCCGGTGCGCGTATGCGTGCTTGAGGGTATTGTCGACCACACAAATGTGGGCGCGATTTTCCGCTCGGCTGCCGCTCTCAATGTCGACGGCATTCTGGTGAGCCCTACGTGCTGCGATCCGCTGTATCGTCGCTCTGCCCGCGTGAGCATGGGCACGGTGTTTCAGGTGCCGTGGACGCGTATCGGCAGTGAGGCGCGCGTGTGGCCGCATGACGGGTTGGCGTCGTTGCATCATGCTGGTTTTTCGTGTGCCGCGATGGCGCTGACGGATGATTCGGTGTCGCTGGACGATCCCGTGCTGCAGGAGATTGACCGCCTGGCAATCTTTATGGGAACCGAGGGTGCCGGTCTGGGCGCCAAGACCATTGCGGGCTGCGACCAGGCCGTGCGCATTCCGATGGCCCACGGGGTTGATTCGCTCAACGTGGCCGCGGCGAGTGCCGTCGCCTTTTGGCAGCTGTGCCCGCACGTGAGCAACGAGTATCACTACCAGCCGGGTTTGTATCACTAGGCAAATATTTCGCACCGCGCTCTTATTCGGGGTGTTTGGTCGCCGCCGGCCGGTGCTAAGCTGGTTTTGGCTTTGGTTTCAAATCGCTGTTTTGTTGTTTGACGTACGCTTGTGGGGAGGGCGTGTGGCAAAGAAATCTACGGCTATCGATGTAACGCAAGGTGTTATTTGGCAGCAATTGCTTTCGCTGTGCGTTCCCATCTTTTTTAGTTCGTTTTTTCAGCAGGCTTACACGCTAATCGGCACCTATATCGTCGGTCAGTTTGGCGGCAAGCTCGCGCTGGGTGGCATTCAAGCCACGATGGTGCTCACCGAGCTCTGCATTGGCTTTTGCGTTGGCGTCGGTGCCGGCTGCGCGGTCATTACCGGTCAGTATTTTGGCCAGCACGATGATGAGCGACTGAGTCGTTCGGTCCATACGGCCATGACGCTCGCGCTGGTGGGCGGTATTGTTTTCTCGATTCTTGGCATAGTGTTCGTTGAGCCCATGCTGGTGCTTATGAACACGCCGCATGAACTATTGGCCGAGGGCGTGGCCTATGCTCGTTGTTATTTTGCCGCCATGGTTGCGGCGCTGCTGCTCAATATGGGAACGGCATTGCTGCGCGCCGTGGGCGACACGCGCGGGCCTGCTGTGATCATCGCTTCCGGCTGCCTTGTTAATTCGGTGCTGGATGTCATCTTCGTTGCCGTGCTTCATATGGAGGCTCTGGGCTGCGGCATCGCGGTGGCGCTGACTATTTGCTCCAACGCCACGATGATCGTGATTCGTATGATGCACGCACCGGGTGCGTGGCGGCTTTCACTGTCCAAACTCGGCATTGATCCTGCTATTTGTAAGAGCATGATCTCGTGTGGTCTGCCGCTTGGCTTCCAGTCTGCTGCGTATTCGATTTCCAACGTTTTGATTCAGGTGTCGGTCAATTCGTTTGGTGCCGATGTCACCACGGCGTGGGGTCTTTCGGGCCGTTTGGATGGCATTGTCTGGATGGTTACCGAGGCGCTTGGCGTTTCGATCACCACGTTCTCGGCACAGAACTTTGGCGCACGCAACTACGAGCGTATGCGCAAGGGCTACCATACGTCGCTCGTTCTGTCGTTTATGCTCATTGGTGGCCTGTCTGCCGTGCTGCTGGTGTTCTCGGGTCCGTTGTCGCGTCTGTTTGTCGACGATGCTTCGATTTCGGCGTACACCACGACGATTCTTCATTTTATCGCGCCGTTCTACGCGATCTTCTCGATTATCGAAAACGCGTCGGGCTCCATTCGCGGTGCCGGCGTGAGCTTGCAGCCCATGCTGCTCACGATTTTTGGCACCGTCGTGCTCAGGGTGATCTGGGTGTTTGCGATCATGCCGTTCGATCCGTCGCTTGAGCACCTGCTGCTTGTTTACCCCGTAACCTGGCTCATCACGGCCACAATGTTCACCATCTACCACCACAGCGGCAACTGGCTAGGCCGCGCCACCGCCTAGCCATTGGGGACGTCCGCAATGGCTAGTATTCGATGCCTTGGCGGGCTAGGAGTCCTTCGTCGAAATAGTGTTTGACGGGGCGCATTTCGGTTACTAGGTCGGCAAGGTCGGCGAGGGGCAGTAATCCGCGGCCGGTGAGCACGAGCTCCGTGGTGGCAGGCTTCAGCGCGATCAACCCCTCCACATCCTCGCGCGTCACAAAGCCTCGTCGCATGGCCTCTCCCAGCTCATCTAAGATCAGCACGTCTACCTGGCTAATCTGCTCGCGTGCGAGCTCCATGATCTGTGCGGCACAGGCTTCGGGCGTGTCGCGGTCGGCTTGTACGATGCGCAGACCTAAACGGGGCGCCGCATCATGCTCGGCGCAGTGTAGCTTCTTGGCAAACTGCAGCATAAGCACGTTAAGTCCATAGCCCGTGGCGCGCAGCGCGAGCCCCAGCGCGGCCGTCGTCTTGCCCTTGCCGTCGCCCGTATAGATTTGAACCTTGCCGACTTCCAGTGATGCCATCTCTGTCCTTTCGTGCCCGGCGTCGGTTTATCGCCGTCTGGGTTGGGTATTCTAGATAGCATTATCAACCCCAGTAGATGGAGTTCAAGCAGATGGAGATGGATGACAACAAACGTAGACGGAATATGATCCTCTACGTGCTCATCGCCTTCGTCGTCTACCTCGTGCTCTCGACCGTTCTGTTCCCCAACATCGGTCACACGCAGCAGATTACGAAGACCGATTACTCGACGTTTGTCAAAGCGCTCGATAAGAAGAGCGTCGATAAGGTCGAATACAATACCGACGATTACACCATTTATTACACCAAAAAGGGCGAGGACGAGAATATCGCCTACAAGACGACCGGCGTGCCGAATGATGCGGGTTTTACCGACCGCGTGCTTGAATCCGGTGCGTCCCTGGAGTCGGTCGTTCCCGATAAGAACTCGGGTCTGATGACCTACTACCTGCTCACGCTTATCCTTCCCATGGCCATCTTCTTCCTTATCGGTTGGTGGCTCAACCGCCGCATGAAGAAGGCTATGGGCGATGACGGCCCGTCGATGAACTTTGGTGGCGGCGGTTTTGGCGGCGGCGGACTGGGTAAGTCCGGCGCGCGCGTGATCGCCTCCAAGGACGTGGGCGTGACCTTTAAGGATGTCGCCGGCCAGGAAGAGGCCAAGGAGTCTCTCAAGGAGGTCGTCGACTTTCTGGAGAAGCCGCAGCGCTACGAGGAGATCGGCGCCAAGCTGCCGCGCGGTGCTCTCCTTGTTGGCCCTCCGGGTACCGGTAAGACCCTGCTTGCCAAGGCTGTTGCCGGCGAGGCCGGTGTTCCGTTCTTTAGCATTTCGGGCTCTGAGTTCGTTGAGATGTTTGTCGGTCGCGGCGCTGCTAAGGTACGTGACCTGTTTAAGCAGGCCAAGGAAAAGGCCCCGTGTATCGTCTTTATTGATGAGATCGATACCATCGGTAAGAAGCGCGATGGCGGCGGCTTTAGCGGCAACGACGAGCGCGAGCAGACGCTCAATCAGTTGCTGACCGAGATGGATGGCTTCGATAACCACAAGGGTATCGTTGTCCTTGCCGCAACCAACCGCCCCGACAGCCTCGATCCGGCGCTGCTGCGCCCCGGTCGTTTTGACCGCCGCATCCCCGTCGAGTTGCCCGATCTGACCGGACGTAAGAACATCCTCGAGCTCCACGCCAAGAGTGTGAAGACCGAGCCGCCGATCGATCTGACCGCGATTGCCCGCGCCACGCCCGGTGCCTCGGGCGCCGACTTGGCCAATATCATCAACGAGGGCGCCCTGCGTGCCGTCCGTGAGGGTCGCAAGCGTGCAACCCAGGACGACTTCGAGGAGTCGGTGGAAGTCGTCATTGCCGGCCAGCAGCGCAAGTCCACGGTGCTGTCCGACCACGAGAAGCAGGTCGTTTCTTATCACGAGATCGGTCATGCCATCGTTGCCGCTCGCCAGAAGGGCTCTGCGCCGGTCACGAAGATCACCATCGTGCCGCGCACGAGCGGTGCTCTGGGCTACACCATGCAGGTCGAGGAGGATGAGCGCTTCCTGACCACGCGTCAGGAGGTCCTGGACAAGCTCGCCGTCTATTGCGGTGGCCGTGCAGCCGAGGAGCTCATCTTTGGTGAGATGACGACCGGCGCCGCCAACGATATCGAGCAGGCCACCAAGCTCGCCCGTAACATGGTGACGCGCTTTGGTATGTCCGATGAGTTTGGCATGATGGCGCTCGGTACCGTTCAGAATGCGTACCTCAACCAGGACACGTCGCTCACCTGCGCCCCCGGTACGGCCGAGCGCGTGGACGCGATTGTCGCCAAGCTGATCGAGGATGCGCACGACCGCGCTCTGCAGATTCTGAAGGAGAACAAGTTTAAGCTCCACGAGCTGGCTCGTTATCTGTACAAGAAGGAGACGATCACGGGCGAGGAGTTCATGAATCTCCTCACGCGCGAGAATCCGCTGATGCCGAAGCAGCAGTAAGGCTGGTTACACAGCATCGAACGCCCCATTTGAGCTTCTATCTCAAATGGGGCGTTTTGCTTGGGAGGGATATGCATGAAGATCGTGGTAAGTGCCTGCTTGATGGGCGAGAGCTGCAAGTATAACGGGCTCGACAATTACCTTCGCGAACTGGTCGAGGCCTGCGAGCGTACGGGGACCGAGGTCCTCTTGGTGTGTCCTGAGGTCTTTGGGGGTCTTCCCACGCCGCGCAAGCCGTCCGAGATTGTGAACGGCGAGGTTCGTACCTGCGAGGGCATCTCGGTTGATCGCGAATTTCGCCTGGGTGCCCAACGTGCGCTCGATATGTGCGAGCAGGCGGGCGGCCCGGAAGAGATCGCCGCGTGCATCCTGCAGGACCGCAGCCCCTCGTGCGGGGCGGGCCGTATCTACGACGGCACCTTTAGTGGCACGCTCACTGCGGGCAACGGTGTTTTCGTCGACCTTCTACTCCGCCACGGTTACCGCGTGATTCCGGCTAGCGAGTTCGATCCGAGCATGTTGGAACATTGTCCACAGCACTCGAACCCAACACTTCCTCACGGGTGACCGTTTTGGCATCATCCGTGAAGTTGATATTGAGTACGACCGGGTCATCAAAGACGTAGACCGAGTTGACAGGCGCCGTACCCAGGCAGTCCCTCCCCGCGGCCCTCGCGCAGGAACGCGTACAAGGCCCTCCCGTCTCTTGCGCCCCTCCTGCTCCAAACCCTGCTAGGAACGAGTACAGCAAACTGGAATTTTTAAATTAGTCTTTGCAAATTACCTTTGAACCTTCACCATCAATTACAATTCCCTGACGGTTGTTAATTGGGCATAGATTCAAATCCGAAAACTCAGTCATTATTTTCTCGGTAACTTTCTTAAATGGTGCTGTAAGATAATGCGGAAGAACATAGAAATCAATCAAATCAAGCCCTGCATCATCTTCTTGTGAGTAGTCCTCCGGCTTTTCATCCATTTGCTCGATATATTGGATGCTTGGAGCGCATATAATCGCACCTGCCGATTCACCAATCATCAGTTTTCCCTTTGCCAATTCTTTCTTCAACAGCTCATCCGTTCCCGTTTTACGGAGCTGGTCTATAAGGAAAAAAGAATTTCCGCCGGTAAAATATATCACATCCGCATCTTCAAAAACAGACTGTATCGTTGAATAAGCCTCCGTTGAAATATCAATTTCAGTTACGATTGCTCCCAACTTTTTGAATAATTTTCGAGCCGAGCCGACATAACCGGTGTAGCCTTCACGCAGCGACGCTGTTGGAATAAATGCGACTTTTTTATTTTCAATTTCTTCCTTTATTAGACTTCCTACACTTGAAAAGTGAGAACATAAAAACAGTTTCATCAATATTCTCCTTTATATATAAATTCTTATTTGTTGAACTAAGCCGTGTATACCATACTCTCCAATGAAAGAACGCCCTGATATAGCGAATTTTTGCCGTTTTCCTGCGTACGTGAGTACACACTCCACAGGAATTCTAAGGGGCCTGCCCCCTTAGCACACGGACTTTGGAACAAAGTCTAGTGTGTTACGCCTTGCCAGAGGTGTACAGGCTCCCGGTATGCACGTACGAAGCAATTGCCATCAATGCGCCATATAAGTGACGATCAAGTTCGCATAAAGCGACCTTGATCCCGCAAAACAAAAGGCAGGATACCATCACCACGATGATACCCTGCCTTTTGTTCGTTCCTGTTTACCGTTCCGAGTAGTCCTTCCGCAGAATTTCCGATAAACAAAAAACGTACCCGAACCCTTTCTCGTAAAGAATCGGGTTCGAGTACGAACTGAATGCTGGAGCAATAAAAAACCACCAGAAAGGTGCCTGTTGAACTGCACCCCGAAACTTGGACTGAATAAATAGCGACTACGCCGCAAGGGCCCGGCTCCGGAACTCCTCCGGCGT
>CAKUOD010000013.1 GCA_934668695.1 uncultured Collinsella sp. | reverse complement strand
CCGGTTGTCCCCACCCGCATAGCGGGTGGTTTCTGATGCGGCGCGCTGCGCGCCCCGCACAGGCTAAAGCCTTTAAACGAAAGGGCGCTGACCTTCTGGTCGCGCCCTTGAAGTTGAACGTCAGATTGTCCAAATGCGGCCCGCGCAGCGTCGGCCGGTCCGCCGTTCGGTAGAACGGCGGAACTAAATCAACTTGAAGCCCTTGCGCTTGCCCACGGAGAGGGTGTCGCCCAGCTTGAGGGCGCTGGGATCGATGTTGTAGCTCTTGGGAGCCACGGCCTTGCCGTTGATCTTGACGCCGCCGCCGTCGATATCGCGACGAGCCTGGCCGGCGCTCGCCGAAAGACCCAAGTCCTTGAGCAGGCCAGCGAGATAGATCTGGCCCTCGTCGTTAACAGCCAGCTCAACGTGCTTCTCGGGGAAGTCGGCGAGCTGGCCCTCCTTGAACACGCGGTCGAACTCGGCCTGAGCCTCGTCGCCGGCACCGGCGCCGTGGTAGGTGTCGCACAGGTCGCGACCCAGAGCGCGCTTGAGCTCATAGGGATCGGCAGAGCCGTCGGCCAGGGCGGCGTCGATCTTGTCGACCTCGGCCGGGGTGAGCGAGCTCGCCAGACGATAGTACTTGCCGATCATCTCGTCGGGGATGGACATGGTCTTGCCAAACATATCCTTGGGAGCATCGGTCAGGCCGATGTAGTTACCATAGGACTTGGACATCTTGCGCACGCCGTCGGTGCCCTCGAGCAGCGGCATGGTGAGCGCAATCTGCGGCTCCATACCCATCTTCTCCATGAGCTCGCGGCCGGCGAGCAGGTTGAAGAGCTGATCGGTGCCGCCCATCTCCACGTCGGCCTTGATCTGCACAGAGTCGAAAGCCTGCATCACGGGATACAGGAACTCATGCAGGGCGATCGGCGTCTGAGACTGGTAGCGCTTGGTAAAGTCGTCGCGCTCAAGAATGCGGGCAACGGTGAACTTGGAGCACACCTGCAGCAGGCCGGCCAGATCCATCGAAAGGATCCAATCGCCGTTGTGCACGATGGTGGTCTTCTCGGGGTCCAGGATCTTCATGGCCTGGCTCACGTAGGTCTCGGCGTTGGCCTCGATCTGCTCCTGCGAAAGCTGCGGACGCGTGGAGTTCTTGCCCGAGGGATCGCCGATCAGCGCGGTGCCGTTGCCGATGATGAGGGTGACGTTGTGGCCCAGGTCCTGGAACTGACGCATCTTGCGCAGCGGCACGGCATGGCCCAGGTGCAGGTCGGGGCTGGTGGGGTCGACGCCGAGCTTGATGTTGAGGGGCTCGCCCTTCTCAAGCTTCTTGCGAAGGTCGGCCTCGGGAACGATCTGCGCGGCGCCCGAGGTGATGATACGCATTTGCTCGTCAACAGACAGCATTGGGTATCCTCCTTTTGCTATAGCACCCTCACCGGATACGGCGGTGCTGGAAGTCCATAAACTCTCACATGATAACAAACTGACGCGACGCGGCACCTACGACAGGAAAATCCTCGTCCTGCCGCATGCGTCAATGGCAACTGGCAAACGTGTACCGTCACGCTCGACCAGATAGCGTACCTGCCGACGACGCAAGCAGTCGCGGCAACGGACCTGTCCCGTCGCATCGGTAGCGCAGACGCCCTCGGCGGTCAGCAGGCAGTGCTCGCACACCATGAGCTCGGGACGGGCGGCGTCGACCGGACCCCAGACGCCGGGTTCAGCAGCCAGTTCGGCAATACGCTCCGCATCATTGCCGAGCAACTCGGCCGGCAAGTACACCCGCCCCGCACCGAGTTCGCGCAGCCAGGCAAGCGTGGCCCGATTCGCGCAGAACACCGGCGCCGCCACGTCAAACGTCACGCCCAGCTCGCGAGCGATCACCACCTGTCCCAGGTTGCGGCAGACGACGCGCCCGGCACGCTGCATCAGCGAGCGGGTCCGGTCAGCGTCACCCGTGCGGCACACCTCGTCAAGCACCACAACGGCGTCGGACAAATCGAGTTCTCCGCGCGGGTCGGTATCTATCAGCTGCCAAGCAAAAACCATGCGAGCGGGAACCGCGCACTCCACCAACTCCGCCGACGCACCGCCATCCACCGCAACGTCCTCAAAGGGCAGCACCTCAACGGCACGTGCAACGGGCGCAATCGCATCTGCCTCGGCCCGCATGCGCTCCAACACCGCCGCCGTCTGATCCAACACGCCGGCGCTGCGAATCAGGTACACCTCGCATCCCACGTCCACCTTACGCTTGCAACGCGCGACGACGCGCTTCCCCGCTGCGGCATCCACCGGGCAGGGCACCTGCGGCCAGCGCTTGGGCACATCGGGACGCGCGTCGACGCCCGGATAGAACCGAATCTCGAGCGTGTCACCCGCCGCCACGGCAGCGTCGAGCTCAACGGTCACCTCTTCGTGCCCCACAGCGACCAAACGCCCCACGCGCACGCCCTGGTTAATTGCGCGCTCAAAGCTCATAAGCTCGGCGCCCGAACGCCCCCGCAGATACGCGTCGGTAAACCCGCGGTTGAACGACCGGCCCAGCTCGCGTTCAAGCTCTTCCACGGCACCGGGGTCCCACGCGCCGTCGCACAGCATATCGAGCGCACGGCGCCACACCCGCACCACGTTGAATACGTAATCGGGGTTCTTCATGCGCCCCTCGATCTTGAGCGACGCCACGCCGGCATCTACAAGCTCGGGCAGATGCGCAATACCCAGATAGTCGCGCGGGCACAGCAGGCGATCTCCCTCGACGGCGACAACGCTCTGTCCCGCCTCGTCCACCAGGTCGTACGCCAAACGGCACGGCTGCGTGCAGTCGCCGCGCATCGCCGAGCGCCCACGCCGCAGGGCCGAGAACTCGCACGCCCCCGAATAGCCGATGCAAATCGCACCGTGGCAGAATACCTCGATGGGCACGCCCGTGGCACATAGCGCCGCAATCTCGTCGACCGTCAGCTCGCGTGCCGTCGTCACGCGCTCGACACCCAGCTCATCGGCGGCAAGCCGCACGGCGCCTTCGCTATGAACGCCCGCCTGCGTGGACAGGTGAATCTCGACCCCGGGAATCGCCGCGCGCAGCGCGCAGGCCAACCCGGCATCGGCGACAATCAGAGCATCGGCGCCCAACTCCAGTGCATGAGCTCCCAACGCCACCGCGTCGGACAACTCATCGTCAAACACGAACACGTTGAGCGTCACGTACACACGCACGCCATGGGCATGCGCCACAGCACAGCCGCGCGCAAACTCGTCATCCGTAAAGCCGTGGGCGCTCACACGGGCGTTAAAGCCGCCCAACCCCGCATAGATGGCATCGGCACCCGCGGCGATGGCCGCAAGCATCTGGTCGAGCCCGCCCGCCGGCGCCAGCAGCTCGGGCAGCGCCGCACTGACAACATCCAATCCAGTCTTGTATTGTCCGTTCGGCCCCATCGCCCGAATCGTCATCGACAAACTCCTTACCAAGGTATGCATTCACTCTGAAAAATGCCGTCTTCCAGCATACACGAGGCCTCACGCGCCCCGTTTGGTTTATCGTGTAATAACTTATGTCCATCCTGCCCCGACGGCACATCCACCGTCCGGCACGACATACCTGGAGGTCAATATATGGGTCCTCGCCAACGACAGGGACACAGCCGTTCAAAGACGCACGCCCTGCCCATAATCCTGCTCTCGTTTTTGGGCTTTCTGCTGATTGCGGGCGTGGCGTTTGGCATCGGCATGGTCGGCAACGTCAACCGCTGGCTGTCCGATCTGCCCGACTACACCGACGCCAACGCGTATCTGGTGAGCGAGCCCACCGAGATCGTTGACTGCAACGGCAACAAGATAGCGAGCTTCTACACGCAAAACCGCAAGTCCATCACCAAGGACGAGGTCTCCCCCTACGTGCTGCAGGGCACCGTTGACGTCGAGGACGAGCGCTTCTACGAGCACGGCGGTATCGACCTGTGGGGTATCGCGCGTGCTGCGGTGGCAACCCTCGGCGGCGGGCACGAAGGCGCCTCGACTATCACCCAGCAGCTGGTGCGCAACACCATCCTGCAGGAGGAACAGTTCGACTCGACCATCGAGCGTAAGGTGCGCGAGGCCTACATCGCCATCAAGATGGAGGACATGTACTCCAAAGACGAGATCCTCATGATGTACCTCAACACCATCTATTACGGCCACGGCGCCTACGGCATCGAGGCCGCAGCCGAGACCTATCTGTCCAAGAGCGCCGCCGACCTCACCCTGAGCGAGGCCGCGCTGCTCATCGGCCTTCCCAACTCGCCCTCGCAGTACGACCCCACGGTCAACCCCGACCTGGCGCTGTCCCGTCGCAACAAGGTTCTCGACAACATGCTGCGCCTGGGCCACATCACCCAGGAGGAACACGATGCCGCACAAGCCGAGCCCATCACCCTCAACGTGACCGAGATTTCGGGCAGCGGCGTCGACGTATACTCGCAGCCCTACTTTGTCGCCTATGTTAAGCAGCTGCTGGAGCAGGAGTTCTCGACCGACGTGCTCTTTAAGGGCGGCCTGACCGTCAAGACCACCATCGACCCCACGATGCAGCAGGTGGCAGAGAATGCCGTCCGCGAGCAGCTCGACACGCTCTCACTCGACGGCCTGGACATGGGTATGGTCGTCGTCGACCCCAAGACCGGCTACATCAAGTGCATGGTGGGCGGATACGACTACAACGCTGACGAGAACCACGTAAACCATGCCACGGCCAAGCGTCCCGTCGGCTCCACCTTTAAGGCCTTTACGCTGGCAACTGCCATCCAAAACGGCATGAACCCCAACGTCACCCTCAACTGCAACTCGCCGCTCAAGGCCAAGGGCACCACGACCGAGGTCCAAAACTACGCCAACCATAGCTATGGCAACATCACGCTCAAGCAGGCAACGGCATACTCCTCCAACACCGGCTACATCCAGGTGGCGGAAGCCGTCGGCAACAGCAAGATCATCTCGCTCGTCAAAAAGCTCGGTATCGATCCCGCCAAGGACAACATCGAGGACGTTCCCGTCATGACGCTCGGCACCGGCTCGATCTCGCCGCTCGAGATGGCCGCCGCCTACGCGACGTTTGCCAACGGCGGCTACTATCGCCAGCCGATCGCCATCACCGAGATTGACTCTCGTACCGGTTCGGTGCTGTACCAGCACACCGACAATCCCTCGCAGGTGCTTACCGAGGGCGAGGCCGCCGCGGTCACCGATGTTCTGTCCGGCGTCATGCAGGGCAGCGGTACGGGTGCTGCCGGCGCCCTGAGCGTCAACCAGCCCTATGCCGGAAAGACGGGCACCACCGACAACACCACCAACCTGTGGTTCTGCGGCTATACCCCGCAGTTGGCATGCGCCCTGTGGACCGGCTATTCCGCGGGCGAGATCCCCATCCAAAAGTACGGCACGGACCTGCTGGGCGACAGCACCAACCTGCCTGTCTTTAAGAGGTTTATGAACACCGTTCTGACCGGTACCGAGCGCGAGGAATTTGCGACCGGAACGGCGCCCACCTACAAGAACAACAGCGTCTGGAAGTTCTACGGCACCAACAACACCAAGAAGACGGAGAACGACGACAAGGACGAGAACGAGGACGAAGAGGAAACCGCCACCACAACGACTACCACCACGACGACAACCGAGACCACGGGCGGCGACACCACCGGCGGCACCGGCACGACCGGTGGCTCGACGGGTGGCTCGACGGGCGGTTCCACTGGTGGTTCGACCGGCGGCGATGGCGGCACGCCTACGCCCACGCCCACTCCCGACCCCTCGCCCACGCCTGACGATACGGTCGGCTAAGAAGTACGCGACTAAAGCCAACAAGGCCCCGAGCAGCTTATTGAACTGCTCGGGGCCTTTTAGTTTGAAGCGACCTGGTGGGCGGTCTTTATACCGGCACACAAAAAGGGGTACCGACCAACGTCGATACCCCTTACAAGCCACTATGTAAGCGCACGCAGTGCCAAGCGCACGACCCGCACGCCTACTTGCGAGAATTGCTCAGCTTATTGATCAGCGCCTCGAGGCGCTCGCCGTCCTCGGCCGTCTGGGCAATAACCAAAATCGTATCGTTGCCGGCAAGCGAGCCAAGCACATCGGGCAACTCTGCCGCATCAACGGCGGCGGCGATGCCGGAAGCCGTGCCAGGCTGAGCCTTGATCATAACCAGATTATCGGTACGCAGAACGCCCGTTACGAGCTCGGAAACCATACGCTGCAGGTGCAGGTCCTCTGCCAGAACATAGATGCCCTCGGGGAGCTTACGCAGCCCCATGTCGGCAATATCGCGAGAGACAGTCGCCTGCGTGCAATCAAAGCCCATAGCACGGAGCTCATCGACCAGCACGCGCTGTGTGCGGACGTCCTTATTGCGCACAATATCTCTAATGGCATCCTGGCGCCCATTGCGTTTTTTAGCCATACAAACCCTCACTCCAAAAGATGGCGGAGACAATCAATCAGTGATTGAATAGTTTAACGCTATTTGAAGGCTTTTGTGTATAAGAACGCATTTCGAAACAATTCTATGCAAGTTTGTTTCGTAATGAGCCGTTTAGGCGGTTTTTGCGCCCGTCCGGTTAAGAAAAGCTGCCAGATGCGTACACATCACGCAGCGCGCGGGCTTGGCGCTGGCGATCGGCCCAAACAACAGACCGAGCCCCCGATGGTTATCCTTGAGCGCGGCGACCATCTGACGGGTTCGAGGCGCCTCGAGCATATCACGCATGCGGGCGGAACGCTCGATTGACGACACCCCATGCGGGCTCAGACACAAATTCTCAATGCAGGCGACCAGTCCGGCAAAGTAGAACTTTTGGCTTGCCAGCTTGAGCCGACCACCGCTATCTGCTTCCGAGAGTGAGTCCGCAAGCTCGTCGAGCGCTCGGGTGTCATCGGCTACCTTAGCATACATGGTGGGATCAAAGGCATCTGTAAGCTTAGGCGCCACCGCGTGGAAACAAGCGTCGCCGCAGCCGGAGACGCACTGCGCCTGCGAGAGCGCATATGCCATAAACTCAACCGTACGGTACGCCTTGCCGTGTGACAGGCATGCCTCAAACAGCAGACGGCTATACATCACGCCAGAGGTCTGAACGACTAGGCCGCCTAAAATCAGCTGGGGCAGCCCGGTCACCATCGAAGACTTGTCTTCAATGACAATAGAGGCAGCATCCAAGACGCGCGAATGGCGCTCTCGATGCGCATCATAGCGGTCGAGCGACACCGTAGGGAACACTATGTCTGCCGCAGTATCGCACGCGATATCGACCATCTTGGAAAGGGACTGCGGAGCAAACCACTCATCGGCGTTCATAGCGGTGATTTGAGAGCCGCGCGAGGCAGCAAAACCGGCACGTAGACAAGCGCCGCGCTTCGCGTCCTCGACGTCAATCAAATCAATATGGATGTCCCTGTCGGCAGCAACTTGAAGCGAATGGCGCACACCGGGCGCAGCATCGCGGCAGACAACAACAATCTGCAAATCGTAGAGGTCTTGGTTCTGGATACTCTCGAGCGCACGCATCGCATAGCTGGGCGAACCTTCTACCACAAGGATCACCGAAAGTCGCGGATGCGAGCCACGTCGAACCAAATTATCCGTCCTCTCGACAGCAATGAATCAAACCGTGGTTCATGGTACACCCCGGCAATAAAAGCAATGAGACACCGGTTGTATTGCACGCCAAGAACAGATGTTGCACACGCGCAGCCCACAGATGGCAGGTGTCGACGCACGACGCGTCGAACCCTCCCCTAGTCGAGCACGACAAGCTCGGCGGGATCGTAATCCACGCCCATAAACGTAAGGCCGCAGGCAGGAGCCGTGGGGCCCGCAGCGGTACGGTCGCAAACATCGATGACCTCGCGCAACCACTCGGGTTCACGGCGATGCATGCCAATCTCGACAAGCGTGCCCACGATCGTACGGACCATCGAATGCAGAAACGCATTGCCCTCGATGGTGAACGTCAGAATGTCCTCGCCAAACGCAACCTCATGGCCAAATTCGGCACGCATCACGCAGCGATGTGTGGGCTTGCCAACGGCCGAGGCAACCTTGCAAAAGCTTTTAAAGTCCTGCTCGCCCAGCAGCGCAGGGCAGGCGGCAGACATAGCCTCAACATCCAAGGGATAGCGATGCCACCACACGGCACCGCGGGACAGCACGGGGCGCGCATCTCGATCGGCAATACGGTACGTATACGTACGGGAGCGCGCGTCAAAACGCGCAGAAAAGCCTTTACGGGCCTTGTAGACCTCGTTTATGGCGATATCTTTGGGCAGCAGGGCATCCATAGCCCGCAGCCACCTACGGCGCGTACAAGCGAGCTCAGCGTCCGTTACGGGTACGCTGATGTACTGAGCCACCGCATGTACGCCGGCATCGGTACGTCCCGCACACGTCAGGTCGATCGGGCGGCGCAGCAGCGTCTCGATAGCACGACGAAGCTCGCCCGCAACCGTCGTCTGTCCCGGCTGCTCGGCAAATCCGCTATAGGACGAGCCGTCATAGGCCACGCGAAACACCAACGTGGCATCGAGCTCGGGAATCGAATTGAAATCAGACGGCGCGGTCATGGGCGCTCCCAACAAACAAGTAAAGGTATCGCGACAAAAAAAGAGGGGTACGCGAACGTACCCCTCGAATATAGCCTATGCAGACGGAATGTCTACTCAGCGGTCTCCTCAGCAGGAGCCTCCTCGGCAGCGGTCTCCTCGACAGCCTCGACCTTCTTGGGAGCAGCGGCCTTCTTGGGGGCCGGAGCAGCCTTCTTGGCCTTAGGCGTGCAAGGCTCGGTGACGAGCTCCATGATAACGATAGGAGCGTTGTCGCCCTTACGGTTACCGAGCTTCATGATGCGGGTGTAACCGCCGTTGCGGTCCTGCCACATGCCCTGGGCAGCCTTGTCGAAGATCTCGGCAACGAGCTGCTTATCGCCGAGCTTGGCGATGGCCAGACGACGAGAGTGCAGGTCGCCCTTCTTGGCCCAGGTGATGATCGGCTCGACGACCGAACGCAGCGCCTTAGCGCGGGTCTCGGTGGTCTTGATGCGGTCGTTCTCGAAGAGGGCCTTGGCCAGGCTCTTCTTCATGGCCTTGGTGTGGCTCGCATCGGTGCCGAGCTTCAGGCCCTTCTTAACGTTGTGACGCATGGTCTAGTTTCTCCTCAAATATGCGAAGCATTAAGCCTTCAGGCTCAGGCCCATGGACTCAAGCTTGTCCTTCACTTCCTCGATCGACTTAACACCGAAGTTACGGATGTTGAGCAGATCGTTCTCCGAGAACTCAACGAGCTGACGGACCGAGTGAATGCTGGCGCGCTTAAGGCAGTTGTAGGAACGGACGGAAAGGTCCAGATCCTCGATCTGCTTATCCAGCTCGGCGTTGTCGTTGGTGACCTCGGGAGCGAAGATCGAAGCCTCCTCCTCGACCTCGGGGGTCTCGGCAAGGTTCATAAAGGCAGCCATATGCTGGTTGATGATATTGGCAGCCTGGACCACGGCGTCGCGCGGGGCGATGGAACCGTTGGTCTCGATCTCGAGGACAAGGCGGTCGTAGTCGGTGTGCTGACCGACACGGCAAGCCTCAACGAGCTTGGCGCAACGGGACACCGGCGAGTACAGCGAGTCGACGTGGATCACACCGATGGGATCGTTGTCGCGCTTGTTAGCCTCGCCAGAGACATAGCCGCGGCCATAGCCGATGCGCATGCTCATGGTGAGATGGCCACCCTCGGTGAGCGTAGCGATGTGCTGCTCGGGGTTGACCAGCTCAAACTCGGACGGAATAAAGAAGTCCGCACCGGTGACCTCACAAGGGCCGTCAACCGAAATGGTGGCGGTCGCCTCGTCGGTCGTGCCGAGAGCCCTGAAGACAAGACCCTTGACATTCAGGACGATGTCGGTGACATCCTCGACCATGTTAGGGATGGTCATGAACTCGTGCTGTGCACCATCGATCTGAATAGCCTCGACGGCTGCACCCTCGAGCGAGGACAGAAGAACGCGACGAAGGGAGTTACCCAGCGTATCGCCGTAGCCACGCTCGAGCGGCTCGACGGAGACACGAGCAGACGTCTCGTTGATCTCTTCGACCTGAACCTGAGGCCTAATGAATTCTGACATGTATTACCTCCAGCCTCAGCAGCCCGGATGGACTACTTAGAGTAGAGCTCGACGATGAGCTGCTCGTTGATATCACCGCTGATCTGCTCACGCGTCGGCAGAGCGAGCACGTTACCAGACAGCTTCTCGATATCGACCTCGAGCCAGCCAGGAACCTCAAAGCGCTCGGAGGAAATCAGAGCCTCCTTGATGGGGAGGAGGTCACGGAACTTCTCGCCGACAGCGACGACGTCGCCGGCCTTGACGCGGTAGGACGGGATGTCCACGCGCTTGCCGTTCACGGTGAAGTGACCGTGACGGACGGACTGACGAGCCTCTTTGCGGGTGCGGGCGAAGCCAAGACGGAAGACGACGTTGTCGAGGCGAGACTCAAGGATGATCATGAGGTTCTCACCGGTGACGCCGTTCATCTTGCGGGCCTTGTTGAAGTAGCCGTGGAACTGCTTCTCCAGAACGCCATAGATGAACTTGACCTTCTGCTTCTCGCGCAGCTGCATGCCGTACTCAGATTCCTTGCGACGGCGCTTGGGCTGACGGATAGATTCCTTCTTGCTGCTGTAACCGAGCTCAGCGGGATCGATCCCGAGCTGACGGCAGCGCTTAAGAACAGGAGTCCTGTCGATTGCCATATTGATACGATCCTTTCAGTTACACGCGGCGACGCTTCTTGGGGCGGCAGCCGTTGTGCGGAATGGGGGTCTTGTCCTGGATGCTCGAGACCTCGAGGCCAGCAGCCTGGAGGGAGCGGATGGCGGTCTCACGACCGGAGCCGGGGCCCTTGACGAAGACGGAAACCCTCTTCATACCGTGCTCCATGGCCTGCTTGGCAGCAGCCTCGGCAGCCATCTGGGCAGCGAACGGCGTGGACTTACGGGAGCCCTTGAAGCCCACCTGGCCAGCCGACTTCCAGGAAATGACGTTGCCCTGGGGATCGGTGATCGAAACGATCGTGTTGTTGAACGTAGAACGAATGTGAGCCTGGCCCACGGAAATGTTCTTACGGTCCGCGCGCTTCAGACGGGCAGCGCGAACGTTCTTCTTAGCAGTAGCCATCTATCTAGCGCTCCTTATTTCTTCTTCTTAGCACCGATCTGACGCTTCGGGCCCTTGCGGGTACGAGCGTTAGTGTGGGTGCGCTGGCCGCGGACCGGGAGGCCCTTGCGGTGACGAAGGCCGCGGTTGCAGCCGATGTCCATAAGGCGCTTGACGTTCTGGTTGCGCTCACGGCGGAGGTCGCCCTCAACCATGATCTGGTTCTTATCGATATAATCGCGGATGGCGTTAACCTCATCCTCGGTGAGGTCCTTAACGCGCGTATCCACGTTAACGTTGCACTCGACGCAGATCTTCGTCGCAGTGGTGCGGCCGATGCCGTAAATGTAGGTCAGACCGATCTCAACGCGCTTCTCACGCGGGAGGTCGACACCATTAATACGGGCCAACGTAGTCTCCTCTCTTAACCCTGACGCTGCTTATGACGGGGGTTCTCGCAAATGACGAGGACCTTGCCATGGCGCCTAATGATTTTGCACTTATCGCACATCTTCTTGACCGAAGGACGTACCTTCATCGTTCTTCCTTTCGGTAGCGCTCAAACTACTTCCCTACTATCTACTCGCCCAGCCGCAGGCGTTTAAAACTATGGCTGGTCTTCACACACAATCCGACCGTAGGTTGAGCTAAGCCTGCAGCCGGAAATGGAGTGCGTGTATGCGTGCCGCTATTTGTAGCGATAGGTGATGCGGCCGCGGGTCAGGTCGTACGGGGAAAGCTCCACGACAACCCTGTCACCGGGGAGAATACGGATGTAATTCATTCGGATCTTGCCAGAAATGTTGCACAGAACCGAATGACCGTTCTCGAGCTCAACCTTGAACATGGCGTTGGGCAGCGGCTCCTTTACCGTACCCTCGAGCTCAATTGCGTCTTCCTTCTTCACAAGCAATCATCTTTCTCTAGAAAACGACAGCGATTGAGTATTCTACAACACGTATGCACGCATCGTATTAACTTCGTAATGGCTCCACAACTAAGTGGAGCTTGTTACATTTCTCCGCCTTGGAGCGAACACCAAGCACCTTGGGCATCCGTGGTGAGAATCACCGGACCGTCATTGGTAATGGCGACGGTGTTCTCGTAGTGCGCGGCGGGCAGGTGGTCGTTGGTCGTAACAATCCAACCGTCGGAGCCCGTGCTCACATGGTTGGAACCCATCGTAACCATCGGCTCGATGGCAATGACCATGCCGGCCTGGAGGCGAACGCCCCTCCCCTTCTTTCCATAGTTAGGAACGTTGGGGTCCTCGTGCATCACGCGGCCAATGCCATGACCCACATAATCACGAAGCACGCCGTAACCGTGAGACTCGGCGAGGGACTGAACGGCATAACCGACGTCCCCGATATGGTTACCGGGAACAGCCTGCTCGATGGCAGCCTTAAGGCAATCGCGCGTGACCTCGCACAAAGCCTTGGCTTCGGGCGTGGGGGTGCCGACGAAAAACGTCCATGCGTTATCGCCGACCCAACCGTCGACAACGGCTCCCGTATCGATGGAGATGATATCGCCATCGCGCAGGATCATGTCGGGGTTGGGAATACCGTGCACCACGGCATCGTTGATCGATGCGCAAATGGTTCCGGGAAACCCGCCGTAACCCTTAAAGGCCGGGGTGCCGCCATGCATGCGGATAATCTGCTCCGCAAGCTGGTCGAGCTCAAAAGTCGAAACACCGGGGCGCACCATGGCTCCAACGTGGCGGAGCGCCATCTTAGATAGCGCTCCTGCCTTCTTCATCTGCTCGATTTGCGTTGCAGACTTAATCTTGATCATAGACCGAGAGCCTCTTTGACATCCCCGTACACGGTCTCGCGAGCCTGGTCACCGTTGACCGACTTGAGCAGACCCTGGCCACGATAGTAGTCGACGAGCGGGCTCGTGGACTTCTCGTAGACGTCGAGACGGTTCTTGATGGTCTCGGGCTTGTCGTCGTCGCGCTGATACATCTCGCCGCCGCACTTGGGGCAGGTGGCATCGGCAGCGGTGCCGGTGTAACCGCAGGCGCGGCAGGTGCGACGCGAAGACAGACGATCGATGATGACCTCGGGGGCCACGTCGACCAGAAGGGCGCAGTCGATCTCGCGACCCATAGCGGAGAGCTCGGAATCGAGCGTCACAGCCTGGGCGGTGTTGCGCGGGAAGCCGTCGAGGATGAAGCCCTGCTGGGCGTCATCGGCAGCAAGGCGCTCCTTGACAAGGTCGATCACGAGCTGGTCGGGAACGAGCTCGCCAGCGTCCATGTACTTCTTAGCCTGAATACCAAGCTCGGTGCCACCCTTGACGGCAGCACGCAGCAGGTCGCCCGTGGAAATGTGAGCGACGCCAAACTCGGCGACGAGCTCCTGTGCGACGGTGCCCTTACCGGCACCCGGAGCTCCGAGCAATACGAGGTTCATGAGCAATCCTCCTCTAGCCTATTTAAAGAATCCATCGTAATCATACATCTTGATCTGGCCTTCGAGCTTATCGACCGTGTCGAGCACGACGCCGACCATGATGAGGATGGACGTGCCACCAAATGCCTGAATCAGATGGTTACCCGTGAAGGAGAAGATGATCGAAGGCACGATGGCGATGAGCGCCAAAAAGACAGCGCTGGGAAGCGTGATCTTGTTGAGCGCGTTCTTGATGTAGGCCGCGGTAGCCCTACCCGGACGAACGCCCGGAATAAAGCCGCCCTGCTTCTTAAGGTTGTCGGCGGTGTCATCGGGGTTGAACACCATGGAGGTGTAGAAGTACGCGAAGAACACGATGAGGACAACATTAAGCACCCAGTTGAGCCAACCGGTCGAAAGCGCAGAGGCAACTGCCTGAATCCAGCCGATGCCGGGGAAGAACACGGCAATCTGAGCCGGGAAGTACAGCAGCGCCGAAGCGAAGATGATCGGCACGACACCCGCGGTGTTAACCTTGATGGGCAGGTAGGTGGTCTGGCCGCCCATCATGCGACGGCCCACGACGCGCTTAGCGTAGGAGACCGGAATGCGGCGCTGGCCGCGCTCAAGGAAAACAATCAGCGGGATAACCAGCAGGATGATGGCGCAGATGATCACCATGGTGATGATGCCACCGGCATTGCCCTCGGTGCTGGAAAAGATCGCCTGCGGCAGACCGGCCATGATGTTCGCGAAGATGATCAGCGACATGCCATTGCCGATACCGCGCTGGGTAATGAGCTCACCAATCCACATGATCAGCATGGCGCCCGCAGTGAGCGTGCCGACGATCATGAGGTCGAAGATAATCTCGGGAGCGCCGGCGCCATTGAAGCTGATGCCGAAGCTCTTAAAGAGGAAGAGGTAACCCACGGAGTTGAGGATTGCCAGAGCCAGGGTGAGGTAACGCGAATACTGCGTAATCTTGGTCTGACCGACCTCGCCCTCGCGGGCAAGCTCATGCAGGGAAGGCACAACGGCCTGGAGCATCTGGAGGATGATCGAGCTGGTGATGTAAGGCATGATGCCCAGCGAAAACACCGACACATAGCTCAACGCGCCGCCAGAGAAAAGATTCAGGAGGGCCATAGCACCTGCGGCGACCGAATTGTTATCGGTCGAGAAAAGGCCCAGCATCCCCTGGAAGGGAATGCCGGGCACAGGAACGTGCGCACCAATGCGGTACACGACGAGCATAGCTATGGTAAAAAGAATCTTTTCGCGCAATTCTTTGATGCGGAAAGCATTCTTAAGACCATTTAGCACGGCAGCTCGACCTTTCCGCCGGCGGCCTCGATCTTGGCCTGCGCAGAAGCGCTGACCTTGTCGACCTTGACCGTGAACTTCTTGGTGAGCTCACCATTGCCGAGCACCTTGACGGGCTCGAACTCGCTCTTGGTGATGCGAGCGGCCTTAAGAGCGGCACCGTCGATTACAGCGCCGTCCTCGAACTTACGCTCGAGACGCTCAACGTTAACAGCGGTGTACTCGATACGACGGGGGTTGCGGAAGCCCGGAAGCTTGGGCAGGCGCATAGCCAGCGGAGTCTGGCCACCCTCGAAGCCGGCACCCTTGGTGCCGCCAGAGCGAGAGCCCTGGCCCTTCTGACCGCGGCCAGAAGTGGTGCCGTGACCCGAAGAATTGCCACGGCCGACGCGCTTGCGGTTCTTGGTGGAACCGGGCGCGGGAGTAAGATCGTGAAGCTGCATTTGCTACTCCTCTACAATCTCGACAAGGTGCTTGACCTTGAAGATCATGCCGCGGACGGACTCGTTGTCAGCAATCTCGCGAACCTCGCGGATCCTGTGGAGACCGAGGGCACGGACAGTACGGACCTGGTCCTGCTTGCAACCGTTGGTGCTGCGGACCTGCTTGATCTTGATGGTGTCAGCCATGCTTAGTTCTCCTTACCGACGAACATCTCGGAGACCGTCAGGCCACGGCGAGCCGCGACGTCCTCAGGGCTGGAGAGCTCCTTGAGGCCCTCGACGGCAGCCTTGATGATGTTGAGGCCGTTGTCGGTACCGAGGGACTTGGACAGGACGTTCTTGATGCCAGCAAGCTCGAAGAGGGGACGCACAGCGCCGCCGGCGATAACGCCGGTACCCTCAACAGCGGGCTTGATGATGATGCGGCCGGCACCAAAGTGGCCGAGAACCTCGTGCGGGATGGTGCCCTGCTCGGTCACCGGCACGTGGAACATGTTCTTCTTGGCATCGAGAGACGCCTTGGAGATGGCCAGGGGCACCTCAGCGGACTTGCCCATGCCAACGCCGACGTTGCCCTTGCCGTCGCCAACGACGACGAGAGCGACGAGGCTCATGCGACGACCACCCTTGACGGTCTTCGACACGCGGTTGATGTAAACGACGCGCTCCTCGAACTCGGAGGCCTCGCGCTGCTGCTTCTGATTACGAGCCATGTGCTACATACCTCCTAGAACTCGAGACCGGCGGCACGAGCACCGTCGGCGAGGGCCTTGACGCGGCCATGGTAGATACGGCCACCGCGATCGAAGGCGACCTTGGTGATGCCGGCCTCGATGGCGCGCTTGCCAACGAGCTGACCGACCTTCTCCGCAGCCTCCTTGTTCGAGGTGTGGGTGCCCTTGAACTCGGCCTCGAGGGTCGAGGCAGAGACGAGCGTCAGGCTGGAGCCCTTGCTGTCGTCGATGATCTGGGCATAGATGTTGGCGTTAGTACGGGTCACGCGAAGACGCGGACGCTCGGAGGTACCCGAGACCTTGCCGCGAACACGACGCTGACGACGCTTGAGGCCTTCCAGCTTCGCCTTATGCTTGTTCATACGTAAACTCCTAAAAAGGTTGATCTTGCCAGCACCTGACGGGGTGCTGGTCTTATGCGAGTGAGTCGGTTACGACTACTTGGCGGCCTTACCCAGCTTGCGGCGGATGTGCTCGCCAACGTAGTGGATACCCTTGCCCTTGTAAGGCTCGGGAGGACGATGGCCGCGGATCTCAGCGGCGATCTGACCGACCTGCTGCTTGTTGATACCCTTGACGTTCACGTGGGTGTTGTCGGGAACCTCGAAGGTGATGCCCTCGGGAGCCTCGACGATCACGGGGTGCGAGAAGCCCAGGGAGAACTCGAGGTTCTTGCCCTTCTGCTGCACGCGGTAACCGACGCCGGCGAGCTCGAGCTTCTTCTCGAAGCCCTCGGAAACGCCAACAACCATGTTGTGGATGAGGGCGCGGGTGAGGCCGTGGCGGGCACGGGTCTCACGCTCGTCGTCGGGACGGGAAACGGTGAGGACGTTGTCCTCGACGTTGATAGCGAGCTTCTCAAAGACATCGAGCTCGAGCTGGCCCTTGGGGCCCTTGACGACAACGTTGTTGCCGTTGACTGCCACTTCGACTCCGGCGGGAATCTGGACAGGCTTATTACCGATACGAGACACGGTGATCTCCTTTCCTTCTACCTACCGAGCGAATTACCAGACGTAAGCGATGATCTCGCCGCCGACGTTGTGCTTGCGAGCATCGCGGTCGGTCATGACGCCATGGCTGGTGGAAATAATGGCGGTACCAAGGCCACCGCGGACGCGGGGCATGTCGGCAACGCCGGTGTACTTACGCAGGCCCGGCTTGGAAATGCGGCGGATGCCGTTGATGACCTTAGCCTTCTTGGGACCATACTTAAGCGTGATGTGCAGAGTCTTCTGGGGAACGGTGTCCTCGACATCGTAGCCCTCGATGTAGCCCTCCTCGTGCAGAACACGAGCGATCTCGACGAGCTTCTTGCTGCTCGGCATGGAGACCGTGGCCTTGTTCACAGAGTTAGCGTTACGGATGCGCGTAAGCATATCTGCGATCGGGTCTGTAAGGTTCATACAGATTCTCCTTCGTTCTTGATGAACACGTGCTCTTGGTTCTTCGCCGCCCTTAACGGCAAAGCCTAACTAGCGCGTTTTCCCTGTTCCAAACTGATGCTTGAAACGCTGGTAGTGACTTACCAGCTGGCCTTCTTAACGCCGGGAAGCTCGCCCTTGAGTGCAAGCTCACGGAAGCAGACACGGCACAGGCCGAACTTGCGGTACACAGAGTGCGGACGGCCGCAGCGCTGGCAGCGCGTGTACTCACGAGTAGAGAACTTCTGCTTGCGATTGCACTTGACGATCATCGATGTCTTAGCCACTTATATCCTCCTCACATAGAGTATTGTTCGCCCCAAACGCCGCCCCCTTGTGGGAACGGCGCTATTAGGGCAGGTGAACCTATTTCTTGAACGGGAAACCGAAGGCGTCCAGAAGGGCCTTGGCCTCCTCATCGGTATTGGCGGTGGTCACGAAAGTGATGTCCATACCACGCTGGTGATCGACGGAGTCGAAGTCGATCTCGGGGAAGATGAGCTGCTCGGTGACGCCCATGGAGAAGTTACCACGGCCGTCGAAGCTCTTGGCGGAGATGCCGCGGAAGTCGCGGATACGGGGGATTGCGACGGAGGTCAGACGATCGAAGAACTCCCACATGCGGTCGCCACGCAGGGTAACCTTGCAGCCGATCGGCATACCAGCGCGCAGGCGGAAGGTAGCGATGGACTTGCGGGCACGGGTGATCATCGGCTGCTGGCCGGTGATGGCGCGCAGGTCGCGCACAGCACCGTCGATGGCCTTGGAATCGGTAGCGGCCTCGCCGACACCCATGTTCACGACGATCTTCTCAAACTTGGGGATCATCATGACGTTCTCGTACTGGAACTTGTCCTGAAGCTGCTGCTTGACCTCGTTGTTGTACTTGGTCTTCAGACGCGGCACATACTTCTCTTCTGCCATTGTTCACTCCTTCTTGGGGTTTTAAGCACGGGGCGTGGCCACGATGGGTTGTCCTCGTGCCTCCTGGCTGCATCCGCGCCGCTCATGGCATTTCGCGGTTTGGACTCGACGCAGCAGGAGCCGACAAAACAATCGGTACTATACGCGCATCGGGAGCGTATTTCCAGAAAAACCTCGTCTGCCTGCACAACTCCACAACTCCCCCGCACAAACCGATCCGCACGGGACCGGAGGAAAATGGCAGTTGCGGTGAAATAGGGACTGTTTGACGGCTTAACAGGCTTAAACAGTCCGTATTTCACCGCAACTCATATATGGGGATGCGATTAGCGCTTGCGGGGGACGAGCTTGGTGCGGCGCAGGTGAATCATCTCGGCAGCGATGGAGATGGCGATCTCCTCGGGGTCCTCGGCCTCGATGGCGACACCGATCGGCAGGTGCAGCTCGTCGATTTGCTCCTGCGTAAAGCCCTCCTGCTCCAGGCGGGCGCGCACAAAGGCCGTCTTGCGGCGCGAGCCCAAGCAGCCCAGATAGGCGGGTTTGGCGCGCATGGCCTGAATCACCACGTCGATATCGGACTTGTGACCCGCCGTGGCGACGACCACCAGGTCGCGCGGACCGATGGGACACGGCTCGCTCAGGTTCTTGTAGTCGACCAGACGACGGTCGTAGACACCGGGCACCCATTCGGGGGTCAGCGTGCCGGGGCGGTCGTCGCAAGCCACGACGGCAAAGCCCGCCGCCGTGAGCACCCGCGCCGTCGCAGCGCCCACGTGGCCGCAGCCAAAGATATAGGTCAGGCCCTCGGGGCAGAGCGTCTCGATGTGCGCCGCGGGAATCTCGGAGGCCGCGTTGGTGTAGGTGACCTTACTCCCCTCCTCAACCAGCGAAAGCCCGGGGCAGCCGTCAATGGTATGGCGTGATGCCTCGCCATGGTACTCAGCCACATCGCCCTCGAGCGCGCTTGCGATAAACGGCTCAAAGTCAATGACGAAGTCGCCGATGCGTCGATACGCCAGCACATTGGCAATCTCCTGGAACAACGGTGCCTTGGTCGCGTCCAGGTGCAGATAGCACAGGCAGATAGCTCCGCCGCAAATCATGCCGGTATCGGAGTTCTCGCCGCCCATGGTGTAGCGGACCAGACGCGATTTACCCCCGGCCAGCAGCTCGCGCGCCTCGTCCAGCGCAAAGAGCTCAATCTTGCCGCCGCCGATAGTGCCCGCCTGGCTGCCATCGGCAAAGACGGCCATCCATGCGCCCACACCGCGCGGGGACGACCCCGCCGTACCGGCCACGACCACCAGCTCGCACGTCTCGCCAGCACGCAGGGCGGCAAGCGCCGCATTCACCACATCGAGCTTTTCCATTGCCGCCTTCTATCCTCTAAAGACATCGGTGAGCATGGCGAGCGCCTCGAGCACGCCGCCGCCGACCGACGTCGCCTTGTCCGAAATATAGTTGATATAGCTGGCATCGCCGCGCGGGTCGACGTCGGCGCATTTAAAGCCCTCAGTCACCTGCACGCCGTTCGCCAAAAGCCCGCGCAGACAGCCATCGATCTGCGTGACCATGGGAGTATCACCCGCATACCCAACACACTCGCCGGCACTCACGATGTCGCCGATGGTGCGGTCGGACCTAAACACGCCGGCGGCGGGGCTGTGGATAACACGTTCCTTGCCATAGCCGGCGATAATGCCCGGCACGCCCGTGTTGGGCTGGGGCGAACCTTGGGTAATGACACGGCCGAGAAAATGCCCGCGCATGGTCTCGACCACGGCGTCGCAGTCAACCGGCGCGGTAAAGCCCGGCCCCACAGCGATGACGGCAGGCGCCATGTCGCGCGTGGTGCCCAAGTTGCGCTTAGCCAAAATCGCGTCGACCACAGCCGCGGGTTTAAGCTCATCGAGCATCTTGGCCTGAGGGTCCACCACAACGGCGACGTCTCCAGTCTCGGTAATCTCAAGCGCCTCAGCCGGCGTCTGTGCCAAGCGAGCGCGAATGCCTTCGACCTCGACCTCGCCCAGGCGAATGGCCTCGCAAAAACAGATCGTGCGGCGGATGCACGTGGGAACCGCGATATCGGCCATAACGACCGAAACGCCGGCGCGCACCAAGCGAGCGGCGACGCCCGTGGCGATATCGCCGGCACCGCGAACATAAACGAGCATTCCCGGGGCACCTCCCTGTGCTACGGTTTGAGCAGAGCAAAAGCGGTTCGGCCGCTACTCTGATGATTATTTATTATCACAGTATTATACGGCGGTGAACAGATGGAAACGGTTAGCGGCAATCTTGCCTCCGCGCTCAGGATCGAGCCGGGCATTACCGCGATTATCGGCAGTGGCGGCAAGTCGACGCTGCTGAAGACGCTGGGTCTCGAGCTCATGCGCACTGGCGGCCGCGTGCTCCTCTGTACCACCACGCACATGTTTCCCGTCGCCGGCGTGCCATGGGACGGGTCGAGCCGTCGCCTGGACGCCGCGCCTTGGAAGCCGGGGACTCTACATGTTCCCGGCTGCACCTGCGAGGCATGCGCGGGACTTGTCCGCGGAAGTATCTGCCAGGCGGGCGTTTTGAACCCGGAGACAGGCAAGCTCTCCGCCCCCGCCGAGCCGCTCAACGAGCTGGCGCAGCGCTTTGACTATGTGTTGGCCGAGGCGGACGGCAGCAAGCGACTCCCGCTCAAGGCGCACGCCCCGTGGGAGCCGGTCGTTCCCGCCGGCACGGCCAACGTCATCTGGCTCGTCGGCGCCTCGGGGCTGGGCAAGCCCATCGCCGAGGTCGTCCACCGCCCCGAGCTCTTCTGCGAGCGCTGCGGCTGCGAGCCCACCGACGCTGCCACCCCAGAGCGCGTCGCCCAGGTGCTCAATGCCGAGCTGCAGATGCTGAACCTCAACAATGCCCACATCATGCTCAACCAAGTCGACACGCTCAGCGACCCGACTATGGCAGGCCGCTTTGAGACGGCCCTCGGCCGCCCCGTCGTCGCCACCAGCCTCAAGGGGTAGCTAATTTGGGACGGGGCTCTTTTAGCTACCCTGGCGGCCTTCCTGTTAGCGGGAAACGTAGCGGCCGGGTTGGGCTCCGGTGGGCTCGCCGTCGCGCGCGGCCAGCACGCCGTTCACAAACACAGCCTTGGCGCGGCCGTGCGCCTCAAAGCCCTCGAGCGGCGTGTAGTCCACAGCCTGGTGCTGCGTCGCCGCGCGAATCGTCCAGCGCGCCTGGGGATCCCACACGCACACATCGGCATCGGAGCCCTCGGCAAGACAGCCCTTGCGCGGATACATGCCAAACACGCGCGCCGGGTTCTCGCTCATCAGGCGGCACAGATCCTCAGGACCCAGCTGTCCCTCAAAGCTCGTAGCAATCGCGACGGGGCGATGCTCCACACCGGGCCCGCCGTTGGGAATCGCGCGGAAGTCGTCGCGCCCGCGGTCCTTTTGTCCGTGCAGGTTAAAGCTGCAGTGGTCGGTGGCGATGGTATCGATCTCGCCGGCCACAAGTGCTTCGCGCAGAGCCGCACGGTCGCCGGCATGGCGCAACGGCGGGCTCATCACATACTTGGCACCCGCAAAGCCGTCCTCGCCCTGCTCCAAGTAGCACGTATCGTCGAGCATCAGATACTGAGGGCAGGTCTCGACATAGATATTCTTCTGCCCGCGCGCCTTGGCGGCACGGATAGCCTCGAGCCCCAGCTTGGTCGAAAGGTGCACCACGTTGACCGGAGCATCCCCGGCCAAGTGCGCCAGATACAGCAGCCGGCTCACGGCCTCGGCCTCGCACACGTCCGGACGGCTGAGCGCATGGCCCTCGGGCCCGTGGATACCCTGCTCAAACACGCGCCTCTGCAGCTCATTCACCAGCGTACCGTTCTCGCAATGCACGCACAGTATGCCGCCAATACGCTTGAGCTCCTCGAGCACCTCGAGTGTCTCGGCATCGTCCAGGCGCAGATGATCGTAGGCAAAGTAGGTCTTAAACGACGATACGCCCGCCTCGCGCATGGCCGAGAGGTCGGCGCGATTGCGCTCGTTCCACTCGGCGAGCGCCATATGAAAGGCGTAGTTGGCCGTGCAGGTTCCGTCGGCGCGGCGATGCCACTCGGCCAAGGCATCGGGCATGGTCACGCCGCGATCGGCCGTCGCGTAGTCCACGATGGTCGTCGTGCCGCCGCAGGCAGCCGCGCGCGTGCCGGTCTCAAAGCTATCGGCCGTCCAATCCATGCCGGTCCAGCACTGCATGTGCGTGTGGGCATCGATAAAGCCGGGGAACACCCAGCAGCCCGCGGCATCCTCGACGGTATCGCCCTCGGCCGGCTCAATCGCAGCTGCGATCTGCACGATCTTATCGCCATCCATGGCAAGATCGGCGCGGCGAAGCCCCTGTGGCGTCACGAGCGCGCCGTTTTTGATGATGATCATTATTGCTCCTTATTGATTGATGCAGTTGGCCACGCGATCAAAATACGAGCAGGCGGCGATATGCTCCGTTACGCGTTGCTGTCCCTTGGCGGTATCGACGTCCCACAGCTCGTAGGCACGCGCCTCGACCAGCACCACGTCGATACGGTCCCTGAGGATCGAACCGCCACCGTCCTTGCCCTCAAGACACATAAGTGCATCGAACAGTTCCGCCGGAAAGAGCACCGGGCTCGAAGGCTCACCATTGCACGCAAGACGCACCGGATGCTTGCGGCCACGCTCATCAAATGCACGAACCATAGCCTCAAAAGAATCCGCGCTCACAAGCGGCTGGTCGCCCGGCAAAAAGAGGCAACCCTTCCAGCCGCGGCTCGCCCCCCACGAAAGGCCCGCACGGACGCTTTCGCTGCGCAGCTCGCCATCGTGCAGCACGCACGGGCAATGCTTGTCATCACAAATCTGGGCGACCTCGGGCCAACGCGTCGAAACCACGACGTCAAAGCCCCGGGGAACCGAATCGATAGTCCGGGCAATCAGCGGCTTGCCATAGATATCGGCAAGCATCTTGTTAGAGCCAAACCGCTTGCCCTCGCCCGAAGCCATAATGACGCAACCAAGTTTCATGGCGATACCTCCCCTGAAACCATCGTACCCATAACTCGCGTCGCGGGGCATCTACATCGAAAGCGCTTATCCCGCACGCCCACGATGCAAAAAGGGGCACCCCGCCGGTTGGCAGAGCGCCCCCTTTACATGGCTTACCTCAGCGCGGCTTTAGGCCTGGAACCAACGGGCGGTGTTGCGCTCGTCGAGGGCTTTGAGGGTAGCGGCGGGATCGGCAACCTTCTGCAGGAACATCATGGCTGCGATGGCGTACGGCTTGTAGCTGGCCTCCTTGTACATGCCCACACGATGCATGTCGAAGACGTCGGCGTTGACCTCGCCGTGCTCGCAGGAGACACCGGAGATGTCGGCGGGCAGCGGATGCATAAAGATGGTGTCCTGGCCGTTGGCGGTCTTCTCCATGAGCTCGGTCGTGGAGCACCAATCCTGATGGGTGGCGTTCTGGGCGAGCAGCTCCTTCTCGAGCGCTGCGATGCCGGCGTCGTCGCCCTCGGCGTACAGGTTGGTGCGCTTCTCCATGGCGGCAAACGGAGCCCAGCTCTTGGGGATTACGATGTCGGCGCCCTCGAAGGCCTCGGCCATGGTGTTGACCTGCTTAAAGGTGGTGCCGGATTCGGCGGCATAGCCCTTGGCGCGCTCGACGACCTCGGGCATGAGGTCGTAGCCCTCGGGGTGGGCCAGGGTGACGTCCATGCCAAAACGGGGCAGCAGGCTGATCAGCGACTGCGGGCAGGACAGCGGCTTGCCGTAAGAGGGCGAATAGGCCCAGGTGACGGCAACCTTTTTGCCCTTGAGGTTCTCAAGACCGCCAAACTCGTTGATGAGGTAGAGCATGTCGGCAGAGGACTGCGTGGGGTGGTCGGAATCGGACTGCAGGGAGATGAGCGTGGGACGGTGATCCAGAACGCCATCCTCATAGGCCTGCTGCACGGACTCGGAGACCTCGGCCATGTAGGCGTCGCCCTTGCCGATGTACATGTCGTCGCGGATGCCGATGACGTCGGCCATGAAGGAGATCATGGTAGCGGTCTCGCGGACGGTCTCGCCGTGAGCGATCTGGGACTTCTTCTCGTCCAGGTCCTGCAGCTCAAGGCCGAGCAGGTTGGCGGCCTTAGAGAAGGAGAAACGCGTACGGGTGGAATTGTCGCGGAACAGCGAGACAGCCAGGCCCGAGTCGAAGATCTTGGACGAAACGTTGTTCTCGCGCAGCTCGCGCAGAGCGTCGGCGACGATATAGAGCGCCTTGAGCTCATCGGTGGTCTTATCCCAGGTGTGCAGGAAGTCACTGCCGTACATACCCTTAAAATCGAGGCCGTTCAGCTGCTCGACGAGCTCGGTAAACTTGGCGTCCATGTAAATATCCTTTCCAAAGATGAAACGATCGCAATGAGTAGATGTGCTCCGGCATGCGCGTGTGGCTAGAACATGCAGAGCGCTATGACGAGGACCCGCTACCGTTGAGGAAGCATGGGAGATAACGACCGCGGGCCCCAAGTCAACAGGGGATGCCGGGGACACGAGCGGCCCCCGGCTCAACAAGATCAAGGAATGGGACTAGTCGATCTTGTTGTTGGTCAGACCGGCGCGGAACACGGTGGCGTCGCCATCGGCCTGGCTCGGATCGTAGAGGTTCAGGGCAGCCACATACATGGCGGCAGCGGTGACCAGGTCGTCCTTGTAGGTGACCTCGTTGGGAGCGTGAGCCTGAGACTCGGCACCCGGGCCAAAGCCGACGCAGGGGATGCCATAGCGGCCCTGGATGGAAACGCAGTTCGTGGAGAAGGTCCACTTGTCGCACAGCGGACGACCGGTGCGCTTATCCATGCTGGGCTCGCAGCCGATGCGCTCGTCACCGAACATGGCCTTGTGGGCGTCGACGAGGGCCTTGACGTGCGGAGCAGTCTCCTTGTTGATCCACGTGGGGAAGTAAGCCTCGGTCTCGTAGACCTCGCCGGTCCAGGACGGACGGTCGTACATGTACATGGAGACCTTCACGTCGTCGCCGTACTTCTTGGCGGCCGGCAGGTTGCGGATCTCGTCCAGGCAGGACTCCCAGGTCTCACCGGCGGTCATGCGACGGTCGATGGAGATGGCGCAGGAATCGGCCACGGCGCAGCGGCTGGGGCTGGTGTAGAAGATCTGGCTGACGGTGCAGGTGCCACGACCCAGGAAGCGGGCATCCTCAAAGTGCTCGGGGTTGTACTTGGGGTCGAGCATCTTGACGAGGCCCTTGATGTCGGTCGACTCGTCGCAGCCGTTGTTGTTGAGGGCGCGGACGTCGGCGATGATGTCGGCCATCTTGTAGATGGCGTTATCGCCGCGGTCGGGAGCGGAACCGTGGCAGGAGGTGCCGTGAACATCGACGCGGATCTCCATGCGGCCGCGGTGACCGCGATAGATGCCGCCGTCGGTGGGCTCAGTGGAAATGACGAACTCGGGCTTAATGCCGTCCTTGTTGTAGATGTACTGCCAGCACATGCCGTCGCAGTCCTCTTCCTGGACGGTGCCGACGACCATGATCTTGTAGCCCTCGGGGATGAGGCCCATGTCCTTCATCATCTTGGCAGCATAGGTAGCAGAAGCCATGCCACCCTCCTGGTCGGAGCCGCCGCGGCCGTAGATGATCTCGTCGGTCTCGTAGCCCTCATAGGGATCGGCATCCCAGTTCTCGATGTTGCCGATGCCGACGGTGTCGATGTGGGAGTCGATGGCGATGATCTTGTCGCCCTCGCCCATAAAGCCCATAACGTTGCCCAGGCCGTCGACCTTGACCTCGTCATAGCCAAGGCTCTCCATCTCGGCCTTGATGCAAGCGACAACCTCACCCTCCTCGCAGGACTCAGAGGGGTGAGAGATCATGGCGCGCAGGAAGCGAGTCATATCAGCACGATGGGACTCAGCAGCAGCCTTAATGGCATCAAAATCGAGTTCTCTAGTCATAACAGTCAACCTTTCTACAAGGGTTTACCTACAGGTAGATATTTCAGATAGATCACTTGTACCAAGCAGCGTAAGGTTGAGCACCCGGCAAGCAAGTAACCATAGGAGGCGGACGGAGGACATTGCTCCGTCGCGAGTTCCGCACGAGCCGGAGAGCACTTAATGTGCTCTCCGTGCGAGCAGGACTGTCCGAGCAGGGAGTAAAGTCCTCCGGCTGCCTCCGGACAGGTCAGTCTGCTAGCAAGTCGGATACTCGCCCTCCCAGACGATGCGACGGTACTGATCCGGATCGGTGTCGCCCTCGGTGGAGAAGCAGAGCACGGAGCTCGTCTTGTCCAGGCCGATGAGCTCCTTGAGCTCGGCGTACTCGGGATCGAGCATAAGGGTCTCGACCAGACCGGTGGTCACGGCGCCGGACTCGCCGGAGATGACGCGCGGGTCGCCCTTCTCGGGAGCGCCCAGGGTGCGCATGCCGCGAGCGGTGACCCAGTCGGGGCAGGACACAAAGGCAGTGGTGTGGTTGCGCAGGATATCCCAGCCCAGGATGTTGGGCTCGCCGCAGCACAGGCCGGCCATGATGGAGGGCATGTCACCGTCCACGATGCGCGGATCGCCGTCGCCGGCGGCAGCGCCCTTGTACAGACAGGCGGCAGGCGCGCACTCGACCACGACGAAGGTGGGCGGGTTATCGGGATACAGGTTGGTGAAGTAGCCCACCACGGCGCCGGCGAGCGAACCCACGCCAGCCTGGACAAACACGTGCGTCGGGCGGTTGATGGCCATCTCGCGCAGCTGCTCGGCAGCCTCGGAAGCCATGGTGCCGTAACCCTCCATGATCCAGGACGGGATCTTCTCGTAGCCCTCCCAGGCGGTGTCCTGAACGATGACGCCGCGCTCGCAGGCGTCGGCCTCGGCGGCGGCCATGCGCACGCACTCGTCGTAGTTGACCTCTTCGATGGTCACCGTGGCGCCCTCGGCGGCAATGTTATCAAAGCGGGGCTTGGTGGAACCCTTGGGCATGTGCACGACAGCCTTCTGGCCCAGCTTGTTGGCAGCCCATGCCACGCCGCGGCCATGATTGCCGTCGGTGGCGGTAAAGAAGGTAGCCTGGCCAAAGTCCTCGGCCAGCTGATCGGAGGTCAGGTAATCGAAGGTGCAGTCGGCAACGTCCTTGCCGGTCTCGTCGGCAATGTAGTTGGCCATGGCAAACGAGCCGCCCAGGACCTTAAAGGCGTTGAGGCCAAAGCGATAGCTCTCGTCCTTAACGCACAAGTTGGACAGGCCCAGGCGCGCGGCCTGGCCATCCAGGCGGGCAAGCGGAGTGACGGTGTACTGGGGGAACGACTGGTGGAAGGCGCGGGCCTTCTTCACGTGGTCGAGGCTCATGATTCCCAAGTGCTTGTCATCGCTCTTGGGCATCGTGTTGCCCGCCCACTGGATCTTATCGGCCATACGGTGAACTCCTTAAGTTCTCTCTTGCCGGCCCCCGCATACGCGTTTCAGCCCATTCCCATTCATGCGACTGAACTTTTATGTGGATGCCAAACAAAAAGTTTGTTAGCACTGTTCTATCACACTTTTTGATTGGAAAACCTAACAAATTGTTTGTTGCCGTAATCGGTACCTTTTCGCCGCCGAACGGTCACATAACACAGCGACGCTTTCGTTATTTGCGAACAAGTGGGGTTTATGGCACAGTGAGCCCAAACTAATTTTTAGGAAGGCACCCATGACCCCCGCACAGATTGAGTTCTACAAGCGCCTTGCACACGGCCTGGCGCTCCAATTTGGCCCCAACTGCGAAATCGTCGTCCACGATCTGGAGACCGATGACGTGGACCACTCCATCGTAGTGATCGAAAACGGCCACGTCAGCGGGCGCAAACTGGGTGACGGCCCCAGCCATATTGTGCTTGAATCCATGCACGAGGGCACCGCCGACGTGCACGACCGCGAGCCGTACCTCACCAAAACCGCCGATGGCAAGCTGCTCAAGTCCTCGACCATCTTTATCCGCAACGACGAGGGCAAGCCCGTCGGCATTTTGGGCATTAACTTTGACATTACGCTTATGAAGGCTTTTGAGCGTTCGCTCGACGCCTTTACCGGCACCGGCGGCACGGGCTACACCGAGCCCGAGCCCATTACCAAGAACATCGGCGACCTGCTCGAGGACCTGCTGCACGAGTGCGAGCAGTTTGTGGGCAAGCCCGCGGCGCTCATGACCAAAGACGAGCGCATTCGTGCCATTGGCTACCTCGACCGTCGCGGCGCCTTCCTCATTTCCAAGTCGAGCGAACGCGCCTGCGAGTTCTTTGGCATCTCCAAGTACAGCTTCTATAGCTACCTCAATGAGGCCAAGGCGGCAGCAGGCGACAAGTAGGCACTCGCCTGGATTGCCCCTCCCCTTTTGGGCGCGAGTTCTGGAAAGCATGAATCCAAGACCGAGCCGCTTGGAAAGTTCCATATAATCGATGTCATTAGTATTTCGAAAGGGTGGAACAGAATGGCGTTGAGCAAGGCATCATGCACCGGTCGCGGATTGATTCCGGCAATTGGTGGACATGTGCACCGCATGTTCGATGAGGGTGAAGACGACCTGTTTTCGCTGAGCCTTGATGACGTGATGAGCGACCGCCCTTGGACTGCCGACGAACTCATGGGCGGCGGCGCTCGCCCGTCGAGCCCCGATCCCTCGCTCGCGCCGAAACCCGCGGCGGCACCTGTGCAATCGCCTGTTTCGGCACCCGTGGCCGCACCGACGCCCACGCCTGCTCCGGCAACCATGCCCGCTCCCCGCCCCGCAAGCGACCCGTCAGAGACGGCGGCATTTCTCGCTGCGGCGACGCGGGGCAAATCGGCCGATAGCACCGTTATGTACAGTGCCCAGCAGTTGCCTATCCCTGCGGCACGTAAGCCTCCCGTCATGAGGCTCGACGACCCCTCAGGCCATCAGGTCGCCTACGATTCCTGGGCTGCAGCCGATCTGGATGAGACCTCTACCGGCATGCCGGCGCTCGACGTTCCAGTTAACCCGCTTTTTGCCGCCAACACGAGCGCCGCGGGCTATGAGGGCGGTGCGGCATATTCCGATTATTCCGATGGCTATGCTGACGCCGGTCGCATCGAGACCGAGGATTATGGCACCGCATCGAGCGATTATCTCAACGATCCGTACGCTGCCACGCCTGCACCGGAATATGACCCGGAGGCCGCGTCCGCGCCGGCGTATACCAAAAGCACGGGCGAAGAGCGCTTCGCCGATTATTACGCCGAGGAAAAGGCGCTGCGTTTTTCGGAATTTCCGCAGGCAGTCAAGGTTGCCTTTATCGCCATTGTCATTGCCCTGCTCGGCGTCATTGCGTTTGAGGGATTCCGGCTGTTCTCCGGCCCCACCCAAGCGGAGTCGGAGACCCAGCAAAAAGAGGACGATAACGAGTATCTGGACATCAACACCCTCAAGGGCGACCCCAACGACGAGGACGATGAGTAGCGAGAGCTGAAGGCGGCCGCAGGATCCCGCATCCAGCACCGGCTTCTAAGTGCTGTTTTGTCATCCAGCTACACTTTTCCGGATAATTTGCCTATCGAATTTGACACTTTTCCGAAGTTTTAAGGTGCCTATTTCGACACTTTTCCGTACTTTTACACGGCTGATTTCGACACTTTTCCGGATGAAAGCCGAATAATCACTCGGGAAACCAACGCCATCCGCACGTCATTTCGCGGATGGCGCTTGATTTCTATCCGTACACGTTGATAGACTCCATCGTGCCTGCAAGGAGCGGGCGCGTTTTATCCAGAGTCGGGGCAGAGAGTTGGCTCCACGATCCCGACGCCAACCGGCCAAGAGGCACGGTGGCCCTGCCAACATCGATGAAAGGAGTCCATATGGACAATTTCTCCGTGCGCAGCGAGCGCAATTTCCACAACCTGACAGCCAAGCCAAAACGAATGCATCTTCTAGACGAGCCGAGCGGCTACACCTCGGCTTTGGTGAAGAACGGCCTCTCCCACCAGATGCGCTTTACCATACAGAAGCTCGAGGAAGAGCTCTGTGCTGCTGGCAACCTACATGTTCTGCAGATCAAGCTGCTCGGAGACGACTCGCGTGAGCCGTCTAGCTGGAAGCTCTTTACCGACGGCGCGTGCGTTGCGGACGGATCCGGCGCCTTTGCCCGCGAGTGCTTCTGCGAGGGCACCGAGGTGTTCCTGGAACTGTGCCG
Organism: uncultured Collinsella sp.; assembly: GCA_934668695.1. The sequence continues at coordinate 27,959 of CAKUOD010000013.1, read as the reverse complement.
CGACGCCGTACGCACGGCCAAGCTGCGCCAGTGGAGTCAGAGGGAGTACGAGCTGCTGAGTGTGGCCCGCGGGATTGCGGGGGCGTAGACGAACGCAAGATGCATCATGATGACGTGCAGTCATCGCACGCCACCCCTCAAATCGCACGATGTCAAAAGACTGACACTTGTGTATGCCTTTGACAGTCCGAAAGCGCTAGCGAAGTTTATTGATGCCGCGGCTAGATACGCAGCAGTAAAGAGATGTTGAATACAAAAAGAGGCCTCCCATCTCTAACACAACCAGAAATGGGAGGCCCTTCATATCCGAAGCCCCTCTCAAGCAAGGCAATTGTAAGTCAGCCTATTCGGCATCCTTAAACTGAACTTCGTACTTTTTGCCCGTCCGATCACCAATCTTTGTGACGTACTGGCTCAAGAGAGTTTTAGCTCTTTCACGGGCGCTGCTCATCAATGCTGAATTGCCCTCGGCACTTTTTATCATTTCATTTTGGGCTTCTTCAAGCGCAGCGGACTGATCAACTGTCGTAATAGGAGTTAGCAGTCCGGTATCACTATAGATATCAGAAAAGGTGCTCTCGTCGGCTTGGGGCTGACCGAGGACCTGCGCATTAGGGACTGTGATAGTTACGACATTGTTCTCATCCGGCTTACTGACATCTACCTTGGAGACATCAACGCCCAGTTGCACCGTTCCGTCATACTCGAACCACGCTTTCTTGTATCCCACGTTTATCCCAAACAACATATTGGTGCCGTCGTTATAGATTTCCGCGACGTTATGGAATCTGCACTCAACGGTAGCAAGCTCGGCAATCTTCGTATAACCCGAAAAATCAGGCTCTTCGTCTTTTCCGGCGCAACCCGATAACCCAGTAAGTGACAGCGCCGCCACGAGGGCAAAGCATACCAACCATGGTTTACGCATTGGAGTCAGCCTCCCCCTTGTAATCGGCCAACGGTTTGAAATCAAGCTTGTACTCACCCTCGATAAGTGGCAGCGTCAGCGCCTTTACGGTATCCCGCAAGCTCGTGTCCGCCTGTTTTTTAATCTCTTTTTTATCGACTTCGTCTGCGGCATCTTTACGACAAAGTGACAGGACATCTTTCATATCTGCAGTTGCGTTTTCGGGAAGGTAGCCAAACTTACTATTGTCGAGCTGAGGCTCGCCGACCTGCGCTTTGGGGAGATAGGCGGTAACGACCTTATTCTCTTTGTCAATGCCAAACTGGATGTCGCTCATCGTATACGATGCACGAATATGAGCCTCGTATTTAACGCGATAGTCCACGCGATCCATCCAGAGGAATCTGCCGTGCTTCTCGACGATGCCGTGGTAGGTGTAATCAACCGTAGAAAGACTGTCGATATCTACAGCAGACTTAAGATCCGATGTCGTGAGGTACTGAGTTTCGTCGTTATCGAGCATTGAAGGGAGGATGAAGCCGAAAAATCCGACAAGGGCCACCGCTATGACCACGACCAAAGCGATCTTTACTTTGGTCGACAGCTTTCCAAAAAGCTTGGCAACCTTCTTGCCCCATTTGTCATTCGCCTCGGCCGCTTCTTTTCGGGATGCTTCCACACACTCATCATGCCTGGAGGTACATTCGGGCTGAATGTCCCTCTCGTGTCTGTTATGTTCCAAAACAAACCTCACTCATACCGTTGAGTAGTAATCTGCTGGTAGAATTCTATCAGCAGTTATTGCACCCATTTCTTCCGGTTCGGTAGGAGGCAAAATGAAGCGGTTGTATGCAGTTTTGGCAGTTGTGATTGCGTTGATAGCCCTCGTTCTTCTCGCCAGCACCATTGGCATTATCAGCATCAGGCTTTAGCCCGTCATCAAATACCTCGCACCCATCTCTAATGAATCCAACACTTCAGAATAAACACAGATACACGAGCGCTTGTGCCACATGGAAGCACGGAGAGGCCCGCGTTCCGAACCGCCGCAGCTCGGAACGCGGGCCTCAGCAGCTAATCTCTTTTCGGATAATCCCAATCCAGTAATCTCCTGATAGCGCCGCTTCAACGTATACGCATCGGGAAGCCTCGAGATCCTCTGATGAATCAACTCATTAAAATCCGCCAGATTTCCGATTACGACATCGATGCCGCCAGCAGCGTTGAGCAAATCGACGTACGTCATAAAGCGAAACTCGAACGGAATGCCCTCGATTTCCTTTGTGCATCCATCATGAAAGTCGATCAGTCTCGAAACGTCATGGGCAACGTACGTGACTCTAACGGTCATGTCGTAGGGTTCCCAACAGAGCGGCATCCTTATCAATGTGGCCTAGGCGGCAGGTAGAAAACTCGTACAAGATCGCCCGAAACGTAAGCAACAAAACACAGCGGAACAACCGAACAGTAGGCGCCAAGAGCGAGACGACTACATAACAAAAGACGGGTCCCTCCACATCAGAATAACCCACAACCCCTAACAGCCACGCCCTTGCCGGGCTGGGTGATTCTGTCACGAGTTAGCGTGCTCCAGCATCACTATCAGGTTCTATATCTTCGTGCGACTCCATCAGGGCGTCTGTTCTCAATTGCACCCGTCGGCCTGCCAAGCCTTAGAAGATTTAGGGGCCATTAAGTAGGCAGCTTTTTTCATGAAGACCGTCTGTATCCATCCCTAACTGATTTAAATACGGATGCCTTCATTAAATACACGTCTCCACGGCTTCTGGTAAGGGCAACATACAGCTTATTAATCGTAGCCCTTGGCAACCTCTCGAGTGAGAAGCCATCTTCCGATAGCCTCTCAAACCCATCCGTAAGAATGACACATGTTGAATTCATGGTGTCGCCCTTTGAATACGACCAATTAACAGAACGAAAAGCATAGTTATCGGAGTTGTTGTAAACAAGCTTGACTATTCTGTCATCCGACAGAATAGCATCGGGGTTTTCTTCGACCCAGACCACTTTTCCTTTATTTTTTCCCGAAGAATTGATTTGAATGCCCAACTTCTCGCTGACGAACGAACAGACAGCAGGAGTGCATCTCCGTGATTCGTTTAGCGTTATTTCGTCTGTCTCGAATCCTTCTTTCCTGAGCTTCTCCAGAAACTCCTGATACCCAATTGCAGTCTTGTCCCTCATAAAGGGCTTTCCGCTGTTGTTTTGGCCAGAAACTGAATGCTGATAATAGTCTCCGACTAAAGTCACACTATTAAGCACTTTTGAAAGCCTTAATATCAGGTCATAATCATGCTTTCTATAATCCTGAAATTCATCAATGCGGATTTCGTCATAAAAAAGATTAATGCGCCTTGCAGCCCTAGTGCAAAGCGCAACCTTACCGCACTTCACCTGGAGAGCAAGCTCAGATAATGTCGCACAGTAATACCTTAGGCCGTTATCAACGTAATGACACAGTTTATCTTTAGCGAAGTACTGTTTATTCGGAATCGCCTTCCCACTACTAGACTTAATACGCTGAGGCGGCGGATCAATCATAGTAATCCCTTTACTAACAAACTGGTCGCAGCCAAAATGAGCACCAATACTCGTCTCATAGGGAAGAATGAGGTTGCGGTAGACAAACGAATCGAAGGTTGAAACAGTTGTTAGCTCAGGTATTGCACCGAATGCGTCAATGAGCTCCCTCTTGATGTTCGACACGTTCTCATGAGTGAAAGCAAGTATCAGGTTTCTTTTTACTGGGTCGACGGAGTGACATATGTGGTAAGTCTTGCCAGCGCCGGCGACCGCAAGTATCACTCGTTTAGCCATGCGATCGCGTCCTGTACATATCGGGGCACAGTAAACTCAGTTTCCGCCATCAGCATCTGGTATGCGACGTCGGCTTTATTGTTCAGCATCCTGCCAAGAACGGGGCCATAATCCTCCCCGCGAAACAGATACTTTGCGTTGGGACGAACTTTAATAAGGTCAGTAAGAGCCTTCTCGTTCTCCCTGTAAAAGCACACCTCCCATGTCCAGCCTTCAGTTGCCTGGTCCATAAAGACGTGCTGGTCCTCGTGCAAGCTGTTATAATCGGCAGCTCTAGAGATTTTATCGGAATCCTTATCGTTGTCCGTGATGACAGAAACCTTCTTGTTGGCACTCTCTGCTATTGCAAGGTATTTCTTGTATGAAACACCCCCACACGGAATAATCGCAACCTCATCCTGCTCAATGGTTCTCTGAGTAAGCTGTTCGTAGACCTTCGGCAGCATGATAAATTCCGTAGCTCCTTCAACCAGAATAGCTTTCTTGGATAAAAGCAGCTGCAAAAAAGCGTTGTCATCTGCTTTTGTAAAGAACTCTGAAACATCATCAGGAACGTCTCTCAAGGACTGCGCACAGCTCTCAGTAACCCAAAGCACGTTACTCAAGCCGAGCGTACTGGCAATCATGCTGCTATGGGTCGTTATGATCACCTGAGTATCTTTTTCATTGTCGGAAATCTCATGCAGCATTTTCCTCATAGTCGTGAAACATAGATGATTCTCAGGCTCCTCCATTATCACTACATCTAGCGCGCTTGCTTTATCGAAAGCGATCTGAGTTTTAATGAGACTCCCCATCCCGCTGCCACGATTCTCGAGTGGAATAGAGTCTTCAAATACGGAAATGATGTTTTCAAGCTGTACCTTCTTTCCATCAATTCCAAACGTCCTCTTCTCGTCAATAGGACCTAGAGCAACAGAATCAAAGGCATCGTCGAGCTTAGCCCGGAACTCGTTCTTAGCTCTTGCTTGAGTCTCGCTATCGTATTTACTGTTAAACAGCGACTTGTTGTAATAGTTAAACGAGGGACCAGTTGCACTTGCAGCCGTGTCAATAAATAGGAAGTTGAGGGGGCGTCTCACCATCCTGTATGGACTGTTTGCGAAAGTCGTCCATGTTAGCGAGTAATACTCAAGAGGTAAATTGCCCTCACCGATAAAGCCTTCTAGTCCAGAGCCAAGTTCGGTATCGAACTTACACTCAAATCGAATTCCATATTTTTCATCTTTCTGGCCTCTACCGCCATAGACTTCTCCGTAAAAGTACGAGTCGTTCTTTTTGTGGGCATCTAGATCGAAAAATAGTTCAATCACGATTTTCGGAAGGGTTTGAACACTTGGCTTAGCCTTAAACGCGGCGACATTTTCAGCATTGAACAAATCAGACAGAACTGATTTATCGGCATTGCGATACTGCTGGTTGAGAACAACCCTTATTGCCTCAAGAATAGTGCTTTTGCCAGCCTCATTTTCTCCAACCAGAATATTCATGTGCGGATTGAAAGAAACGTCAAAGAAGCTAAATTTTTTAAATCCCTCAATATGAATTGACTCAATGCGTCTCATCAAATCCCCCTCATCCTGTTCATCCTCGTGGTACTAACCATTTTGGCATGTGGCGGTCTTTCCAACGTTCTTGAACCCATCCAGAACGCCTCCCCCAATAAGGCGCTTTTCATATTAAGATTACCCTTCCCCTTCAGCTTCAACAGAAAATCGCTCAGCTCGAGACGCTTCATCGAGAGGCGCGTCTGAGCTCGCTCGCCCATCCCCCATCGTTGGCGGATCTCCTGGGCGCGCGGACTCACGCGATAGTCTCCGTCCATCACCTGCTTGAGTAACTTGGCAGTCACGCGCGCATCGGCAAGGGCGCTGCGGGCATGGCCCGTCGACTCATCAAAAACGATGCCAAACCACGTTGCCGCATCACTCAACGAGGCACACCCGTGGTTGCCCACGTCCATGATCGAGGAGCGACACGCCTGCAGATCGACCCAGTCCGTAGGAAAGCCGGCAAGGCTGACGCGCTTCGTCCGCTAATCGTCCTCGAACCGCCACTGGTCCGCCCCGCCCCAGCAGGCCACTCAACGGTGAGATAATTCCCGCGACTATTAACGTAAGCAAGGAGCACGCTATGACAGACAACGAGATCAAACCCTCGACGGGCGACGGCCGAGAGGAACTCGTGGCAAAACAGCTCGCATCCACCAAAATCCACCTCGCGCTCACCCAGGAGCGGGTGGACGTCTCCGGCGCCATCAAGCTACCGCTTGAGCGAATTCCCCAACTCGGCGTGGCGTTCGCCTCGCTCCCCTCGATGTTTCGCACCGTCACCAACACGGTGAGCGTGCCCACGCTGCTCCAGGCGACTGACAAATATGGCAACCCGCTCGATCCGTCAATACTCTACTCGTTCAAGGACGGCAGCGGTCTCACAGGGGGCTACCGCGACGCAGCCAAGGGCTTTGGACAGGCACGCTTCCACGTAGTCGAGGGCGACATCGCCACAAGTGTCACGCAAGTGCCCTACGACCCGACGTCGCTGTTCATGGCAGCCGCAATCGCGCAGATAAACCAAAAGCTCGACTCCATCCAGGAGTCCGTCGACGAAATGTTCGACTATATGCGCCAGCGTGACAAGGCCAACATGCGCGGCAACCTCAAGACACTTGCAGACATCCTCAACAGCTACGGTCTCTACTACGACAACGCCATCGAAATGACCAGCGCCCATATGAAGGTAATCGATATCATGCATGCCTCCGAGCAGGACATAGAGCACTTCCGCTCACTGGCGCAGTCAGACCTGAAAAAGAAAGGGTTCATCGAGGTGCGAGACGGCTTGGGCAGACGTCTCGACAAGGTGCTCGACTACCTCAAAGACTGCCAGCTCGCCACCTACACCCACGCGTTCTCGCTGTTCCTCGAACCCATGCTCGCCCAGAACTTCGAGCCCGCAAAGCTCGCAGACGCCACCGCGAAGATCGAGGCCGATTCGATTGCGTATCGCGAGCTCTACACCGAGTGTTACGACGCCCTCGAGGCGGGAACTGCCGACACCGTCGATGCGGCACTGCTGGGCGGCATCGCGTCCGCGGGCAAATTGCTCGGTCACGCCATCGCAAAGACCCCCGTAGGCGACCATACACTCATCGACGAGGCATTCGAGGGCGCAGGAGAGGACATCAGCAGATTCAACGACAGGCAATCCGAGAAACTCCTCGAGAAGCTCCATCAGGCAAAGACACCCGACGTTGCGCCGTTCAAGCAGAGCGTAAAGGAGATCGACACCCTCTACAACCGCCCCACGCAGATCGCCGTGGACGCCGAGAACGTCTACATCTTGCCTGCCAAGCAGCAGGAAGAGTAACGATACGCGACAGGCACGCGCCATGCAGACAGCTAACGCCCCTACCTCCCCTCCGCCTTAAGCCTCAACAGCAAATCGCCCAGCTCGGGGCACTTACTGGAAAGGCGCGTCTGGGCTCGCTCGCCTATCCCCCACCGCTGGCGGACTTCCTGGGCGCGCGGGCTCACTCGGTAGTCCCCGTCCATCACCTGCTTGAGCAACTTGGCGGTCACGCGTGCATCGGCAAGGGCGCTGCGGGCATGGCCCGTCGACTCGTCAAACTCGATGCCAAACCACGTCGCCGCGTCGCCCAACGAGACGCGCCCGTGGCTGCCCACGTCCATGATCGAGGTGTAAAACGCCTGCAGGTCGGCCCAGTCCGTAGGAAATGCGGAAAGGTCGATGCGCTTTGCCTGGTACTCGGTCAAAAGCTGTCGACGATCCGCCCCGCTCCAGCAAACTATCTGGGCGGAGTAGCGACCGATCCAATCGCTGAGCCTTTTGATCACCACATAGAGCGGATCGGCCATCGCGGTGTCCACGGCCGATATCCCTGTGAGCTCGCGGACGGGAAACGCAACGCCTTCGGCATATTCCGTCTGCACAAACTGCGAGAACTCGCCCATAACGTTGCCGTGGTAGTCGAGCTTGACGGCGCCGACCTCGATAATCTCATTGCGCAGTCCACGGCGCTGTCGTTGCTTTGGCACCGGCGCAAACTCAAAGTCCAGCACGATCTGGCGCGCAAAGTTCGTCGTATCGATGGCCGAGATACACGGCGTCTTTTTGTCTGGCACGGTCAGGGCCTTTCTCCGTCAACTGCCGCTCGTTACATAGGCGGCTACATTGCCGTAAGGATAGGAACCCGTGCGGACATGAAATCGCACAGCACGGCTTTCCGGCATCTTTGCGTAAAGCCACACTTTGAGAGAATCACGTCACTGTTATTATCGAACATATATTCGTATTTATAGCAGTACTTTGATAGAATTGCAGTTGTTGACGGCAGTTCCATGTGCCGGGCAGCGCCCTCCATGCGACGGGAGGTGATGCCCATGACCGATCTGACTGATTTCGTGAAGCTCCTGACCGCTTTGGTCTCGCTCCTCACGGCGCTTATCGGACTTACCGAGGCACTCAAGCAGCGTACGAAGCAGAAAAAGAGGGGCCGACGCCTCTAAGGCATTGACCCCTTAATCGAAGTAACGGCGCCGCCCAGCTCTTCACTACTTGGGCTGCCGTCGACTTTATTTTACCCGCGGACGCCAGGTCTAACAAATGGATTTTCGGTAATGGAAGCACGGCACGCCCGCAAAACTACTACGCCCCAAGTGCCGCCATGGGGATCACCGCCACGCTGTCGTCGCGTGTGTAGGCAATGCTCCCCTTTCCAACCACGACCGCCAAAAACGCCGGCGTGGCATTCTGGGCGGCAGGATTGGAGAGCACTTTCCTCTCCAGCGCCTTGAGATTTCTCGCTCCATCGTCTGCTTTCGCATCACTCAGCTTGACCTCGATGGCTCCCCAGCGCCCGTCGTGCTCAACGATCAGATCGACCTCAAGGCCCTTCTCATCTCGGAAATAATGGACACTGTTGTCAACACCGCCGTAGGCGGAAAGGAACACGCGCACGTCGCGCAGAACGAGGTTCTCAAAGAGCATCCCCAACGTTTGCATATCGCCAAGCAGCCGCTCAGGGGTAGCCCCCAGCAACACCGCCGCAAGTGACGGGTCGCAGAAGTAGCGCTTGGGACGCACGCGAACGCGGGCCTTCGAGCGCACATACTGGCTTGCTCTCTCGCACAAGCTCGTCCGAAAACCCAAGGTTTGCAGGTCACCGCTCCTGCAGCACCAGCGGGCGACGTCATCCTGCGAAATTACGCCATTCTCAATGCAGTTTTTACGCCGTTTTCATTGTAGGTTTTACGCTCGGCATCCTTGGCGCGGCGCTTGCTCAACCACCGGACCAGCGAATTGCCCGGATTCTGGGACGTGCTTTCCGCCAAAGGGAAAGCGCGTCCCATTCCGAGCATCACATCAGAGCGCGCTTGGTTATCTCCGCTCGCACATCTCGGCAAACGAGATCAGCTTGACGTCTCCCCTACTCTCCGCGGCATCCCGACATCCCTGCGTAAAACCGCTTTTTGAGAAAAGTACATAGCTTTTTCGCTGCCGCCTAAAGAGCTCGCTTCGGTGCACGAGTTTTTGCAGCACGTCTTCGCCCGCCGGTTCATTGCGCCATTTGCACTCCGCAAACAGCGCAGCGCCCTCGCCATCATCAACAATCAAGTCGATTTCTTCCTGCGTATGCGTGCGATTATCCGTCCCCCACCAGCGCCCGACGCTCGCCGGAACCACATCGAGTTGGCCCGCCCGCGCGAGTTCGTACACGTATTGCCTGCATATAAGCTCAAAGACCGTGCCCATGTAATCCGATACGTGCGGCTCAATGCGCTTATACGCCATCTCGGCCATATCGTTTTGAATCAGCCCGATGTTCTGCGGCACAAACTTGTACCAGAACCTAAACATCTGGTCGCTCAGTAGATACACGGCCCGCTTATTGCTCGTCTCGTTTAGGGGCAGCTCGCGCTCGACAATCCCAAGCGACGCCAGCTTATCCACATAGCTCTTTACGTTGCTCGCAGGGATTCCCGTAGAGCTCGCAATCTCCGAGATCTTCGAGCGCCCCTGAGCAATTGCTTGCACGATCGCATCATATTGCTCGGGATTGCGGCACTCTTGCATTAGCAGGTTACTCGGCTCCTCAAAGAGATAGCCCGTAGGAGTAAGAAAAAGACGTTTGATGTTGTCCTTGAGCGGTGCGGCAGGATCGACTTTCTCGATATATGCGGGAATGCCGCCCGTCATGCCATAGCAAACCGCAGCGTCTTCGCGACTCATGCTCTGCCACAGGCCGAGGGTCGTCGTAAAATCGAGCGGCATGATCTTAAACTGGGCCGTACGCCTACCGTATAGTGGGCTCTCGTAGCCCAACACCTGTTCCTCCATAAACGAAAGAGACGAGCCGCATAGAATCAGCATGAGCCTGGTCTCTTTGTACAGGTGATCAATCTTGTCTTGCAGCAACGAACTGATCTCGGGATTCGATTGGGCGAGATAGGGATACTCGTCAATCACGACAATCAAACGTTCCGTGCGAGCCATGGTGGCCAATGCATCGAACGCCTCGTCAAAGCTACGAAACGACACGACTGCAGCACCAACCGAGCCTGCAAGTATCGCCTGGCTAAAGCCGTGCAGGTTTGCCTCTGCATTGGTGCGACGAGCTTGAAAGTAAATAGCCTTCTTGCCTTGGATGAACTCTGTGATAAGGCGCGTTTTACCCACGCGACGACGGCCGTAAATCACAGGCATTTCAAATGAGCCCGTGCCATACAGTCGATTGAGCTCGGACATTTCCGCTGTTCTTCCGATAAACATAGGGCCATCCTTCCTTTACGTTATAGCTAGCTATATTATACCTTCATATAATATAGCTAGCTATAACGTAATTCGACGACCGACGCACACAAAGGGGGGCAGTACACCGCCGCACGTGGACCGCTCCGGAAACTGCACCCCATTCTGAGCGCCAAATCCGGGACGCAGCTTCCGTATGCGGAGGCGCTCCAAACAAAAGGCCCCGGCTCGCGATGGAGCCGGGGCCAAAGGCGCAGCATATGCAGTTGATGCTGAGCGCGAACAGCCCGTCGACAATGACTGTCCGCACCCTACCCTACCCGCGATGACGGGCGCGGCTGTACGGCGTATCCACCATGGGCAGATCCGGACGCAGCTTGCCGTCAAACGCGCGGTAGGCGTTCTGTACGGCGGGCGCCGTGGGGATCGTTGCGATCTCTCCAATGCCCTTGCCGCCGTATGCCACGGGCAACAGCTCGTCCTTCTCCACGTAGATGGCGTGGATATCCGGAATCTCGGGCGCACGGAACAGCCCGAGCGTGCCGTACCTTGCCTGGGGCACGCAGTCCTTGAGCGGCCAATCCTCGGTAAGCGCATAGCCCATACCCATGAGCACGCCGCCTTCAATCTGACCCTGGATGGAGATGGGGTTGACCACCTTGCCGGAATCGTGCGCGGCATAGACCTCGCTCACGCGGCCGTCATCGTCCAGAATGACCACATGCGTGGCAAATCCGTAGCAGATGTGGCTCTTGGGGTTGGGAACATCCGCACCCAGCTTGTCGGTCGGCTCCAGGTACACGTAGCCAAACTCGCATCCCTCGAGCGCCTTGATGGCGGCCACGGGATCCTGAGAATGCACACCCTGGCCGGCGACGAGTTCCTGCGTGCGCAGTTGATAGGCACGACCATCGTCGTACTCGATCTTGGCGCCGTCACCATGCGCACTCACGGGAGTATCGGGCGCAGGCTTGCCAGCCTCGATGCCAACCATGGCATCGCGCAGCAGGAAGGCGGCGCCGCGCACGGCCTCGCCGGTCACGACCGTCTGGCGCGAGCCAGACGTGGTGCCGGAGTCGGGAGCGTTCTCGGTGGAGCACTCGCCATTGGCAATGCAGCTCAGCGGCAGGCCGCATGCCTCGGCAACGTCCTGCAAAAAGACGGTGTTGCAGCCCTGACCGATGTCGGACGTGGCGGCATAGACCACGGCGCGGCCACCCTCGACGCGAATCTTGCAGCGGCCGGCATCGGGCAGCCCCACGCCCACGCCGGCGTTCTTCATGGCACAGGCGATGCCAGCGTGGCCGGGATGCGCATAGTAGGCATCCTTGACCTCGAGCAGCGTCTCCTTCAGCGCCGTGGAGCAGTCGGCAATCTGGCCGTTGGGCAGCACCTCGCCCGGCTCAATCGCGTTCTTATAGCGAATCTCCCACGGATCCAGATCGACCTTCTCGGCCAGCAGGTCGATCAGGCTCTCGAGCGCAAACTCGGACTGGCAAACGCCAAAGCCGCGGAAGGCACCGGCCGGCGGGTTGTTGGTGTAGTAGCCAAAGCCGCGAATGTCGGTGTTCTGGTACTTGTAGGGACCGACGGCGTGCGTGCAGGCGCGCTCGAGCACCGGGCCGCACAGCGACGCGTAGGCGCCGGTATCAAAGTTGATCTCGCAGTCCAGGCCGGTAAAGTTACCCTCGGCGTCGCAGCCCAGTGTAAAGGTGCCGTCCATGGCATGGCGCTTGGGATGGAACGCGAGCGACTCGGCACGCGTGAGCTTGCACTTCACAGGACGCTGGAACTTATAGGCGGCGAGCGCGGCCAGGTGCTGGATGGACACGTCTTCCTTGCCGCCAAAGCCGCCACCCACGAGCATGGTCTCGACGACCACGCGCTCGGGCTCGTTGTCCCAGCCAAACATGTGGGCACACTCTTTGCGCGTGTCGTAGGCACCCTGGTCGGTCGACTGCACCTTGACGCCATTCTTGTACGGGAAGGCAACGGCACACTCGGGCTCCAAGAAGGCATGCTCGGTAAAGGGCGTGGTAAAGCGCTGTGTCACGGTGAACGCGCTCTCTGCCAGCGCCTTGGCGGCGTCTCCGCGCGTCACATGGCGGCTCTGGCACACGTTGTCCTTGAGCTCTACGGTATTGCCAAAGGCAAAGAAGCTGTCGTGCAGGCGCGGGGCGTCTTCGGCCCTGGCCTCGACAATGTTGCGCACGGGCTCCAGCGGCTCGTACTCGATCTTTACGAGCTTCTTGGCCTTCTCGAGTGTCGCCTCGTCCTCGGCAACCACCAGCACGATGGCGTCGCCCACGCAGCGGGTGATATCGCCCTGGGCGATCATGACGTCCCAGTCCTGGATAAGGTGGCCGACCTGGTTGACCGGCACGTCCTCGGCGCGCAGGATGCCCACCACGCCGGGCAGGGCCTCGGCCTTGGAGGTGTCGATGGAGAGCACGCGGGCGCGCGGATACTTGGAGCGCACGGCGCTGGCGTAGGTCAGACCCGGCTGATCGAGCTCGTCGATGTCATCGGGATACTTGCCCTCGCCGAGCACCTTCTTGCGCACGTCAATACGGAAGGCGCGCTTGCCCACGCCGTAGTCGTCGCCGCGCTCCAGGTCCTCGTCGATCTGCTTTTCGCCGCGGAGCACCGCAGCGGCCAGCGAAATGCCCTCGATGATCTTCTTGTAGCCGGTGCAGCGACAGACGTTGCCGCGAATGGCGTACTTGATCTGCTCCTCGGTAGGCTCGGGGTCCTCGGCGATGAGCGCTGCACCCGCCATGACCATGCCGGGGATGCAAAAACCGCACTGCACGGCGCCCACGGCGCCAAAGGCGTACACAAAGGCCTCGCGCACGTCCTCGGGCAGGCCCTCGACGGTCACGATGTTGCGGCCGGCGGCAAGGGCGGTGGTCAGTACGCACGCCTTGACAGCCGCACCGTCCACATGGATGGTGCAGGTACCGCACGCGCCCTCGGAGCAGCCGTCCTTGGCGGAGTGAATATGCAGGTCGTCGCGCAGGTAGCGCAGCAACGGCTTGTTTTGGGTCGTCGTGCGCTCGACGCCGTTAACGGTAAAAGTGAATTCCTGTGCCATGGTGATTCCCTTCTACACGCCAGCGGCTATGCCGGTGCGGTCGTGGATGGCGCCATGCGGGCAGACGACGGCGCACATACCGCACGACAGGCAGTCCGCGCCGTCGATATGGGCGCAGTTGTCCTCAATGCGGATAGCGCCGGCGGGGCACTTTTTGGCGCACATGCCGCAACCGATGCAGCTCGTGTCGCAGATCTTGCGGGCAATGGCGCCCTTATCGGTGTTGTTGCAGCGCACCAGGATGTTCTGGTAGCCGGGAACGAAGGCAATCACGCGCTGCGGGCACGCCAAGCCGCACAGGCCACAGCCCGTGCACTTAGAGCGCTCCACGCGGGCGATACCATCGACCAGTGCGATGGCACCGTGGGGGCAGGCCGTGACACAGGCGCCACAGCCAATGCAGCCTTCGCTGCAGCGGGCGTCGCCGCCTGCGGAGGCACAACCGCTTCCGCAGGCAACGTAGGCCACGTTATGTTGAATGGATTTGGCCATAAGAGACTCGCCTATTTCTTAAGAAGGTACGAATAGTTGTCGCGCACAGTCCTGATGGTCAGGCGGACGGCCTCGGGCAGACCGGTGTTGACGGCATCGATCGAGACGGTGCGGACCGTGCCGGCGACGCGGACCTTAAAGTGATCCTCGTCCACGGCCAGGAAGCCCTCGTTCTCGGAGTTCTCCATGTCCTGCTCGCTCCAGAACAGGGTGAGCTTGTCCTTGTAGGGACGGCCCTCCTGGTAGGGGCAGAACACGGCGCAGTTGCCGCACTCGTTGCACATGCCGTCGACATGTACCACCTGATGCTTGGCCAGGCCCGGCACCTTAATTGCAACGTTGGCGCGGTTGGGGCACACGTCGCAGCAGACCTCGCACACCGAGCCGCAGCCCAGGCAGCGAGTCTTGGTGCAGTTGCGCTTGTCGCGGCACAGCGACCCCTTGCGCTCGTAGCAGGTGTCCTCGCGACCGGCCTGCTCGTTGCAGTCGGCGTACTTGTTAAAGTCCACGCCAGCGATGGCACGGGCGACCTCGGCGGCATCGGCGATAGCCTCGACCACGGTGGCCGGACCGCGACGGCAGTCACCTGCAGCCCAGACGCCCTCGACGCCGGTGGAGGTGGCGGCAAGGCGGCCGCGACGGTCGTGCTCGACGCCCGCGGCGTCGTACAGGCTGGCATCGATGCCCTCGCCCACGGCGCAGATCACCGTGGTGGCGGGCAGCTCGACGGTCTCGCCCGTGGCGACGGGGCTGCGACGGCCGCTTGCATCCGGCTCGCCAAGCTCCATAACGTCGCAGGTCAGCACGGCGCCGTTGAGCGCCTTGGGCGCCAGCAGCTCGCAGAACTCAACGCCATCGGCAAGAGCAAGATCGAGCTCTTCCTCGTCGGCGGGCATCTGCTTCTTGGTGCGGCGATAGACCAGGCGCACGTTCTTCACGCCGGCCAGGCGCTTGGCCACGCGCGCGGCGTCCATGGCGGTGTTGCCGGCGCCGATGACCACGACGTCCTCGCCCAGCTCGAGCTTCTCGCCCTTCTTGGCGGCCTCGAGGAACTCCAGCACATCGAGCTCGGCACCCTCGCCCAAGCCCGCAGAGCCGGGCATCCAGGCACCGGTTGCCACGACCACGTCGGTAAAGCCCTGGGCCTTGAGCTCGTCAATGGACTCCACGCGGGCGTTGAGCTGAACCTTGGCGCCAAAGGCCAGGCAGAGCTCGGCATCGTGGGAGATATCGTCGCTCGCAATGCGGAACTCGGGGATCACGTGACGGACCACGCCGCCAAGCGAATCGCGGGCCTCGAAGATAGTGACGGGCACGCCGGCGCGCGTCAGGAAGAACGCCGTCGCCAGACCGGCCGGGCCGCCGCCGATAACGGCAACGTTGTGCTCGCCGTCGTTAGCAATGGCCTGGGCGCGCAGCTTGGGCAGCACGGCGGTCATGGCCTCGCGGGCGGCCTTGAGCTTGCTGGCGCGAATCTGGGCGCCCTCGGGCTCGTAGAACGCACGCTCGCAGGCACGGCCGCAGGGATGCGGGCAGATGGTACCGGTAATGAACGGCAGGGCGTTGCGCTCGATGATGATGTTGAGTGCGTCCTCGTAGCGGCCCTCGTCAACAGCCGCCAGGTAGGCGGGAATGTCCTGCTGGATGGGGCAGCTCGTGCGGCACGGCGTGGTAAAGCAGTCGGAAAGCGGGCTCTTGCCGGCGACCTTGCGGTCGGGCAGCGGGCGCAGCGGCTTCTTGTAGAGCGGGCTGGTGAGCGAATCGGTCTGGATCGCAGTCACGGCCTCGAGCGAGACGCCCGCGAACGGCTTGCCGTCCAGATCGCCAAACTCGCCGGCCATCTGACTAAAGCGCTCGTAGCCACCGGGCTTGAGCACGTCGGTCGCCAGGGTGACGGGCCAAATGCCGGCATCGTACAGGGCGCGGATGTTGTAGACCGTGGCGCCGCCGGAGTAGCTGATGCGCAGCTTGCCATCGAACTGCTCGGTGATGCGGCGGGCGGCCTCGATGGTCAGCGAGAACAGCGAACGGCCGGACATGTACATCTCGGTGGAGGGTAGCTCGTTCCTCGTCACGTCGACGGGGAAGGTGTTGGTCAGCTTAACGCCAAACTCCAGACCGCGCTCGGCACACAGGGCAATCAGGCGCTCAAACATAGGCACGGCGTCGACCCACTGCAGGTCCTCGCGGAAGTGCGTGTCATCGAAGACGATGTAGTCAAAGCCCAGCTCGTTGAGGCGCTGACGGGCAAACTCGTAGCCCAGCAGCGTGGGGTTGCACTTGATGTAGGTGTTGAGGCCCTTCTCGGTGATCAGATAGGTCGCGATGCGCTCGATCTCGGCCGGCGGGCAGCCATGCAGGGTAGACTCGGTGATGGAGTTGGAGACGCGTGCCGGAATGGACTCGACAAACGCGGCGTCGACATGCTCGAACTTGTCCAGGTTGGCAAGGGCCCACGTGCGGCACTCGTTCCAGACCTCGGAGCCGCTGGCGTCCTTCATGCCCTCGATGTAGGCATCGACCTTGGGGCTCTTGATGCCCTCCAGGTCATAACCCACGGACATGTTAAAGACAAAGCCGTCCGGGCTGCCCAGGCCATACTCGCGGGCGATGAGGTGGCAGGCGAACCATGCCTTGACGTACTCGGCATATGCCTGCGGAACCTCGAGCTCGGTCGACCACTCGCAGTTGTAGCACTCGTCCTGCGCCACGATGCAGGGCTTGTTGACGCACTTGGAGAGCTCCTCGCCGTCCATAACCTGAACGGTCTTGAGCTCGAAGAAGCGCGCGCCCGCCACGTAGGAGGCAATGATGTTCTGGGCAAGCTGCGTGTTGGGACCGGCGGCCGGGCCAAACGGAGTCTCGATGCGCTCGTCAAAAATGGGAAGCGCGCCCTCCTGGTTGGCCGTGACCATCTTGCGCACGCCAAAGATAGCGTCCTGGGTCTTGTGCTCTTCGATGATCCAGTTCATCAGCTGCGAAAACGGGATCGGCCTCATGATGTCGCTCATAATGAGCTCCTCTCTGCAACGCCCGGCGAGACCGCGCGGCGGGCGCAAATACGGTGTAGCGCTAGTACAGCGCCGGCGACCCCGCGGAGGCCGCCCATGCGCGCGTCGAATATGGCGAAACATTCGACGCGCGTGAATCTACTTGTGAATTAGTAGGTGCGCTCGTTGAGCGTGCTCCAGAGCTTCTTGGACTCAGCCATGGTCCACGCGTTGATCTTTTCCTCATCGATACCGACAAACTCGCGATCCTTGTACAGGACCTTGCCGTTGATGATGGTGGTGCGGCAGTTTTTGCCCATCATGCCAAAGAGCATATGGCCGTCGATGTTCTCCTCGCTCAGCGGCGTAAAGGGCTTGTAGTCCATGACGATGACGTCGGCGGCAGCGCCGGCCTCGAGCACACCGAGCTTGCGATCGAAGTACTTGCTGGCCATCTTGGCGTTATTCTCGAACAGCATGGTCATGGCCTCGCACCAGCCCACGTTGGGCATGGCGGCGTTGTGGCGCTGGATGATCAGGAAGACCTTGAGGCTCTCGAGCATATCGTGGGTGTAGGCATCGGTGCCCATGCACACGGGGATGCCGCGGCGGAAGAACTCGAGCACGGGAGCGCAACCCACGGCGTTGCCCATATTGGATTCGGGGTTGTTGACCAGCCAGGTGCCGGACTCCTTGACGATGTCCATCTCGGCGGGCGTCACGTGGATGCAGTGGCCCAGCATGGTGTCGGGACCCAGCAGGTCGTGCTGCAGCAGGCGCTCGACGGGGCTGATGCCGCCGCGGTTGAGGCGGGAATCCCACACGTCATTCATGCCCTCGCACACGTGGATGTGGAAACCGGTCAGGCCGTTGTTGGCCTCGGCCATCTTGTCCATGGTCTCGTCCGACAGCGTAAAGGTGGCATGTCCGCCAAACATGGCGGCGATCATGTGGTTGTCGTTATCGCGACGCTCCTTGGCGGCCCACTGGGCAAATTCGGCGTTCTCGGCAATGGCCTGGTCGCATTTTTCCTGGCCGCGGCGATCGGAGACCTCGTAGCACAGGCACGAACGCATGCCCAGCTCCTGAGCTGCATCCTTAATGGTAAAGAGGCTTCCCGGGATCTCGCAGAAGCTCGCATGGTGATCGAAGATCGTGGTGACGCCATCGCGGATGGAGTCAAGAATCGTGGCATAGGCGCTGGCCTTGGTGCCGTCGAGCGTCAGGTTATCGTCGATCTTCCACCACTGCTGCTCAAGATTCTCCAAGAAGTTGGTGGGGTTGCAGCCCTTAATGGCAAGGCCGCGGGCCAGACCCGAGTAGATGTGGGTATGGCAGTTGATGAGTCCGGGCATGATGAGGTTGCCCTGAGCGTCGACGTACTCGGCATCCGGGTACTTGGCCTTGAGCTCGCACTCGGGGCCCACTTCGACGATCGTATCTCCGTCAATGGCGACCGCACCGTTGGGAATGAACGGGGTCTGAGCGTTGCGGGTAAAGACGGAACCGTTGGCGACCAGAAGCATAGATGCTCCCTTCAACATCAGAGGCGGGGTTTGACACCTCTGACATAGCGGAAGTGCGAAGCGCCGGCCTACACCGGAAACGGGCCCTCTCCCGTCAACGCTTCACCAAAGGGACAAGCCCTTTGAAGTGCGGCTTGGCGCCGCATGACGTCGGCGGACGAGGCGATGCGTCCGCCGACGAATAGCACCGAATTGGTTACTTCTTGCTCTCGGGCAGGACCAGATCCACGGCAGCGTCCTTGGCAGCATCGATGTGCTGAGCCACGACCGGCGTCTGCGGAAGGATCAGGTTAAGGACAATGGCCATGATGGCGGTGGGGGTTACGGCATTGGAGCCGATGACGGTGGACACCCAGGCGGGCATGCCCTCGCCGGCAAGGCAGCCGCTGGCCATCCAGATACCCAGGCCAAAGACGACGGAGGTACCGACGATGGTGGTAGTGCGCTGCGTGAGGCCCTCGCGGGTGAACATGCGCACGCCGTTCATGGTGATGGTGCCAAAGACGCCGACGGTCGCGCCGCCGATGACGGGCTGCGGGATAGCGGAAAGGACGGCAGAGAGCTGCGGGAACAGACCGGCGATGGCAAAGACGGCCGCGATAATCACAAAGACCCACTTGTTGACGACCTTGTTGGAGCAGATGATGCCCACGTTCTGGCCAAGGGCGCTGGTGGGAAGACCGCCCAGCAGGCCGCCGACCATAGAGGTAAGGCCCTGGGACACGATGGCGCCGGAGAGCTCGCGCTCGGTCGGCATACGGTCGATGGAGCCCAGGCAGGCAGCGGAGACATCACCGATAACCTGGATGGCGACCATGGGGAACACGACGGCGAGGGTGATGCAGACCTCAGGGTCAAACTCGAGTGCATAGGGCATGAGCTTGGGAAGGGCGAAGACCTGGGCGGTAGCGACGCTGGAGAAGTCGATCATGCCAAAGGGGATGGAGACGATCATGCCGACGATCATGCCAAAGAACACAGAGCCCAGCTTGAGCGTGCCCTTGCCAAAGTTGGCAAGTGCGAAGACCACGGCGAAGGTGATAAGCGCGACGCACCATGCCTGCGGGGTGCCCCACAGCGGCGTGCCCATGCCACCGGCCATGTACTTGACGGCGGTGGGATACAGAGAGACGCCAATGGAGAAGATGACCGTACCGGTCACGACGGGCGGGAACAGCCACTTGATCTTGCTGTAGGCCAGACCAAACAGAACCGCGACGGCGCCGCCGACGATCTCGCCGCCCAGCAGCGCGCCAAAGCTAAAGCCCGAGGCGCCCATGGCCTGCAGGGCCGGGAGGAACGCGAACGAAACGCCCATGACGATGGGCAGGCCGCCGCCAATGCGACGGAAGGGAGCGAAGGCCTGAAGGGCCGTGTCGATTGCCGAAAGAATAAGGGCGACCTGAATGATGTCGGTGCTCTGCTGGCTGTTAAAGCCATAGACGCCGGCGATGATAACTGCCGGGGTAATAATGCCGGCAAACGATGCCAGCACGTGCTGAAGCGCACACGGGATCATTTCCTGTACAGGGGGCTTGCCTTCACGAGTAAACAGGGCTTCAGTGCCGTTCGTTACCGTCTCCTGGGCCATTTGACCACCAATCCTCGAAGTTGTTATTTCGCATCTGTCACTCTATTTTGACGCAGTGCGGAGTTGAGGTTGTGCCTTCGTTGAACATCGTATTAAAGATTTTTCTTATTCTCAATAATAATTTTTTGTTATCAGACTATTCTTCAGCTCGAATAAAGCGTTTTCGCAGGTCAGAAACGTGCTTGCTCTGAGTAGCATCTTACATTTCTTTTGGTCGACCGTTTACCGCCAAATTCCTACCGTTCGTCTGTATTACGCGATATACCTGCGGATATACGGAATGATAAGCGCCGTGTTACCATGATAAAAAATTGTTATGAACGCCCTCGATAGAATCCAAAGGAGTTGCCCGTGAACGAGACCGTACGCCGCTTTTTGCCGATGGTCGATTTCCTGGAGCAGATACTCGGTAAGAACAGCGAGATCGTGCTGCACGATTTCTCGGATCCCGACCACGCCATCGTCGATATTCGCAACGGCATCGTGAGTGGCCGCAAGGTCGGCGGTCCCGCCACCGATCTGGCGCTCAAGATCATGCACGACCCCAAGTATCGCGACCTGCCGTTTATTACGGGCTACGAGGGCCGCGGCGCCGGAGGCAAGACGCTGGAGTCCGCGACGTTCTTTATCCGCGAGGATGACGAGATCGTCGGTATGCTCTGCGTCAACACCGACCTCTCGACCGTGCGCTCCATCAACGCCATGGCGCAGCAGCTCATGGCGTGCTTCGACGCGGCGCCGACGCGCACGGAGCCCGCCCCTATCGAGGTCGAAAGCCTTTCGGAGTCCACACAGGAGCTCATCGACCGCAGCATTGCCGAGTTGCTGAGCGCGCGCGGGCTGGATGTAGCGTCGCTTGGTCAGAGCGACCGCGTGGACGTCATTCGCCACCTCAACGGCAACGGGGTGTTCATGCTCAAGGGCGCCGTGGCCTGTGCCGCCACCGCACTGGGTATTTCGGAGCCCAGCGTCTACCGCTACCTGCAAAAAGTCCGCAAGGAGGGCTAACGAGCAAAATGGAGCGCGGCTCCACAAGCGATTCGTCACTTGACAAAAGACCCTGCAGCTCGCACGCGCTGCAGGGTCTTTTTGCATATCATGTTTAGTTGTGGCCAACGCCTTAGAGAGCGGCGACGACCTCGATCTCGACCAGACCGCCAGCCGGAAGAGCGGCAACCTGGAAAGCACTGCGCGCGGGGAACGGGGCCTCGAACTTGGAGGCGTAGATCTCGTTTACGGCAGCGAAGTCGGCAATGTCAGCCAGGTAGACTGTGGTCTTGACGACATCGGCAAAGGTGGCGCCGGCAGCGGTCAGCAGGGCCTCGACGTTAGCAAGGGACTGCTTGGCCTGGGCCTCGACGCCCTCGGGCATCTTGCCAGTTGCGGGATCGATGCCCAGCTGGCCGGACAGGAACACCATGTTGCCGGTCTGGATACCAGGGGAATACGGGCCGATGGCTGCGGGTGCGTTATCGGAAGACACGACGGTCTTGCTCATGTTTTTCTCCTTACAAGTAAAAGGGAACGGGAGCGCGGCGTTCACACCGGGAGGCACAGTTCGGTCTGAACACCGCGCTTGATTGGGATAGTACTCAAGGTTTCCGCGCGATGCAAGATTATTATCACGTTGCGAGAATATTTTATCGCCCAACGGTTTCCCCGGACCGCTGAACGGTTCTCATGTGGAGCAGCCAGTCCAAGCTGCTGAAGACTTTATCCCGCTTGGAGCACGGGCATCGCCTGCCGCGACGGCACCACTATACTTTTGAGTATCTGAGCATTTTGAAAGGCAGGATATGACCGCAACCGCCAGTCGAACCACCAACCGCAGACCCGAGCTTTTGGCGCCCGCCGGAGGGCCCGAGCCCTTTGCCGCCGCACTCGCCGCCGGGGCAGACGCCATCTACTGCGGCATGGGCAGCTTCAACGCACGCCGCAAGGCCACCAACTTTACCGACGAGGCCTTTGAGCAGGCCTGCCGCGCCGCGCATCTGGCCGGCTCGCGCGTCTACGTCACGGTCAACATCGTCATCAAGGAATCCGAGATGAGCGATGCGCTGCAGCTCATCCATCGCTGCTCCACGCTGGGCGCCGACGCCTTCATCATCCAGGACTGGGGCCTGTTCTTTGAGGTCAAGCGCACCATGCCCGGCATCGAGACGCATATCTCGACCCAGGCGAACATCCACGACGACCGCGGAACCCTTTGGTGCCGCGAGCAAGGCGCCGACCGCGTGACCCTCTCGCGTGAGCTTTCCATCGACGAGATTGCCGCCATTCACGATGCCGCGCCCGATGTGGACCTTGAGGTCTTTAGCCATGGCGCCATCTGCTTTTGCTACTCTGGCCTGTGTCTGCTTTCGAGCTTTGCCATGGCGGGACGATCGGCCAACCGTGGCATGTGCGCTCAGCCCTGCCGCCTGCCCTACGAGCTGATCGACAAGAACGGTCGCTCGCTCTCCCCTGCCGGTCGCGAGCGCGCGCTGTGTCCGCGCGACACCAACACTTCGCAGCTCGTCCGCCGCTTGTATGATGCCGGCGCCGCGTCGCTCAAGCTCGAGGGCCGCATGAAAGCCCCCGATTACGTCTACTCCATCGTCGACGTGTACCGTCGCGAGATTGACGACATGCTGGCCGGAGCCGCCGTGGCCAAGGACGAGGAAGCCGCCCGCCAGCGCCAGCTCAAGCGCTGCTTTAACCGCGACTTTACGCACGCCTATCAGGACGGCACCTCGGGCGACGAGATGATGAGCTACGAGCGTTCCAACAACCGCGGCCAGATCGTGGGTAGGGTACTGGGCAGTCGCCCGGCCAACCGCGACGTGCGCGGTCTCAAGCCCGATGACCGCCGTCGCCGCGCTGCCATCGCCCGCATCGAGCTGTTTGAGCCCGTGGGCAAGGGCGACCTGCTGGAGCTTCGCCACGATGATGAGTTCGACCAATTCCTGACCACTATTGCTGCCGAGGATGCCGCCGCGGGCGATGTCATTGAGTGCCGCGTGCCCCGCAGTATGCCCGAGGGCTGCCGCGTACGCGTCATCCGCAGCCAGCGTGCCATTGACGCCGCCGGCGCCGCGCTCAAGCGCGACGTGTTGCGCCGCCGCGCCGTTGATGTGTCCATCGTGGCACGCCTGGGCGAGCCGTTTACCGTCACGCTCACCTGCTGCGACAACCCCGCGCTTACCGCCACCGCCACGGGCTTTACCGTCGAGGCCGCCAAGACCCGCGCCGTCGAGGCCGCCGATCTAGTTGAGCATGTGGGCCGCATGGGCTCCTCGCCCTTTGAGGCCGCGAGCTTTGACGTTTCGCTCGACGCCGGCTGCGGCATGGGCTTCTCCGCCGTGCACAAGGTGCGCGCCGCTGCCTGCAAGGCGCTGAAGGAGGCCATCCTGGCGCCGTACAAGGAGCGCGCGAAGGTGCTCGAATTGCCGACGACTGCCGATGTCGACCGCCCTGCACCCGAGCATTGCCGCGATGAGCCGCAGATTTGCGCCACGGTCACCTCGCTCGAGGCCGCCGAGGCCGCCCATACCGAGGGCGCCACGCGCATCTACATGACCACCGACGCGCTCGATGCCGCCGGGCTCTCCCCCGCTGATGCACTTGAGCAGAACATCGTTCCCGTGCTCGACGAGGTCTGCCGCGCTGTCGACCACGCTCGCGTCGATCCCTGGATCAATGCCGGCGCCACTGTCGCCATCGGCAATATCTCCGAACTCGCCGTTGCCGCACAGACCGGCGCCACGGCCGAGATTCGCTCCTGCCTACCCGTGCATAACACGCCCTGCATGGAGGCGCTCGCCAAGCGCGGAGCCGGCGCGTTTTGGCTCTCGCCCGAGATTACGCTCGACGAGATTGTCACACTCGGAGCCGCTGCGCCCGCGCCTTTGGGCATCACCGTCTTTGGCCGCCCGCGTGTTATGACGAGCGAGCACTGCATCCTGCAGGTTGCCAATGGCTGCATCCACGATTGCGCCAACTGCCGCCTGCGCGCCCGCAAGCTCTCGCTCAAGAATATCGACGGCAAGGTCATGCCCGTACGCACCGACATTCATGGCCGCTCGCGCCTGTACGACGCCTATCCCATCGACCTCACGCCGCAGGTTCCTCAGCTGCTCGATGCTGGCGTGCGCCGTCTTATGGTGGACGGCACGCTGCTCGATGCCGAAGAGGTGGGCCGCTCCGTCGCCCGCGTCCGCCGCGCCGTCGAAGCTGCGCAGGCGGGCCGCAAGCCCGCTGCCCGCCTGCGCGGGGCGACCTCGGGCTGCATGTTTGTGGGAATCAGCTAACCGAAAGGCTTACACGTGAACGAAGAACCTCAAGTCCTCTACTGCGACGCCTGGCTCATGGCCATCGACAAGCCCGCCGGCATGATCGTCCACGGTGACGGCACCGGCGAGCGCACGCTCACCGACTACGCCAGCGACCTGCTGCTGGCGATGGGCGACGGCTTTGCCGCGACCGACATGCAGCCGCTCAACCGCCTGGACCGCGACACCACCGGCGTGGTGCTGTTCTCGCTCGATAAGCAGACGCAGCCCGCCTTTGACCAGATGGTCATCGACCACGCTTTCGAAAAACACTACCTGGCGCTCGCCGAGGGCAAGATCGACTGGAACGAGAAGCTTATCGACAAGCCCATCGCCCGCGACCGTCACGACAGCCGCAAGATGCGCGTCGGCGCCAGCGGCAAGCCGTCCCAGACGCGCGTAAAGGTACTCAAGCGCCTTAAGAGCCGTCGTGGCCTGCCCACGCGCTCCTATATCGATGTCGAGCTGCTCACCGGCCGCAAGCACCAGATCCGCGTGCATCTGGCAAGCGAGCGTCATCCCCTGGTGGGTGACGACCTGTACGGCACGCTGCGCCCCTGCGGCCTGATGCTCCACGCCCACAGTGTGTCCTTCACGCACCCCGTAACCGGCGAGCATATCCACATCGAAGCCCCCTGCCCCTGGGAGCCCTAAAACCTGCCAAATAGGGACAGGAGCCTTTGTGGTGGTTTTGACCGCGATGGCTCAGCCGCGGCGCCAAAACGTCTCGATCTGTAACAGTTAGAACCCATTTTCCGGTCTATCTGTTACAGATTGAGACGTTCAAATCCCCCTCAAGGGAATATCTAAATCTGTAACAGTAATTCAGCAAAATCAGCCCCAGATGTTACAGATCGAGACAAAGGGTCCATGTGATTCAAAAGAATCTCAATCTGTAACATCTAGCCCACTTTTGACGGTCTAGTTGTTACAGATCTAGACAAAACGGAAAGCGGCAACGCCCGTGTGTGGACGTTGCCGCTTTTCTATTGAACCGCCACAATGGGGACAGGCACCTTTGTGGTGGTTTTGACCTTGGCCTGCCCCCTGTCGCTAGACCGTGATGACGTTGTCCATCGACTGGTACTTGGCGGGCACCTCGCCCGCGGTAATGATCGTTGCATCGCGGAAGTCCGCGAACTTGACAGGTGCCACCATGCCAAATTTGCTGGCGTCCGAGATTACGAAGCGTTTGGCGGTATGACGCATCGAGATACGCTTGACCTGCGCTTCCTCGATGTCGGGCGTCGTAAAGCCCTGCTCGGCTGCAATACCGTTGGAACCCCAAAAGCCGCAGTTGAAGTTGTAGCGGTCTAAGGTTGCCAAGGCATCGGGGCCAACGAGCGCCTCGGTCTCGGGCTTGAGCTCGCCACCCAGCACCACGGTGCGCATGCCGCGCAGGGCGAGATGCTGGGCATGGAGCACGGAGTCGGTCACATAGGTGACGCCGTCAAGGCGCGGAAGATGCTCGATGAGCCTGAGCGTCGTCGAACCCGAATCGATGTACACAAAGCTCTCGGGCTCCACGAGCGCCGCGGCGCGAGCGCAGATGCGCTCCTTGTCGTCGTTATGGAGATCACTGCGCTCACTGATCGTTAAGTCGCGCGTCACGTGCGCGCGCTCAAGGCTTGTCGCGCCACCGTGCACCTTGGCGATGCGGTGCGCTCGGTCAAGTGTCTGCAGGTCGCGTCGAATGGTAGAAGCCGTCACACCCAGGGCATCGGCAAGCTCGGGCACCGTTACCGAGCCAGCCTGCTGCACCATCGACACGATCGCGTTAAGCCTATCTTCCGCAAGCATCGCTTACTCCTCCTCGGGGTAGACGACTCCCCAATCGGCGCGGAGCTTGGTCATGAGCTCCATAACATCAAAAGCAAAATCCAGAAGCTCGCGCTTGGAATCATCGCCGGCGACGGCCTTCTCAAGGTCAGCCATCTCGTAGCACAGGGCGTAAGCCTCGGTGCCCGCGGAGACCTCCTCGCGATGACCGTCCGCGGTCCACACGATCGTAGCGCGATCGGCGCGCGGATATTCGTTGACCTCGATATAGCAGTTGTCAAAGCTGATAACCGAGCGCTTGGGCTGCTTGGAGTGGAGCGTAAGGCTCACGACGCCCAGCTGCTGCTCGGCATTGCGGCAGACGATGCCGCCTGCAACATCGACGCCAGTCTCGCAGGTGTTGCCCAGCGAAACGACCTCGGCGGGCTGGCTCGCCATAAACAGGCGCATAACGGACAGTGCATACACGCCAATATCGAGCATGGCACCACCGGCAAGGTTGCGATTGTAGAAACGGTTGGTCAGGTCGCCGTACTCCTTGTAGCTACCAAAGTTGAGCTGAGCGAGGTTCATGCGGCCGAACTCGCCGGCATCCATGCGACGGCGCAACTCTTGATACAAGGGCATGTGGAGCACCGTGGTAGCGTCCATAAGGACCACGTTGTGCTCGGCGGCAATGGCACGGGCCTCATCGAGTTCAGCGGAATTGAGGGTAATGGCCTTTTCGCAGAGCACGTGCTTGCCGGCTGCCAGGGCAGCGCGCAGATAGGTGATATGAGTGTTGTGCGGGGTAGTGATGTAGACGGCGTCGATGTCAGGATCGGCGTAGAGGTCCTCAACCGTGTCGTAGACCTTCTCGATGCCATACTGATCGGCAAAAGCCTGAGCCTTGGACAGCGTGCGGTTGGCAACGCCCGCAAGCTTGCGGCCGGCAAGAGCAAGGGACTGAGCCATCTGGTTGGCGATAACGCCGCAACCGATCACGGCCCAACGGAGCTCGGGAGCCGTAAAAATATCGTCGGGGAACGGCTTGTCCTGGACCGAAGCGAACGCTGCTTTGGCGGCTGCCGCGGCGTCGAGCGGAGCCTGCTTGGAATCTACCATCATGTGCCTCCTGTGTCATAGAACGACTTGCATTTCTGACAGCTCTATATTCGCACAAACACGCGCGTCTATGCGCGTTTTTGCGTATCTCACCGCTAAACGGTCATTTTTTGCCCCGTAAACGGCGCATATATACGCGGCATTGCGCAATAGAACGCAAGAGAACGCGCACAGACACGCAAGCATGCAATTTACAGAGCACGACGCGCGACCGATATTGGCTCTTAGGCGGATAAGAATCTATGCTTGATGCATCCAGTAGGTTGATCCCCGATACATCTCAGGCCGGAAGATTTATACAGGAGATATCGGTCGAAAGGACTCTAGGAATGCCATTAAGATCGCCCTGCCCGCGAAGGACCTTCCCCAACGGCTACCCCACTCATTTAAGTCTGTCCCCAATGAGTGCAATGAGTAGGGATAGAAAAAGGCCCGGGTGCCATGGGGCATCCGGGCCTTTGCTAGCAACTTGATGTTGCGGGCAGCTTAGAACTTGTGGCCGCACTTCTTGCAGACGCGCAGCTTGTTCTTGCCGTCCTTCTCGTGACCGACGCGGG